>NZ_JBFBMS010000008.1:0-201223 GCF_040702765.1 Rhodococcus sp. NPDC076796 | reverse complement strand
TACGCCTCGACGGCCTGAGCCCGGTGCGATACCGAGCGCAGGCCCTCGCGGCCTAGGATTTCTATTAACGGTCCAACCCACGGGGTCCAGTGCAACTGGAATCCACATTGATCCCGGGGGAGACGGGCGTACCGGTCAGATGTTGACCGGGTACTCCGGTTCGGCGATCTGCGGCACGATGCGCTTCTCGACGAAGATCCCGTGCCACACCATGAAGATCAGCAGCGTCCACAGTCGACGGCTGTGATCGGACTTGCCGGCGCGGTGGTCGTCGAGCATGGCGACGACGGCGGCCTTGTTCAGCAGGTGATCGGTCTGCGAATCGGCGATCTGCTGGTGCGCCCAGTCGAAGAGTTCCGTGCCACGCAGCCAATGGCGCAGTGGCACAGGGAATCCCAGCTTGGCGCGATGCAGTACATGACCGGGAACGATTCCCTCGAGTGCCTGACGCAGAGCGTACTTGGTGGTGCTCTTGGTGATCTTCTGCTCGAGCGGGAGCTTCTCGGCGACCTTGTAAACCTCGGAGTCCAGGAACGGGACTCGCAGCTCGAGTGAGTTCGCCATGGTGATCTTGTCTGCCTTGACCAGAATGTCGCCGCGCAACCAGGTGAACAGATCCAGGTGCTGCATACGAGCCACCGGATCCCATCCCTGCGACTGCGCGTAGATCGGCGCGGTGACGTCCTGATGGGTCCACTCGGATCGGAACTCGCGCAACACCGAACGCAACTGCGCGTCGTTGAAGCTGCGAGCGTTGCCGTAGTACCGCTCTTCGAGAGTCATCGACCCACGGTTGAGCAGGCTCTTGCCGCGCGTGCCCTCCGGGATTCGCTCGCTCAACGAGCCGGCCGCACGTCGAAGGAAGGCGGGAAGCGACTCGAACGGCTTCAACGACAGCGGTTCGCGGTAGATGGTGTAGCCGCCGAACAACTCGTCCGCACCTTCACCGGAGAGCACGACCTTCACGTGCTTGCGTGCTTCCTTGGCGACGAAGTACAGCGGCACCAACGCGGGGTCGGCCACAGGATCGTCCAGATACCAGACGATCTCGGGGATGGACGCTGCGAACTCTTCGGGCCCGACGACCTTCACGATGTGCCGGGCACCGATGGCGGCCGCCGACTCCGCTGCCACGTCGACCTCGGAGTAGCCCTCGCGCTCGAATCCGGTGGTGAACGTGATCAGGTCGGGATTGTGACGAATCGCCAGAGCCGCGATGGCCGTCGAATCGATGCCGCCGGAGAGAAACGAGCCGACGGTGACGTCGGCGCGCATGTGTTTGGCAACCGAGTCCTCTAGTGCCTCGGCGATCTCCTGGTAGCGCGCCTTCTCGCTGCCGGGCGCGAAGGGCTGCACCGGAAACTTCGGTGTGAAGTACCGGGTGACCTTCGCCGGTGTACCGGGGGACAGGGTGGCATAGCAGCCGGATTCGAGCCGACGAACGCCTGCGTGCAGGGTTTCGGGCTCGGGGACGTACTGCAGCACGGTGTAGTGCTCGATGGCGCGCGGGTCGAGATCTGTGTCGACTCCGAGCAGCTCCATCAGCTCGAGCACGCTCTTCTTCTCACTACCGAACGCGGTGCCGCCAGGCCCGGTGGCCAGGAACAGCGGCTTGATGCCGAAGGGATCGCGGGCGATGAACATCTCGCGGGTCTCGGTGTCCCAGACGGCGAATGCGAACATGCCTCGCAGTCGCTGTACTGCAGCAGGGCCCCAGTAGTGGAACGCCGCGACGATCGACTCGCTGTCACCCTCGGTGGTGAACTCGGCACCGTGGTCGCGAGCCAGTTCGGCACGCAGTTCCAGATAGTTGTAGATCTCGCCGTTGAAGACGAGTGCGTACCGGTTCGGGGACTCGGGCGGACCCCAACGCATCGGCTGATGGGAGTGTTCGATGTCGATGAAGGACAACCGATTGAAGCCGTAGACGACGTCGTCGTCATGCCAGGTGCCACCGGGCTCGTCCGGACCGCGGTGTCGCATGCAATGGGTCGCCGAAGCGACGAGTTCGACTCCGGCGGCGGTCGTTCCGTGAGACGTGAGTACTCCGAGCAGTCCACACACAGCGTCTGCTACCTCTTCTCGCAGTTGGGGACAGTGCAGGGGTCCTGGTCTCCGCGAGTGTCGTCAGCGGGACTGTAGATCAGGATCCGAGTATGCCGCAGACACGCTCGGACGTAGGTAACGACCCAAGGGTGGTTCTCCGGCGGCTTTGGTCTACGCTGCGTAGTACTCGGGCATCTCCATGTGGAAGCCCTTATTCTTCAGTGGTGGGCAATCAGGAAGGCGTGAACGTGGCGCAGAGTCGGATCCTTCGGCGAGCGGGGCTGACAGCATTTCTCGGTGTAGCCGCGTTGATGCTGTCGGGCTGTTCCATCAGCAGCGACAACGTACTCAATTTCGGTTTCGCCTCGGGCGTCACCCCTCAGGGGCGACGCATCGGCGACCTGTGGACGTGGTCGGTCATTGCAGCCCTGGTCATGGGCATCATCGTGTGGGTTCTCATCTTCTGGGTGGTGCTGTTCCACCGCAAGAAGAAGAGCTCACCGGAGTTCCCCCGCCAGACGGCCTACAACGTACCGCTCGAGCTGTTCTACACGGCGGTTCCGTTCGTGATCATCGCCGTGCTGTTCTACTTCACCGTCGTGGTGCAGAACTACGTCGACGAGAAGCAGGCCGATCCCGACGTCCAGGTCGACGTCACGGCGTACCAGTGGAACTGGAAGTTCGGGTACCGGACCATCGACCTCAAGGACGGTGCCGCGAAGTACGAGGGCACCGACGAGGAAGAGCAGGCTGCCGCCGAGGCCGCCGCCACCCCGGGTGAAGGTGCCGAGGGCAGCGAGGACGGCGAGTTCGTTCCAGGACCGATCAACGGAGCATCCACGCAGGATCTGTCGTACCTGCACTACAACAAGATCGAAACGGTCGGCTCCAGCGAAGAGATCCCGGTGCTGGTTCTGCCGACCGGCAAGCGCATCGAGTTCGTGCTCGCGTCCTCGGACGTCATCCACGGATTCTGGGTTCCGGAATTCCTGTTCAAGCGTGACGTTCTCCCGAACCCCGAGGAGAACCACTCCGACAACGTCTTCCAGATCAGCGAAATCGAACGCGAAGGCTCCTTCGTCGGACGGTGCACCGAGATGTGTGGCACCTTCCACTCGATGATGAACTTCGAGGTTCGTGCCGTCTCTCCGGAGCGGTTCGAGCAGTACATCGAGCTTCGCAAGCCCCTGTCCGAAGGCGGAGAAGCGCTGACCAACGCGCAGGCACTCGAAGCCATCGGCGAGAGCCCCCTCGCAACGAGCACCGCGCCGTTCGCGACCGACCGCACCCTCCGAACAGCCGCTGTCGCTGAAGGCAACTGACCAAGGAAGCATGCTGATATGAAAATCGAAGCCAAGATCTTCGAAATCCTCACTGTCTTCTTCCTCCTGGTCGGCATCGTGTACACGTTGTTCACGGGCCTGAGCCGCACAGGAGTGGAGTGGGCAGGAGTCACCGCGATCTTCCTGTCGGTGGGTCTGACACTGATCATCGGTACCTACTTCAGGTTCGTCGCCCGACGCCTCGACACACGTCCCGAGGACTTCGACGACGCCGAGGTGAGCGACGGTGCAGGCGACTTGGGCTTCTTCAGCCCCGGCAGCTTCTGGCCGATCGTGCTGGCAGCCTTCGCAGCCGTCACCGCCATCGGCTTCGCCTTCTTCCAGCCGTGGCTCATCGCGCTGGGCGTCGTGTGCGTCATCGTTGCGGCGGCAGGTTTGGTCTTCGAGTACCACGTAGGTGCCGAGCGCCACTGACTCCACCAGTTGCACCCGAAAAGGGCCCCGGTCGTTCTCACGAGCGACCGGGGCCCTTTTCTGCTGTATGGACCACGGGCCGACGGAATGGCCGACTCACGGCGCTGTGAGGTGAACGGGAGAGGTGGGGCCCTCAGGAGACGTCGGCCTCCGAGTGGGGCCGAACGGAGCTGGACGTCGAATCGGCAAGCGAATCGAGAGAGATGTTCAGCGCACCGCACAACGCGGCGACGGTGAAGAATGCAGGCGTCGGAATTCGGCCGGTCTCGATCTTCCGCAGAGTTTCGACCGAGATGCCGGCCGTATCGGCGACGTCGGTCATGGTTCGGCCACCACGGGCATGACGGAGAGCAGAGCCGAGCCTGGCACCTCGGGCGAGTTCGCCGGGGGTGAGGGGAATACGGACCATGAGACCGATAGTAATACCGGTTGTCGCGAACCCCTGAGCCGAGATCGGTCGATACACCGGGCGGGTCATCCGCCGGTGGGGGAGGGGAGGGGCCGTCAGGTCTTCCCGCCCACGTGGAGCCGTACTGCCCCAGAGGGTTCGCGAGGGGTCGACCCCGGAATGATGTTCGTAGACAAGAAAAGAGGGCGACACCGTTGCCGGTGTCGCCCTCTTTTCGGACTCTGTCAGATGTCAGCGTTCTCTGTCGTTGTCGCTTCGGCCCGAAGCGATTGCAGTGTCCTCGTCCGAGTGGAGTCCATTGCCGTTGCCGTTCGAGTGGCCGTTGCCGTTCGAGTGACCGTTACCGTTCGCGTGGCCATTACCGTGAATGCCCGCCTGGTAGTTGCGGAGCATCGTGAGCTGCTCGTGTTCGCCCTTGTGAAGGGCGTCTTCGAGAGCCTTGCTCTGTGCCACCGGATCCGGACTGAACAGCGATCCCGAGCCGGGCTTTCCGGCCGAGCCGAGCTTGTTCATCTTCTTGGGAACGGGTGCGCCCTGGTAATCGAGGGGGATCGGGTGTCCGTGATCGTCGACCGGTCCGAGCGGCTGGTGGATTTCCACGTACTGGCCGTGCGGGAGTCGCTTGATGATTCCGGTTTCGATGCCGTGCTCGAGAACTGCCCGGTCACTGCGCTGCAAGCCGATGCAGAATCGGTATGCGATGAAGTACGCGAGCGGAGGCATGGTGAGAATTCCGATACGACCGATCCACGTCATCGCGTTGAGCGAGATGTCGAACTTGTACGCGATGAGGTCGTTGATGCACGAGAGCGTGAGGATCACGTAGAACGTGAGAGCCATCGCGCCGATCGCGGTACGCACCGGAACGTCGCGGGGACGCTGCAGCAGGTTGTGATGCGCAGTGTCTCCGGTGAGACGCTTCTCGATCCACGGGTAGGCGATCATCACGGCGAAGACGAGACCCATGATCACGGCCACCCAGAACACTGCTGGGATCGTGTAGCGGCCGGCGATGTATATCTCCCAGGCAGGCCACAGTCGCGCCATACCGTCGGTCCACATCAGATAGAAGTCGGGCTGAACACCTGCCGACACTTGCGACGGGTTGTACGGTCCGAGATTCCAGATCGGGTTGATCTGAAGCAGTCCGCCCATTGCTGCCAGCACACCGAAGGTGACGGCGAAGAAGGCACCGGACTTGACTGCGAAGACCGGGAGAATACGAACGCCGACGACGTTCTGCTCTGTGCGGCCGGGTCCGGGGAACTGGGTGTGCTTCTGGTACCAGACCAGGGCCAGGTGGGCTGCGATCAGCGCCAGAATGATGGCCGGTAGAAGAAGAACGTGAGCGACGTACAGGCGCGGGATGATGATCGTGCCGGGGAAGTCGCCGTCGAAGATGAGCCAGTGCATCCACGTACCGATGATCGGGATGCTCATCGTGATGCCACCGAGAGCTGCGCGGAGGCCGGTGCCGGAGAGCAGATCGTCGGGGAGCGAGTAGCCGAAGAAGCCCTCGAACATCGCGAGGATGAGCAGCAGGCAGCCGATGACCCAGTTGGCCTCACGCGGGCGACGGAACGCGCCGGTGAAGAAGATGCGCATCATGTGCACGATGATCGAGGCCGCGAACATCAGGGCGGCCCAGTGGTGAATCTGCCGCATGAACAGACCGCCGCGAACCTCGAACGTGATGTCGAGAGCGGTCGCGTATGCCTTGGACATCGTCACGCCGTTGAGCGGGGTGTACGCACCTTCGTACACGACCTCGCTGAGCGACGGATCGAAGAACAGGGTGAGGAACACGCCCGAGATCAGCAGGATGACGAAGCTGTACAGCGCGATCTCACCGAGCAGGAACGACCAGTGGGTGGGGAACACCTTGTTGATCTGGCGTCGCAGTCCAGGTGCCAGGTGATAGCGACTGTCTACGCCGTCGGCCTGCTTGGCGGCGAGGGTTTGCAATGTACTCATGAGTCACGCTCCGGACGACGTTCCCAGAAGGCGGGTCCCAGTGCTTCGGTGAAGTCTCCCGAAGCGACGAGGAATCCCTCTTCGTTGACAGTGATGGGAAGTTGGGGCAGCGCACGCGCAGCCGGTCCGAAGATCGGCTTGCCGTACTCGAGCGCGTTGAACTGCGACTGGTGGCAAGGGCACAGAATTCGGTTGGTCTGCTGCTCGTACAACGATGTCGGGCAACCCAGGTGCGTGCAGATCTTGGAGTAGGCGAAGTAATCGCCGTAATTGAAGCTTTCCTGGCCCTTGCGTTTGACGACCGTGCTGGCGTCGTCCGAGCGAAGGCGGATGAGCATGACCGAGTTACGAATTCCACGCAGAGAAACGAGCAGATCGTGCTCGCTCTCGCGGTCCGCTTCACGGAACGGGAATACGGTCTCCATGGCACCAGCGTCCAAGTCCTCGGGCCGAACGAGAACGACATCTTCCGGTCGCCCGGTGTCTCGTCGGAGGTAGATGGTCTCTCCATCGTAGCGAGGAGTCCAACCGGATACCCACAACGGCGAATCTTCGCCCTTGGCCCAGGGGTTCTTGATCAGTCCGCCGAGGGGAAGCAGTGCCATGATGCCCAGCGCGCCGCCGCCGAAGTAGAGCGAGCGCTTGATCACCTTGCGACGACCGATGGTCGACGTGTCGAGGGAGTCGCCGAGCTGCGCCACGAGCGTCTTGCGGTCCGTCTCCGACGAACCGCCGTCGTGACGGTCCTGGATGGAGACCTCTTCGGGGATGAACTTCTTGGTGAACTGCACCGCACCGATACCGACGGCGAGGATCGCCAGGCCCATCGTTCCGCCGATGAGCGGGGTGTACAGCGAGTACGCGATGTAGTTCTCTTCGCCGATACCGGCGTACTGCCACGGCCAGAACAGGTAGATGCCGATGAAAGCGACTGCGGCGAGGCCGGCGATCGCGAACCAGATCGCGACGCTGCGCTCGGCACGCTTCTCGGCGCGAGTACCTTCCACAGCCCAACGGTTACGGCGGAAAGCGACGTCGACACCGTCGAGGTTGGTGCCGAGTTTGACCAGGTCGTCGCGGCTGAGCGCGGCGAGTTCCTCGTCGGTGTACTTCTTGTCCGCGTTCACGCCCTCGGCGCCGGGTGCGTCCTTGCGTCCGGCTTCGTCGTCGTTGTTCGCGTCCTTACGGCCGGAATCGCCGTCGGTCATGATCTAGCTCCGATCCACAAAGTTGCTCCGACGACGGCGATGATGCCGACCGTCCAGATAGCGATCATCTCGGTACCGGGACCGAATCCGCCGATGCTCCAACCGCCTGCGGGCAGCGTCTCGGTGGACGACTTGATGTAGGCGATGATGTCCGACTTCTCTTCCAGCGTCAGCTGGCGATCGGAGAACTTCGGCATGTTCTGCGGACCGGTGACCATCGCGGTGTAGATCTCCTGCTCGTTCGCGGGTCCGAGCGGGGGTGCGAACTTGCCCGAGGAGAGAGCTCCGCCGAGGCCGGTGAAGTTGTGGCAGGAGGCGCAGTTGAGACGGAACAACTCGCTTCCGCGTCCGATGTCGTTGCCGCGCAGCGACTCCTGAGCGATCTCGCCGTTCTCGTCGAGGAGCACCGTCGGTCCGCCACCGTTGGCCTGGATATAGGCACCGAGGGCGTCGATCTGCTTGTCGTCGAACTTCGGTGGCTTGCGGATCGCCTGTGCCTCGTTGCGAACGGCAGGCATACGACCACTCGACACCTGGAAGTACACGGCCGCTTCGCCGACGCCGATGAGGCTCGGTCCGCGATCCTGAACACCCTGCAGGTTGGCACCGTGGCACGTGACGCAGGACGTGTCGTAGAGCTGCTTGCCCTCGCGGATCAGCGCTGCCGAATCGGTATCGGCGGTCGCGACCTGCGGAGTCGGCGTCAGAGCCGAAGCGAGGAATCCTGCGCTCAGAAGGCCCATCATCAGAACGAGCGCACCGGTGATGCGTCGGCGCGTCTTACGCTGCCGTCTCGTCTTGGAGGCGGCGTTGTCGTCGGATGCTGCTGGGGGAGATGAACTCATCTTCTATCCCTTGTCGTGTCGGGACGGACCGAACGTCGGGGGCTGAATCCGGTCGCTCGTTATCTTTGGCGTGCTGACTGTCACTAGCGGATGAAGTAGATAGTTGCGAAGAGGGCAATCCAGACGATGTCGACGAAGTGCCAGTAGTACGAAACGACGATGGCGGCGGTGGCCTGCGCGGGCGTGAACTTGCTGACCAGAGTTCTGGTGATCAGGAAGACGAAGGCGATGAGTCCGCCGATCACGTGCAGTCCGTGGAAGCCGGTCGTGATGTAGAAGACCGAGCCGTACACGCTGCTCGAGATCGTCGTGCCCTCGTGGACCATGTGGTAGTACTCGTACGCCTGGCCGGCCACGAAGAACGTGCCCATCACCAGAGTGATGATGTACCAGCGGCGCAGTCCGAAGACGTCACCTCGCTCGGCGGCGAACACACCCAGCTGGCAGGTGAACGACGATGCGATCAGCACCGCAGTCACCGGCACAGCGAGAGCGAGGTTCAGCTCCGTCGGCTCCGGCGGCCAGATTCCATTCGCTTGGGCGCGTGCGACGAAGTACATCGCAAACAGCCCGGCGAAGAACATGAGTTCACTCGACAGCCACACGATCGTGCCGACGCTGACCATATTGGGACGGTTCAGCGAGTGCACGCGTTGGGTGATTGCCGATCCTTGAGTCCCTACAGCGCTCGTCACAAAGAGAAGTATGACCCGTCGTAGTACGGAAGGCATATCCGGGTCCGCTCTTGGCGCGTCGCGTCGGAACGAATCCGGGTGCGTCCTTGTTCCCGTGCTGGTCAGAGGACCTGTACGGGCCGGTAGGGTCCAGTCGTGCAAGGCTGGCCTCATGGCAAAGCGCACCGAGGGTGGATGGTTTCGGAGACTGTTCTCGCGATCGACGGTAGAACCTCTGGACCCCGCCCGCGACGACCTCGTGACAGTGGCGAGTTGCTTCGACGATGCACAGGCATGTTCGGCCGTGCTCGATGAAGCAGCGAGGACCCAGCCGGCGTGGACGGAAGCGGCAGACGTGGTGCTCCGCCATCATCTGGTGTTGCCCTCCAACCAAGTCGAGGACGCTGCGGCGGTTGCGGCTCAGGACGGCTACGAAGTGGGACCGGCCGCCGAACTACCGGAGAGCACCGGCTACCGCCCTCGGGTGGACGACGGTGTGCCTCTGGTTCTGCAACGGGTTCAAGTGCTCGACGCCTTGCACTGCTCGCAGGAGCGTTCTCGCATGGCGGGCCTCGCCCAGCGTCGAGGGGGAGCCGTGCTCGGGTGGGACGCACTGCAGCCCGCACAGCCCGACGCGGCGTCTGGCTAAGCTTCCACGGCACCGAGTGCATCGACGGCAGAAGGGCACGGCAGAACCACCATGACCGCAGCGATCAGCGACGAACAGCCGCGTACCTGGCGTCGAATTCTCGGCGCGTTGACGACGCACACCGACCTGTCCAGCGCCGACACCGGCTGGGCCATGGACGAGATCATGGCCGACAATGCGAGCGCCGCCCAGATCGCTGCCTTCGGGGTCGCACTCAGGATGAAAGGGCCGACTCCGGCCGAGGTGAGCGGTCTGGCCGAGTCCATGCTCGCGCATGCGGTGCTGGTGGATACCGACACCGACGCCGTCGACGTCGTGGGCACCGGAGGTGACGGGGCAGACACCGTCAACATCTCCACGATGGCCGCGATCGTCGTGGCCGCCAGCGGGGTGCGAGTGGTCAAGCACGGCAACCGCGCAGCGTCGTCCAAGAGCGGCACGACCGATGTCCTCGAAGCACTGGGTGTGCGGGTGACTCTCGGAGCCGACGCGGTCGCGTCGAGCGTCGAACAGGTCGGTATCGGATTCTGCTTCGCGCCGATCCACCATCCTGCACTGCGCTTCGCCGCGGCACCGCGCAAAGAGATCGGCATCCCGACGGTGTTCAACGTGCTGGGGCCACTGACCAACCCCGGCCGCCCGCGCGCAGGCCTGATCGGCTGCGCGTTCGAGAGTCTGGCTCCCGTGATGGCGGACGTGTTCGCCGGACGCGGCAGCTCGGTCCTGGTCGTCCGCGGCGACGACGGACTGGACGAGATCACCCTGTCCACCACCACGACCGTGCACGTGGTGTCCGGTGGTTCGGTGACCGTCGAGACGATCGACCCCCTCGATTACGGCATCGCCCGAGCGCCCATCGAAGCACTCAGAGGCGGAGACGCAGAATTCAACGCGGCCGTGGCGCACCGCGTGTTCGCCGGTGAGCACGGCCCCGTCCGCGACGCAGTACTGCTCAATGCCGCCGCAGCGATGGCAGCGCACCATGGCGTGTCCGACGACCTCCACGCCCGGATCGAAGCCGGATTGGCCACTGCCGCAAAGGCAGTCGATTCAGGCGCGGCAGCACGGTTACTCGCCGACTGGGGTCGGTGCACCACCGAACTCGCCGACTGACACCTCACCGACCGACACAGAGCGCGCCTACTCGCCTATCGAGAACCCCGCATCGACATCGGAACTCGAATAGGACTGGAACGCAATGTGAGTGGTGGTGCTGCGTACACCCCGCACACGATTGATGTGCTTGGTGATGACCTCTGCGATCGAAGCATGATCGCGAACCTTGACGATGGCGATCAAATCGACATCCCCAGCACACGAATAGACCTCCGACACCCCGTCGACATCGGCAACGGCCTGGGCCGCCTCCGGAATCAAGTCGGCCTCGGCGTCGATCAAGACGATGGCATTGATCATCTGTGCTCCTCAAGCATCTCGAGCTCGGTGTCCGACGCGAGCTACCCCAGACCCTAGTGGCTGCCATTCCCCGAGAGCTGCTCCACAGGCTCCACTCCTGCCCTGAATGGTCGTTCCGCAGGCTCCACTCCTGCCCTCGCTGCTTCTCTCGCCGTCCGACACCACGACTCCCACGAACCCGCCGACCGTGCCGGGCTGCAGTACCCACTGCTCGTCCGCACGATCCGGACTCCGTCCGTGCGCAGCCAGGCCGCGATCAGTCCCACTTCCTCCGGCGGCGCGCCGCGAAGCGGGGTCGTATCGGGCAGCACCGTTTCGGCCGACGCGGTGATGGCGTCGACAACGGGCATCGGATGCACTCCGCGCGGTGCGACGGCAGCGCCGGCCAGACGGCCGAAGCGCACCACGATCAACTCCCACCCGCCGTCGGCCGTCCGCTTCGCCGCAACGAGTTCGGCAATGGCGGCCACCGCTGCCGATCGGTGCATCCTGCGCAGTGCATCGACGGTGATCGCGATTCGATCGCGCAGACGAGCAGCCGTCTCGTACAGCTCCTTGTCCGCGAGCTCGGCGACGCGGCGGCGCATGGAATAGAGAACGGCGTCGTCCTGACCGCACACGAGCGCGAGAAACTGCGTCGGGGCATCCGAGTACTCGTCGGCCGTCAACGGGCCGGACAGAGCCGCAGGGCAGCCTCCGACGTCGATTGCCGGGCAGTGGTCACCGTGACGAACCGAGCGAGCCAGACGGCGCGTGCACGTTCGTAGGCGGCAGAACTCCGCGACGAGCGCCGCGGCCTCTGCGGCGTCGCCGCGAACCGAGAACGGTCCGAGACTGTTCGGTGCCGGTGTGCGAACGATCGACAGGCGAGGGAACGCCTCGTCGGTCAGCGTGATCCACCACCCCTTCCTGGGGAACTTCGAGCGGCGGTTGTACGGCGGAACGTGCGCCGAGAGCAGGCGTAGCTCGCGGACCCCGGCCTCGAGCGCGTGCGCACACTCGACGTGGTCGACGCGGGTGGCCAGTGCGACCATCTCCTTCATCCGGCCTCTCGTCTCCGAGCCGGTGAAGTAGTTGCGCACGCGTCGCTTGAGGTTGTTGGACGTACCGACGTAGAGGACCTCGTCGGACGGGCCGCGGAACAGATAGACGCCGGGCGTACCGGGAAGATGAGCAGCCAGCCCACGTTTGGCGCGCTGGCCGGCCGACACCGCGGGAAGGTAGTCGACCAACTCGGCGTAGCTGTGAACCCCCTGATTGCCCACCCGTTCGATGAGGCCGTGCAGGACGTCGACGGTCGCCCGGGCGTCGTCGAGTGCGCGGTGGGTCGGCCTGGTGCCGGATCGGAACAGAGTCGAGAGTGCGGACAGCTTCACCGACGGGGCTTCGTCGCGGGTCAGAACTCGACGAGCCAGCTTGACCGTGCACAGCACCTGAAACCGTGGCCACGCAATGTCGAGACGACTTGCGGCGGCCTTGAGGAATCCCGTGTCGAAGCCGGCGTTGTGTGCCACCAGCACCGAACCTCGGGCGAATTCGAGGAAACCGGGGAGAACCCGCTCGATGCGCGGCGCGCCGATGAGCATCGCCGATGTGATGCCGGTCAGCTCCACGATGTACGGCGGGATGGACCTGCCCGGGTCGATCAGGGTGGCGAACTCACCGAGAATTTCGCCGCCTCGAACCTTGACTGCCCCGATTTCGGTGATGGCCTCGGTGTCTGCGCTGCCGCCGGTGGTCTCGAGGTCGACGACGACGAACGTGGTCTCGTGCAGCGGAGTATCGAGTTCGTCGAACGTCAGCTGGATGGGCAGGCTCACCGGGACGACGTTAGGGCCGACCTCCGACAAGAACGCGCATCGCGCCCTCGAACGTCGTCGTGTCACGAAACCTGTCGGTGCCCGACGTTATCTTTCGCTTCGTCGGCCGATTCGGCCGCCGGAAACCGCAAAGAGACAAGGATCACAATGATCATCGACTGCAGTGACTGCCTGGTCCGTGACATCGCCTGCGCGGACTGCGTCGTGACGGTGCTTCTGGGGGCTCCGGGGATGCCGTCGAGATCGGACGGGCGGTGGGTCGGACCGCCGTCTCGTATCACTCTCGAGCAGGAAGAACTCGGTGCCATGGGTGTGCTCGCCGATGTCGGTCTCGTGCCGACCCTCAAGCTCGTGGTGAACGACGACGACACCGCCGAGGTTCCGTTGTTATCGACTCGTGACACACCGGGAGATCAGCGCGCCGGCTAGCGAGAATCGAGCCGAATCCGCTCGCCTCGGCGAGTTGGGGTCGACACGGGGGTATGCCATTTCGTAACCTTCCTGAGACCTTGCGGAGTCTCGCCAATCCAAACCGGAGTGGCGTCGCAAGTCACCGCCTAATCGTTCACTCGCGAGAGTGTTCGTACCGGGAACCCGATATCTACTGGGGTGAATCCCGCTGAGCCACCACACGGTGGCCGGTGGGTAGGGCTGCTCTTCCCAGCCCGAACCCGTCAGCTAACTCGGTCGGCGGACGATAGGAAGAAACGGAGCACCATCTTTCGTGGCGTCACAACTTTCCAACCGATCATTGCGGCGAGTCCTCGTAGCCGGAGCGCTCACGGCAGGCGTGGTCATCCTTCCCGCTGCACCCGCAATGGCGGCCCCCCTCACCATTCCCGGCGTCGGAACCTTCGAGATTCCTGACATCCCGGGCCTCCCTCCCCTCAACATTCCGGGTGCGCCTGCACCGGGTGCGCCATTGGCACCGCAGGTCACCCCGGCAGCGAAGGCCGTTCAGGCCGCAGAATCCAAGATCGGAGCACCGTATGTGTACGGCGCTTCGGGTCCGGATTCGTTCGACTGCTCGGGGCTGATTCAGTGGGCCTACAAGCAGGCCGGCGTCAGCCTGCCCCGTACGAGCTACGACCAGGCAGCCGCGGGCACTCCGGTCTCGCGCGACAGCCTGGCCCCCGGTGACGTCGTCTCGTTCTACGACGGCTCGCACTCGGGCATGTACATCGGCAACGGCAACGTTGTGCACGCATCCACCTCCGGTGTGCCGGTCAAGGTCGCGCCCGTCGACTCGATGCCGTTCGACGGTGCTCGCCGTTACTGACTCGAGCAACCGACGTTCGTTGTGAACCGACCGACAGGGTCGAGCCGTGTATCGGCTCGACCCTGTCGTCGTATCCGGACACGGACCGCGCGACACGCCGGTCCGGTGGACAGGGAAGCATCCAGTTCGTAATCTGATCGAGACCTGGTCGATGTTTACTTTGTGACCTGTCACCTAGAACCCCCATCGATTTCGGACCGTGTTCACGTCCGCGCCCGTAAGAGCATGGGTATGGTTCGTTTTCGGTCTACTTTTCAAGCCGTTGCCTCGGACGAGGTGACATGTGTGAGGACGGAGAGTCGCTTTCCGTGGCGATATCGAGATCTACCCGTGCGTTGCGGCTTGCCCGCAATTCGGCGGTTGCTGTCGCACTGACCGCATGCATGGCCGTGGTGCCGATGACGCCGGCGACCGCACAGCCGGGATTCGACTCCGCGTCCGACGCGCAGACCGAGCTCGCCGAGCTTTCTCGCCAGTCCGAACAGACCACCGAATCTCTGCACAATGCTCAGATCGATCTCGACGCCAAGAACCAGCAGCAACTCGACGCACAGGTCGCCGTCGACCAGAGCCGTGCAGCCCTGGACGCAGCGCAAGCGCAGTTGGCGCAGCTCAAACCGGCCATGGACAAGGTTGCCAACGTCAACTATCAGGGTGCGCGGACCAACCGACTGTTCGCCGTCATGGTCAGCGACTCGCCACAGCAGTTGCTCGACCAGATGTCGGCACTGGACGTGATCTCTGCGGAGACCGCCGACCAGGTCGCTCGATTCAAGCAGGCCAGCTCGGATGCAGTGACGGCCGAGCAGGCCGCAACGACGGCCGCAGACCAGGCACGCGTCGCCGCCGAACAGGCCAAGGCCGTCAGCGACGACCTTCAGGCCAAACAGAGCGAGCTGCAGGGTCAGATAGCCGAGGTCATGGCCGCCTACAGTGCGCTCTCGTCCTCGGAGCAACTGGCTCTGGCCGGTTCGGCCCTGCCCGACGGCTTCGACCCCTCGACGATTCTGCAGAACCTGACGCCAGGATCGGGGGCCAGCGCGTTGCAGGCCGGCCTGACGCAGATCGGCAAGCCGTACGTCTGGGGCGCAACCGGCCCGGATGGCTTCGACTGCTCCGGTTTGGTCGTCTGGGCGTACAAGCAGGTGGGCAAGACGTTGCCGCGGTCGAGCCAGGCGCAGGCAGCAGGCGGAACTCCGGTGGATCAGAAGGATCTGCAGCCGGGTGACGTCGTCCTGTTCTATCCGGACATCTCACACGTCGGTATCTACGCCGGAAACGGCAACGTGCTGCATGCCTCCACGTTCGGTGTTCCCGTGAAGGTGCAATCGATGGCCTCGTTCCCGTACTACGGGGCACGCCGATACTGAGGGTGTGTCTCGACGATCGACGAATGGCGGCATGAGCGCCTCCAACCGGCCATCCGGGTTGCATGTTCTCCTCCGATCGTCACGGTTGCGCTGGCTTGCAGTCGTGGTCGTCGTGGTCGTGGCCGCCTCGGTCGTCCTGATTCACCGATTCGACGGCACGTCCAGCACTGGGACCGCCGACGTGACAGCCGCTCCGAACCCGCCGACCTACGATCAGCAGCGCCGTGCCGATGTGACCGTTCTCCTCGACCAATGGGCGCGTGCGGTTCGCTCCGGCGATCTCGATGCACTGCGTGAATCGATGGATCCGCAGGCCGACCCCGACTTCGTGGAGGCACAGATGCGCCGGGCTGCGGTGGTGCCGGGCGTCCCCTTCTCCGAGTTCGGCTACGACCTGGGTGACGAGCCCGAAACTCCGGTTCCGCCGCCGATCGCCGAGGCGCTGGATGCCACCGATGTCTGGGCACCCCCTGTGTATCTGCGGTACGCGGTCACCGGGCCGGACGCATCGCCGACGCGTCGGCCGGTCTCACTCGTCGTCGCCGAGCGGGACGGTCGATGGCGGCTGGTCGACGATGCGGACCTGACCGAGTACCGCCGCCACACCTGGCGTGGGCCGTGGGATTTCGGTCCTTTGACCGTTCGTTCGGTGCCCACCGCGGCCGGGACATCGGTGGTCATGGGGCATCCGGACCGCGAGCAGTTCGTCGAGAGCCTCGCGGCCGAACTTCCGTCGGCAATCGCGGCCGTCACCGATTTCTGGGGAGACGACTGGGCGCGCGACGGGCTGGTGTTCGTCGCGTCCTCCGCGCAGGAGTTCGCCGAACTGACGGGGTCCGATCCGTCCACCGACGTGGCCGCGGTGACGGTGTCCGACGCGGTTGCGGGCGACGGCTCCCGTCCGACGGGTCAGCGGGTGGTGTTCGGTCCTGACGCCGCGACGCGGTTGACGCCGTTCACCGTGCGCTCGGTTCTGCGACACGAGTTGACCCATGTGGCGGCGAGGGCGCAGACGTCCGACGGTACGGAGTTGTGGGTGTCGGAGGGGTTCGCAGACTATTCCGGGTACCGAAATTCCGGTGCCGAGTTCGCGCAACTCGCGCCCACTCTCGCGGCGATCGTGGCGGCCGGTGGGCCGCCGACGGTGCTGCCGAAGAACGAGGATTTCGGTGCCGGGGGTGCCAGGTCGAGTGTGGCCTACGAATCGGCGTGGTCGGTGTTCGCATTCGTGGCCGATCGGTTCGGGGAGCCGACGCTGCGCACTCTGTACGAAGCGCTCGTGTCCGAGAGCTCCACCGACTCTGCCTTCGCGTCGGTGTTGGGGATGAGCCAGGCGCAATTCGTGGCCGCGTGGGGCGACTGGGTGGCTCTCCAGGCCCGCTGAGACGGGGCGCTACGGTTGACGCCATGCGTCGTACTCTGCTCGTGACGAACGACTTTCCTCCTCGCCCGGGTGGTATTCAGTCCTATCTGCACAGCTTCGCCTCGCAGCTCCCGGCCGACGAGCTGGTGGTGTACGCACCTCGGTGGCGCGGCGACTCGCACGAGAAGTTCGACGCCAGACAGCCTTTCGAGGTGATCAGGCATCCGACGACACTGATGTTGCCGACTCCGCTCGTTGCGCGTCGTGCGGCTCGAATCCTGAAGTCCCGAGGCTGCGATTCGGTGTGGTTCGGTGCCTCGGCTCCGCTGGCGGTGATGTCGTCGTACCTGCGCAAGGCCGGGGCCGACCGCATCGTCGCGAGTACACACGGTCACGAGGTCGGTTGGTCGATGGTGCCGGGCGGGCGGGCGACCCTGCGCACGATCGGCGAGAACACCGACGTGGTGACCTACGTCAGCAAGTACACCCGGGGGCGCTTCAGCTCGGCGTTCGGTCGGTCTGCCGCCCTCGAACATCTGCCGCCCGGTGTCGATACCGATCGCTTCGTGCCCGACGACGCCGCGCGAGCGGAATTACGCGCGCGCTACGGCCTCGGTGATCGCCCCACAATTCTGTGCCTGTCCCGGCTCGTTCCGCGCAAGGGTCAGGATTTCCTGATCCGGGCGCTCCCGGGGATCCGCCGAGCCGTCGACGGAGCGGTCCTGGTGATCGTCGGCGGCGGGCCGTACGAGAAGACTCTGCGCGAGCTCGTTCGATCCACCGGGATGGAACAACACGTGGTGTTCACCGGCACCGTGCCGTCGGCGGAGCTCGCCGCCCACCACACCATCGCCGACGTGTTCGCGATGCCGAGCCGAACCCGAGGCGCAGGCCTCGATGTAGAAGGTCTCGGCATCGTCTACCTCGAAGCGTCCTCCTGCGGTGTACCCGTCGTTGCCGGCATGTCCGGGGGTGCGCCGGAAGCGGTGCAGCACAACAAGACCGGCCTCGTCGTCGACGGGACGTCGGTCTCGGACATCACCGACGCGATCGTGAAGATCCTCTCCGATCGCACGCTGGCCACGCAGATGGGCAACGCCGGCCGCGCATGGGTGGACGCGGAATGGCGCTGGGACGTGCTGACCGAGAAGCTGCGGTCGCTGATCTGACGTTCGTCACCGCGATGCGGTGCACCTACCGGGCGTAGATCGATTCGATCTCGTCGGCGTAGGCCGCGGTGATGACGTTGCGCTTGAGCTTCATGGTGGGAGTCAGCTCGCCGTTCTCCTCCGAGAAGTCGTGGGGGAGAAGTCGATACTTCTTGATCGACTCTGCATGCGAGACGGACTTGTTCGCGTCGGCGACGGCGGCGTCGATCTCCGCGACGAGCTCGGGGTCGGTCTGCAGATCGGCTGCGGTGGCGTCGGCGGCCTTGCCGTGGGAGGACTTCCAGCGATCGAACGCATCCGGATCCAGGGTGATGAGCGCGCCGATGAAGGGCTTCTGATCGCCCACGACGACTGCCTGGCTGATCAGCGCGCCCGCCCGCAACTGGTCTTCCAGTCCGGCCGGTGAGACGTTCTTGCCGCCTGCGGTGACGATCAGTTCCTTCTTGCGACCCGAGATGGTGATGTATCCGTCGTCGTCGACGGAACCGAGATCGCCGGTGCGGAACCAGCCGTCGTCCAGCGACTCGGCGGTCGCGACCTCGTTGCGCCAATAGCCGTCGAACACGACCGGTCCGCGGAGTTGGATCTCTCCGTCCTCGGCGATACGCACGGTGTTGCCGGGCAAGGGGCGCCCGACGCTGCCCACGCGCTGGAATCCGATGGTGTTGACCGCGAACGCCGCGGTGGTTTCGGTCAGCCCGTAGCCCTCGTAGATCGTCACGCCGATGCCCCGGTAGAAATGGCCCAGACGGGAACCGAGAGGCGCTCCGCCGGAGATGGCGAGTTCGCACTTGCCGCCGAGCGCTGCCCGAAGCTTGCCGTAGACCAACTTGTCGAACACGGTGTGCTTGGCGCGCAACACGATTCCCGGTCCGCCGGTGTCCTGGGCTTCACTCCATGCCACTGCGCATTCGGTGGCGAGGTCGAAGATCTTTCCCTTGCCGTCTGCGTGCGCCTTTTGCTTTGCGGTGTTGAAGACCTTCTCGAACACTCGCGGAACCGAGAGGATGAAGTCCGGCTGGAACGTGCCGAACGTCGCGACGAGGTTCGGGATGTCGTTGGTGTGGCCGAGAGTGACTCCGGCGTCGAACGACGCGATGCTCACTGCGCGTGCGAGAACATGCGCGAGCGGAAGGAACATCAGCGTGCTACGGCCCTGCCTCATCAGTGATTTCAGTGAGGTCTCGCGAATCCCGAGTGATTCGGCGAGCAGATTGGCATGGGTGAGTTGGACGCCCTTGGGGCGACCGGTGGTTCCCGAGGTGTAGATCAAGGTTGCCGGGTCCGACGAGGCGAGTGCTGAAACACGTTGATGCACCTGGTCTTCGGAGACCGCAGCACCGCCGTCGATCAGCGCCTGCACTGCGTCCGTGCCTGATGCGTTCTCGATGACGAACGTCGTGCGGACCGACGGGGCCGCTGCCACAACGTCCTTCGTCTCCAGCACGTGTGCGTCGTTCTCGAGGATCAGCAGGACCGGCTCGGCGTCTTCGAGAATCCATTCCACCTGCCCGGCCGAGGACGTCTCGTAGATCGGTACCGTCACGCCGCCCGCGGCCCAGATCGCGTAGTCGAGAACCGACCACTCGAATCGCGTCGACGACATCAGAGCGACGCGATCGCCCTGCTCGATGCCGGCGGCGATCAGGCCCTGTGCCACTCCCACCACCAGTTGCTCGAACTCGGCGGCGGTGACGTCGAGCCACTGCTCATCGACCTGGCGGCGGAACACTGTTGCGTTCGGTGAGTTGCGGGCGCGGACGAAGACGGTATCGACAGCCGAGTCGGTGTCCGCGATGTCGTATTTTGCGGCGACGGTGAACTCGCGCACGGGATTACCTCCGGATAGAACGGGGAGAACGAAAGTCGATAGCTCGGCTTCACAGATACTCTAGACCCGGGCTCGGGGCCTTCGAAGACACCTCGACGCGCACGGCCGGGGACGCGGTATGTGAAGCTCTGTCGATGAGCAGTATTCAAGTTGCGGATCAGACGTTCGTGGCCGCCCCCGGCGAGCGGGTGGCTCACGCGTTCGCCTCGCCCGAGCGGTGGCGTCGATGGTGGCCCGATCTGAATCTGACCGTAACCGAGGACCGGGGTGAGAAGGGGATCCGCTGGGCGGTGCGCGGCGGTGTCGTCGGAACGATGGAACTGTGGCTCGAGCCTGCGCTGGACGGTGTGATCGTGCATTACTTCCTGCACGCCGAACCCACCGCAGACGCCGACGTCGCGGCGCATCAGCACGCCCGGCGGGTGGCCGGACGTGCGATGACATTCGAGCTCAAACGAGAGCTCGAGGCCGGTCGGTCGGCAGGTGAGGCACCCCACCACGTAGCGTCGACTTCGACTCGCGAATGAACCGCGCGGTACGGTCGGCCGGTTCGCGTTGTGCGTCGGCGGACCGATCGTGTGAGATAGGCCTGCGCGAGTTCGACGGCACCGAAGCGAACCGAGCTGATCGATGTACCCGAGAGGAAGCGGACCAGTAGTCATGGCGGAGAAAACCCAGAGGTCGATCGTCGTCGAAGCCCCACCGAGCCGGGTCATGGACGTCATCGCCGATTTCGACGCGTACCCCACGTGGGTGTCGGCCGCGAAATCCGTCGAGGTCCTCGAGGTCGGTGCGGACGGCCGCGGAAAGCGCGTCAAGTTCGTGTTGGACGCAGGGATGGTGAAGGACACCTACGAGCTCGAGTACGACTGGGCTGCCGACGGCAATTCGGTCTCGTGGAACCTCGTATCGGGTGAGATGCAGAAGTCGCAGAACGGCTCGTACACGTTGAAGGAGACCGGCAGCGGCACCGACGTGACGTACGAGCTCACCGTCGATCTCAACATCCCGATGATCGGTCTGTTCAAGCGCAAGGCAGAGAAGGTCATCACCGACACCGCGCTCAAGGAATTGAAGAAGCGGGTCGAAGGCTGAGCGAAGCTCGCACCGAAGCCCGCACCACGGTGTTGCTGTTCCTCGGCAAAGGTGGCGCGGGTAAGACGACGCTGGCGGCTGCGTCCGGGCTGCGACTGGCCCAGGCCGGTGAACGGGTACTGATCGCCTCCGTCGACCAGGCGCACTCGCTGGCCGACGCATTCGCGGGGGACGCCGAGGCCGAGGGCCCGTCCGGTGTTCGTTCGATCGCGCCCGGCCTCGACATCGTCGAGATCGACACGTTGACGTTGCTCGAAGCGCGGTACCGGGGGTTGGGCTCGTTGATGGCCGTGGCGTCCACGGGACACGAGCACGGGGTGAGCTTCGGAGCGATCGAACCGGAGGAGCTGCTCGGTCTGCCCGGAGTCGAAGAGCTGCTCGGAATGCACGAGATCTGCCGTCTTGCCGACGAGAATCGCTGGGACACAGTGATAGTCGACCTTCCCGCGTCGGCGGATGCCCTGCGAACGCTGCAGCTGCCCGATACCGTCGCCGCGTACGTCGAGCGGATCTGGCCCCTGCATGCTCGAATGGTCGCCGGCACCGGCTCCGATGTACGTCTGACCCTCGTGGTGGCGATGATCGAGCGAATCCTCGCGCAGGTCGACTCCGTCCGGTCCCTGATCACCGACTCCGCCCGTACCGGGGCGACCGTGGTCGTCACTGCCGAACAGCTCTCCATCGTCGACGCGGAAAGAACGCTGTCGGCAGCTGCTCTGCTCGGAATCAGAATCGATCGTGTTCTGGTCAACAGAATCCTGCCGAAGCTCAACGCGTCGTCGATCGGTCTGGTGGGCGCTCATCCGGCGGTGTTCTGGTTCGAGAGGTGGCGGGCGGCGCAGCTCGACGCGGTCGCCGAGCTGCGCCGACGCATCGGTACGGTGCCGGTCGTGGAGGTGGAGCACGCTCCCGGTGAACCGGTAGGGTTGGGGCCCTTGCAAGATGTGGCCGATCGCCTCGAACCGGACTCCCTCGAACGGCGCGCGCCGGGCTGGGGTGAGCAGCCTTCGGTGGTACTCGAGTCGGGTAGCGGACTCGAATCCGTGTACGCGATGAGAATGCTGCTGCCGGTGGTGGATTCGACGACCTTGGGCCTGGGGCGAGTGGAGGACGACTTGATAGTGAGTGCCGACGGGAGGCGACGGCGCATCAGATTGGCGTCGGTGCTGCGTCGGTGCGTCGCCGACTCCGCCGAACTCGACGGACCGTGCCTGGTGGTGCGTTTTCGTCCGAACCCCGACGTGTGGCCACTGTGACTCCTACGACCCTGGCGGCCGGGGTGTGTCGATGAACTCGGACCATTCCGAGCTGGGGGCGGACCTGCTGGCCCTGGCCGACACCGTGCTGACGCGACTCGAGCCCATTATGCGTCGCGTCGCCGAGACGCAGCAGGATCGGGACCAACAGGGATGCAGTTGGTGCCCGGTCTGCGCACTCGCGGCTCTGGTGCGCGGGGAGCGCCACGATCTCGTCGAGCTGGTGGCCTCCGAGAGCGCCGTGGTGATCGCGCTGTTGCGTCAGCTGCTCGCCGATCACACGACCTCCGGGGCGGCGCACTCCGCAGCGCAGGCTCAGACCACCCCGCCGTCATCTGGGACCGCGGCCGAATCCGGGCCCGGCAGTGCCGGCACCCCCGCGGACCCGGCGGAGGTCGCGGACGTGTCGGTCGACACGAAACTTCAGGATGACCGCCCCGCGTCGTTCGTTCCGATTACCGTTCGAGTGAAGAATTCGCGTTCGGACGAGCAGGAGCGTCCGTGAGCGGAGCGACTCGGGTGCAGGCCGCGTGGGGGACGGCCGAGGAAGGCATGAACGAATGAAGCGGCACCACCAGCGGCTGACGGTAGGCATCGACGTGGGCGGGACCAGCTTGCGGGCGTCCGTCGTCGACGAGGACGGTCAGGTGCTCGACTCGACGGCCGCTCCTACTCCGCACACTGCTCGCGCGCTCGAACGCGGTCTCGACCGGGCCGTGCAGGAGCTGGCCGGGCGACACGACATCGCGGCCGTCGGGCTCGCCGTCGCCGGGTTCATCGACTCCGATCGCACGACGGTTCTCTTCGCCCCGCACCTGCCGTGGGTGAACACCCCCGTGGCGACGGAGATGAGCATGCGCATCGGTCTGCCGGTGCTGCTCGAGCACGACGCCAATTCTGCGGCGTGGGCCGAGTATCGCTTCGGTGCCGCGTCCGGGGGCCGCAACGTGGTGATGGTGGCCATCGGTACCGGCATCGGTGCGGCGCTGCTGATCGACGGCAGGATCTATCGGGGTAGCCACGGCGTGGCACCGGAACTCGGTCACATCCAGGTCGTGCCGGACGGGCGGGCATGCCCGTGCGGCAAGCGCGGTTGTTGGGAGCGGTACTGCAGCGGCACCGCTCTGGTGGACACCGCAGTCGAGTTGCTGGCGGCGGACCCGGCGTCGTCGACGACCCTGGCACGGGAGGTGTTTCTCGATCCGGGTTCTCTGACCGGCCGCCGAATTGCCAGTGCTGCGCACGAGGGTGACTCGATCGCCCGCCGCACCATGGAAGACTTCGCGCAGTGGCTCGGAGTCGGGCTCTCGATGGTCAGCGACGTGTACGACCCCGATCTGATCGTGTTGGCCGGTGGAGTGGCGACGTCGTCGAGTCAGTTCCTGGCCCGCGCGACCGACAAGTACGCGGAGCTGGTGACCGGTGCGGGGCATCGACCCCTCGCCCGAATCCGCAGTACTCAACTCGGTGAGGCAGCAGGCATGATCGGGGCCGCGGAGTTGGCCCGGACGGTGTTCGTCACCGGGGTTCGCTGACCGTTCTTCGCTCGCTTCCTGTGACCTCTGTCCCGGTGTCGGAGATGATGTGGCTGGTGTCATAAACCGTGGGTACAGTTCACTACGCGGCACGGTTCGAGGATGCACGACCGCAGTCGATTCGCTCCAGGGCGAGGCGGCACCAAACGATTTCCCGACCACCATCAGGGAGCATGTCAATGTGGTACTGGCTGGTTAAGTACATTTTCGTCGGCCCCCTTCTCATCGCCCTGGGTCGGCCCACGATCGAGGGTGCGGAGAACATCCCGACGGAGGGTCCGGTCATTCTGGCCAGCAACCACAAGGCTGTTCTCGATTCTTTCTATCTCCCGCTCAAGACGCCCAGGCGCATCACGTTCCTCGCCAAGAGCGAGTACTTCACCGGACCGGGCCTCAAGGGCGCGTTCCAGAAGTGGTTCTTCACCGCGGTCGGGCAGGTACCGATCGATCGCACCGGAGCCGACGCGGCACAGGACGCACTCAACGCAGGCGTGCGCGTGATCGAAGCAGGCAAGGTTCTCGGTATCTACCCCGAGGGCACGCGGTCACCCGACGCTCGGCTGTACAAGGGCAAGACCGGGATGGCGCGTCTGGCACTGCAGACCGGGGTCCAGGTGATTCCGGTCGCGATGATCGGTACCGAGAAGATGAACCCGATCGGTTCGCGTGTGTGGCGTCCGGCGAAGGTCACCATTCGGATCGGAAAGCCCATCGACTTCTCGCGCTTCGAAGGTATGGCCGGCAACCGTTTCGTCGAGCGCGCCGTCACCGACGAGGTGATGTACGACCTGATGTTGCTCTCCGGTCAGGAGTACGTGGACGTGTACGCCGCATCTCTGAAGAAGACTGCACCCGAAGCGGAGTCGGCTCCGACGGCGCAGCGTATCCCGGATTCCAAGGCCAGCTGAATCTCTGCCGGCCAGCTCCGCGATCAGAGTGCGGAACGGGTGCCGGCTGTCGTATCGGTTCGGTCGGTCCACCCGATCGCGGCCAGCGCGACGATCGACGCGAGCGCCCACCACACGTAGCCCGAGGCAGCGAACTGATCCACGAGCGGCCAGCCCAGACCGCTCCATCGGCCCTCGCCGAGCTTCCAGTGCGGCGGATAGAGCATCAACGCCAGCCCGACGGCCACCAGAGTCGCCAGCAACGCACTGCGGCGGCGGTAGCCGAGGACGGCGAGCACCACTGTGAACGGGATGGCCCACACCCAGTGGTGTGACCACGAGACCGGCGAGACCAGCAGACCGAACATGGCGTTGATCGTCAGCGCGAGCGCAGTCTCGCCTGCGGCGAACGCTTTTCGCATCGCCACCGCCGCAATGGCGAGTACCACCACCGACAACGCGAGCCACAGGATCGACCGGGGCAATTCGTCCAACCCGAGCCGCGCGAGCACTCCGGTGATCGACTGGTTGGGCGGGTAGGCCGGGCCGCCGATTCGGTCGGAATCGACGATCGTCTCGGTCCAGTACTTCACCGAGTCGGACCACGTCAGCGCGAAACCGATCGCGGTGAACACCGCAAAACTCAGTACCGACACCACTGCAGCTCGAAAGTCCTTGCGCAACAAGAAGAACAGTACGAACACCGCGGGTGTGAGCTTGACGGCGGCCACGAGACCGATCAGCACTCCTCGGGGCCACGGCGTCTTCTTCGGCAGGCAGTCCAGTGCAACGAACGCCATCAGCACGATGTTGATCTGCCCGTAGTTCAGCGTCGAGGTGACCGGCTCGAGCAGCAGCACGGCCACCGCGAACACCGCTCCGGCAGACCACCATACGAGCGTGCGGGGACGCAGACCCAGCGAGGTGAGGGTCACCACGACGGTCACCAGCAGCAAGAGCATCGACAGCACGGTGACCGCGATCGACGCGGCGTACAGCGACACCGACGACAGCGGGCTGAAGATCGCCGCGGCGATCGGGGGATAGGTGAACGGCAGCGTCGTACCGGTCGCGATCGGTGGCAGCTGACCGTAGAGATCCCCGCCCTCGGCGAACACCTGACCGCCGAGTCGATACACGTCCAGATCGAGTCGGTAATGCTCACCGATCGTGCGCAGACCCGGAAAGCCGTTGAGATGGAACAGCACACCGACGACGGCACCGATCAGGACCAGGACCCTGCTCGACGCCACCGCCCAACTCGGCCACCGGCGTCGCGTCGGCGCGGCAGGCTCCGATGCTTCGGCGACCGGACGGTTGGTGTCGGGCGAGGTCACAACGTTCCCTTTCAGGGCTGTTCGGATCGGGGCTACCGGTACGTGGGGGGCGTGTCGGGTACGCGCTAGGGTGAGCCGCGTGCGCTACTTCTACGACACAGAGTTCATCGAGGATGGTCGCACAATCGAGTTGGTCTCGATCGGTGTGGTGTCGGAGGACGGTCGCGAGTTCTATGCGGTGTCCTCCGAGTTCGATCCCGAGCGCGCCGGCCGCTGGGTCCGCCGCAACGTGCTTCCCAAGCTGCCACCGTACTCGTCGCCGCTGTGGATGAGCCGGTCACGAATCCGAGACGAACTGCTCGAATTTCTCGTTCCGCACTACGGTGCCGAGGTCGAACTGTGGGCGTGGGTGGCGGCTTACGACCACGTGGCGCTCTGCCAGCTGTGGGGCTCGATGACCGAATTGCCGCGTTCGTTGCCACGGTTCACCCGTGAGCTGCGCCAGCACTGGGAGGATCGCGGCAGTCCCGAGCTGCCGTCGGTGCCGGACGACGCGCACGACGCCCTCGCCGACGCGCGGCACAATCTGGCGAAGTTCCAGGCGATCGAGGAGTACTCGTACCGCGGGTGAACACCCGTTGTCCTGCGGCTTCGGCGGTGCGAATATCCTGTAGCGGTGAACTGGACTGTCGACGTACCCATCGATCGCTTGCCCGACCTGCCGCCGTTGTCACCGACGTTGCGCTCTCGATTGGACGATGCGTTGGCCAAGCCGGCTGCGCAGCAACCGCAGTGGGATCCCGAGCATGCTGCCGACATGCGCAAGGTGCTCGAGAGCGTTCCGCCGATCACCGTCGCTGGTGAGGTGGAGGCGTTGTCGGACAAGCTCGCCGCCGTCGCTCGCGGTGAGGCCTTCCTGCTGCAGGGTGGCGATTGCGCCGAGACGTTCGTCGACAACACCGAGCCGCACATCAAGGGCAACATCCGCACGCTGCTGCAGATGGCGGTGGTGCTCACCTACGGCGCGAGCATGCCGGTGGTCAAGGTCGCCCGTATCGCCGGGCAGTACGCCAAGCCGCGTTCGTCGAACATCGACGCGCTCGGTCTGCAGTCCTACCGCGGCGACATGATCAACTCCCTCGTCGCCGACGAGAGCGTCCGCGGCCACGATCCGTCGCGACTGGTGCGCGCCTACGCCAATGCAAGCGCGGCGATGAACCTGGTCCGCGCACTGACCGGTGCCGGTATGGCGGATCTGCACAAGGTGCACGACTGGAACCGCGAGTTCGTCGCCCAGTCGCCCGCCGGTGCCCGCTACGAGGCGCTCGCGGGGGAGATCGATCGCGGACTGCGCTTCATGGATGCCTGCGGCGTCTCGGACCCCAACCTGCACACCGCGCAGATCTTCGCCAGTCACGAAGCACTCGTGCTCGACTACGAGCGTGCGATGCTGCGCCTGGACAACACCGACGATCACCCCAAGCTGTACGACCTGTCCGCGCACTTCCTGTGGATCGGCGACCGCACCCGCCAGCTCGACGGGGCGCACATCGCGCTGGCCGAGCTGATCTCCAACCCGATCGGTCTCAAGATCGGGCCCACGACCACGCCCGAGATGGCCGTCGAGTACGTCGAGCGTCTCGACCCGACCAACAAGCCGGGACGTCTGACGCTGATTTCACGCATGGGCAACGGCAAGGTGCGCGACATCCTGCCCGCCATCATCGAGAAGGTTCAGGCCACCGGCCACCAGGTCATCTGGCAGTGCGATCCGATGCACGGCAACACCCACGAGGCCTCGACCGGCTACAAGACGCGGCACTTCGACCGCATCGTCGACGAGGTGCAGGGATTCTTCGAGGTGCACAACGGCCTCGGAACGCATCCGGGCGGAATTCACGTCGAATTGACCGGCGACAACGTCACCGAGTGCCTCGGTGGCGCCCAGGACATCTCGGACCTCGACCTCGCCGGTCGGTACGAGACCGCCTGCGACCCGCGCCTGAACACGCAGCAGAGCATCGAACTGGCGTTCCTCGTAGCCGAGATGCTCCGCGACTGATCAAGGCAGTGAGACGACTCAGGGCAGTGAGACGACCATGACCTCGGAGCCCGGTTCCACCCGAGAACCGGCTCCGGGGCTCTGGGTGATGACCAGAGACCCGTCGGTGTCCACCACCTGACGGACGTCGATCGTCAGGCCCAACGTCTCTAGGGTGGTCCGGGCCGACCCGACCGACCGGCCCAGCAGCGACGGCACCGTGACGGCGTTGGACACCTCGAGCACCGCGGTTGACCCGGATCGTACGGTCTGTCCGGCTTCGGGCGTCGATCCGATCGCCTTGCCGCCGTCGGTGTCCTCGTCGAAGGTCTCCCGAACCTCGCCGACGGTGATGCCCACCGATTCCAGCGTCGTTCGGGCCTGGTCGACGCTCTGCCCGCGTACGTCGGGAACTTCGACCGGCGGTGCTCCCTTGCTGCGCAGCACCGTGACCGCGGTACCGGTCGACAGCACGGTGCCGGGCGGTGGGTCCAGTGCTGCGACTCCGCCGATCGGTGCGGAGGTGCTGAAGGCCTCGCCGCCGTCGACGGGTGTGAAAGTCCGGTCTCGCAATTGTTGTTCCATGTCTTCGACGGATGCGTCCGCGTCGATGGAGGGAACGGTGGGGCGACCCAGCGATACCAAGAGAGACACCGTGTCGCCCTTGGCGATTCGCGATCCGCCGGTGGGGTCGGTGCCGATGAGAAGATCGGTGTCCACCGAGTCGGAGTAGGTTCCGCGCACCGCGGCCTCGAGACCGGCGGCTTCCACAGCGCTGGTGGCACCGGTGGTGTCGAGTCCGTCCACCATCGGGACGGCGGTGTAACGACCCGAGCCCATCCACCATCCGCCGAGCCCGACGAGTACGGCGAGCAGGGCGACGACGAGGAGCCAGATGACGATCGCTCGGCGCGAGCGTTGGCGATCGGCGTCGAAGTCGGGGAATTCGTAGTGTCGTCGGCCGGTCGGGGGTGGTCCGGCGGGCGGCGCATCGAACGGTTCCTGGCGGTCGTCTACGCCTCGGGACGTCGGCGAGGTGACCACTCGGGTGTGCTGCACCCCGTGTTGCGGAGGTGGGGGCGGCGAAGTGTCCACGACCTGGGTGCGAGCGGACGGCGGACGGTTTCCTGCGACCGTCGTCGGTGCTCCGGCTGCGGCCGAGCTCAGGTGCTCCGCCGAGCGCTTGGGTGCGGGCACTCGGTACTCGGGCAGCGCGAGCGCCGACGCGGCAGCGCGTAGGGCGCGGGCCATGTCGTCGGCATTGCGGTACCGGTGTTCCGGGGCGCGGACGGTGGCGCGTTGGACCACCTCGTCGAACTGCGGGGGGACGCCGGCGATGAGGGTGGAGGGGAGCGGTACGTCGTTGTCGATGCGCTGGTAGGCGATGGACAGTGAGGTGTCGCCGGTGAACGGTGTGCGTCCGGTCAGCAGCTCGAACAGCACGACACCGACGCCGTAGACGTCGCTGCTCGCGGACGCGGATCCGGTGGTGACCTGCTCGGGAGACAGGTACGCGGCGGTGCCCAGAATCACACTGCTCGATGTCACGGTGGAGGCCGCTATGGCTCGGACGAGGCCGAAGTCGGCGATCTTGACGTCGCCGTCGTCGCTGATCAGGATGTTCTCGGGCTTGATGTCGCGGTGCACCAGACCGGCTCGATGGGCGACGGCGAGTGCGTCGAGAACCGGCCGGATGACGGCCGCTGCAGCATGCGGGGGCATCGGTCCACGCTCGCGCAGCAGTTCACGCAGCGTTCCGCCCTCGACGAGTTCCATGACGAGGAAGGCGTGTTCGCCGTCGCGCCCGTGGTCGTAAACGGCGACGAGGCCCGGGTGGCTGAGCCTGGCCACTGCCCGCGCCTCGAACTCGAAGCGCTGGACGAACTGCGGGTCCTCGGCGAACTTCGGGTCCATGATCTTCACCGCTACGGGGCGGTCGAGCCTGGTGTCGAGTCCGCGGTAGACCGTCGACATACCGCCGCGCGCGATCGGTGCGTCTATTCGGTATCGACGATCGAGCATCGAACCCGGTATCACCGAACCTCCCCTCGTCGTCCACTCGTCTTCCGGCTCGGTCGCCGGACGCTGAAGACGATCGTATCGGTGCCGGGGATGCCGACCGACGATCGTGGCTTGTGTCTTCGGTCCGGCGTGGCCGGCTGCACAGGAGTGGAGCCTGCGGAACGACCCGGCGGCAGGAGTGGAGCCTCCGGAACGACCCGGCTGTCACGCTTTTGAAGTCTGGACGCCGGACCCGTTAACGTTACCTGCGTGAGTGCCATTCCCTATGCCGACGACGTGCTCGATCCGTCGGAGTCTGTGCTGCAGTTCGCCGATGTCGCGAAGATCCTCGACATCCCCAAGACCCGCGTCGAACAGCTCGTTCGAGATCGCCAGTTGCTCGCCCTGAAGCGCTCGCGCGTGCCCGTCGTGCCGGAGCAGTTCCTGGATACGAGCAAGGGCACCATCGTCAAGGGGCTGCCCGGTCTGCTGGCCGTGCTGCACGACGGCGGGTACGAGGACGAGGAGATCCTGCGGTGGCTGTTCACCGAGGACGAGAGCCTGCCCGGTGCACCCGTCGCCGCTCTGCACGGCGACCTGATGCGCGAAGTGATCAGGCGCGCACAGGCGATGGCCTTCTAGCGAACCGTCGCGCGCTTCCAGCCGGTGACGGCGAACTGCGGAAGCGCGATGCGCGCTCGGGTCCACTGCGGCACCGTCGCCCGCTGGGAGAGCACCCGGTAACCCTGTGCCTCGACCTCTGCGAGTATGCGGCCGTACAGGATCGACGCCGTGCGCATCGACGGTCGCACTCGCGGATCCAGCATCTCGATGCCTGCATCGGACGTGCGGTAGATCGAGCGGGTGACGGCGATCAGGTGTGCGAGGGCGCGGGTGACCCGGGCGTCGACGTTCCCCGTGGTGCGGCACCACCGGAGTAGTTCCTCGTCGACGCCGAACGCCGCGAGTTCGTCGGTGGGCAAATAGATGCGGTCGCGGTCGAGGTCCTCACCCATGTCGCGGATGAAGTTGGTGAGCTGGAACGCCTCGCCCAGGGCTGCGGCGGGGGGCTCGGCCTCGGACCGCTCGACGACCGTTCCCAGGATCGGCAACATCTGCAGTCCGATCACCGCAGCGGAGCCGTACATGTACTCGCGCAACTGCTCCATCGTGCGGTAGCGCGAGACGAACATCGGGCTCCCCGGAATGTCCATGCGCATCGAGTGCATGAACGCGAAGAAGTAGTCGTGCGGAATGTCGTAGCGCGCCACGGTGTCGCACAAGGCGCTCAATACCTGATCGGACACGCTGTCGGACAACGGTTTTCCCGCCAAGGCGTCGCGCACCCGGGATTCGATCACGTCGAGTTCGACGATGCGACGGGCGTTGAGCTCGTCCGATCCCACGGCGATGTCGGTGCCCTCGAGGTCGACGATGTCGTCGACCATCCGGGCGAACCCGTACAGCGCGTGCACGCCGGCTCGCTTGTCGGTGGGGAGCAGGCGAGTGGCGAGGAAGTATGTCTTGCCGTGCTGAGCGTTGAGTTCACGACAGATGCGGTACGCCTCGTGCAGCTCCGGATCGATACCGTCCAGTTCTCTCATCACGTGGGCCTTCATGACGTGGATTCGTCTCCGGTCGGTTCCGTTGCTGGGGTCTTGGGTGCGTTCGGCACGGCACGGTGTTCCCTGGATCGGTCCGATCGTAAACGCAGCGGATCGACGCGCGTCAGAGCCAGAGCTGCGACGACCGCGGCGAAGATCGCCAGTGCGACGTGTCCGAACGTGTACAGGCCGATCGATCCGTCGGGTTGGAAGACGAGCATGAGCCACGTCGACAGACCCGTCAGGATCATCAGGGTCGTGCGCGAGAGTGCGAAGCCTGCGGCGATCGCCAGTGGCCACGAGTAGTACCAGGGCAGGGCTGCGGGGGAGAGGACGACGGTGGCGACCAGGGCGATCAGGATGCCCTTGACTGCATCGCGTTCGGATCTGCGGCCCAACCACCAGGCCGCCGCAAGAACGACCACCAGTGCGATCGCGCACAGCAGACGGGTGACATCCAGAACGGGTCCGAGGCGAAGATCGAGGAACCACGAGGTGCTGACGGTCACCAGGTGCGCCAGGATCGTGGGCAGCGAGAGCCAATTGATGATCTTTGCCGATCCGGAAAGCGCCGTCAGCCAACCGATTCCGACTCCGGCGATCACCGATGCCACGACGAACACGGCGACGAAGACGGCGGCACCGATACCTGCGGTCTTGATGAATGCGAGGCCGGGCGACATCGGCGTTCGACCCTCCGCCCGCGCCTTCTCGCGCAGATGGAGCATCCAGATCCACACCAGGAAAGGCAGCGCCAGGCCTGCTGTGGCCTTGATCGCCACCGCGATCGCAACCAGTGCGATGCCGCCCACGTGTCGATGTTCGAGCGTCAGCACGATCCCCGCGGTCATCAGGCCCACCATGAGTAACTCGTTGTGCACTCCGCCGATCAGGTGGATCAGAACCAGAGGGTTGAGTACGGCGAGCCACACCGCGGTGGTCGCTCGGCCGCCGAGGTGCTTCGCCAGCCGCGGAACCGCCCACATCATCAGGGCCAGGCCGGGCAACATCGTCAGGCGCAGCAGCATGGTTCCGGCGATGACGTTGTCACCGGTGAGGCTGGTGATTCCGCGAGCGAGCAGTAGGAACAACGGACCGTACGGCGCAGTGGTCGTGGTCCACACATTGCTGACGTTGTCGAGTAGAACTCCCGGATTGGCAACGGGGCCAACGGCATACGGGTCGAATCCGTCGCGGAGCAGAGCGCCCTGCGCCAGGTAGGAGTACGCGTCGCGGCTGAACATCGGCACCGACAGCAGCAGTGGTGCGGTCCATGCCGGGACGATCCAGCGCAGTTCGCCAACCGTGGTGCGGCCGTGCAGGGTCGCGCGTCCGAGTCGAACCCAGGCGGTGATCATCAGCAGTACGCCGACCCAGACGATGATGGTCGAGAGTACGAATCCGTGGCCGAATCGCAGCCACGACAGGTGCATCTCCTCGAGCAACGGATCGCGTCGGCGCACGCTGCCCGCACCGAATCCGCCGAACACGATGCAGACGGCACCGACCACACCGAGCAGTGCGGCCTTGCCCTCGGGACTGCGCAGGAAATTGCCCGTTGCGGTCAGTCTCGACGGTCGTCGCGAAGCCGAGGACGGGGGGTCGCCGTCCGACGATCGATCCTCGGAGGTGGAGTGCGACGAAATCGAAGACATTGCCGCCTGCTCCTCCTCTGCAACGAGTTGTGGGTCGAGATCTGTACGCCGGCCGCTGGTTCACGCCGATCACCGAACGATCATGGTCGCAGCAATGAGCGCGACCGGCAAACGATCGCGCTCAGCTTAGTTGGTCGACGCAGTGAATCGAACGAACCTACCGTCCCGTGCGCCCCGTCACCCGCTCTGCGGCGAGCTTTCCCGACACCAGAACCGTGGGAACGCCCACTCCGGGCGTCGTGCCCGAGCCGGCGAGAACCACGTTGTCGAGCCCGGCGACCATGTTCTTGCGTCGGAACGGCCCGGTCTGCCGAAACACGTGGGCGGACGAGAACGGAGAACCCTCGATCATGCCCTTGCGTGCCCAGGTCTCGGGTGTGTCGATGTGGTCGAGCGTGAATCCGTCGAGCAGGCCCTTGTATCCGCGAGCCTCCAGAGTCGTCAGGATTTCACGGAGGTACGGCTGCGCCAGCTCGTTCCACGGCAGTGGAGCGCTGTCGAGATTGGGGCACGGTGCGAGGATGGACACCGGCTCGCTGCGGACTCCGCCGCGCACCACTTCGAGATCGGGATCGCTCACCGACGGTCGGGTTATCAGCAGGGACGGATCGGCCATCAAGGATCCCTTGCCCGATCGTGCGGTGATGCGGCGGAAGGTCTCGGCCCATTCGTCGCCGAAGTCGATGGTGTGGTGCGCGCGAGCGGGCCACGTCTCCGTCAGCTCTACGGGAACGGTTCCGTGCGCGACGACCGCCGACGGCGAGACGACGCCGTAACCGTTGCGTCGGCCCTTCTTCGATACCGACGCCCGGTCGAGGAGTCGATCGACGACGGGCAGGTCTGCGGTGAGAACGAGTGCGTCGCAGGCGATTCGGCTGCCGGCTGCAGTGATCACGGAGTCGGTACGACCTCGATCGACGGTGATGTCGACGATCTCGGTGCCGAGTTCGAGTGTGCCGCCCGCGGTGACGAACGCGTCGGCCATCGCCCTGGCGATGGCTGCCATGCCGCCTTCGGGGAAGAACACCCCGAGGGAGGTGTCCATGTGCGCGATGGCTCCGTAGACCGCGAGGGCCTTCTGGGGTGCCATGCCTGCGTAGAGCGCCTGGAACGTGAACACGCGGCGCAGGCGGGTGTCCTTCAGGAACTTGTCGACGCGTGGGCCGAGGCGGCCGAAGCCGCCCAGTTTCGTCAGCGTCGCGGTGTCGGAGATCGCGGCTTTCGATCCCACGAGATCGAGCGGTGAATCGAAGTTCGAGTCGATGAAGCGGTCGAACTCGGCGTCGAATATGTCGGCGAGCCAACGCCGCAGTTCGCGATATCCCTGCGCCTCGGCTGGACCACAGGTGCGTTCGACCTCGGCCGCCATCGCCTCGGGATCGGAGTAGACGTCGATGGACGTGCCGTCGGCGTAGCGCGTGTGATAGGACGGCGACAGCGTGGTCAGCCGAATCGGCGGCGTGGTCGACTCGAAGTCGGCACCCACGGCGGCGAGCGCCTCGAGCACCAGGTTCGGCATCGTGAGCACGCTTGCGCCGTTGTCGATGTCGTACAGGTGCGATCCATCGGCGTCCGATACCGGGTACACCCCGACGCGGCCGCCCACGGTCCCGTCGCGCTCGACGATGGTGACTTTCCTGCCTGCTCCCAGCAGATGCAGACCGGCGGCCAGGCCTGCCAATCCGGCTCCCACGACGACGACGGTGTCGGTGGTGCCGGAGACCGTGCGGATCGAAGACATGACGCTCTCTTTCAGTACTGCCGTTGGATGGCGGCGGTTGCCATGGCGCGCAGGTGCGCGGCAGCGACCGGTTCGATCGAACTGTTGTCGAGGGCTGCGACGGCCCGGGTCCCGAGCTCGTCGATCTGCTTCTCGACCGCGTCCACCGCGCCGAGTTCGACGAGGATGGAACGGATGTCGGCCACTTCGTTAGCGTCGAGTTCGGTTCCGAGACTGGCCCGGATCGTGGCTGCACGATCCGGCCGGGTCTCGTCCGCTCTCTGCAGTGCCAGCGCGATCAGCACGGTGCGTTTGCCCTCGGTAATGTCGTCTCCCGACGGTTTGCCGGTCACCTCGGGATCGCCGAACACTCCGAGGAGGTCGTCGCGCAGTTGGAACGCGATTCCGATGTCTGCACCGAAGTTGCGGTAGGCCGAGATCAGGTTCTCGTCGGCATCGGCGAGGGCTGCACCGAGATGCAGTGGCCGCTCGACGGTGTAGGCAGCGGTCTTGTAGCGGTTCACGCGCATTGCAGCGGCGACACTTTCGTCGGTACCTGCCTCGGCTTCGATGTCGAGCAACTGGCCGCCGAGAACCTCTGTGCGCATAGCCGACCACACCGGCTGGACTCGCCGCGCGGCATCGGCGTCGATGCCCGACTCGCGCAGTAGATCGTCGGCCCAACACAGGGCGAGATCGCCGACGAGGATCGCTGCCGATTCGCCGAAATGGTCCGCGCAGCCGGACCAGCCCGCCTCCCGGTGCCGCTGAGCGAAGCCGACGTGCACGGTCGGGAAACCGCGTCGTGTGCTGGACGAGTCGATGATGTCGTCGTGGATCAGGGCGCAGGCCTGGATCAGTTCGAGCGCCGAGCACGCCCGCAGCACTGACTCCGCGCGGGCACCGGTGGATTCACCGCCTGCGCCGAGCCACGCGGTCCAGGCGAACGCGGGACGCATGCGCTTGCCGCCGCGAAGCACGAACGCCTCGAGGTCGGCCACCGCGGCGGGATAGCCGCCGCCGACGGTGTCGACGACCTCTCTGCGTGAGGCGAAGAACTCGGCGAGCGTCGCGTCGACCGCCGTGCGCATCGCCTTCGGGTCGTTCGCGGCGGCGGGGGTGTCGACTACGGGCGAAGAAAAGTCTCCGGACAGGACGATCCTCCAAGGTTGCTGTGGATTGCGTGGACCTACGATTCCCACAGTAATAGCCGTGGAAACCCTGGACCGACGTCCAGCGAACATCTTTCGTCAGGGAGGCCCGACGGGCTTCGGTGGGGCGCAACCTATGATCTTCGGGTGAGCGAAGAATCCGTCAGGGGGCGGTCGAGTCGAGGATTCGTGACGAGAACGCCGTCCATCGTCGACCGGCTACGGACAGAACCCGAGGCCAGGATCCCGTTCTCGGTGGAGTTCTCGCCTCCACGAGACGCGGCCGCCGAGGCCAGGCTGTGGCGGGCGGTTCGTGAGTTCGAACAACTTCAACCCGCATTCGTGTCGATGACCTACGGCGCGGGCGGCTCCACCCGCGATCGGACGGTGCGCGTCACCGGGCAGATCGCCGAGGAGACCACCCTTCTTCCTGTGGCGCATCTCACTGCCGTCTCGCACAGTGTGGACGAACTCCGATCCATGGTCGGGTCGTACGCGGACCGCGGCATCACCAACATTCTCGTGCTGCGCGGAGATCCCCCCGGAGATCCACTCGGCGACTGGGAGAAGCATCCGGACGGCGTCGAGTACGCGGAGGAGCTCGTCCGGCTTGTGCGCGATCTCGGCGACTTTCACGTCGGCGTGGCGTCGTTCCCCGAAGGACACCACCGCGCCGCCGACCTCGAGCAGGACACCCGATGCCTGGTCGGCAAGTTGCGGGCGGGGGCGGAGTACTCGATCACCCAGATGTTCTTCGATGTGGACGACTACCTGCGCCTACGGGATCGCGTGTGTGCGTTCGACGCCGAGCAGGGTGCCAAGCCGATCATTCCCGAGATCATGCCCATCACCTCGCTTCGGTCGGTTCGCCGGATGCTCGAGCTCTCGGGTACGACGCTCCCGTCGCACCTGGACGAGAAGTTCACTCGCGCAGCGGGGTTCGGTCCCGAAGAGGACCGCGCCGCCGTTCGAGAGGTGGGCATCGAACTCGCGACGAACATCGGCGAGCGCTTGATCTCCGAGGGTGCGCCCGGACTGCACTTCATCACTTTGAACTTCGCGCGCGCGACGCGTGAGGTGCTGAGCAACCTGGGGCTTGCGGCCGCGCGAGTGTGAGACGGGTCAGGTGTGCGGCGCGGGCATCGGGCGGGACTTCCACGACAGCGAGCCGCGACGCCTGCGCACATGGGATTCCGCCACGAGTCCGACGAACGCGAAAATCGACACCGGGTGCAGTGCAGCGTCGACGGCGTCGCCCACCCCGAACCGCGATCCCACCTCGCGCCGCCGCACGGCCACCCGCGACCCTGCCCCCGCGAGGTAGCCGGCCCAGCCGAGGCGACGCGCAGAACCCGAGCCGGTGAGCGCCGCGACCGGTGGCAACACGTATACGGCGGTCAGTGCCAGGGCCGCCGCAGTCGAACCGGCCGGTCCACCGAACTCGTTCCACAGCCACCTGCTGTACCCGGACCGCAACTCCGCGGCCGAGCGGTACATCCGGCAGCGGACGAACCCCGCACCCGACGCCACCGCCGTCGAAAAACCCCGCCGACGCAGAGCGCGTGCCAGATCCAGGTCCTCGGTTGCGCTCGCCGCAACGCAGCCGTGGCCTCCGACGGCGCGATAGGCAGCGGCGTCGAACGCCATGAACTGCCCGCAGGCGACCGCCATCGACGGTGCGAGCGTCGCGTTGCCCAGAGGTACGGGAAGCGTGGACATCCACGACCACGCGAGCAGGGGCTGGACGAGTCGCTCGACGGTGCTCTCGGCCAGTTGCTCCGGCCACGGGCACAGCAGCGAGGCGCCGCGCCGTCGCAGCATCCGGGCCGCCGCCGCCACGGCCTCCGGTTCCAGTCGCACATCGGCATCGACGAACACGATCAGCGACGTCATCGTGTCGTCCTCGTCGGCCAGTCTCGCGAGCTCGGCGCACGCTGCGGCCTTGCCGGTCCAGCCGGCCGGGGGAGCGGCACCGGAGGTCACGACGCGAATCCTCGGATCACCGTTCGCAGCCGCGCGGGCAGCGGACGCCGTTCCGTCGGTCGAGTCGTCGTCGAGGACGATGACTCGCAGATCTGTGCACGATCGTTGCTGCGCGAGATCGCCGATCAGCGCAGGAAGCGTCGCGACCTCGTTGCGGGCGGGAATGCAGACGACGACGCGCTCGGTGACGTCCTGCTCCGGAGATCGCAGGCTCGGCATGAACCGAGAGTTGAACACCGATACCGCGGCCGACGCCGTCGCGAGGACGGTTGCGGTCTCCGTCATTCGCGCGAGCAGGCGGTCTCTCACACAGACGTTCTGTCGCTGGAGCTTCCGGACTCGGTTCCGCGCGCCCCGCGGCCCCGCAGCGGTGGGTTGCGCGACACCCAGGCCATGGCCCCGACGATTGCTGCGACGCCGACGGTCACGCCGCCCACGATGCCGGCCCAGCCGGCGAAGCTTCGGGTGTTGGGATCGGGATAGTTGACCTCGGCGCGCATCGAGGTGACCTCGCCTGCCGGCAACTTCCACGAGATCGAGTTGTCGCTCTCGCGAGTGCCGTTGGTGGTGCCGATGCGGGCCGGGAACGCGATGGTGAACTGTACGTCCGAGCCTTGAACCGGAACGGAGGACAGATCGGCGTTGCCTGCCAGAGTGACGGTGTCACCCGAGCGCTGCAGCGTCAGCTGGAACGATCCGGCCGCGTTCTGGAAGATCGAGCCGAGGGTCTGCACGTCGCCGAACGAGAGATCGTCGAAGATCGCCTGCGACCCGACGTATCCGTCCTGGTTGTACGGCTCGACGCGAACCTTGTCCTCGATCGAGGAGGGAACCACCAGTTCCGGGCCGGTGTCGGAGTCCGAAGTCGGCACATTGGCAGCCACGATCTGACCTGCGACACGGTCGTTCGCCGACACGCCCATCGTGACCTGCACGCGCAGGCAACCGGCCAGCAACGGCGCGACCAGCAGCGCCAGTGCGACCACCGAGAGAACACGGCGGCGGTGGGTTCGATGAGATGTTCGCGATGTCGACTGCACAGCGACATCGTGCCAGGGCATCGAGGTGCTGTCAGTCAGCAGGGGTTGTCAGCGAGGCGCGTCGGGCATTCCACCACAGGCGGGCATTCCACAACAGGGGTATGCCGACGACGCCCATGACGACGAACCCGTACACCGCCGAGTAGCGAAGCTCCGGACCGTCGAGGAATACCGCGTGCGCGAGCGCCGACCCGAGCCACGTCCACAGGAACAAGCCGATGGGCACCGCGTCGTTGGACGGCCGTGGGCGACCGACGGCGCGGTCGAGCGATTCCATCACCGCAGCCATCAGCGTGGCCACCACCAGCCAGCCGAGGTAGTTGGTCAACGGAATCGACGGCACTCCTGGTAGCCCGACGGAACCGGCGGTCCAGGTCCACTGTCCGTCGGTGACCATCTGTGGATCGAGGTAGAGGTCCCAGCCGACCATCCCCACTGCCACCGCCACGATTCGGAGTGCGGTGGCGCGCGCCTGCGTCGTGTCGAGACGTCCGACGACGAAGGTCACTGCGCACCAGATCGGGTAAAACCCCGCCGTCCAGGCCAGGGGAACCACGACAGGCACCTCGAACAGGCTCGGGCCCAAGCGATTCTGCGCGTAGAAGTACTCGCCGAACGGGATGCCGGTGGCCGTGCCGACGAGTTCGGATGCGAACCCGGTTCCGGCGGTCACGACGACGAGAATGGTGGCCCACACGACACCGCGGTTCAGCGCCGCGTGCAGGATCGACGCGAGCGCGAGCAGCGCCACCACCGCCACCGTCACTGCGTCCCTCGTCGACCCCGACACCAGTGGGTAGACGATCTGGCAGCCGACAGCAGCGGCCGCGACGACGATCGGAACGACCTTCATTCCCGTTTCCTTCCGAAGAACGTGCGACGGCGGGCTGCGCGGGCGTCGGCAATCGCGATTCGCGCCGCCGACCGACCACTGGCCGCAGTGACTCCTCCGCCGGGGTGGGTCGATGCGCCGGTGAGATAGAGCCGGTCGGCACCGGGGACCCGATGCCCGGCCAGTTGAGGATGCGGCCGCCACATCATCATCTGGTCCAACGACATGTCCAGGTGCATGATGTTGCCTCCGATCAGACCGAGCTCACGCTCGATGTCCGGCGGCGATTGAACGAACCGATCCAACACCGATGCCGCGAAACCGGGTGCGTACCGGTCCAGTTCGGCGACGATCCGATCCGCCTCGAACTCGGCCAACGAGCGCTCGCCCGGGACGTTCGATCGCCACTGTCTGCCGTCGGCGAGGGTGTGGGGATGCCACTGCGACCACAGTGAGATCTGGTGCTGTCCCGGCGGCGCGATGGTGGGATCGAGTGCGCTGAAGGACATCCCCAGCACAGCCGGGGTGGGCGGCAGGTCGCCGGCCAGCGCGTGCCCGTGCGCCAACCGCAACTGGCTGCGGTCGCGTACCAGCAGCGCCAGACCATGGGTGCCGTCCTCGATCCGGTCGGCGCTCGGGTACGTCGGTAGGGCGTCGGTGGCCAGCCTGACCGCGGTACCTATTCCTGGCCCAACCCGAATCGTGCTGCGCCACCGCGCGATCTGCGCCGAGTCGTGTCCGCCGGCTTCGAGAAGGTCGAGGGTGGTCACGATGTGGCAACCGGCCACGACGATGCGGCTGTCTATCTCCCGTCCCGACGCGGTCCTGGTGGTCCAGCCGTGCGGTCGGCGTACGAGCGAGGTCACGGCGTCGTCGAGTGTCAGTTCGGCACCGTCGCGCTGCAGCCGAGCGATCATCGCCTCGGTCAGTGCGCCACTGCCGCCGACCGCGCGGCCCGGCGGAAGGGTGTGCATGAGGGCAGCGAAGCCGACCATCGGAGCGGTACCCGGCTCGGACATCGGCGGACCCGACTGTGCGCCGAACCAGGCGAGCGCGGCCTTGAGTCGTTCGCTCGAGAACATCTCGTCCAGCAGGGAATCGCCGGTGGCAAGAAATTCACGCGAGAGCATGCTGCCGCCGTCGGGCGCGCCGAGGCCCCAGAAGGATCGGAGCAGTTTCGGGCCGGTGGGTGGCCCACCGAACGCACGCATGGTGCGTTCGCTGCGGGGACCCCACACGGAGACGAAGGTGCGGTAGGCGCGCGCGTCGGCTGCGCCGCAGGCGGCCGCGATGGAGTCGCAGGTTCGGTCGAGGTTGCGGTGGAAGACGATGCCGCGTTCGTCGGTGTCGACGGCTCCGGGCGCGAACGCCCAGGGATCGCAGTCGATGTAGCGAAGTCCGAACTCGGCGAGTCCGAGCTCCTCGATGATGCCGGTGTGCCGAATCATGATGTGCGCCGACGAACCACGGTCGACCCGGTGGCCGGGAAAGCGCTCCACCGTCGAGACCGCGCCACCCGCGACGGAGTCGCGCTCGAGAACCTCCACCGACATACCGGCATCGGTCAGGTAACAGGCAGAGGTCAGGGCATTGTGGCCGGAGCCCACCACCACAGCATCGATCACATCTTCAGGCTACTGGCCCGTCGAGGGGCAACCGGCGGCCCAGGACGGCGAAGGGGCGTCGGTCGCCGGCGAAGGTGAAGTCGCGCAGCACGTCTGCGAAGCCGAGCCGCCGGTACAGCCGCCAGGCTCGGTTGTCCTCTTCCGCCACCTCGGGTGTGGACAACATCACTTTGTCCGCGGAGACGCCGCCCAGCAGTCGGCTGCACAGTCGTCCGCCGAGGCCGTGCCCCTGAGCGCTCGGGAGGACGTGCAACTCGGTGAGTTCGAAGTAGTCGCCGAGGGTGGCTTCGACGCTGTGCGGAGAATGCCCCGTGCGCCGCAATCCCTCGCGAACCTGTTGATGCCACCACTGGTGCGCGGCACCGTGATAGCCGTAGGCGACGGCCACCAGAGAATCGGGCTGTGTCGGGTCGGTGTTCGGCAGCAGCGCACCGACTGCTCGCCAGCCCGGCCGGTGCAGGTGTTCGCTCCACATCGGGGCTCTGCTCTGTTCGGTTCCGCGCGGATAGCCCATGGCCTCGACGTAGATGGACAGTGCCTCGAACAGCCGCTGGCGGAATTCCGGGGGCGTCAGATCGACCAGGTACGGCGTTGTCTGCGCATCGGTGACGACTGTTCTCAACCTTTCTTCGGCAACTTGTCGGTGGGCACGGCTATATTGAATGTGTCGAACGGGTGTTCGACAATCGGGGCCGAGTGCACCGGTGGCTTCGGCTCGGATCGTCGAGTCGGATTCTCCGGAGTTCGACTGTAAGGCTTCGCCACGGTTCCGGCCGCGCCAGGTGCGCGCCGGAGATTCGAACTGGAGGTGTTCGAGTATGACGATCACGAAGGCATTCGATGCCGGAGTGCGGTCGCCGGTGTCGCGTCAGGCTCAGGTTCTGCTGGGCCGGGCCGATGCTCTGCTGTCCGAGTCCATCGGGGAGAGCGATGCCGGAGATCGATTTCTCGGCAGCTATGCCGCCGCACTGAAAGGCGCGGCAGCTGTGTTGGCGTCGTTGCCGAATTCGATCGGAGCGCGTCCTCGTTCACGCAGTGCTTGGGTGTTGATGGCAAAGGCGGCACCGGATCTCGCTGTCTGGGCCGACTATTTCGCGTCCTTCTCGGCCACCCGGGCGGCGGTCGAGGCCGGTGCGTCGAGCACGATCGCCGATCTCGATTCCGACGATTTCCATCGCCACGTCGGTCGTTTTCTGAACTCGGTCGAGGATCGACTCGGCGGGCAGGCTCGATTCGCGTCCGTAGATCCGATGACGGCACCCTTGTCGGCGTAGCTCACCGAGCTGGACTCCAGGTGACAATCGCCACGTCATACGGTGTTCGCTGGAAGTTTTCGGGACGTGCGTCTCGAAAACTTCGGTGTTTCTCAGGAACACATCGACCGAGTAGGTGGTAAGCGGCCGATTCAGCTCGTATCATCGACAGTAGGTAGCCGCCAAGGTCAGCTTCCCGTCGTTTCGCAACCGAAATGACCTTCAATATCTGTGCAGGGGGAGGTACCGTGCCACTCTCCGAGCACGAGCAGCGCATGCTCGATCAAATCGAGAGCGCTCTCTACGCCGAGGATCCCAAATTCGCGTCTCATGTGAGGGGCGGTCGCGTACGCGCGGCGTCGAGCAGGAGGCGCTTTCAGGCTGCCGCGCTGTTCGTAGTGGGACTCGTGTTGCTCGTCGCCGGTGTTGCATTGTCGACGAACAGTCTGGCTTTTCTCGTCGTCAGTCTCATCGGCTTTTTGTTCATGTTCGGTGCCGGGGCACTGTTCCTGTTCGGCGGTTCCGACAAGGGAGCCGCAGCGTCGCAGGACGAAGGCAGCACAGCCAACGATGCTGCCGAAACGTCCGGGCGTAGTACCGGGCAGAAATCGAAGGGTGGTCGCAAGGGCGGCAGCTTCACCTCTCGCATGGAAGATCGGTTCCGTAAGAGGTTCGAGCAGGACTGAGTCGACCGGGTTTCACCGAACCGACCCATACCGGCTCGTCTCCACAACTTCACGCGTCAACGTAGAACAGCATCTCACCTTCGGGTGAGGTGCTGTTGTCGTTTCTGCCCTGGAGCAGACGCCGCTCGATCGCCCGCAGCCCTCCGCTCCGCGTCGAGGGCCGGCTCGACTGTCCCCGCACGGGAGTTCTGGGATGCCGCGCCCCACTTCGACCCACTTCCCCCACTTCTCCCCACCTGGGCCCCACTGGAGGGCTGAGTTCGAGCGTCGCTCACCACTCCACGTGCTGAGCTGCTGCTCAGGCCGATGCGGTGCTGGACTCGTGATTCGTGGCCTCCGAACGGAAGCTGCGACGTCGCCCGCGGCATCGCCGTCGAAAGTATCGATCTTCTGCTCTTGACCAGCACAGATATCGGATTCTCCAAAGTTTTCCGGCCGTGGATGGTTCGAAGTGGGGGAGAGTGGGGTAAAGTGGTCCGCAGCGGAGAGTCGAGGCTGGAGGTGGCGAGTGTTTCTCGGTACCTACACGCCGAAGCTCGACGACAAGGGTCGACTCACGTTGCCGGCCAAGTTTCGGGACGCGCTTGCAGGAGGGGTCATGGTGAGCAAGGGGCAGGATTTCAGCCTCGCTGTCTACACCGCGGCCGACTTCGCGGAGCGCTCTCGGAAGTTGACGGCGGCTTCTCGTGCCAACCCCAAAGCCCGTGCCTACGTTCGCCAGTTCTTTTCGGGAACCGACGAACAGCGGCCGGACGGACAGGGTCGAATCACCATCAGTCCCGAGCATCGCCGCTATGCGGGGCTCGAACGAAACTGCGTGGTGATCGGTTCGATGGATTTCATCGAGATCTGGAACGACGAAGCGTGGGCGCGCTACTCCGCTGAGAACGAGCAGGATTTCTCCGACGCTTTCGACGAGTCCCTCGGAGGGATCTTGTAGCCCGACCAGGTCGCCTGCGAGTGCAGCGAGGCCTCTGCCCGATCAGAACCCTGACGTTCTTCCCCAACGCCAGGTTTCGCAGATCAGGACCCTGACGTTCTTCCCCAACGCCAGGTTCCCTATCGGACAGGGACCTCGATGCATTCGCACCGGCTTCGGTGGGCGACCCGCACGGCCCGGACCCGGGCGAGAAGTACGTACGCGCGACCGGGAGGAACCATGACGGAGGGCACCGGACCGGACGAGAGCGACTCGTCCGCCGACCGAACCCACCGTCGGTCCGCAGGCCCGGTCCACGTTCCGGTTCGTCTCGAACGAGCCGACGAATTGCTCGGACCCGCAATCGAATCCACTGGCGCTACCCGAGTCATGATCGACGCAACACTCGGACTCGGCGGTCACGCCGAACACTTCCTACGGACCTATCCGCACCTGCATCTCATCGGACTCGACCGGGATCCCGACGCGCTCGAGCTGGCCGGAGCCCGGTTGGCTCCGTTCGCCGATCGAATCACGTTGGTGCACACGACCTACGACGGCATCGCCGAAGCGCTCGACGAGGCCGACCTGCCTGCGGTCGACTCCGTTCACGCCATCCTGTTCGATCTCGGAGTCTCGTCCATGCAGTTGGACGAATCCGATCGCGGATTCGCGTACTCCATCGACGCCCCACTGGACATGCGAATGAATCCGACCGTGGGAATCACCGCAGCAGACGTCCTCAACACGTACTCCCACGGCGACATCGCACGGGTCCTGAGCATCTACGGCGAGGAACGGTTCGCCGGCAAGATCGCCTCCGCTGTACTGCGTCGCCGCGAGCACACGCCCTTCACCACGAGCGGCCCGTTGGTCGAATTGCTCTATGCCGCAATTCCGGCCGCAACGCGGCGTACCGGCGGACACCCCGCCAAGCGCACCTTCCAAGCCCTGCGCATCGAGGTCAACGGTGAGCTGGAGTCGTTGAAGGCGGCGGTTCCTGCCGGGCTCGACGCGTTGGCTGTCGGAGGTCGGGTGGTCTTCATGTCGTATCAGTCGCTCGAAGACCGAGTTGTGAAGCAGGAGTTGGCACCTCGAATCAAGTCGCGCAGTCCCGAGGGACTGCCGGTCGAGCTACCCGGAATGGGTCCGGAGTTCCGGCTCCTGACCAGAGGTGCCGAGCGTGCCTCGGATGCAGAAATAGACGTCAACCCACGCTCGGCTCCGGTGAGATTGCGCGCCGCCGAACGGATTGCAAGGAGAGCGGAATGACGGTTCCAGACACAACCGTTGGAACACAACGCAATCGGGTTCCGGCCCCGCGGCGCAGGGGCGTTCCGCAGGCTCCACTCTCGCGCCCCGAGCGTACGGGTAAGGGCGGTGGACGATCCGGTGCAGCACTGCGCGCATACGAGCGCAGGCAGCAGCGCGCGTCGATCCACACCTCGGATTCTGCGCATGGTTCCGGAGCCGGTGCGCGGCCCTCGCTGAACGGAAGCGCTATTGCTGCGCGAATTCCGTTCGTCGCCTTGATCATCGGCCTGCTCGCCATCGGTCTCGGTCTGACGTTGCTCCTGACCACTCGGTCCGCCGGAGACTCCTACGATCTGAGCGCCGCCAAGGCCGTCAACGCCGAACTGGCTCAGCAGCGGGCGTCGTTGCAGCGTGATGTGGAGTTGGCGGAGTCGGCTCCGGAGTTGGCGCGCAAGGCCGCCGAGCTCGGAATGGTCCCGGCGAAGAACCCCGCGCGTCTGATCGTCGCGCCGGACGGCGGCGTCCAGGTCGTCGGTACCCCGGCTCCGGCCGACGGTGCACCGGTGGCACCGCTCGATCCGGTGTCGCCGGCGGCCGCAGGCGAGGGCACCGTCGCGAATCCGAGCACGCAGTCACCGCAGCAGCAGACGCCGAGAAGTGCGTCGCAGCCGAATCGAACGTCGGGCACGATCGACACCCGCGCCGCCACGCCGAATTCGAGCAATGGAGCTGGAAACACCGCGCTTGCTGAACAATTGGTTCCCATGAGCATCCCCTCGCTCGAAACACCTGCGGTCGAAGCCCCCGAGCCCACCGGCGAAGCATCGGGTGACGGGCAGTGACCAGGCCTTCGCCTGCTCCACGCCGTCGGCCACCGAGCCGAAAGCGTCTCGACTCCTCCACCTTTCGGTTTCGTCACGGCACCGGCCGCGTCCTGATGTATCTGGCGCTGGCCGTCGCGGCGGCACAGCTGCTGTGGATTCAGGGATTCGATGCACCGAGGTTGTCCGCCGAGTCGGCGTCGCAACGCACCACCACTCTCGTCGATCCGGCGATGCGTGGATCCATCCTGGACCGCAACGGCAATCCGATCGCGTTCACTATGGAAGCCAAAGCGTTGACGTTCCAACCGGTTCGGGTTCGCAAGGAACTCGACGAGGCCCGGGCGAAGGACCCGACCGAGCCGGAGACCGAGCAGTACCTCGAGGACATCGCCGCCCGCATCCACAGCGACCTCGGCGACGTGATCAGCGAGAAGGATCTGCTCGCGAAGCTGAAGAGCAACGACGAATTCACCTACCTCGCCCGCGGAGTGGACGCCACCGTGGCGTCGAAGATCAGCAAGGATTTCAAGCAGGTCGGACTCGAGCGTCAGGACATCCGTGAGTACCCGGGCGGATCACTGGCCGGCAACATCGTCGGTGCCACCGGATGGGACGGACACGGTCTGCTCGGTCTGGAGGATTCGCTCGACGCCACCCTGGCCGGAACCGACGGTTCGCAGACCTACGACCGCGGATCCGACGGTGCCGTCATCCCCGGAAGCTGGCGGGACAAGCAGCCGGCGGTCAACGGTTCGAGCGTAGAACTGACCATCGATGCAGATCTGCAGTACTACGTGCAGCAGCAGGTGCAGTTGGCGAAAGACCTTTCGGGAGCGAAGAACGCCTCGGCGTACGTGCAGGATTCGCACACCGGCGAGGTGCTCGCCATGTCGAACGACAACACCTTCAACCCCGGCATCGGAGTCGGCAACAACGAGCGCACCAAGGAAATGGGCAATCTGCCCGTCACCACGCCGTTCGAGCCCGGTTCGGTGAACAAGATCATCACCGCGGCCGCCGCCATCGAGTACGGACTCACGACTCCCGACGAGGTACTTCAGGTACCGGGCAGCATCTTCATGTCCGGCGTGTCGGTCAAGGATGCGTGGGACCACGGTGTCGCGCCGTACACGACGACCGGCGTGTTCGGTAAGTCGTCCAACGTCGGCACGCTGATGCTGGCGCAGCGCGTCGGTGAGGACCGCTATGCGGACATGCTCACCAAGTTCGGTCTCGGCCAACGCAGCGACGTCGGTCTGCCCGGCGAGAGCGCGGGAAATGTACCGAGCCGCGATCAGTGGTCGGGCGGTACGTTCGCCAACCTCCCCATCGGCCAGGGACTGTCCATGACGCTGCTGCAGATGACCGGGATGTATCAGGCCATCGCCAACGACGGGGTTCGCATCCCGCCGCGGATCGTCGAAGCGACGGTGGACGCCAACGGTCAGCGAACCGAGACCCAGCAGCCCGACGGGGTGTACGTGGTCAGTCCCGATACCGCGAAGACGGTCCGCAACATGTTCCGATCCGTCACCCAGGACGACACCGGAAACCAGCGCGGTACCGGAGTTGCCGCAGGGGTCGAGGGTTACCAGATCAGTGGCAAGACAGGTACGGCTCAGCAGGTCGACCCCGAGTGCAAGTGCTACTCGAACTCGAACTACTGGATCACCTTCGCCGGCATCGCGCCCGCCGACGATCCCCGCTACGTGATCGGGATCATGCTCGACGCCCCGACCCGCAGCGCCGACGGTTCCGGCGGCCAGTCGGCAGCACCGCTGTTCCACAACATCGCCAGCTGGATGCTGCAGCGGGACAGCGTGCCGATGTCAGCCGACCCCGGACCCAAGCTGGTTTTGCAGGCGGACTGAGATCCCGACCCGCCGGTCCGCGAGTCGGGGCGGCGACATCATGATCCCGGACGCCGGTAATCTGACACATCGGCTCGGGCGTGTTCGTTCGGCTGCCGCCACGGCGTGATCGAGCTGTGGCAGGCGCGCGGCCGGCAGTAGAGAGGAAGGGAGCAGGAGTGACTGTGTCATCGGATTCACAACCGGCTCCGGGTTCACGTCCGGCGCATCCACCGCACACCGAAGTCCGGGAGGTGGCGTCCGCGGTCGGTGCAACGATCGGCGAGGGCGACCCCGCCGGTGTGAGCGTGACCGGTATCGATCTGCGCGCACAGTCCGTTCTTCCCGGCGATCTCTTCGCAGCACTGCCCGGATCGTCACGACACGGTGCCGAGTTCGTCGCCGACGCAGTAGAGCGTGGTGCGGTGGCGGTGTTCACCGACCCGGCCGGACTCGAGATCGTGCGGGGAGCCCTCGCAGGTACGGATCGACAGGTTCCGGTACTCGTGCACGATCGTCCGCGCCAGGTGTTAGGGGCGGTCTCCGCTCTGGTCTACGGCAACCCGTCGTCGAAGATGACCGTCATCGGCATCACCGGTACGTCGGGAAAGACGACGACGTCCTATCTGCTCGAAGCCGGCCTGACCGCAGCCGGTCGTCGGTGCGGTCTGATCGGCACCATCGAGACACGGGTGCTGGGCCGGCATGTTCCGAGCGCGCTCACCACGCCCGAGGCTCCGCAACTGCATGCGCTCTTCGCCGTCATGGTCGAGGAGGGTGTCGACACGGTGGTGATGGAAGTGTCCTCGCACGCGTTGTCACTCGGCCGGGTCGACGGCACGCGCTTCGCGATCGGCGCGTTCACCAATCTTTCGCAGGACCACCTCGATTTCCACGATTCTCTCGAGGACTACTTCTCGGCCAAGAGTCGCCTGTTCGCGGCCGACTCGGCGGTTCGTGCCGACACCGCCGTCGTCTGTGTCGACGACGCGTGGGGCGTGCGGATGGCAGACATCGCTCGATCGGCCGGTTCGACCGTGGTGACCGCGTCGACCGGTGCCGATTCACAGTGGACGGTCTCGGACTGGGCCAAGCACGACGACGGCACGCAGTCGTTCACCGTCGCCGATCCGCAGGGTGCGTCGCTGCCGGTCTCGGTCCGGTTGCCGGGTCGCTACAACGTCGCGAACACCGTGCTGGCCTTGGCTACCTGCGCGGTGGCCGGGGCCGATGTGCGCAGCGCCGTGACCGGGGTCGCGACGGTCGACGTGCCGGGTCGCGTACAGCGGATCGATCGTGGGCAGAACTTTCTGGCGGTGGTCGACTACGCGCACAAGCCTGCGGCCGTCGAGGCCGTGCTGGCGACCCTGCGCGAATCCTCGCGCGGACGGATCGCAGTGGTGCTCGGAGCAGGTGGCGACCGCGACACCGCGAAGCGTCCCCTGATGGGTGCCGCCGGAGCACGCGGTGCCGAGCTGTTGGTGGTGACCGACGACAACCCGCGAAGCGAGGATCCGGCCACCATTCGGCAGGCCGTCGAGGACGGCGCGCTGTCGGTGCCGGACGAGGCCCGCGGTGAAGTACGGAACGTGGCAGGCCGCGCAGCGGCGATCGAACAGGCCGTGGCGTGGGCACGCGAAGGGGATGTTGTGTTGATCGCAGGTAAAGGGCACGAAACCGGCCAAGAGGTAGCGGGCGTGAAGCATCCGTTCGACGACCGAGTGATACTCGCCTCGGCCATCGATGCGCGCCGGGTCGGCACGAGCGCGGGCGTACGGTGATCCCGCTCTCGATCGACCGCATCGCCGAGATCGTCGGAGGCACGGTGCACGACGTGCCTGATCCGGCGGTCGTGGTGCCGGGACCGGTGGAGTTCGACTCCCGCAAGGTGACCCCCGGCAGTATCTTCCTGGCCCTTCCCGGAGCCAAGGTGGACGGTCACGACCATGCCGCCGACGCGGTGGCCGCAGGTGCGGCACTGGTGTTGGCCGCGCGCCCGGTGGGCGTACCGGCCGTGGTCGTGCGTCCGGTTCCGCACGACAGTCGCGCGATGGCACTCGAGAACGACCCGGACGGCTCCGGTTCGGCAGTGTTGACCGCACTCGGCGCTCTGGCCAGGGCATCGGTGGTCGAGCTGACCGCCGAGCACGGCCTGACCGTCGTCGGCGTGACGGGATCCTCGGGGAAGACCTCCACCAAGGATCTGATCTCTGCAGTTCTCGAGCCCCTGGGCTCGGTGGTGGCACCGCCCGGATCGTTCAACAACGAACTGGGACATCCTTGGACGGCGCTGCGAGCGGATGCCGAGACCGATTTCCTCTGTCTCGAGTTGTCGGCCCGAGGAATCGGTCACATCGCCGAACTCGCCACGCTCGCCCCGCCCCGGATCGGGGTGGTCCTCAACGTCGGAACCGCGCACCTGGGCGAGTTCGGCTCTCGCGCGGCCATCGCACTGGCGAAAGGCGAACTGGTCGAAGCTCTGCCGAGTGCTGCCGACGGGGGAGTGGCGATTCTCAACATCGACGACCGACTCGTCGCCGAAATGGCAACGCGCACAACGGCATCCGTCGTCACGGTGGGACGCAACGCAGATGCCGACATCAGAGCACTCGACGTGCAGGTCGACACCGACGCCAGGGCGTCGTTCACGCTCGAATGTGCAGCGGGCTCGGTACCGATCACCCTGGCGGTCCACGGCGAGCATCAGGTCGGCAACGCCCTTGCGGCAGCAGCCGTCGCACTCGAGTGTGGAGCGACGCTGACCCAGGTTGCCCAGGCGCTCGGGGCCGCCGCACCGACGTCGATCAGGCGGATGGACGTGCGCACCCGCGCCGACGGCGTCACCGTCGTCAACGATTCGTACAACGCCAACCCCGATTCGATGCGCGCCGCACTCAAGGCTCTGGTGTCGATGTCGCGTCGCGACGACGGACCGAAACGCCGCAGCTGGGCTGTGCTGGGGGAGATGGGCGAACTCGGTTCGGACTCGGTGGTCGAGCACGACGCGATCGGCCGCCTCGCCGTCCGCCTCGACGTCGATCGCCTGATCATCGTCGATTCCGGCCGTCCCACTCGGGCGCTGCACCAGGGTGCGGTCATGGAGGGTTCGTGGGGCGAGGAATCGATGCTGGTCCCCGACCGGGAATCGGCGATCGAAGTGCTGCACGAGGAGGTGCGTCCAGGCGACATCGTGCTGGTGAAGGCCTCGCAGTCCGGGGCGATGTGGACCGTCGCAGACGCCCTGCTGGCCGATGCGTCGAACGGCACTGCGGAGGGTGAGCAGTGAGGCAGATCCTGTTCGCCGGAGGTATCGCACTCGCGGTCGCGATCCTGCTGACCCCGGTGCTGATCAAGACCTTCTCGAAACAGGGCTTCGGCCAGGAAATTCGAGTGGAGGGCCCGGCGAGCCACCAGTCCAAGCGGGGCACACCGACAATGGGCGGCGTCGCAATTCTGGTCGGCATCTGGGCCGGCTACTGGGGCTCGCACCTGATCGGCATCGGCTACGACGCAGACGGTCCGTCGGCCTCGGCCTTGCTCGTTCTCGGCCTGACCACGGTGCTCGGTCTCGTCGGCTTTCTCGACGACTTCATCAAGATCCGCAAACAGCGCAACCTGGGACTGAACGCCACCGGCAAGTACGTCGGTCAGATAACGGCGGCCGTGCTCTTCGCGATCCTGGTGTTGCAGTTCCGTAGTGAGAGCGGGCTCACGCCGGGCAGCACCCAACTGTCGTACGTTCGCGACATCGCCACCTGGTCGATGTCCGCGGTGGTCTTCGTGTTCTTCGTCTGCTTGCTCGTGATCGCGTGGTCCAACTCGGTCAACCTCACCGACGGACTCGACGGACTCGCCGCCGGGTCCATGACGCTTGTGCTCGGTGCATACACCGTCATCACCTTCTGGCAGTATCGCCAGGCGTGCGCAGGCCCAGCCGGGCCTGCCCCCGGCTGCTACGACGTTCGAGACCCCCTCGACCTGGCCCTGGTCTGTGCGTCGGCCGCGGGAGCCTGCATCGGCTTCCTGTGGTGGAACGCCGCGCCGGCCAAGATCTTCATGGGTGACACCGGATCCCTGGCCCTCGGCGGTCTGATCGCAGGCCTGTCGGTGGTGACCAAGACCGAGCTGATCATGGTGGTCATCGGTGCGCTGTTCGTCGCCGAGGCCGCGTCGGTCGTGATCCAGGTCGCGGTGTTCCGATCCAGTCGCCGACGCGTGTTCCGCATGGCACCGTTCCATCATCACTTCGAGTTGGCCGGATGGGCCGAGACGACGGTGATCATCCGGTTCTGGTTGTTGGCCGCCATCTCGTCGGCCGTCGGACTCGCCCTGTTCTACAGCGAGTATCTCGCTGCTGTCGGCGGATAGGGCATGGACGAATCTGTGCACGACTCTCGGACCGACCTGACCTGGTTGCGTGGCAGTTCGGTGCTGGTGACCGGAGCCCGCATCTCGGGACTCGCCGTCGTGCAACCACTGCTGGATCTCGGTGCCATGGTCACGGTCACCGACTCGAATCGCGCCGCGCTGGACGAGGCGTCGAACTCCGGTGCTGCGGTGGTGCTGCAGGACGACCTGCTCGCCGATCCCGCGGCGCTCGAAGCGTTCTCGCTCGTCGTCACCAGTCCCGGTTTCCGTCCCGACTCTCCGGTGTTGGCGGCCGCCACGAAACAGGGTATTCCGGTGTGGGGCGACGTCGAGTTGTCCTGGCACGTGGACCGGGCCGAGCTGTACGGACCCCGGACTCGCTGGCTGGTGGTCACCGGTACCAACGGAAAGACGACCACCACCTCGATGCTGGCGTCGATACTCGACGCCGCCGGCATCGAATCGGTGGCCTGCGGCAACATCGGACTCCCCATCGCCGACGCGTTGCGTGGTACCCCACATCCGAGTGTGCTCGCTGTGGAGTTGTCGTCGTTCCAGTTGTTCTGGGCTCCGTCGGTGCGTCCGGCAGCGGGGGTGGTGCTCAACATCGCCGAGGATCATCTCGATTGGCACGGCGGTATGGATGGTTACGTCCAGGCGAAGGCTCGTGCGTTGACCGGCGATGTCGCGGTGGTCGGTCTCGACGACTCCAGGGCGGCGGGCTTGTCGGCCGGGTCTGCGGCGTCCACCGTCCTCGGTTTCCGGTTGGGTGAGCCGGCGTCGGGTGAGTTGGGAGTGCGGGCAGGGATGCTCGTCGACAACGCGTTCGGCGAGGATGTCGATCTTCTCGCTGCGGACGACGTGGAGCCGAGTGGCCCGTCCGGCGTCCTCGACGCGCTCGCGGCGGGCGCGCTGGCTCGGTCGATCGGGGTGGAGCCCGACGCTGTGCGGGTGGGACTGCAGACCTACCGGGTGGGACCGCACCGGGCGGCAGTGGTGCGCGAGCTCGGCGGGGTGACGTTCATCGACGATTCGAAGGCGACGAACCCGCACGCCGCGCGTTCGTCGATCATGGCGCACGATCGCGTCGTGTGGATCGCGGGTGGGCTGTTGAAGGGTGCGGTGATAGACGATCTGGTGGTCGAGATCGCCGATCGGCTCGTGGCTGCGGTCGTTCTCGGGCGCGATGGGATGCAGATCGCAGAGGCTTTGGCGCGACACGCGCCCGATGTTCCGGTCGTCAGGCTCCCTTCGGGAGACGATGCTGGTGTGACTCATGGTGCTGAAGATGCTGATGCGGTGATGCGGGCGGTCGTGGCCCATGCGGCCGAACTCGCCGCGCCGGGGGATACGGTCCTGTTGGCCCCGGCCGCCGCGTCACTGGACATGTTCGCCGACTACGGCCACCGTGGCCGCAGCTTCGCCGAGTCGGTCCAGCGCCTCGATGCCACCGACATCGGATCGCCGCGATCGTGACCGCCCCCGGTCAGCCGCCGCGTCCGCCTCGCCGCACCGCCGCTCCACGCACCCGAATCGGCCTGTGGTTCGGCAGGCCGCTCGCGTCCTTCCACCTCGTCGTCACGATCGCAGTCCTGCTCACGGTGCTGGGCCTGGTGATGGTGCTGTCGGCGTCGTCCGCCGAATCCTTCGCAGCCGACGAGTCCGGGTACGCGCTCTTCACCCAGCAGCTGATCGGTGTCGCGCTGGGAGTCGTCGCGTTCTACGTCGCTCTCCGGCTGCCGGTTCGGTACCTCAGGAAGCTGTCGTTTCCGCTGTTCCTGGTCTCGATCACCATGCTGATGCTGGTGCTGATTCCCGGTATCGGTGCCGAGCGCCAGGGCGCGCGCCGCTGGTTCGACTTCGGCGTCGTGTCCTTCCAGCCGTCGGAGCTCGCCAAGGTGGCACTGGTTCTGTGGGGCGCGCACCTGTTGGCCTCGCGTCGCAGCGAACACGGCAACATCAAGTCGCTGTTGGTGCCGCTGCTGCCTGCGGGTCTGCTGATGTGTCTGCTCGTCGTGCTGCAGCCGAACCTCAGTACCGCCATTGCCCTCGGCATCATCCTGGTGGCGCTGCTGTGGTTCGCCGGCCTCAACGCCCGGTTGTTCGGTGCGGTGCTGATGACCGGTCTGGCGCTGGCAACGGTGCTCGCGTTCACCGCCGGTTACCGATCCAACCGCGTCAAGGCCTGGCTCAATCCGGGCGAGGACACCCAGGGTCTGTCGTACCAGTCCACCCAGGCGAAATACTCACTGGCCGACGGCGGAATGTTCGGTCGCGGGCTCGGGCAGAGCCGCGCGAAGTGGAGTTACCTGCCCAACGCGCACAACGACTTCATCTTCGCCATCATCGGCGAGGAACTCGGGATGATCGGCTGCCTGGCAGTCATCGGATTGTTCGGCCTCTTCGTCTACACCGGCCTGCGCATCGCCATGCGTTCGGTCGATCCGTTCCTGCGTCTGCTGACCGCAGGTGCCACGTGCTGGGTGTTCGGTCAGGCCATGATCAACATCGGCTACGTCGTCGGGCTGCTGCCGGTGACCGGTCTGCAGCTGCCGCTGGTGTCCTACGGTGGTACCTCGACCGCGATCACGCTGCTGATGTTCGGCATCATCGCGAGCGCCGCCCGGCACGAACCGGAGGCGATCGCGGCCCTGCACGCGGGGCAGGAGGGCCGAATCGCGCGAGCTCTGAAGCTGCCGCTGCCCGCCGTGTTCTCGCCCAAGCGAGCTGCGATGGCGCGCTCGAAGTCCACTCGCCCCACGCTGGCGGCGCAGGATCGCAAGCGCCTCGAGTCCCGTAAGGGCCAGGGCAAGGACGGACGTGCAGCGAGGGCTGCCGAGCCCGGCCGGACTCGCACGCGAGTCTCCAGTTCACGGACCGACACGATGTCGCCCAGATCGGCTGCGTATCGGGGCGAGTCACCCCGCGGCAACCCCCGTCGGAGCGAACCTGTCCGGCGAGAGCCCGCCGCAGGATCGCGGTCGGCGTACCGTCCGCGACCGGAACCGCAACCCGGTCGCCCGCCCGTCCGCTCGGGTGAGCGAGGATATCGACGGTGAAGCAGACATCTCGACCGATTTCCGTCGTGGTTGCCGGGGGCGGAACGGCCGGGCACATCGAGCCTGCGCTCGCTGTGGCCGACGCCTTGCGTGTCCTCGACCCCACCGTCACCGTCACCGCTCTCGGCAGCAGCCGTGGTCTGGAGACGACGCTCGTCCCGGCTCGCGGGTACGCGCTCGAACTCATTCCGCCGGTTCCGCTGCCCCGTAAGCCCACCGTCGACCTGCTCAAGCTGCCGCTGCGCGTCGTGCGATCGGTGCGCCGCACCCGAGAGATCTTCGCGGCCGTCGAGGCGGACGTACTCGTCGGATTCGGCGGCTATGTCGCGTTGCCGGCCTATCTCGCGGCCCGCGGTCGACTGTTCGGCCGTGGCGGCCGAATTCCTGTGGTCATCCACGAGGCCAACGCGCGAGCGGGCATCGCCAACAAGGTCGGTGCCCGGTCGGCCGAGCGGGTACTCGCCGCGGTCGCGGGCTCGGGGATCGCCGCGCGCGGTGCTGCCGACGCGGATGTGATCGGAATTCCCGTGCGCCCCACCATCACCGGACTCGACCGGGCTGCCGTCCGCGCAGAGGCTCGCGCGCACTTCGGCCTGCCCGAGAGCGGCCCGGTGCTGCTGGTGTTCGGCGGCTCGCAGGGGGCCCGATCGCTCAACGACGCGGTGTCCGGAGCCTCGGCGGCCCTCGCCGGTGCCGGTATCTCGGTTCTGCACGCGCACGGTCCGAAGAACTCGCTCGACGTCGAGCAGCGCAATCCGAATGCGCCGTACGTCGCGGTGCCGTACATCGACCGGATGGATCTGGCGTATGCGGCCGCGGACCTCGCGATATGCCGGTCCGGTGCCATGACGGTCGCCGAGGTTTCCGCGACCGGTCTGCCTGCCGTCTACGTGCCCCTGCCGCACGGCAACGGCGAGCAGGAACTCAACGCCCGTCCTGTGGTCGACGCCGGAGGTGGCATCCTGGTATCCGATGCGACACTGACCGAGCAGTACGTGAGCGAGACGGTGGTCGCGCTGCTGGCCGACACCGAAAAAATTGCCACCATGTCTCGGGCCGCCGCCGGTGCCGGGCACAAGGGCGCAGCAGCTGCCGTCGCGCAGATCGTGCTCGATACCGCGCACGCGGCGCGGCGCTGAGCTGGGCGGCGTCGAGCATGAGAAGAGAACGAGGGAGACGTCCGCGTGACAACTGAGGGTGCGATGTCGGATCTGCCGACAGAGCTCGAACGAGTACACATGGTGGGCATCGGTGGTGCCGGAATGTCCGGCATCGCGCGGATCCTGCTGGCTCGCGGGGGACAGGTGTCGGGTTCGGATGCCAAGGAATCGCGCGGCGTACTCGCACTGCGCGCACGCGGTGCCCAGGTCCGCATCGGTCACGACGCGAGCGCGCTGGACATGATCGACGGCGGACCCACCGTGGTGGTGACGACCCACGCCGCGATTCCCAAGACCAATCCAGAACTCGTCGAAGCTCGTGAACGCGGAATCCCGGTGGTGCTGCGTCCGGCCGTGCTGTCTTCTCTCATGCAGGGATACCGCACGTTGTTGGTCTCGGGTACGCACGGCAAGACGTCGACGACCTCGATGCTGGTCGTCGCCCTCCAGCACTGCGGGTTCGATCCCTCGTTCGCCGTCGGGGGAGAGCTCAACGAGGCCGGGACCAACGCTCATCACGGCAGCGGCGACGTGTTCGTGGCCGAGGCGGACGAGAGCGACGGCTCGCTGCTTCAGTACACGGCCAACGTCATCATCGTGACCAACATCGAGGCCGATCACCTGGACTACTTCGGCACCACCGAGGCCTACGTTCAGGTGTTCGACGATTTCGCCGCGCTCCTCGGTCCCGGCGGTGTGCTCGTGGCCTGCATGGACGACCCGGGTTCGGCGGCGCTCGCTCGACGCGTGGTCGAGCGCAACCTCCCCGGCGTGAAGGTGCTGGGTTACGGGTCCTCGGACGTCGACGCCGGGCCGGTCGAGATGGCCGTTCGCCTGCTGGCGTGGGAGCCCGAGGACATCGGCGGCGTCGCGCAGTTGCAGATCGCAGGAGAGGACGCGGCGCGCACCGTACGGCTCGGCGTCCCCGGCCGGCACACCGCACTCAACGCGCTGGCGGCGTTCGTCGCGGCGCGCCAGGTCGGTGCCGGAGTCGAGGAACTGCTGGCCGGGCTCACCGGTTTCGGCGGAGTGCATCGGCGTTTCCAGTTCACCGGACGTGAGCACGGCGTGCGCGTGTTCGACGACTACGCGCACCACCCGACGGAGGTGCGCGCGGTGTTGACGGCTGCCCAGGCTCTCGTGGCGGGTCAGGACCACGGCCGCGTCGTCGTCGTGTTCCAGCCGCACCTGTACTCGCGGACCGCGACGTTCGCCGAGGAGTTCGGTGCCGCGCTGTCCTTGGCCGACGAGATCGTCGTGCTCGACGTCTACGGCGCGCGCGAGGAGCCGTTGCCCGGTGTGACGGGGGCGCTGGTTGCGGCTTCGGTGACCAAGCCGGTGAACTATCAGCCGGATCTGTCGTTGGTGGCCAAGCAGGTCGCCCATCTGAGTGTGCCCGGCGATGTCGTGATCACCATGGGTGCCGGTGACGTGACGATGCTCGGCGGACCGATTCTCGATGCGCTTCGCTCGAAGACCGATTTCGGTGCTGCGACCGGCCGCGGAGTACCGAAGGATCGGCCGTCGACGTGACCCGCCGCTCCGATCGAGTCCGTTCTTCGAGGTCGGGAACAGCTGCAGGAGAGGGTGATTCGCCGTCCGCGGTCACCGACAAGCAGGCGCGTGCGCTGGCGCGTGAAGAAGAGCGCGCCCGGGTGAAGCGGTCGCGGCGCAAGGCCCTGGTCATCGCGCTGGCCGTGGTGGTCGTCGTGGTGGGATCGGCTGCGCTGGTGTACTTCACGCCGCTGTTGTCCGTTCGCACCATTGCGGTCGCGGGGGCGTCCTCGGTGTCCGAGGAGGAGATCCTGGATCGGCTGGACGTACCCGTCGGTCTTCCGCTGGTTCGAGTGGACACGGCGGCCGCGGCGCAGCGGGTGGCGACGATTCCGGCGCTGGCGACGGTTCGTGTGCAACGGAAGTATCCGTCCACCGTGCAGGTGACGGTGGAGGAGCGAACACCGGTGGCGTTCTTCGATTCTCCGGACGGCACACATCTTCTCGACTCCTCCGGGGTCGATTTCGCGATCGCGCCGCCACCGCCCGGGGTGGTGCGTCTGGTGACCGACAACCCGGTGTTCGGTGATCCGGTGACGAAAGATGCACTCGCGGTTCTCGATACGTTGCCACCGCTGCTGCGCGATCAGGCAGGCGAGCTGCGCGCGAGCACGCTGTCCGACATTTCGATTCTGCTGCTCGACGGGCGCACCGTGGTGTGGGGCAGCAAGGACGACTCGCAGCGCAAGGCCGCGGTGGCGATCGCGTTGCTGTCCCAGCCCGGTCAGATCTTCGACGTGTCGAGTCCGGATCTGCCCACCACCAAATAGTTTCGACGTGGTCGACGGGAATTTCTCGCGCGGCGTCGGCGCGCCTAATGGCGATAGTCGTCGGCGATGAATAGCGTTTCGACCAGTTCAGTACTTGACATAACTCTAAGCCTGTGGTTTAGGTTGAGGGTTTTCCACATTTCACGCAACAATCCACGGAAGGCGAGAGCCCATGACGCCCCCGCACAACTACCTCGCCGTAATCAAGGTCGTCGGCATCGGCGGCGGCGGCGTGAACGCGGTCAACCGCATGATCGAACAGGGACTCAAGGGAGTCGAGTTCATCGCGGTCAACACCGACGCTCAGGCCTTGCTGATGAGTGACGCAGACGTCAAGCTCGACGTGGGTCGCGAGCTGACCCGCGGACTCGGCGCAGGTGCCGATCCCGAGGTCGGCCGACGCGCAGCAGACGATCACAAGGACGAGATCGAAGAGGTGCTCAAGGGTGCCGACATGGTGTTCGTCACCGCAGGCGAGGGCGGCGGCACCGGTACCGGTGGTGCTCCCGTCGTCGCCAACATCGCTCGCAAGCTCGGTGCACTGACCGTCGGTGTCGTCACTCGGCCGTTCTCGTTCGAGGGCAAGCGGCGCGGTGGACAGGCCGACACGGGCATCCAGCAGCTCCGTGAGTCCTGCGACACGCTCATCGTCATCCCGAACGATCGACTGCTTCAGCTCGGCGACGCGGCCGTCAGCCTTATGGACGCATTCCGCAGCGCCGACGAGGTATTGCTCAACGGCGTTCAGGGCATCACCGACCTGATCACCACTCCAGGCCTGATCAACGTCGACTTCGCCGACGTCAAGGGCGTCATGTCCGGCGCGGGCAGTGCGTTGATGGGCATCGGATCCTCCCGCGGTGAGGGTCGTGCCATCAAGGCAGCCGAATCGGCGATCAACTCGCCGCTGCTCGAAGCTTCGATGGAAGGTGCACGCGGAGTGCTGCTCTCCATCGCCGGTGGATCCGACCTCGGACTGTTCGAGATCAATGAGGCCGCCTCGCTGGTGCAGGAAGCCGCACACATCGACGCCAACATCATCTTCGGCACCGTCATCGACGACTCCCTCGGCGACGAGGTCCGCGTGACCGTCATCGCCGCAGGCTTCGACGGCGGAACCCCGACGCGGCGTCCGGTCGAAGCGGCCACCTCCACACGTGGCCCGATCGGATCGGCTCGCTCGGGCGAGGTGTCCTCCAGGTCGAGCGACAGTTCCGACGGCGCCGTGTTCCGCGACCCGGTCGGCGCACCGAGTGGTAGCAGTCTGCCGCCGCTGAACTCGTCGAGCTCGTCCAACCGCGAATCGTCGAGCCGCGAATCCGCAGCCGGTCACGGCCGTGACTCGGGCGGCCAGGGCCGCGAGTCCGTCGGTTCCGGCCGTCGCGTGCCGATCGCCGAGGACGAGGGCGAAGACGAAGTCGATGTGCCGTCCTTCATGCGGCGGTGACCGACACCGCATCCGCCGGTCCGTTTCGTGTCCGACGCGTCTCGACGACGCGGGACGGCGGCGTCTCGGCACCGCCGTTCGACACGTTCAATCTCGGCGACCACGTCGGTGATGACCCCGCTGCGGTGGAGGCCAACCGTCGACGCCTCGGCGATCGATTGGGCATGGGACTCGAATGGCTCGTCTTCATGGAGCAGGTCCACGGACGCACCGTCACGGTGGTCGACGGTCCGGTGTCCGAGCCGCTACCGATGACCGATGCGTTGGTGACGACGCAACGTGATCTCGGTCTGGTGGTGTTGACTGCCGACTGCGTGCCGGTCCTGCTCTCCGACGAGGAGGCCGGAGTGATCGCCGCCGTGCACGCAGGACGGGTCGGAGCCCGCATCGGCATCGTGCCTCGCGTGTTGGCCGCCATGGTCGAGCTCGGTGCGGTCCCGGCGCGCATCGGTGCGTTTCTGGGTCCGGCCGCGAGTGGTCGCCAGTACGAGGTGCCCGCGTCCATGCGAGCGGACGTCGACAAGCATCTCCCCGGCAGCGCGACGACGACCGTCCGCAACACCCCAGGGCTCGACATCCCCGCCGGTATCCGAGCCCAACTGCTCGCCGCGGGAGTGTCCGGCGTGGCTCAGGATCCGCGATGCACCATCGAGGACCGGACACTGTTCAGTCACCGTCGCGAAGGATCGACCGGCCGAATCGCCAGTGTCGTATGGATGGACAGCACATCCCCAGATGATCGGCCCGAATCGGCCGATCGGTGAACCGGCAGAGAAGGTTGTCATGAGCGAACTCAGCGGCAGCGCGTCGGGCACGGACCGGGCGCGAGAGATCGAGACGGCGTTGACGTCGGTGCGTGAGCGGTTGCATCGCGCATGTCTCGACGCGGGTCGGTCGCCCGCCGATGTGGCTCTGCTGCCGGTGACCAAATTCTTCCCTGCCTCGGATGTGCGGATCCTGTACGACCTCGGGTGCCGCGACTTCGGAGAGTCCCGCGAGCAGGACGCGTCGCCCAAGGTCGTCGAGACGGCCGACGATTTCAGCGGCGACCCGCCCCGGTGGCACATGATCGGACACCTGCAGCGAAACAAGGCGAAGTCGGTGGCCGCCTGGGCGCATTCCATTCATTCCGTGGACAGTGCGCGGTTGGTGACTGCGTTGTCGAAGGCGACGACGGCGGCACTGGACGAGGGTGTCCGTCGGACCGAACTCGACGTGATCGTTCAGGTCAGCCTCGACGGGGATGTGCATCGCGGAGGCGTCGAACGCGAGGAACTGCGCGAGCTTGCGGACGCGGTGTCGAATGCCTCCGGGTTGCGTCTGGCGGGGTTGATGGCGGTGCCACCGCTCGATGCAGATCCGGACGCAGCATTCGCCGACCTCGAGAGTCTGCACGCGCGACTTCTCGTGGACCATCCCGGAGCGCTCGAGCTGTCCGCGGGCATGACCGGAGACCTGGAAGCTGCTGTGCGGCACGGATCGACGTGCGTGCGTGTCGGTACCGCAATACTCGGCGCGCGGCCGATAACCTCGCAATAACAGTCCATGGATCACATCAGTCACAACAGACACTTGCGAACCTGGAGATGGACAGTAGACACACCGCCACGGAAGGCAGAACGATGAGCACCCTGCACAAGTTCAAGGCGTACTTCGGCATGGTTCCGCTCGCCGACTACGAGGACGACTACCTCGACGATCCGGACACGCGACGCAGCTCCCGTGGTGGTCGCGACAGCTACGACGACATCGACGAGCGTGACTTCGTGAAGCCGTCCTTCGGCGGATCGCGGCACGCACAGGTCGAGGACGACTACGACGATTACGAGGCACCCCGTCCGGCGGCCACGCTGGCACCGATCGGCGGACGAGGACGCGGCGCGGCACCGACCACGCGCGGTGCGGCAACCAGGGGAGCGCTTGCCATGGACACTCGGATGGACGTGCGCGCAGAGACCCGACGCAGCCCGATCGTGGACGACGGCGGCCCGCTCTCGAAGATCACCACGCTGCGACCGCGTGACTACAGCGAGGCCCGCACCATCGGTGAGCGCTTCCGCGACGGCACGCCGGTCATCATGGACCTGGTCGAGATGAGCAACGCGGACGCCAAGCGGCTGGTCGATTTCGCTGCCGGGCTCGCTTTTGCACTCCGCGGTTCCTTCGACAAGGTGGCCACGAAGGTCTTCCTGCTCTCGCCGGCCGACGTCGACGTCTCGCCGCAGGAGCGCAGGCGGATCGCCGAGACCGGTTTCTACAGTCAGCAGTGAGATATTCACTGTTCGGGGTGGTAGTTCAGGGCTGTGACCAGCGCGCTTTGCTCAGCCCGGCGAAGTCAGGCAGAGTATAGCCGTGATCGTGTTCACGGTGATCAACATCGTATTGTTTCTTTTTTGGCTCCTTCTCATCGGTCGAATCATCGTCGAGTTCATCAGGACTTTCGCGAGAGATTGGCAACCGACCGGGTTGGTCGTCATCATGCTCGAGGCGATCTTCACGGTGACAGACCCGCCGGTGAAGTTTCTCCGGAAGATAATTCCGCCGCTCAACCTCGGTGGAGTGCGACTGGACCTGTCCATCATGGTCCTGTTGTTCGTCGTCTTCATCGCGTGGAATGTGACCAGCGGTCTCGCGGCCTGAGGCCGAAGTTGAATGTTAGAACGCGGGACCCAGCGCATGCTGCGTGTCCCGTGTGACAGAATGGACGCCAGTTACAGTTTGATTGTTCTGCACTCGCGCGGAATGGCATATAACTGAATGCTTGCTCTACCGCCCCAAGACGCGTGAAGGGATCCTTCCATGCCGCTGACTCCAGCTGATGTGCACAATGTCGCGTTCAGCAAGCCGCCCATCGGTAAGCGCGGTTACAACGAAGACGAGGTCGACGCTTTTCTCGACCTCGTCGAACAAGAGTTGTCGCGACTGATCGAAGAGAACGCCGACCTACGCCAGCGGGTCGGTGAGCTCGATCAGGAGCTTGCGGATTCCAAGAACGCTGCGCGGCAGAGCCCGCAGTCGGCTCAGGTCGCGGCACCGAAAGCCGAGCCACAGCGTCCGGTCGATCCCCCCAAGCCGCCGCCCGTGGTGCAGCAGCCCGCACCGGTCGCACCCGTTGCAGCAGCCCCGCAGCAGAGCGGCGACTCCAACATGCAGGCCGCCAAGATTCTGGGCCTTGCTCAGGAGATGGCCGATCGTCTCACCGGCGATGCCAAGTCGGAGTCCGAGCAGCTGCTCGGCAACGCGCGCACCAACGCCGAGCGTTTGGTGTCGGATGCACGTACGCGTTCCGAGTCGATGATGTCCGAGGCGCGGCAGAAGTCCGAGTCGCTGTTGTCCGACGCGCAGACCCGGTCCGAGACCCAGCTGCGTCAGGCCAAGGAGAAGGCCGACGCACTGCAGGCCGACGCCGAGCGCAAGCACACCGAGATCATGGCGACGATCAACCAGCAGCGCTCCGTGCTCGAGGGGCGTATCGAGCAGCTCAAGACGTTCGAGCGTGAGTACCGTGTGCGGCTCAAGTCCTACCTCGAATCGCAGCTCGAAGAGCTCGAGAACCGTTCCTCGGCTCTGCCGGTGGACAACGGGCAGGACAACTTCAACCAGGACAATCAGTCCTCGGGGTACAGCCAGTCGTACGCCAAGGGCAACTGACGCACCACCGTCCTCCGACGCCGACGATTGCGGCAGCGTCGGGACCAGGTTGTCGCGTCGAGTGGTGAGCGAGGAATCGGTGTGTTGGTCCTGACTCTCGGCGCAGCAGCGATCGGCTTCGGCTTTCTGGTCCTCGCCCTGATGACGGGTTCCGTCGTCTGGGCGTGGGCCTGCATAGTCGTCTGTATCGTGGGTGCAGTTCTTCTCCTGGTCGGAGCGCTTACGGGCCGACGGCCTCCGCCCGAGCTCGACAGGTAGCATCACGAATCAGGCAGTCGTATTTCAGGCGTCGATCCGGCCATCACCGGGGAGCTTTCGGAAGAACGATGCCGGGACGACGCGCTCAGGTGTATCGGAACGGCGTTCAGTAGAACCGAACGGGTGAGCCCGTCACAGCTCAACTGGAGTGGCGCGCTCCGACGGCAGGGTCGTCGAGAGTGTGCAAGCGGGGTGGTACCGCGGTGTCGGGCGAACGGATCGCCCGGATGTCGTCCCCGTGCCAACTTTGCGTCGCGTCTCGCACGCGGCCGGCACGGAGGAGACATGACATGACAGATGCAACCGCACGTCCGAACTCGGGGTCGTACCCGTTGGTCGACCTGGCCGAGGGCCGATCGGGCAGCGTCCCGTTCCCCGATCTCGAGCGCATCGTTCTGCACGAGTGGGCCGAGGACGGCACCTTTCGAGCCAGCATCGACAATCGGGCAGGTGCCGAGGAGTTCGTCTTCTACGACGGCCCGCCCTTCGCGAACGGTCTGCCGCACTACGGCCACCTGCTCACAGGCTACGTCAAAGACCTCGTTCCACGATTCCAGACGATGCGGGGCAAGAAGGTCGAGCGTCGCTTCGGGTGGGATTGCCACGGTCTGCCCGCGGAGCTGGAAGCCGAGAAGCAGCTCGGCATCAAGGACAAGTCCGAGATCGACGAGATGGGCCTGGCGAAGTTCAACGCCTACTGCAAGCAGTCGGTACTCCAGTACACCGACGAGTGGCGCGACTACGTCACCCGGCAGGCGCGGTGGGTCGACTTCGACAACGACTACAAGACCCTCGACGTCGACTTCATGGAGTCGGTCATGTGGGCGTTCAAGACGCTGCACGACAAGGGCCTGATCTACCAGGGCTACCGAGTGCTGCCGTACAGCTGGTACGAGCAGACGCCCCTGTCCAATCAGGAGACCCGCCTGGACGACGCGTACAAGATGCGTCAGGATCCCGCGGTCACCGTCACGATGCCGTTGACGGCTCCGGGCTCGCCCCTGGACGGCGCGAACGCGCTGATCTGGACCACCACGCCGTGGACCCTGCCGTCGAACCTGGCGATCGCGGTGCACCCCGAGGTGCAGTACGTGCAGGTGCGCGGAACCGACGATAAGCGTTACGTCCTTGCCGCGCAGCGACTCTCGCACTACGCGAAGGAACTCGGCGAGGAGCCGGAGGTGCTCTCGGAGCACACCGGCGCCGAGTTGGTCGGACTGTCCTACACGCCTCCCTACGACTTCTTCCTCGGCCACGAGAACGCGCACCGCGTGCTCGAGGCCGACTACGTCACCACCGATTCGGGCACCGGAATCGTCCACCTCGCACCGGCTTTCGGTGAGGAGGACATGGACGTCGCCACCGCCAACGGAATCGAGGTGGTGCAACCGCTCGACGCAGGCGGCAAGTTCACCTCGCTGGTGCCGCCGTACGAGGGCCTGATGGTGTTCGACGCCAATCCGGTGATCATCAAGGACCTCAAGGCCTCGGGTCGGTTGCTGCGGCACGAGACCATCGAGCACTCGTACCCGCACAGCTGGCGCAGTGGTCAGCCACTGATCTACATGGCGGTGCCGTCGTGGTTCGTCGCGGTAACCAAGTTCCGTGATCGCATGGTCGAGCTGAACCAGGAGATCACCTGGGTTCCCGAGCACATCAAGGACGGCCAGTTCGGCAAGTGGCTCGAAGGTGCCCGCGACTGGAACATCAGTCGAAACCGGTACTGGGGCAGCCCTATCCCGGCGTGGACGTCCGACGACCCGGCGTACCCGCGCCTGGACGTGTACGGCAGCCTGGACGAGCTCGAGCGTGACTTCGGCGTGCGACCGACCGATCTGCACCGCCCCTACATCGACGAGTTGACCCGGCCCAACCCGGACGATCCGACCGGCAAGTCGACGATGCGGCGCGTCCCCGAGGTGTTGGACTGCTGGTTCGAGTCCGGTTCGATGCCGTATGCGCAGGTGCACTTCCCGTTCGAGAACGAGGAGTGGTTCTCCACGCACAACCCGGGCGATTTCATCGTCGAGTACAACGGGCAGACGCGAGGGTGGTTCTACACGCTGCACGTGCTGGCGACCGCACTGTTCGATCGCCCGGCGTTCAAGACCGTTGCCGCACACGGCATCGTGCTCGGTGAAGACGGCTTGAAGATGAGCAAGTCCAAGGGCAACTACCCGGACGTCAAGGAGGTCTTCGACCGCGACGGTTCCGATGCCATGCGGTGGTTCCTGATGTCCTCACCGATCCTGCGCGGCGGCAACCTCATCGTCACCGAGCAGGGCATCCGCGAGGGCGTGCGCCAGGCGTTGCTGCCGATCTGGAATGCGTGGAGCTTCCTGCAGCTCTACGCGTCGAAGCCCGGGCAGTGGCGAACCGATTCGTCGAACGTGCTCGATCGCTACGTGTTGGCCAAGCTGTCGGCCACCCGCGATGCCATCACCGATGCGCTCGAGGGCAACGACATCGCCGGTGCCTGCGACGAGCTGCGCACGTTCTGCGATGCGTTGACCAATTGGTATGTGCGACGGTCTCGTTCGCGGTTCTGGAGCGAGGACGCCGACGCCATCGACACCCTGCACACCGTGCTCGAGGTGCTCACTCGCATCGCCGCCCCGCTGTTGCCGCTGATCAGCGAAGTGGTGTGGCGTGGATTGACCGGCGGCCGCTCGGTGCACCTGACCGACTGGCCCGAGGCAGGCGAACTGCCGTCGGATCCCGAACTGGTCGAGAGCATGGACGAGGTCCGCACCGTGTGCTCCACCGTGCTGGGTCTGCGCAAGGCACAGAACCTGCGCGTGCGGTTGCCGTTGCCCGAGGTGACGGTCGCAGCCGCCGATGCGGAGCGCCTGCGCCCGTTCGTCGACATCATCTCCGACGAGGTCAACGTCAAGAAGGTCGATCTGACCGAAGACGTTGCCGTACACGGAAAGTTCGAGCTCGTCGTCAATGCCCGTGCTGCGGGCCCTCGTATCGGCAAGGACGTCCAGAAAGTGATCAAGGCAGTCAAGGCAGGCGATTGGGAAGAGGATGCCGACGGAGTCGTGAGCGCCGCAGGCATCGCGTTGTTGCCGGAGGAGTACACGCGCAAACTCGTTGCCGCCGAGCCCGAATCGACGGCACCGCTGCCCGGAAACGCCGGACTGGTCGTGCTCGATTCCGCTGTCACCGAGGAGCTCGAAGCGGAGGGTTGGGCCAAGGACCGCATCCGCGAACTGCAGGACGCGCGACGCAATCACGGATTCGACGTCTCGGATCGGATCGACATCGTCATCGAGGTCCCCGAGCATCGGCAGGCGTGGCTCGACACCCATCGTGATCTGATCGCAGGCGAGGTGCTCGCACTCTCGCTCGTCGACGGCCGCGTCGGGGACGACGGCAGCGATCTCGGTGAGGGAGTGCGGGCCGCGATCACCAAGTCGTCATGATCGATGGCGACGTATCGGCCGACTCCGTCCGTGAGCTTCTCGCCGAAGCTCACGGCGGCGTCGTGCCGATCGTCGCCGCAGGCCACCCGGTTCTGCGGGCCAGGGCTGCGCCGTATGCCGGGCAGCTCGACTCCGAGACGTTCGCGGAGTTGATCGAGGTGATGCGCGCGACCATGCACGACGCACCCGGTGTCGGTCTGGCCGCACCGCAGATCGGCATCCCGCTCCAGATCGCAGTGATCGAGGATTGCCACGACGTCGGAGCGGATGTCGCGCGCGCCCGGGAGCGCACACCGCTTCCGTTCCGCGTACTGGTCAATCCCCGGTACACCCCGGTCGGACCGCGGACCGCCGGCTTCTACGAGGGATGCCTCAGTGTTCCCGGCTACCAGGCCGTCGTGACGCGAGCGGCCCAGGTGCGGCTCGAGTGCACCGACGAGACCGGCCGCGAGATCGACGAGGTGGTTCGTGGCTGGCCGGCCAGGATCGTGGCCCACGAAACCGATCATCTGCACGGCACCCTGTACATCGACTCAGCGCACATGCGGTCGCTGACGACGAGCGAGATGTACGGCGAGCTGTGGTCGGATCCGACACCCGAACGCGCCGCGCAGGCTCTCGGATTCGCCACCGACGACCGCCGTTGACCACCGTGCCCGATATCGCCGACGACACCCTGCGGAGTCGTCGTTGGGTGCTGCACCTGGACATGGACGCGTTCTTCGCCTCCGCCGAACAGCTGACTCGCCCCACGTTGCGGGGCCGTCCGGTTCTCGTCGGCGGCGCGGGCGGGCGGGGCGTGGTGGCCGGTTGCAGCTACCAGGCCCGCGCGTTCGGAGCCCGTTCGGCCATGCCGATGCATCAGGCTCGCCGACTCGTGGGAGCCGGGGCCGTGGTGTTGCCGCCGCGGTTCGTTCTCTACTCGGAGCTGAGCCGACGAGCCTTCGAGGCACTACGGGGACCTATGCCCGTCCTCGAACAACTTTCGATCGACGAGGCGTTCGGTGAGCCGCTCGAACTCGCCGGAGCGACGGTGCACGAGGTCGAGCAGTTCTGCGCGGGCCTGCGCGCACTGATACTCGCCGAGACCGGGCTGGTCGCCTCGATCGGTGCCGGGTCCGGAAAACAGATCGCCAAGATCGCGTCGGGACTGGCCAAGCCCGACGGCATCACCGTCGTCGCTCCCGGAATCCAGGCCGAGCTGATGGCGGCTCTTCCGGTGCGGAAACTGTGGGGGATCGGACCGGTGGCCGGCGAGCGCCTGCGGCGCTTGGGCATCGACACCATCGGCAAGTTCGTGGCCACGCCCGAGTCCGAGGTGGCGTCGATTCTCGGGGCCACGATGGGACCGAGCCTGCATCAGCTCGCACGCGGAATCGACAACCGCGTCGTGGCCGAGCGGGCCGAGGCCAAGCAGGTCAGTGCCGAGACGACGTTCGCACAGGACCTGATCTCGCTCGCTCAGCTCCGCCCGGCCATCGAGTCCATCGTCGACTCGACGCATCGCCGGTTGCTGAAGGACGGCCGGGGTGCCAGGACGGTGGTGCTCAAGCTGCGCAAGTCCGACATGAGCATCATCACTCGATCGGCTACGTTGCCCTACGCGACGGTGGACAAGCAGACCATCGTGGCCACGGCCCAGCGACTTGCCGTCGATCCGGTCGACGTCGGTCCGATCAGGCTGGTCGGGGTCGGATTGGCCGGGCTGTCGGCCGTGCGGCAGGGGTCGCTGTTTCCCGAACTGGAGCACGAGCCGGTCGCCGATGCGACCGAGGAGTCGCCCGCCCCGATCGAGGCCGCCGCGGATGTCGTCGTCCAGGAAGGCCCACGGTGGCAACCGGGTATGGACGTCCGGCACCCCGACTTCGGTCACGGCTGGGTGCAGGGGGCCGGTCACTCGGTGGTGACCGTCCGATTCGAGACCAGAACCAGTGGGCCGGGAATCGCACGCACCTTCGCCGAATCGGACGAGAACCTGGTCGTTGCCGACGTTCTCGACAGCCTGAGGTGAGTTGTGGCGTGGCTGAGGAAACTCTGTGAGGTTTCACAGGTATGCCGATCGCGTTGTGACTCGGGCGTGTCGAGCTGACATAGTGGACCAGGTCCGAGACGACCCCATTCCAGACGACCGACGAGTCACAGAACGATCGAGACGTGACTCAGAGTGAAAAGGACAAGCACTTGAAGCTTCGCAACACCCGACGGGCAATGGTTGCCGGCATCGCCATCGCCGCAGCGCTCACCATGACCGCCTGCAGCTCCGGCGGCGACGAAGAGCCCGCCGCGACGACGACGGCGGTTACCACCTCTGCGTCTGCCGCTCCCGACGCCGGTGCGTACCCCCCGGTCCCCACTGTCGAGGAGCTCAACGGTCAGCTCGCGCGCGGGCTCGACCCCAACGTTCCGGTCGAGGAGAAGGCTGCCCTGATCCAGGGTGCGTCCGCCGATCCGGAGCTGATCAACCAGGTCGCCGCCGCTGCGGTCGCAAACAACGCGCAGATCGAGATCACCAGCATCGACGACCTCGGTACCGGAGTCCTCAACGCCGGCATCACGATCACGCTCAACGGTCAGGCCAACCCCGGCACCTTCCAGTTCGTCCCCGAGGACGGCGTCTGGAAGCTCTCCAAGGACAACGCCTGCGGCATCGTCTCGCTCGCGCAGCTGACCAGCCCGGCGTGCCCCGCACCCTGAGTCCTGCCGATCGTCTCTGACCGACAGAAAACTGCCGGTGACATGTCCCCTCGGGGATGTGTCACCGGCAGTTTTTCGTTGGCCGACCGGCCCGATTCACATGCTCGGCGTCACCGATCGAATGCGCTCGACGGCCGCCTCGGCGACAGCGGTGACGGCCTCGGGCTCGAGGCCGCTCTGATCGGAGACGACGATCTGGACGACTGTCGAGTCGACCACGGCCACCACCACATCGGAGATCAAGGTGAACCCTTCACTGCTGGTGGTCAGGCGTACCGAGGCCGATGCGTCACCGACCGACGACTGCTCTCGGCCCGCCAACGCGTAGTCGACGCTCACCCCGTCCGCATCCGTGCCGCTGAACGTCGTGCACCCCGCCCACGCCTGCTGAATCGCAGTGAAGGCCTCGGCCGTGCCCGTATCGGAGTAGCTTGCCGCATCCTCGTCGATCGACGAGAAGTTCGGTCCCGAGAAGCGGGCGACTGCGTTCGACGCCGCACCGCCCTGCTGCTCCGAGATCGGGGCCAGTACTGCGGCACACTCGGCCGGGTCGGTACCGGACTTGTCGGGGGAGTCGTATTCGGGAGCCGGGTCGAGTCCCAGATCCCTGACCGGGTCGGGGATCGAGGAGAACCCGTCCGGGAGGTCGCCGAGACCCAACATCGCTGCGGCCAGGACGCCGGAGTCGGTGATGGGGGCACCGAGCAGGGGATCGGGCGCGGCGACGGAGCTGGGCGCGACTGCAGGGGTCGGGGCCGGCTCGTCCGCGCTGCACCCGGTTGCGGCGATGCCGACGAGCGACAGCGCCGCCAGCAGCTGCGTCGTGGTCCGCGCCGTCATCGGGCAGCCCAGGTGATCGAGTCTCCGACGGTCTGGCGCAGCACGGTGGTGCTGTCGGGGTCGGTGTACATCTGCTCGCCACCTGCGGTGATCGACCCGCCGACGGGAAGCGGTCGTGCCAGATCCATCTCCAGAGTTCCCGAGCCGGTGAAGGTGTACGTCGCGATGTTCAGCGTGCCGGCTCCGTCGGGCAGGTTCCATGTGGTCGATTCGGGCGTCTGGGTGATCGCGACGTCCAGGGTCGCTCGGTCACCGTCGAGCGCTCGCAGCGTGACCGTGGTGCGCTGGTTCAACGTGATGCCGCTCAGTACCTGCTGATCGACGGTCCATACCGCGCCCACTCCCACCTCTGCGTCGGGGAAGTCGACGGAGCGGTACACCGCGGCGTTCAACGAGCGTTCGATCGCCGCGCGGGCGGTATCGAGCGCGGCGTCGGCGGGGGTGATGTGCAGTGCCGTGATCGCCCCCGAGTCGGTGGTCGCCAGCCGCGCCGACGAGCCCTCGGAGGCGGAGAGTGCGTCGGTCAGTCCTTCGTCGGGTGACGTCGCGGCTCCGATGGTCAGATCGACGGAGCGTGTCGCGCCGGTCGCGGCGTCGTCGTCCGGCACGGTGTCGGACGTCGACGCCGACAGGGGCACGGTCAGTTCGGGACTGGAGAAGTCCTGCGGAGCCCCGTTGTCGATCTGCTGCGAGACGGTGGAGGTGGTGGTGAGGTCGACGTTCTGCTCCTCCGAGTCGGAGGTGTCGAAAGCCAGCACGCGCCGTGGCTCGGCACCGGGGTCGACGACCGTGGTGGTCGTCGGCGTCACGGCGATGGTCACCTCGTTGGAGGACGCGGCCTGCTCGGGAGCGGGCTCGGTGTCGGTGTCGGTGCTCGAACATCCGGCGACGAGAGCCACTGCACAGCAGGCAGCGAGAAAACCGGAGCGGACGGTGCCGGAGCGGACGGTGCGGTTTCGATCGGTCGACTTCACGGGCACCAGGCTACTGACACCGCCCGCGGTGATCGGTGGTGCGCGGCACGGATGAGGACCCGCCGCCGTCCATACGCCATGATGGACAGGTGAGTGAAGACCGCGCCGACGATCCGCCAGCCGAGACGAGTAGTGTTCCGGCACCGAACGAGACCGCGGACTCGCAGGTGACCGAGACCGACAGCGCCGGGAATCGGCTTCCGAAGCCGCTCAAGACGCGGTTGCTGATCGCGATCGCGGCCGTGATTCTTCTGTTCGATCTCGTGACCAAGATCGTGGTCGTTCACTACGTCAAGCCCGGCAACCCGATCGCGATCGTCGGAGACGTCGTGACGTTGCGGCTGGTACGCAACCCCGGTGCGGCGTTCTCGATGGCCACCGGCATGACCTGGTTGCTCACTGTGGTGGCCGTTGCGGTCGTCATCGGAGTGATCAAGATCGGTCGGACGCTGCGATCGCCGTGGTGGGCACTGGGATTGGGTCTGGTTCTCGGCGGGGCACTCGGCAACCTGATCGACCGCTTCTTCCGTGCACCGGGGCCGTTCCAGGGACACGTCGTCGACTTCGTGTCGGTGGGTTGGTGGCCGGTGTTCAACGTGGCCGACTCGTCCATCGTCTGTGGCGCGATCCTGCTCGTTGTCCTGAGCCTGTTCGGGTTCGAGCCGAACGGCGAACGGGTCACCAAATCGAGTTCCGACGCCGCAGGCGAGGCCGACAAGTGAGGGAATCGCGCTCGATGCCGGTGCCCGACGGCCTGGACGGAATGAGGGTGGACGCCGGTCTCGCTCGGCTGCTCGGGCTCTCGCGTACCGTCGCCGCGACCCTGGCCGAGGAGGGCTCGGTTCTGGTCGATCACGGTGCCGTCGGCAAGTCCGATCGGCTGGCCGCTGGTTCGTGGCTCGAAGTGACGCTGCCCGAGCCCGCCCGTGAGTTGACGATCGAGGCGGAGCCCGTCGAGGGGATGGAAATTCTCTACGCCGACGACGACATCGTGGCCGTGGACAAGCCCGTCGGGGTCGCCGCGCACGCCAGTGTCGGCTGGACCGGCCCCACCGTCATCGGCGGTCTCGCGGCCGCCGGTTTCCGGATTTCGACCTCCGGTGCGCACGAGCGGCAGGGCATCGTCCACCGCCTCGACGTCGGTACGTCGGGGGTCATGGTGGTCGCTACGTCCGAGCGGGCGTACACCGTGCTCAAGCGGGCGTTCAAGGCGCGGACCATCGACAAGCGTTACCACGCACTGGTGCAGGGCCACCCGGATCCGAGCAGTGGAACGATCGATGCCCCGATCGGTCGACACGGCAGCAACGATTGGAAGTTCGCCGTGCGTGCCGACGGCAAGCCCAGCGTCACCCATTACGACACGGTCGAGGCGTTCCAGGCGGCGAGCCTGCTGGACGTGCACTTGGAAACCGGTCGTACACACCAGATTCGGGTGCACTTCTCGGCTCTGCGGCATCCGTGCTGCGGCGATCTGACCTACGGAGCCGATCCGCGGCTGGCCGAACGGTTGGGGCTGGAACGACAGTGGCTGCACGCACGCTCGCTGGGTTTCGCGCATCCCTCCGACGGCCGCTGGGTCGAGATCGAGAGCAAGTATCCGGCCGACCTCGAGCATGCACTCGAGGTGCTTCGGAAGGCGTGATGCGCACCAGGGGAGTGTCCGGTGTGCTCGGCGGCGTCGTTGTCGCTGCACTCGTGATCGGGGCCCTCGCCCTGATCGGGCACCTGAATCCGGTACGACTGCCGAGCGTGAGCACCGACCGGCTCGGCCCGGACAGCGGCGAGCAGGTGACCGATTACCTGGCCCGCGCCGAGGCGAGCCTGCGTAGCGACAACGCCGAACCTCGATGGGGCTCGGTGTCGTTCGATCGCGAGCTCACCGCCGAACAGGCTTATGCCGTCGCCGACGGGGTCCGGATCTCGCAGGTGCTGCTGCGTGTTCCGCTCGATCGCGTGCAGACTCCGATACTCACCGTGGGTGTACCGGGCAGTGAACGCTCGGTGCTGAATTCGACCGCGCGTGCAGCGAGCCTGGCGGAGGAATCGTTCGGGGCGGGGGACCGGCAGGCCCGGATCGCCGCGGTGTCGCAGCGACGTCTGCTCGACGGGTGTGCGTGTGTGGCGACAGTGGTGGTGCGCGGTACCCCTGCCGAGTTGACCGAGCTGGCCGGCCGTGCCGATGTGCGAGCGGTGCAGGCGCTTCCGCCGGATGCAGTGTCCGGCAAGTTCGCGGTCGAGCCGCTCCTGCCGGAGTACGTCGACGTCGTCGGACCGCTTCCGGACGACGGCCCGGTGCCGACCGAATGAGGCCACTTCAGTCTCGTTCGTCACACCCGTCACGTCCTCCCAGGACACACCGTCGGCCTGAAAAATCTGTCGGTTTCACCGCCTAGAGTGAGTACATTCGCGGCTCGTATTTCGATAGCGCACGACCTTCAGGAGAACCTTCGTGGCCGATTCGTTCGTTCATCTGCACAACCACACCGAATATTCGATGCTCGACGGTGCCGCCAAGATCGGGGCCATGTTCGCCGAGGCAGCACGGTTGGAGATGACGGCAGTCGGCATGACCGACCACGGCAACATGTACGGGGCCAGCGAGTTCTACAACGAGGCCAAGAAGGCCGGCATCAAACCGATCATCGGCATCGAGGCATACATCGCCCCCGAGTCCCGGTTCAACAAGAAGCGCGTGCTGTGGGGCGATCGGAGTCAGAAGTCCGACGACGTCTCCGGTAGCGGTGCGTACACGCACATGACGATGGTCGCCGAGAACGCCACCGGAGTCCGGAACCTGTTCAAGCTGTCCTCGCTCGCCTCCATCGAGGGGCAGCTGGGCAAGTGGGCCCGGATGGACGAGGAGATCATCGCCTCCCACGCCGAGGGCATCATCGCCACCACCGGCTGCCCGTCGGGGGAGGTGCAGACTCGGCTGCGTCTCGGCCAGGATCGTGAGGCGCTCGAGGCCGCCGCCAAGTGGCGCGAGATATGGGGCCCGGAGAACTTCTTTCTCGAACTGATGGATCACGGCCTGTCCATCGAGCGACGCGTCCGCGAAGGCCTGCTCGACATCGGCAAGAAGCTCTCGATTCCGCCGCTGGCCACCAACGACTGCCACTACGTCACCAAGGACGCCGCCGAGAACCACGAGGCGCTGCTGTGCATCCAGACCGGTAAGACGCTCAGCGATCCCACTCGCTTCAAGTTCGACGGTGACGGCTACTACCTCAAGTCCGCCGCCGAGATGCGCGAGCTCTGGGACGATCAGGTGCCCGGTGCCTGTGACAGCACCCTGCTCATCGCCGAGCGAGTGCAGCCCTACGACGAGGTGTGGGCGCACCGCGACCGGATGCCGATCTTCCCCGTGCCCGAGGGTCACACTCAGGGCACCTGGTTGCGCCACGAGGTCATGACCGGGCTCGAGCGTCGGTTCCCCGACGGGCCGGCCGAGGACTACCTCGCGCGCGCGGAGTACGAGATCAAGGTCATTCTCGAGATGGGCTTCCCGGCCTACTTCCTCGTGGTCGGCGACCTGATCAACCACGCCAAGGCCGTCGGCATCCGCGTCGGGCCCGGCCGAGGGTCCGCTGCCGGATCGTTGGTCGCGTATGCCATGGGCATCACCAACATCGACCCACTGCCGCACGGTCTGCTGTTCGAGCGATTCCTCAACCCCGAGCGTGTGTCGATGCCCGATATCGATATCGACTTCGACGATCGTCGCCGCGGTGAGATGGTCCGCTACGCCACCGAGAAGTGGGGCAGCGATCGAGTGGCCCAGGTGATCACGTTCGGCACCATCAAGACCAAGGCCGCCATCAAGGACTCCGCACGAGTGCAGTTCGGCCAGCCCGGCTTCGGAATCGCCGATCAGATCACCAAGGCACTTCCGCCGCCCATCATGGCCAAGGACATCTCCGTCGCGGGCATCACCGACCCTGCGCACGAGCGCTACAAGGAAGCCGTCGAGGTCAGGGCGCTGATCGACTCCAACCCCGACGTCGCGACCATCTACAAGACGGCCAAGGGCCTCGAGGGCCTGATCCGCAACGCAGGCGTGCACGCCTGCGCGGTCATCATGTCCTCCGAGCCGCTCACCGACGCCATTCCGGTGTGGAAGCGTGCGCAGGACGGCGCGATCATCACCGGCTGGGACTACCCGTCGTGCGAGGCCATCGGCCTGCTCAAGATGGACTTCCTGGGGCTGCGCAACCTCACCGTCATCGGCGACGCCATCGACAACATCAAGGCCAACCGCGGCATCGACATCGACCTCGACGCACTCCCGCTCGACGACCCGGCGACCTTCGACTTGCTTTCTCGCGGAGACACTCTCGGCGTCTTCCAGCTCGACGGCAGCGCCATGCGCGATCTGCTCCGCCGTATGCAGCCCACCGGCTTCGAGGACATCGTCGCCGTCCTGGCCCTGTACCGGCCGGGTCCGATGGGCATGAACTCGCACAACGATTACGCCGACCGCAAGAACGGTAGGCAAGAGGTCAAGCCGATTCACCCGGAGCTCGAAGAGCCGCTCAAGGTGATTCTCGGCGAGACATACGGTCTGGTGGTCTACCAGGAGCAGATCATGCAGCTGGCGCAGAAGGTGGCCGGCTACACCCTCGGCCAGGCCGACTTGCTGCGTCGCGCCATGGGCAAGAAGAAGCTCTCCGAGCTGGAGAAGGCCTACGCCGGATTCCGACAGGGCATGTTGGACAACGACTTCTCCGAGGCGGCCATCAAGGCGCTGTGGGACACCGTGCTGCCCTTCGCGGGCTACGCGTTCAACAAGTCTCACTCCGCGGGCTACGGCCTGGTGTCGTACTGGACGGCATACCTCAAGGCCAACTACCCGGCCGAGTACATGGCCGGACTGCTCACCAGCGTCGGTGACGACAAGGACAAGGCCGCGATCTACCTCGCAGACTGTCGCAAGCTCGGCATCACGGTGCTGCCACCGGACGTCAACGAATCCGAACTCAACTTCGCGTCGGTGGGCAAGGACATCCGGTTCGGTCTCGGTGCCGTCCGCAACGTCGGTACCAACGTGGTCGCGTCGATCATCAGGGCGCGATCGGAGAAGTCCAAGTACACCGACTTCTCCGACTACCTCGGCAAGATCGATGCGATCGCGTGCAGCAAGAAGGTCACCGAATCCCTTATCAAGGCAGGTGCTTTCGACTCACTCGATCATCCTCGCAAGGGGTTGATGCTCATTCACGCCGACGCGATCGACGCGGTGATGGGCACCAAGAAGGCCGAGGCGATCGGTCAGTTCGACCTGTTCGGCGGCGAGGATGCCGACGAGTCCATCTCCGCCGTGTTCAACGTCCGGGTACCGGACGAGGAGTGGGAATCCAAGCATCGGCTCGCCCTCGAACGCGAGATGCTCGGCCTCTACGTCTCGGGCCACCCGCTCCTGGGCATCGAGCACATGCTGGCCGCGAAGTCCGACTGCAACATCCCCACCATCCTCGAGGGTGACATCAAGGACGGCACACAGGTCACCGTCGGCGGCATTCTGGCTTCGGTGAATCGTCGGATCAACAAGAACGGCCTGACGTGGGCTTCGGCTCAGCTCGAGGACCTGGCCGGCGGTATCGAGGTGCTGTTCTTCCCGCAGGCGTACTCGGTGTTCGGTGCCGATGTCACCGAGGACTCGGTGGTGCTCGTCAAGGGCCGTGTGTCGGTGCGCGACGATCGAATCTCGTTGATCGCCAACGATCTTGCGGTACCCGATCTGTCCGCGATCGGCATCGACAAGCCACTTGCGGTGAGTCTGCCGACTCGGTTGTGCACGGCGGACAAGGTCGGTGCCCTCAAGCGGGTGCTGTCGAGCCACCCGGGAACCTCGGATGTGCACCTGCGGTTGGTCAGTGGCGACAAGATCACCACGATGAAGCTGGACGACAGTCTGCGCGTCACGCCGACGTCGGCGTTGATGGGAGACCTGAAAGCGCTACTCGGGCCGGGCTGCCTGACGGGCTGACGTCGGCCCGGTCGAACCCAGCTCGATCAGGCGCAGCGTCCACCAGGCGACGACGGCGACCGCTGCGCCGGCCAGTACTGCTGCCTGCAGGGAGCCGGCAACGACGAGGGTCGCGGCGAATACGAGAAATCCGAGTGCGAGGGCTTCGAGCTTGTAGACGGGCCAGGCGATGCCGGCCACGTCCGCGGTGCGCAGGGCAGGAGCGGGTCGACGGCTCACCTGGGTGCTCGTGTAGGTCATCGCGTTCTCCTCTGGTGCCACCGGCAGGTTCGGGTGTCCTCTGCGGGAAGTTCAGACTATACCCAGCAAAAGATTCGGTCCACCGAACTTGAGGTCCGGGCCTGGCAATGTTGCCGATCTCGTGGCGTCTCGAAGCCTGGAGGTGTTGACTGAAAGTCATGCCATTGACAGGAGAATACGAACCGAGTTCATCCGACTGGGCCCGCGAGCAGGCCGAGCTGTACGAGAACTCCGGCGGGACCGAAGGCACGATGATGAACGGTATGCCGGTAGTGCTGCTGACCACGAAGGGAAACAAGAGCGGAAAGCTGCGCAAGTCACCGTTGATGAAGGTCGAACACGATGGTGAGTACGCCATCGTCGCCTCCCTCGGCGGCGCACCGAAGCACCCGGTCTGGTACCACAACGTCAAGGCCGAGCCGCTCGTCGAGCTGCAGGACGGTCCGGACAAGCACGACTACATCGCACGTGAGGTGACCGGCGACGAGAAGGCCTTGTGGTGGGAACGCTCGGTTGCCGCGTACCCCGACTACGCGGAGTACCAGAAGAAGACCGATCGTGAGATTCCGGTCTTCGTCCTTTCGCGCGCCTGAAAGCGGTATCGAGCGTGTCTGCCCACCGAGTATTCAGATGCCCACCTGTCCAGGTAGGCATCTGAATATTGGGTGGGCCAAAGCTGAAGATCAGCACCGGTCGCCGTTCACCCGGTCCCGGATGGGCAACCGTTCCACGCTGGTGGCAGCATGTCCTGGTGTCTTCATCCCCTGAACTCGCCTCCCAGCACTCATCGTCGGTAGCCGTCACCGCTGCCGACATCGATGCCGCTGCGGTGCGAATTTCTTCGGTGGTGGCCGCGACACCCCTGCAGCTGTGCGAGCGGCTGTCGGCCGAGACGGGCGCGAAGGTCTACCTCAAGCGCGAGGACCTGCAGATCGTGCGGTCGTACAAGATTCGCGGCGCGTACAACCTGATGGATCAGCTGACCGACGCCGAGCGCTCCGTGGGCGTGGTGACGGCGAGCGCCGGAAACCACGCGCAGGGCGTCGCCTTCGCATGCCGCACGATGCAGGTCCGCGGTCGCATCTACGTCCCGGCCAACACTCCCAAGCAGAAGCGTGACCGCATCCGGGTGCACGGTGGCGAGTTCGTCGATCTCATCGTCATCGGCGATACGTTCGACGCGGCAGCTGCCGCGGCTGCCGAGGATGTCGCTCGTACCGGTGCCACGATGGTGCCGCCGTTCGACGATCCCCGTACCGTCGCCGGCCAGGGCACCATCGCCGCCGAGATAGTCGACCAACTCGGTAGCGCACCGGACGTCGTCGTCATGCCCGTCGGCGGCGGCGGATGCATCGCAGGCATCTCGAGTTACCTGCGCGAGCGCGCACCGCAGACCTCGCTGGTGGGCGTCGAGCCGTCCGGAGCCGCGTCGATGACCGCCGCACTCATCGCCGGTGGTCCGGTCACGCTCGCCGACATCGATCCGTTCGTCGACGGCGCTGCCGTCCGCCGCATCGGGGACGTGCCTTACGCCGCGCTGCGGTCGCTGGGGGCGAGTGTGGTTTCGCACGCCTCCCTGCCACTGCTCACTGCGCCGGTGTTCGACAGTGCGGGCCCCGGTGCGTTTCTGATCACGCAGATCGACGAGGGCGCGATCTGCACTGCGATGCTGGCGCTCTATCAGAACGAGGGCGTCATCGCCGAGCCCGCAGGGGCGCTCGCCGTCGCCGCGCTCGAGCACCTCGACATCGCCCCCGGCAGCACCGTTGTGTGCCTGGTCTCGGGTGGCAACAACGACGTCTCCCGCTACGGCGAAATCCTCGAGCGCTCGCTGGTTCACCTGGGGCTCAAGCACTACTTCCTGGTGGACTTCCCGCAGGAACCCGGGGCGCTGCGCCGATTCCTCGACGAGGTCCTCGGCCCCGAGGACGACATCACGCTGTTCGAGTACGTCAAGCGCAACAACCGCGAGACCGGTGCTGCTCTGGTCGGCATCGAACTCGGGTCGGCGGGCGGGCTCAGTCCGCTTCTCGAACGCATGCGTGATTCGCACCTGCAGGTCGAGCAGCTCGAGCCAGGCTCGCCGGTGTACCGCTACCTGACGTGAGCTACCGACCGAGCAGGCGATCGACCACGCGTCGATGCAGGTCGGGGTCCACCCCCGGGAGATCGAGAAGGGCTCCGAGGTAGATGCCGTCACCGACGAGTCGGATGATCTCGGCCTGAACCGGATCGTCGATTTCGGTGCGCAGACCCTCGTCCCACAACCGCATCATCTCGGTGACGGCGTCCTGCACCTCGCCGGAATTGCCGTCGACGCTGCGCAAGGCGGCCAGGGTCGATCGATACAGGGCGATCTCCTTCTCGGAGATGGAGCCGGGCGGTTGCAGATACCACTCGGCCACCGAGGTGCCGCCTGCTGCGGCGTCGGCGCGCTGCTGATCGGCCTGGGCGCCGAGTCGTCGCACCATGGCGGCAATCAGCGCGTCCTTGGTCTTGAAGTGGTAGAGCAGTCCGCCCTTGGAGACGCCTGCGGCGGCGGCGACGCTGTCGAGGGTCACTTTGGTCATGCCGTGTTCGATCAGCATCGATTCGAGAGCGTCGAGTATTCGGTCGCGGGTGTCCGATGACATGAAACTCACTTTACCGGCTGGACGGTTCGCGGTACTCTCGATCACTGTACCGGCTGGACGGTCGGTACTCGTCGTCGCTTCGGGCCGTCTCGCACGGTCATCGAGCGCAGAACGTAGGAGATCGTCGTGAGTGACGTGAGCACCGGTTCGGTGCACGAGGTCGCCGGAGCGTCCGAGCATCGGGCCGGCCCCCGAGATTGGCTCGGGTTGGTGGTGCTGGCGTTCGCGGTGCTGCTCATCGCTGTTGACGGCACGGTCCTCGATCTGGCTCTGCCCTTCGTCAGCGCGGATCTGGCACCGACCAGCAATCAGCTGCTGTGGATCATCGACGTCTACTCGTTCGTCCTGGCCGGCCTGCTCATCACCATGGGCACGCTCGGCGATCGGATCGGTCGGCGTCGACTGCTGTTGATCGGAGCAGCGGGTTTCGGTATCGCCTCGCTCGTCGCCGCTGTCTCGACCAGCGCCGAGATGCTCATCGCCGCCCGGGTGCTGCAGGGCATCTCCGGCGCAACGCTGATGCCCGCGACGCTGGGCTTGATCAGGACCATCTTCTTGAACCCGCGTCAGCGCGTCGCCGCGATCGGAGTGTGGGGCGCGATGGCCGGCGGCGGTGCCGCAGCCGGGCCGCTCGTGGGCGGCTGGCTGCTCGAGCACTACTGGTGGGGATCGGTGTTCCTGATCAACATCCCCGTGATGATCGTGCTGATCGCTCTCGGGCCGTTGGTCATCCCCGAGTCCAAGGATCCGAACCCGGGGCGCTTCGACCTGACGAGCTCGGCACTGTCGATGCTCGCCATCGTCCCCGTGGTGTTCGCGGTGAAAGAGACTGCGGCACACGGATTCGACGTGGTCTACCTGCTCTCCGCGGTGGTCGGCGTCATCGCCGGATTCGTGTTCGTCCGTCGGCAGCGAACTCTTGCCGCCCCGATGATCGACCTACGACTGTTCGCCAACCGGGCATTCTCGACGGGCGTGGCCACGAACTTCCTGTCGGTGTTCGCACTCGCCGGCGTGTTGTTCTTCGGCTCGCAGTACCTGCAGCTCGTACTCGGCAACAGTCCACTCGAAGCCGGACTGTTACTGCTGCCGGGTACCGCCGCCAGTATCGTCACCTCACTGCTGGTCGCGGTCCTGGTTCGATACTTCAGCGCGGGAACGGTTCTCGGTGTCGCGATGTTCGTCGCGGCTGCGGGCGCAGGCATCCTGGTCGGCTTGGCCACGGACAGTGGTCCGGCGCTCTTCATCGCCGGGTTCGTGCTCGTGGGAGCCGGCGTGGGTGTCGCGCTGACGCTCACCTCCGAACTGGTGGTCAGCGCGGTCGAACCCGAACGAGCGGGAGCTGCCTCGGCAGTGTCGGAGACCGCGTACGAGCTGGGTATCGCATTGGGTGTCGCCGTACTCGGCACCGTGGTCATGGCCATCTTCCGTCGCGGAATCGACGTCACCCAGCTGACCCCCGAGCTCGGAGCAAAGGCAGGCGAAACACTCGGCGGCGCGGATGCGGTGGCTCGTGAGTTGCCGGACTCGGTGGCGACGGTTCTGCTCGATTCCGCTCATGCTGCGTTCGTGTCGGGCATGCATGTCGCGGCCGTCGCCACCGCGGTGGTGCTGGCGATCACCGCCGTATTCGTCCTGGTCAACCTACGTAGGCGTCAGGACTCCAGTACGACGACGGAGTGACCGGGAACCGTGGTGGCAGAGCGGGTTTCGTTCGAGGTCGTCGGCTCCCATTCGAGCAGTGTGGAGCCGCCGACCGGTACTGTCACCGCGGATTCGGACAGGTTGGACACCACGCTGATGCGGCCTCGGCGTACGACGATCCACTGCGCGTCCTCGTCGTACTCCACCTTCACGTGGTCGAGCCACGGATCGGTCAGTTCGGTCCGGTCACGGCGCAGCCGGAGCAGATCGCGGTAGAAGGCCAGCAGCCGCGCATGATCGCCGTCGCCGAGCTCCGACCAGTTCAGCTTCGACCGTGTGAACGTCTCGGGATCCTGCGGATCGGGGATATCGCTCTTGTCCCAACCGTGCTCGGCGAACTCCGCCTTGCGCCCCTCTGCGGTCGCCTTGCCCAGCTCGGGCTCGGGGTGCGAGGTGAAGAACTGGAACGGCGTCGACGCTCCCCATTCCTCGCCCATGAACAGCATCGGAGTGTAGGGCGAGGTCAGCACCAGGGCGGCCTTGATCGCGAGCTGGCCGGGGGAGAGGTAGAAGCCCGGTCGGTCACCGATCGCGCGGTTGCCCACCTGGTCGTGTGTGGTCGTGTAGGTCACCAGGGAACTGGCCGGGATACGCCGGGTGTCCAGTGGGCGACCGTGGATGCGACCACGGAAACTCGAGTACGTACCGGCGTGAAAGAAGCCCTGCCGCAACGTGTTCGCAAGCCCCTGCAGCGAACCGAAATCCCCGTAGTAGCCCTGCCGCTCACCGGAGACCGCGGCGTGGATCGCATGGTGGATGTCGTCGTCCCACTGGGCATCGAGTCCGTAACCGCCACCCGACCGAGCAGTGATCAGCATCGGATCGTTGAGATCGCTCTCGGCGATCAGGGTCAATGGCCGACCCAGATGTGCGGAGAGGCTGCGAGTTTCGATCGACAGCTGTTCGAGCAGGTGCACCGCAGTGTGGTCGACGATCGCGTGCACCGCGTCGAGTCGCAGCGCGTCGATGTGGAATTCGGCGAACCAACGCAGCGCGTTGTCGAGGGCGTAGCGGCGCACCTCACCCGAGTCGGCCTCGGCGTAATTGATCGCCTGGCCCCAGCTGTTGGCACCCTCGGTCATGTACGGGCCGAAGCGGTCCAGGTAGTTGCCGGACGGTCCGAGGTGGTTGTAGACCACGTCCAGAACGACGCCGATGCCGCGGCCATGGCAGGCATCGACCAAGCGCTGCAACCCTTCCGGGCCGCCGTATCCCTCGTGCACGGTGTACCAGAGAACACCGTCGTAGCCCCAGTTGTGCACGCCGTTGAACCCGTTGACCGGCATGATCTCGATGAACGTCACGCCGAGATCGACGAGGTGATCGAGCTTGGTGATGGCCGCGTCGAACGTGCCCTCGTCGGTGAACGTGCCGATATGGAGCTCGTAGATCGACGAGCCGGGCAGTTGCCGTCCGGTCCAGGCCGCGTCGGTCCACAGCGTCGGATCGATCTCGAAGACCTGGGACAGCTCGTGTACCCCGTCGGGCTGCCGGGGTGACCGCGGATCCGGGAGCGCCTTGTCTGCGTCGTCGAGCAGGAAGCCGTAACGACTCGTCGGGCTGCAGTCGACGTCCGCGTGCCACCACCCGTTCGAGGAGCGCTGCATCGGATGCACCGCGTCGTCGAGCTGGAGGCGGACGGTCTTCGGGCTCGGTGCCCAGACCTGGAACCGACGAGTCGCTGCCGGTGATGTCGCTGCCGGTGATGTATCTGCGGAGGACGTCACTGTTTCACCGTTCCTTCGTTGTCGCGCACCAGAAGTGCGACCGGGAGTGAGGCGAACACCTCGGCCACCGACACCGTGCCGGTGTGTTCGACGTCGGTGATGCGGTCGAGCCAGCGGCCGTCGGGCAGGGTCACGGTTGTCTCGCCCCAGCCCTTCTCCGATACGCCGAGCGAAAGCCTCGTCGCGAGTGCGAGCACGTCGGCGTGGCCGGCCACCGGGCCGCGCGCGAATCCGACGAGGTGCTCGGCCGCGGATCCGTCCGCGACGATGGGTGTGTAGGTTCCGCCGACGAAACTCTCGGGCCGCTCGCGTCGCACGTGCAGTGCGGAGCGAACGACGGCGAGCTTGGCAGCGCCGGTGTCGATCGAGAGCGCAGCGGAATTCGAGGCGGCGAGCATCGATCGACGGACCGAGTAGTCGACGGGCCTGCGGTTGTCGGGGTCGACGAGCGAGTCCTCCCACAACTCGGTGCCCTGGTAGACGTCGGGGATGCCGGGCCCGGCCAGGTTCAACAGCTTCTGACCCAGTGCGTCGGAATGGCCGTGCGGGGCGAGCTTCTCGACAAGCATCGACATCGAACGCGCGACGGCACCGTCGAAGATCGCGTCGAGCCAGCTGTGCACCGCGGACTCGAATTCCTCGTCCGGGTTGGTCCACGTCGTGCGAAGGGCAGCCTCGCGGATCGCCTTCTCCGCGTAGGCGTGGACGCGTTCACGCAACGAGGACGTGACCACTCCGTCGGTAGGCCAGACTCCGAACAGGTTCTGCCACAGGAACATTCCGGTTGTACCGTCCGGACTCGGGGTCAGTTCTTCCCAGTCGGTGATGCATCGGGCCCACAGTTCGGGGGTCTGCGACAGCACGCCGATGCGCGCCCGCACGTCCTCGCCTCGCTTGGTGTCGTGAGTCGACAGCGTGGTCATCGCCGCCGGCCAGCGCTTCGCGCGGTCTGCGTTGGTGAGATGGAAGAACTCTGTGCTGCAACCGAATCGGCTGGGATCGCCGCCGACCTCCTGCAAGGAGATGAGTCGGTTCGCGCGGTAGAACAGGCAGTCCTCGACGCCCTTGGCGGTGACGGCACCGCACACCTGATCGAATCGCACCGGCGATTCGGCACCACTGATCAGAGCCGTCGTCAACGCGCCGAGGCCGGCTGCAAGCTCGGGCTGCTCCTCGCCGATCTCCGCGATCACGCCGGGCAGTACGCGCGCGAGCGGCGCGTAGTCGGTTCGGTACACGGGGACGGCCGCGACGACGGCGACGATCGCGTCGATGACGGACTCGAGATCGACGGTGGTGCCGGACTCGCGCACGACGGCCCGCGCGAGGCGTCGCACCTCCGGGGACAGATCGCCGCGGGCGACACCGGTCTTGAGGTCGAGTTCGGTCTCGTGCAGCGTCTCGCTGTCGTAGGCGATGCCCGAACGAACCTGGGACAACGCGGTGAGTGCGTGCACGCCCTCGGGATCGACGAACACTCCGCCGACCGCGGCCAAGGCGTCGTATCCGGTCGTACCGTCGACGGGGAGCGATTCGTCCAGCGGTTCGCCGTCGGCCAGGATCTTCTCGATGACCAGCCATCGGTCCGGGCCGAGAAGTCCGCGTAGTTCGGTGAGATAGCCGGCGGGGTCGGCCAGGCCGTCGGGATGGTCGACGCGAAGTCCGTCGATCAGACCGTCCTCGATCCAGCTGGCCACCTGACGATGCGAGTCGGTGAAGACGTCGAGGTCTTCCTGCCGGATTCCCGCCAGACCGTTCACCGAGAAGAACCGGCGGTACCCGATCAGCCCGTCGGACCAGCTCACCAGACGGTACGACTGACGGTCGTGCACGGCCTGGGCGTCGCCGCTGTCGGTGCCGTCGGCGATGGGGAAGCGGTGCTCGTAGAACGCGAGCAGAGGCTGATCCTCGGAGCGGTCGACGGTCAGCTCGCCGACGTCGCTCGCGCTACCGAGGACGGGGATGGCGATCTTGCCATCGACCCCGTTGTCGGCTCCGAAGTCGATGTCGAAGTACGTCGCGTACTCGGAGTCGCGACCACGACGCAGTACGTCCCACCACCATCCGTTCTGCCGCGGATCCTCCACTCCGACGTGGTTGGGCACGATGTCGACGATGATCCCCATGCCTAGTTCGGCGGCACGAGAATGCAACTGCGTCAACGCTTCTCGGCCCCCCAGTGCAGCCGAGACCGCCCCGGTATCGGTGACGTCGTAACCGTGCGTCGACCCGTCCGTTGCCGTCAGGATCGGTGACAGATAGAGGTGGGTGACCCCGAGGTCGTGCAGGTAGTCGACCACGTCGGAGGCGTCGGACAGGGTGAAGGCATCGCCCCGCAGTTGTAACCGGTATGTACTGGTGGGCAGCGGCATGTGTCAGGCAGTCTTTCGTAGAACGAGCAGGGAACGAGCGGTGACCTCCACCGGTGTACCCGCTTCGATCGTTTTCTCACTTGCCCCGGTTCGCGACGCGGTGTTCAGCGCCACCGTCCATTCCTTTGCGTAGTTTCCGTCGGGGGTCACGAACTCGATGGTCTCGTGATGTGCGTTGAAGCACAACAGGAACGAGTCGTCGATGACGCGCTCGCCGCGCTGATTCGGTTCCGGGATTCCGTCACCGTTGAGGAACACCGTGAGTGATTTGCCGAATCCGCTGTCCCAGTCCTCGGGAGTCATCTCCTCGCCCGCGGGGGTGAGCCAGGCGATGTCTCGGGCCTGCTCGCCGGTTCGAATGGGACGGCCCTCGAAGAACCGACGACGCCGGAACACCGGGTGGTCGGCGCGCAATGCGATGGCGTTGCGCGTGAACTCGATCAGTTCGGCGTTCTTCTCTGCCAACGACCAGTCCATCCAGGCCAGTTCGGAGTCCTGGCAGTAGACATTGTTGTTGCCCTGCTGAGTGCGCGCCATCTCGTCGCCGTGGGCGATCATCGGCGTGCCCTGGCTGAGCAGCAACGTCGCCATGATGTTGCGGATCTGGCGGGCACGCAGATCCAGGATCTCCGGATCGTCCGTCGGGCCTTCCACGCCGCAGTTCCACGAGCGGTTGTGGCTCTCGCCGTCGTTGTTGTCCTCACCGTTGGCGTCGTTGTGCTTGTCGTTGTACGACACCAGATCGTTGAGGGTGAACCCGTCGTGCGCGATGACGAAGTTGATGCTGGCACCGGGGCGACGGCCGGTGGCCTCGTACAGATCCGAGGATCCGGTCAGTCTGGATGCGAACTCGCCCAGCGTGGCCGGCTCGCCCCGCCAGTAGTCGCGCACGGTGTCGCGGTACTTGCCGTTCCACTCCGTCCACAGGCCGGGGAAGTTGCCGACCTGGTAGCCGCCTTCGCCCACGTCCCAGGGCTCGGCGATCAGCTTCACCTGGCTGACGACCGGATCCTGTTGCACCAGATCGAAGAACGCGCTCAGGCGATCGACGTCGTGCAGTTCGCGGGCCAGGGTGGACGCGAGGTCGAATCGGAATCCGTCCACGTGCATCTCGGTGACCCAGTAGCGCAGTGAATCCATGATGAGCTGGAGGGTGTGCGGGTGTCGCGCGTTGAGGCTGTTGCCGGTACCGGTGTAGTCCATGTAGTGCTCGAGGTCGCCGTCGACGAGCCGGTAGTACGCGGCGTTGTCGATGCCGCGGAAGCTGATGGTCGGGCCCATGTGGTTGCCCTCGGCGGTGTGGTTGTAGACCACGTCGAGGATCACCTCGATGCCGGCGGCGTGGAACGCACGAACCATGGCCTTGAACTCGGTGACCGCGGCACCGGGAGACTGCAGCGAGGAGTACTCCGCATGCGGGGCGAGGAAGCCGAAGGTGTTGTAGCCCCAGTAGTTTCGCAGTCCCTTGTCCAGCAGAACCTGATCCTGCATGAACTGGTGCACCGGCATCAGCTCGATGGCCGTGACACCGAGGTGGTTGAGGTGGTCGATGATCACCGGATGCGCCAGGCCCGCGTAGGTGCCGCGCTCGGATTCGGGGATGTCGGGATGGTTGATCGTCATGCCCTTGACGTGGGCCTCGTAGATCACCGTCTCGTGATACGGGCGCTTGGGGGCGCGATCGGCCTGCCAGTCGAAGAAGGGGTTGATCACGACGGTGGTCATCGTGTGTCCGAGCGAATCGTGCTGGGGGAAGTCGTTGTTCGGCACGTCGTCGTGCGCGACGGGAGCTTCCTCGATGATCTCGTTTTCGGGATCGGCGAGATCGGTGGCGTCCTCGAACGGGGCCTCGGAGTCGAGTGGATCCGCGGATTCCTCGTCGACCTGTAGCTCGGTCTCGGGTTCGGGAGCCGGCGCGTCCATGTTGTACGAGAACAGCGATCGATCGCCGTCGAACGATCCCTCGAACGCCTTGCCGTACGGATCCACGAGCAGCTTGCTCGGGTCACAGCGATGCCCGGCTGCCGGATCCCACGGGCCGTGAACGCGGTAGCCGTAGCGCTGACCGGGCACCACCGTGGGCAGATATGCGTGCCAGACGTAGCCGTCGGACTCCTCGAAACGGATGCGGGTCTCGGTTCCGTCGTCGGCGATCAGGCACAGATCCACGGCCTCCGCGACCTCGGAAAACAGTGCGAAATTGGTTCCTGCTCCGTCGTAGGTCGCGCCGAGCGGATAAGCGGATCCCGGCCATACTGCGATGGCTGGCGTGTCGTCGGAGGCTTCGTGCAGCATGGATCAACCCTACTGTGGCGGGTGGGCCCGGGCTTACCGAGCGCGAGCCGCATGCCCCTGGCCTTGGACCGACTGGATCACGGTCCGGCCCACCAGCCGGTGGCCGATCCGATCTGTCGGCCCAGCTCGGTGGTGAGGGTTCGCACGTAGGTCGCGGTGAGATGGTGTTCGTCACGGTAGATCAGAACGTTGCCCTGCTCGGCGCGGCACATGGTGTCGTCGCACACCGCATCGGACAGGTCGAGAGCGGAGAACCCGCGCAGCTGAAACGAGGAGGCCAAGGCCGGGTTGACGGGGTCCAACGCCTCGTCCCTCGGGATACCGCAGGAAGTGGCCGTGCCGCCGTCGGCGAGGCAGTCGATGGCCCGATACGCGAGCCACGGCGTGTCTCGGATGCCCAGAACTCCGACGCCGTCCGCGGTCAGTTGCTGCCACACCGAGGCGTACCAGGGGGGCGTGAAGTCGCCGGGGGCGTCCTCCCGAGGCCGAGTGGCAGTGGTGAACACGTAGTCCGGCTTCATGTCGGCGATGTCGGCGAGCACGGTCTGCGTCCAGTCCAGGCAATCCGGGTACTCGTTCGGACCGAGCATCGGCATCGTGTTCGCGCTCAGCGGGCATCCCATCTTCAGGAAGGTGACCACCGCGAAGCCGTGCTGACGTCCCAGGGCGTCGAGGGCCGTGACCCAGTGCTCGGCGTGCGAGCTGCCGGCCAACACGATGGTCCGGGTCGCGTCGACATCGCCGTAGGAGCACGAGATCGCGTCCCGGGTCTCGAAGTCCGCGATGCAGCCCTCGAGGGTGGTGGCCGGCAGGTCCTCGGGTGCGGAGTAGAGGGGCGGGCTCAGGTCGGCAGGGTCCGAGCGAATTCCGTCGGTCAATTCGAGCGCCCCCGGGTGGGTCAGCTCGTCGACCGATCCATCGGCCTGCACGGCGTTGATCGATTGGCTGATGTAGGCGTTCCATCCGATCGAACTCGCGGTGACCGCGATCGCGGCCACCACTGCGCAGGCGGTCACCGCGATGCGTCCCGGGGTGAACGTCGTCGACTGCGTGGGTCGCTCGACCAGTCGGACGGTGAGGAACGCGAGTGCGATGGAGGCAGCCACGATGCCCAGGCCGCCGAGCATGTCGACGTGGGACCGACCGGTGGCCGAAAGGTAGAAGATCAGCAGCGGCCAGTGCCACAGGTAGAGCGGAAACGCGATGGATCCGAGCCAGGCGAAGAACCGGTTGGAGAGCGTGGTCGCTACGGCGGTCTCGGAGCCCGCGACGATCAATGCGAGGGTGGCCAGTACCGGAACGAGGGCCAAAGGGCCGGGAAATGCAGCCACACCGTCGACGAGAAAGCCACACGCGACGATGGCTGTCATGCCGACAACGGCAAGGGCACCGCGTGCGGTCGACCACTTTCGGGTGTCGTGGGCCGCCGGCTCGTCGCTGCGTGCGGCGAACACGGCGGCGACTGCGGCACCGAGCATGATCTCCCACAGCCGCGCCCCGGTGTCGTAGTAGTTCCACGCCTGGTGGCGTCGAACACCGTCCGCTGCATAGACGAAGGACAGCACGGCGACGATCGCGAAGATCACGGCAAAGGTGTGCGGTCGGAGACTTCGTGGTCCCTCCGGTCGCGCGATGCGTCGGACCCACGCGAGACCAAACACGACGGCAATGGCCAGTAGATAGAACTGGAATTGCACGGCCACCGACCACAGATGCTGAACGGGACTGACCGAGGGGTCGGCCGCCAGGTAGTCGTTGGCCGTCGTCGCCAGCTGCCAGTTCACGAAGTAGAAGACACCGGACACCAGTTGATCGCCCAGGTCGGCCCATCGGGTCCGCGGAAGCAGGAACACCGATGTGACGGCCACCGCGAACAAGGTGATCAGCAACGGCGGGCCGAGTCTGCGCAGTATCCGCGAGATGCGAGTGATCGGGTTCAGGCTTGCGCCGGACTCGGCCGATCTCAGCAGAGATGCGGTGAAGAAGAAGCCGGACAGGGTGAGAAATACATCGACGCCGCCCGACACTCGACCCATCCAGATGTGGAAGACCACAACGAGGGCGATGGCGACACCACGCAGGCCGTTGAGATCATGCCGCTGCGGTGGCCGACGCGGCCCGCTGGGTGGCGGAGCTGTGGCCCCCTGAGCCGGAACAACCGGGGCCGAGGTATCGGCGACCGAATCGGTATCGGCGCTGCTCTGGGGTGCGTGCATGGTGGAGAAGTGACTTCCCGGCTGTGTATCGACCACTCGGTCGGGGGTCGCGGACGGTGGTACCCGATTCAGGTGAGATCGGGGATTCAGGGGCAAACAATACGTGTACATGAGGTGAAGTACCCCTCGGAGTCTGCTTTGCGGCGATAGTCCCAGTTCGCGGACGGTTTCGGGCACATCCTCGCGTTGATCGGCTTGCGCATGTATGGGGCGTGTGCAAGCCTTTATCAGGCGCGTGCAACTACGCGCGACAGCTCGATAATTGCGTACGCATATTCCATTCAGGAGTTCAGACATGCCACTCGGCTTGCTCGCCCTCGCCATCGGGGGATTCGGAATAGGTTTGACCGAATTCGTCATCATGGGCCTACTGCCCGAAGTCGCGGCCGATTTTGCGGTCACCGAGGCCACCGCCGGTTGGCTCATCACCGGCTATGCGCTGTCCGTCGTCGTCGGGGCCCTGGTCGTCACCGCCGCCGTGACACGGTTTCCTCGCAAGAACGTCTTGCTCGCACTGATGTGTCTGTTCATCGTCGGCAATCTCGTCTCCGCACTGTCGAGCAGTTACGAGATGATGCTGCTAGGCCGTGTCGTCGCAGCGCTGTGTCACGGAGCGTTCTTCGGCATCGGTGCCGTCGTCGCGGCAAGCCTGGTCGAGCCGGCGAAGAAGGCAGGAGCGATCGCGATGATGTTCGCCGGCCTGACCGCCGCCAACGTGCTCGGAGTTCCGTTCGGGACGTTACTGGGGCAGAACCACGGTTGGCGCTCGACGTTCTGGGCGATCACGGTGATCGGCGTCGTCGCGCTGATCGGAATCGCCGCCCTCGTTCCTCGCAACACCGGGAGCGGTGAGGTGAGCAATCTGCGTCGAGAATTGCGAGCGTTCCGGTCGGTGCAGGTATGGCTCTCCATCGCGGTCACGGTGCTCGGTTACGGCGGCATGTTCGGTGCGTTCACGTACATCGCGTTCACGCTCACCGACGTCAGTGGCTTCGCGTCGAGTTCGGTGCCGTGGCTCCTCGTGTTGTTCGGCGGCGGACTGTTCGTCGGCAACTACCTCGGCGGAAAGGCGGCAGACCGCAACCTCACCGGCACGCTGACGATTCTGCTCGGTGCACTGACCGTCGTACTCGTCTTCTTCGCGCTCACCGCGGACAGTCGCCCGGCGACGATCGCATCTCTCGTGCTCATGGGTGCGTTCGGCTTCGCGACGGTCCCGGGGCTGCAGATGCGGGTGATGTCGTTCGCATCCGACGCTCCGACGATGGCGTCCGGCGCGAACATCGCCGCGTTCAATCTCGGAAACGCGTTGGGCGCGTGGCTCGGCGGTGTGACGATCTCGGCCGGTCTCGGCTACACCTCGCCCATCTGGGCCGGATCCGCCATCACCTTGCTGGCCTTGATCGTTCTGGTGTTCGCGACCGGTCTGCTCCGACGCGCCGACGCGGATCCGGTCGCGGGGGCGGGCCGAGTGAGCGCTGCAACCAGTGCTGCGGGATCGTCCACCTGAAGGCCGAAGGACTGGGCACTGCCGTCGACCCTCCATCGTTTCAGGGGTGCGGGCACGCTGACCGTTGTGGCGCAGGACAAGTCGATGTCGACGATGGTGCCGTCCTGATTCGGTAGCACGAGCCGACCGCCGTCGAGAGTCGGCGACACGACGCCGTAGCGGCGGTGGATTCGGGCGGAGACGATGCTCGCTCGGTCCACCGTCGCGACGACCTTCCCGGAGGTTCGCAGAGTGAGCGTCGTCGGCGAGAGAACGTGAGGATGGACGCGGGTCAGTGCGACCGACGAGGTGAGCATCACCAGTGACGCCACCGACAGGGCTGCAATCACTGCGCTGATCCACAGCACCGGAATCAGCAGGTGCAGAACGACCATCTCGATGACGGTGACGACGCCGAACATCACCGGCATCGCAAGGGTTCCACGTACTGCCGTGAACGTTGCCGAGTCCGCGCCGATCGGCGCATGCCGTCCCCGCGCCCACAGCAGCAGCGCGCGCCATCTGCCGACCTGGACCGGGGTGTGGACCGTCATCGAGCAGCACCAGCGCGGCTCGGTTCGCTGGTCTGCAGCCGTGCGATGGCTTCGATGATCACTGCGCGCTGAGCGGGATCGGGCACGATGTCGTCGATACTCAGCGGGCCGCTCTCGTGGGCAGTGACCTCGGGCTCCGCCGAGGCGAGAGCCTGGATATCGAGCACCGACGCCAATTCTGCTGCGAGCGAATCGATGTCACCTGCGGCATCGTCGACCCCTCGGCCTTCGAGCGCGCTGAATCTGCGCAGGAGCGACAGATACTTCAGCCGGGTGCCGGGGTCGGCCAGGGTCGCGGTGATCGACTCGAAGAACGACGCGGGGACGGTGCCCGAGATCGCCATCACCTCGAGCAGGTCACGCTCACGGAGCAGCGCTTCTCGGTCGGTCTCGGCAGCGGCATCGATCAACGCGGCCAGTGTGTCCGCCGCATCGCGCGGCAGGGCCGTCATTCGGCGATGCTCGACGGCGTCGTCGAGCAGAGCCGACAAACGAGCGTGCTTGTGCGCCAAAGCTTTTTGCTCCGTTTCGATACCCGCGAGGAGAGCGCGCAGATCGGCGACCACGTCGCTCTCGTCCGGTGCGGACCGGTCGAGGGCGGCCGCGATCGCGCCGAGGGGCATTCCGGCATCGGCGAGCCAGCGGATTCTCATCAGTCGAACCACGTCGTCGATCGTGTACTCGCGATAGCCGTTGGACAGACGGCGTGGCTCACCGAGCAAGCCGAGACGGTGATAGTGACGCACTGTTCGAGGTGTCGTTCCGGCGGCGTCGGCCAGGGATCCGATTCTCATGTGTTCAGTGTGAACCTTGACGCTACGTCAAGGTCAAGATCGGCCACACCGTGCTCGAGAGCAGCCCGGTACGACGCACCGCGTATTCTCGGTGGTCTGTGCGATTCGACGTGGCTCGCACTGTTCGAGGAAGAGACCCGGCTGAAGATGGTCGACACCGATCGTTGGTATCGGGAGATGTTCGAGGCCAGCACGGTCGGATTGGCGTTGGCCGACGAGAACGGATTGTTGGTTCTCGCAAACGAGGCGTACGCGGCCATCGTCGGTTGCCCGCGCCATCTGTTGGCCGGCCGGTCCTCTCGCGAATTCACCCATCCCGACGATCTGGCCCAGCACGCTGCCATGGAACAGATCATGGCCGACGCCAAGGCGCGCGGGGAATCGGTTCACCTCGAGAAGCGCTATCTGCACGCCGACGGCACGGTCCGGTGGGGGTGGATCTCGGCCAGTGAGGTTCCCGGTCCCGGGGGTCTTCGGTGGACGATGGCCGTCGTGCACGACACCACCGATCGTCGGCGCATCGAGGACGACCTCCGCCAGGCCGCGCAGACCGATGCCCTCACCGGATTGCTCAACCGGCGTGGATGGCGCGATCGGCTGCATCAGTGGACGACACCGCGTGGTGCCGATGTGGCGTTGGCTCTGGCCATGGTCGACTTCGATCGGTTCAAGTCGTACAACGACAACTACGGGCACGGACGCGGAGACCGGCTGTTGATTCAGTTCTCGGCTGCTGCCGAGGACCTGCTCGGCGGCCGCGCCTCCATCGCGAGGTGGGGCGGCGAGGAGTTCGCACTCGCGATGCCCGGTGTGGGTTCGACGACCATGTCGGCTGTGCTGGCCGAGTTGTCGGCGGTCGTGCCCGACGAACAGACCTTCTCTGCCGGCTACACGACATTGCGTGTGGGGGAGTCCGTCGACGATTGCTTCGACCGCGCCGACATGTTGCTCTACCGAGCCAAACGAGACGGCGGTGCGCGTTCGTACGGCGACGCAGACGCCATCCCGACGTAGCGAGCATCAACCCTGCAGGCGACCGAATCCGACGACTCCGGAATCGGATGCGTAGTGCAGCGTGTGCACCCTGATCTTGCCTGCTTCGTTGCCGCCGACGGTGATGGCCTCGTCGCCTTCGACCGCCACGATCACGTTGGTGTGCTGGCCGGCCCAGCTGGTGTTGTCGTAGAGCACCACATCGCCCACCGATGGCGTGTAGTCGCCGACGGCCTCGTAACGTCCCTGCTCCTGGTAGTACTCCTGAAGGGTGTAGACGCCGGGAATGCGCCACGAACCCGAATGGGGATTCGACAGCGGCAGGCCCGCCTCCTTCATGATCCAGCTGACGAAATCGGCACACCAGGCCTCGTCTATTCCTTCGGCGTAGAACGTTCCCGGCCGCTGCAGCTCGTGCTCGGTGCGCAGGAGTTCGACCACCCGGGCCTGATCGGTAGTCAGCTCGCCGGCGTTCACCTCCGGAAATGCTTCGGTGTCCCACGGGAGGTACCGGCTCGGTGCCAGCCACAGAACCCCGGCCACTGCGACCACGACGACGGCCGTGCAGGCTGCCATCCACAGCGGCCACCGTCGTCGGGTTCGCGCGGTGGTGTCGATGCTCATGCGACCACGGTAGCGCGACGTGGCACACCGCTCGGCACAATGACCGGGTGACCACTTCCGCGAATCAGTCGCCCGTTGCCGTTCCGAAGCCCGTCGTGGACGCCGCGCGAGAGGCTTCGCGGATCACCGTACTCACCGGCGCAGGCATGTCCGCCGAGTCGGGGATCGCTACATTTCGGGACGCCCGGAGCGGGTTGTGGAAGGACTTCGATCCCAAGGATCTCGCCAGCCCCGAGGGGTGGCTGGCCGACAGCGATCTGGTGTGGGGCTGGTACCGGTGGCGAGCCGAATTGGTCCGACGCTCCGAGCCCAACGCCGGTCACGTGGCACTTGCGCAATGGCAGCAGCGGGCGCACGTCGACATCGCCACCCAGAATGTCGACGACCTGCACGAGAGGGCCGGGGCCACGGTTCTCTCGCACGTGCACGGGTCTCTGTTCGAGCCGTACTGCAGCGATTGTGGGACTCGAGCGCAGTTCGACGCTGCCGGTGACGCTCCGGCCGAGGCGGACCAGCGGGTTCCGCCGCCGGAGTGTCCGCTGTGCGGTGGGATGATCAGGCCGGGAACGGTGTGGTTCGGCGAATCCCTGCCCGAGGCCGCGTGGGAGGCGGCCAAGGACGCGGTTCGCGCGGCCGACCTGGTTCTCGTCGTCGGCACGTCGGGAGTCGTGTACCCGTTCGCCGGACTGCCTGCGATCGCCCGCAGCGCCGGAGCAACGGTGGTCGAGATCAACCCGGTCGAGACGGAGGTCTCGGACATGGCCGATCACCGGTGGCGCACCACGGCCGCGACGGGATTGCCTGCGTTGGTTGCGCAACTCTGAATCTGGTTGTCACCCGCAGCTTCGCATAGTGGCGAACCTGTCATCACGGCCGCAGGCGCCGAACCAGGAGCAGCGACAGCCCACCGAACAGAGCAGCGATCACCAGGGTCAGGGCCGTCTCGATCGCCTGGAATCGCCAGAACAGCCGATCCTCGTGGTACTTCGTCTCGAAAGCCTCGGCACCCTGTTCGCGGATGCAGTCGATCTCGATTCGGGCGTTGTCCGCGCGCTGACGGTCGGAGTACTGCTCGTATTCTGCGACCGTCTCGAATTCGCTCATGTCCCGGTAGTTGTCGAGCCAGTTGCACCGCTGCCAGTCGACGGCTACGGCATCACCGCGTCGATCGACGTAGTCCGACGAGACGTTCCACCGCGGATAGATCCTCATCGAATCCATCGGCAGATAGAAGTCCGGGGTGCCGCCGTACATGTCGCCCACTTTCTGCTCTACCGTCTGCCGCTCGACCTCGGGGCTCGCGTAGTGCTCGCGGATCTGAGTCGGCAGCAGCGCCAGTAGCGCAGTGGACACGACGATGGTCGTGATCATCGCGGCGATCGTGTTCCTCATGGCGAGTGCGCACGCTGCGCCGAGCATCAGTCCCACGGCCGTGTACGCGCCTGCTCCGAATCCTGTTGCGCCGAAGGTGGGGAAGTCCAAGCGGGACTCACCGGTGCTCATGAAGGTGAACGACCCCGGGGAGGTGCGGTATTTCGCCCAGTAGAGCGCGCAACCGAGCAACGCCATGGCGAGGATGGTCGGAACGAACACGACAAGTACGCGCACTCCGTACCACCGGCGTCTGCTCACCGATTGGGTCAGACCCAGGACATGGGAACGGCGTTCGAGGTCGCGGGAGAACACGGTGACCCCGACAAAAGTGCCGAGTACGACCGGAAGGGCGATGGTGAGAAGAATCGCCATGGTCTGCGCGGTCTCTGCCGTGCAGTAGTCCTCTCCGATCCCGAGGCAGCCCTGGAGCGCGGGAATCGGTGCCACACCACCGTCGATCAGTGTGATGGCAATCGTGATGGCCGCCAACAACAGTGGGCTCAGCACTCCGAACAGAATCGTTGTGCGGAACTGTCTCCACGTCACCCAGATCATGCCGCCACCGCCGCTCCGAGGTGGGCGAGCACGACGTCGTCCAGGGTGGCGTCTTCGACGGTCCAGCCCGGTCGCACGGTCTGCGGTCGGCTGCCGTGGACGACGAACACTGCTGCGCTGGAAGCGGATACGTCGGAGACGATGGTCCCGTCGTCGACGGTGGGTTCGGCATCGGAGCTACCGACGAGGAGGTAGTGCTCGGCTGTGATGGTGTCGAGTTCGCCGTCGAGTCGAATTCCTCCGTCGCGCAACAGCAGTAGTCGATCGGCGACGTCCACCAGTTCGGACAGCACGTGCGAGGACAGGACGATGGTTGTTCCGTTCTCGGCTGCGTCGCGCATCAGTGTGCGGGCCACGGCGCGTCGGGCAACGGGATCGAGGTCTGCGAGAGGCTCGTCGAGCAGAAGTACTTCCGGTCGTCGTCCCAACGCGAGTGCGAGGGCGACGCGGGTGCGGTGGCCGGGAGACAGTGATTTCACTCGCGCCGAGACGGAGATTCCGGCCGCATCGACCAGCTCGGCGGCGTAGGCATCGTCCCAGTGCACGTTTGTGTTTCGGCCGAATCGCAGCATGTCGTCGACGGTGAAGTTGGGATACAGGGGCTTGTGCTGGGCGAGATAGGACAGGCCGGAAGCGATCCCGCCTTGGCCCACCACTTCACCGAGAACTCGGACGGTTCCGGCGTCCGGTGCGAGTAGTCCGACGGCCAACGACATCAGAGTCGATTTGCCTGCACCGTTGGACCCGACCAATGCTGTGACGCTTCCTCTTTCGACGGCGAACGAGCATCGGTCGAGTACGGTCTTGCGTCGGAACGACTTGACCACCTCGTCCATGGTGAGAACCGCGTCGGTCATGATTCTTCTCTTTCGGGTCGGTCGAATTGTGTGTCGAGGGCTGCGGCGACGATCGCTTCGAGGTCCGGTCTGTCCAGTCCCGCTGCGAGACAGTGGCGAATCCAGCGGCCGAGTTCGGCCTCGAGTGCCGATCGTTCGGCCATGCCGGGTTTTGCCAGCGAGGCGACGACGAAAGTTCCCGATCCGGTCCGTGGTTCGACAAGGCCTTCTCGTTCGAGCTCGCGGTAGGCCTTGAGCACGGTGTTCGGGTTGATGGCGAGTGCCGTGACCACGTCCTTCGCCGTCGGGAGTTTGTCGCCGACAGCGAGTGATCCGAGGCGCAGGGCCTGTTTGGTCTGCAGTATCAGTTGGACATAGGTGGGGATGCCGGACTGACGATCGATGCGATACGCGATCATCAAGACCCTTTCACTAGTTGATTAGTGGAAGACGGTAATGCGAACGCGTCGGTTTGTCCAGGTTTCGCGGTCAAGGTGTATCGGCCCGCGACATCGTCACCGAGGCAGAGGTGCCGGGTATCCGGGTCGGGCATCTTCTTCTGGAGAACCTCGACTCCGACGGTTCGCCGGTGGGAACCGAGCGCAATGCCTATCAGGTGGTGACGCTGGACGACGGTACGCGCCGGATCGCAGTGACGACGCCGCTCGATGCCTAGAGCTGGGCGGAGCCGCACTCGGTACTGTGGGCGGGAACGGTTTTTCTTTCTCAGGTAGGGATAACAGATGGCTTTGGGCTCCGACCGATTCTGGCGTGTACTCGGCCGCTCCGCGCAGAAGGCGCAGAGCACCTCGCGTCGACGCGTCGACCGAGCCCAGGAGCATGCGGAGTGGGCAGCTGCCCTGAGCGAGACCGAGTTGGCGACCGAGGCGACCGCGCTGCGGGTCGACAACGCCGACCGTCTCGATGTTCCGCGGTATCTGGCGTTGACGCGCGAGGCGAGTGAGCGTGCCCTGAAGCTACGGCCCTTCGATGTGCAGCTGCACGGTGCCGTGCGATTGCTCGCCGGTGACGTGGTGGAAATGGCAACCGGCGAGGGCAAGACGTTGGCAGGCGCGATCGCTGCCGTCGGATACGTGTTGTCCGGGCGTTCGGTGCACGTCATCTCGGTCAACGACTTTCTCGCGCAACGTGACGCGCAGTGGATGCGTCCGCTGTTCGACTCCCTCGGCATCACCGTCGGTTCCATCGGCGAGTCCTCGACGGCGCAGGAGCGGCGCACCGCCTATGCCTGCGACATCACCTATGCCTCGGTCAACGAGATCGGTTTCGATGTTCTGCGTGATCATCTGGTGAACGACCGAGACGATCTGGTCGCGCCCGTGCCGGACGTTGCCCTGATCGACGAGGCCGACTCCGTGCTGGTCGACGAGGCGCTCGTTCCGCTGGTGTTGGCCGGTTCGGTCTCCGGCGACGTTTCGACGTCGACGGTCATGGATGCAGTCCGGTTGTTGGACAAGGGTGTCGATTTCGACACCGACGCCGACGGACGCAACGTGTTCCTCACCGACGAGGGCGCGCTGCGGATGGAGAAGGAACTGGGCGGAATCGACCTGTACTCCGAGCATCACGTCGGGACGACGTTGGTGGCAGTCAACGTGGCACTGCACGCCCAGGTGCTGGTCCAGCGCGACGTCGATTACATCGTCCGTGACGGCCGAGTGCAGCTGATCAACGCCTCGCGTGGCCGGGTGGCCGAACTGCAGCGCTGGCCGGACGGGTTGCAGGCCGCGGTCGAGATCAAGGAAGGGCTCGCCGCCACCGAGACCGGTGAAATTCTCGACACGATCACCGTGCAGGCGTTGATCAATCGATACGCAACGGTGTGCGGTATGACCGGCACCGCCATGGCGGCGGGGGAGCAGCTCCGCACGTTCTACGGCCTCGGTGTCTCGGTCATCGAGCCCAATGTGCCGACGGTGCGCGTCGACGAAGACGACCGTGTGTACGACACGATCGAGCACAAGAACGCCGCAATTGCGCTGCATGTGAAGGACATTCACGAGACCGGTCAGCCGATTCTCATCGGCACCCACGATGTGGCCGAGTCCGAGGCGCTTGCCGAGACGCTCACTGCGGCGGGCGTGGAGGTGGTGGTGCTCAATGCCAAGAACGACGCCGAGGAGGCGGCGGTCATCGCGGCGGCGGGCGTACACGGCGCGGTGACGGTATCGACGCAGATCGCCGGACGCGGAACCGACATCAAGCTCGGGGGTCCCGACGGCACCGATCGCGAACGGATTGCCGAGCTCGGCGGACTGTTCGTTCTCGGCACCGGTCGCCACACCACCGAGCGGCTCGACAATCAGCTGCGAGGGCGTGCAGGTAGGCAAGGAGATCCAGGCCGTTCGCTGTTCTTCGGCAGTTGGGAGGACGACGTCGTCAAGAACAACATCGGCGACAAGGATGCACCGAAGGGCATCGACGAGAGCGGAATGTTCACCTCGTCTGCCGCGGCCGACCGCGTCGATCATGCGCAACGCATCGCCGAAGGACAGATGCTCGAAATACATTCGCGCACGTGGCGTTACAACCAGTTGACGGCTCAGCACCGTGAGATCCTCGATCGCCGCCGGGCCACGTTGCTCGACTCCGACGAGGCGTTGACGCTGCTCGAGCAGCACGCACCGACGCGCTCGAAGGAGTTGCGCGAGACCGTGTCCGAGGAGACTCTGGTCGAGGTCGCCCGCCAGATCGTCCTGTACCACCTCGATCGGTCGTGGTCGGACTACCTGGCGCACCTCGCCGACGTGCGCGAGAGCATTCACCTGCGTGCCTTGGGGCGGGAGAACCCGCTGGACGAGTATCACCGGATCGCTGTCGAGGCGTTCAAGACGGTGTCCTCCAAGGCGATGGATCTCTCGCACGCTACGTTCGAGTCGGCCGAGATCACCTCGGACGGAATCGATCTGGACGAAGCCGGCTTGCATCGACCGACATCGACCTGGACGTACATGGTGCACGACAACCCATTCGCGTCCCGCGGAAATGCCGGTGCGGCCGGTTTGGGGCCGATTTTCGGTGGCTGACGCACGCCGCGCGCTGGCCGCACTCGCGTTCGGAGCGAGCGTGGTGGCCTCCGGGTGTGCCGACTCGTACGGCGAATTCCCGGCAGGCAAGACGTACTCGTCGGTCGACGCACCCGACTCCTACACGCCGGTCGCCGGAACGACGGTCGGGCTCGAATTCGTCGACGACCGAATCTCGGCCGAAGCAGGGTGCAACAGGTTGTTCGGCACCGTGGACACCTCGCAGGGCAGGATCACCATCGACGCTCTCGGGTCGACGCGGATGGCCTGCCCGGAGGCGCTGATGGAGCAGGATCGGTGGCTGTCGGCGTTCCTGACTTCCACACCACAGTGGTCTCGGGACAACGGCACCATGACCCTGGACAACGGGAGCGAGCGCATCGTCTTCGCGGAATTCTGACCGATCAGCGGCGGATGCGGTCGGCCGCAGTGTGGCGTGCTCCGTCGAGGAAGAGCTTCAGTCCGAAATCGAATCTGCTCGTCGGGTCGGGACTTTCGAAGAGCGGCGACGCGTCGGGCGTGAGGGCTCCGGCGGAGTCCATCTGGAGTCGCGCCTGCTCGTCCACGGTCTGACCGAGGATGTAGTAGAGCAACGTGTCGGCGGTGAGTTCCGCGTCGCGGCGCGGCAGTCCCGCTCGGATGCACACGGCGGCGATACGTTCGCGAATGTGGTTGGTGGTCAGCCTCGATGCGTAGGTCGCGGCCACCAATTCGGCACCGTCGCGTCGGGAGAGAAGGGCGTCGCGCAATCGGTGCGCGATCTGCGCGATCTGTGCGTCCCACGAGTCCTCGGTGGACGGTGCATCGGCACCCGAGAGTATGTGGTCGGCAATGGCACCGAGCAGCGTCTGCTTGTTGGGAAAGTGCCAGTACAGCGCGCCCGGCTGGACGTGCAGGGACGTCGCCAGACGCCGCATCGTCAGGTCTGCCAGGCCGTACTCGTCGAGAATGGCGATCGCGCCGTCCAGGACGTCATGCCTGTTCAGTTGCACGTACTTCCCCCAAGTCGTTCGACGCCTCGTCGCTTTGACAGTAGCCGAGCGTGGTGCCTAACGTGAACACCGTTCAACTTGAACGGTGTTCAATGGCGATGCCGTTCGACTACGAGGGGACCCGGAATGGACATTTTGCACACGGCGCGTACACAGGTGCTCGGCGACGGCATCGCGCTCGATCGATCTCAGGTTCTCGAGGTTCTCGAGCTCGGTGACGACCGTCTCGAGGAGACGATGCTGTTGGCTCACGAGGTGCGGATGAAGTGGTGCGGGCCCGAGGTCGAGGTGGAAGGAATCGTCAGCCTCAAGACCGGCGGGTGTCCCGAGGACTGTCACTTCTGTTCGCAGTCCGGGCTTTTCGCTTCCCCGGTTCGTGCTGCATGGCTCGACATCCCGTCGCTGGTGGAAGCGGCGAAGCAGACCGCGAAGACCGGAGCGACCGAATTCTGCATCGTCGCCGCGGTACGCGGACCCGACGCTCGGCTGCTCGCGCAGGTCGCCGCGGGTATCGAAGCCATTCGAAACGAGGTCGAGATCGATATCGCCTGCTCGTTGGGCATGCTCGATCAGGAGCAGGTTGATCAGCTCGCGGCGATGGGTGTGCATCGCTACAACCACAATCTCGAGACCTCTCGCTCGTACTTTCCGAACGTGGTGACCACCCATACCTGGGAGGAGCGGTGGAACACCCTGCGGATGGTGCGCGAGGCAGGCATGGAGGTGTGCTGCGGCGGAATTCTCGGCATGGGGGAGACGCTCGAGCAGCGGGCCGAGTTCGCAGCCGATCTCACCGCTCTCGAACCCGACGAGGTGCCCCTGAACTTCCTCAACCCCCGACCGGGAACCCCGTTCGGAGACCTCGATGTGCTGCCGGCATCCGATGCTCTGCGCGCCGTCGCGGCGTTTCGTCTCGCTCTGCCGCGCACCATTCTGAGATTCGCCGGCGGCCGCGAGATCACCCTCGGTGATCTGGGTGCCAAGCAGGGCATTCTGGGCGGTATCAATGCGGTCATCGTCGGCAACTACCTGACGACGCTCGGTCGTCCGGCAGAACAGGATCTCGATCTTCTCGGCGAGCTGCAGATGCCGATCAAAGCGCTCAACTCGACTATCTGATGGGCGTATTAGGGTGGGTCGAATGACGAGCGAGACCCATTACGACCCGCACACCGGTCGGCCTGTCGAAGCAGGAGCCGAGGTGGGCACGGATTCGTTGTCGGTCGCCGTCCGGCTCGGGTTGGAGCCGCCGCGGTTCTGCGCCGAATGTGGCCGCCGCATGGTGGTGCAGATCGTCCCCGACGGGTGGACGTCGTTGTGCTCGCGCCACGGCCTCGTCGACTCGGCCGCGACGGTTAGGCGCTAGGTGGTCATGTCGGAAGATCTCGAAGTCCTACCGCGTAGCAGCACCGTTCGTGTGCTGTCGGTGGTTGTCGGAATCTCGGTGGCAGTGTCGGCCCTGGGCGGGATGCTGTGGGGGTTGTTGGCACCGGCGCAGCAGCTGCTCGTGGTGGCGCAGGACCGCGGGGCGGCCCTGACCGGGGAAAGTCTGCACCGCTTCGACGGCCTCGCGCTGTTCTCGTTCGTGTCCTTGGCCCTCGGTCTCGTCCTCCCGATCGGGTTTTGGCTGTGGAGGTCGGAGCGAGGTCCGCGGCTGTTCGGTGCCGTCTTCGTCGGCGCTCTCGCCGGCTCGGTCGCTGCGACCCTGGTAGGCAACGGGATTGCTGCTCTACGGTTTCCGAAGGCCACCGATCCTCCAGTCGGGTCGATCGTCACCATTGCGCCGAGTATCGAGACTCCGCTGGTGCTGATCGTTCAGGCGCTGACGGCATCGCTGGTGATCCTGCTGCTGGCGGCGATGAATCCGAACGACAATCTGCAACACACCGAACCCGAACCGGACGACCTCGATTCCGAGTTCTTCCCGCCGCCACCGTCGTTCGACTCGAATCGGGCCGACTGACCTAAGCCGTTCACGTCTGCGGCGGGCGCAATGCGGCGAACTCGTCGGTGACTCGAATGCTGTTGTCGGCAAAACGGAACAGCGCAGGCGGTCGGCCACCTGCCTTGCCCGACGGTGCGCGCCGCCCGGTGGGTTCGATGACACCACGCCGGCTCAGTACGCGCTGCAGGTTGGTGGCATCGACCTGATATCCGAGTGCGGCACCGTAGATCTCGCGCAGCGACGAGATCGCGAAATCGACCGGTGCGAGTGCGAATCCGATGTTGGTGTACGAGAGTTTCGCGACCAGTCGATGTCTCGCGTGCGCGACGACGGTTCCGTGATCGAACGACATGTCGGGCAGTGCCGAGACCGGGTGCCACATCGTGTCCGCAGGCAGTGTCGGTTCTGTCGAGATCGGCACCAGGCCGAGGAAGGTCGACGCGATCCGTCGGTCGCCGGGTACGCGTTCGGGTTCGCTGAAGACGGACAACTGCTCGAGGTGCGCCACCGAGCGCACGTCGACCTTCTCGGCGAGCTGACGGCGCGCGGACGTGGCGAGATTCTCGTCGCCACGCAGGGTGCCACCGGGCAGCGACCAGGTGCCGGCCTCCGGGTCGAGAGCGCGCTGCCACAGCAGCACCGCCAGTTCCGGGGCGTCGGGGTCGGAAAAGGCTCGAACTTGGAACACCGCAATGAGTACTTCGTGGACGGTGCTACGATGAATCATGTTTTCGATCATAGGTCGAAAACTCCCTCGGAGGAAATTCGGTCACCGACGACCGGATGATCGGTGAAGGAGAACCGTCATGACCAGCAGCGCTACCCGGGTGAACATCCTCGACTCGGCATTCGCCGGAGTTCGCGACATCGTCGACGGAGCAGGTGGCTACGGGGGAGTCGAGGCAACACCGGAATGGGCCGCCGAGGTCCGACGGCTCGCCGATCTGCGCGGTGCGACGCTGCTCGCACACAACTACCAACTGCCTGCGATCCAGGATGTCGCTGATCATGTCGGCGACTCCCTCGCGCTCTCGCGGATGGCAGCCGAGGTATCCGAGGACACCATCGTGTTCTGCGGAGTGCACTTCATGGCCGAGACGGCCAAGATCCTGAGCCCGCAGAAGACAATCCTCATCCCGGACCAGCGCGCCGGCTGCTCCCTCGCAGATTCCATCACCGCCGAGCAACTCCGCGAATGGAAGGCAGATTTCCCCGAGGCCGTCGTCGTCTCGTACGTCAACACCACGGCCGAGATCAAAGCGCTGACCGATATCTGCTGCACCTCCTCGAACGCCGTCGAGGTGGTCGAGTCGATCGATCCGGGCCGCGACATCCTGTTCCTGCCCGATCAGTTCCTCGGCGCGCACGTCAAGCGCGTCACCGGGCGCGAGAACCTGCACATCTGGGCCGGAGAATGCCACGTGCACGCCGGTATCAACGGCGACGAGTTGGCCGAGAAGTCTCGCACCCACCCCGATGCAGAGCTGTACGTGCACCCCGAATGCGGCTGCGCCACATCGGCTCTGTACCTCGCAGGCGAGGGATTCGTACCAGCGGACAAGGTCAAGATCCTCTCCACCGGCGGCATGCTCGACGCTGCCCGCACCACCGCGTCCAAGCAGGTTCTGGTCGCCACCGAGATCGGCATGCTGCATCAGCTGCGGATGGCGGCACCCGAGGTGGACTTCCTCGCCGTCAACGACCGCGCATCGTGCGGCTACATGAAGATGATCACCCCCGCTGCCTTGCTGCGCTGCCTCGTCGAGGGGCGCGACGAGGTGCACGTCGACCTCGAGACCGCACACATCGCGAGCAAGTCGGTGCAGCGGATGATCGAGATCGGCACCCCGGGCGGCGGCGAGTGAATCCATCGGTCGCATGGGAAACTGCGGCCGATCTCGTCGTCGTCGGCGGCGGAATTGCCGGACTGACCGCGGCCCGCACCGCGGCGGCTCGTGGCCTGCGGGTGATGACCGTCAGCAAGGGGCAGTCCACCGACACGGCGACGCAGTACGCCCAGGGCGGGATCGCTGTCGTCGGTCCCGAACTCGAGGATTCGATCGAATCGCATGTGGCCGACACCTGCGTTGCCGGTGCCGGTTTGTGCGATGAGGACACGGTGCGCTCCATCGTCGCCGGCGGACGCGCGGCGATCACCTCGCTCGAAGCTGCGGGCGCACGGTTCGACCTGGCGGCCGACGGCGCGGTAGCGAGGACCCGCGAGGGCGGCCACAGCGTTTCTCGCATCGTTCACGCCGGGGGAGACGCCACCGGGGCCGAGGTGCAGCGCACGCTGGACGCGTCCGTGCCCACGGTGCAGTTCGACACGACCGCGCTGCGGGTGCTGACCACCGACGGCGAGGTGGTCGGTCTACTCGTGCGCGGGCCTCGCGGCGTCGGCGTCGTTCATTGCCCGACGGTGCTGCTCGCCACCGGTGGACTGGGACAACTCTTTTCGTGCAGCACCAACCCACCCGGCGCGACGGCCGACGGTATTGCGCTCGCACTCGACGCCGGTGCCCGGATCGCGGATCTGGAATTCGTGCAGTTCCATCCGACGGTGCTGTTCGCCGCCGGGTCCACGGGCCGCCGCCCGTTGATCAGCGAGGCAGTGCGAGGAGAGGGAGCTCGGCTTCTCGATGTCGCAGGCAGGCCCTTCATGGCGGGAGTGCACCCGCTCGGTGACCTCGCGCCACGCGACGTGGTCTCGCGCGCCATCGCCGAACTGCTGCACGTCAGCGGTGACGACCACGTGCTGCTGGACGCCCGCACGGTCGAACGCGTCCACGAACGGTTCCCGACCGTGACCGCCTCGTGCCTTGGCGCCGGCATCGATCCGGCGACCGACCTGATTCCGGTGGCACCTGCAGCGCACTATTCGTGCGGGGGCGTGGCGACGGACACGTCCGGACGCACCTCGGTTCCCGGCTTGCTCGCCGCGGGCGAAGTGGCGCGCACCGGGCTGCACGGTGCCAACAGATTGGCGTCGAACAGTCTGCTCGAGGGTCTCGTCGTCGGCGAGCGTGCGGCCTACGTGGCTGCCGAACGGGTGGGACGCACCGGCAGCATTTCGGATGTCGCATTGCCCACGTATCGCCGTATCGACCGCGCGGTGCTGCAGCGCACCATGACCGCCCAGGTCGGCGTCGTACGAGATGCAACGGGTCTTGCTGCAGCGCAACGTATTCTGGCGCACGGCGTGGTATCGGAACCACCGGTCGATGCGCGCGCGGTCGAGGATGCAGCGTTGACCGCTGCGGCAGAGGTGATCGTGCTGGCCGCGTCCGAGCGCCGCGAGAGCCGAGGGTGTCATACCCGACGCGATGTCACGGAGAGTGATCCGGCGCAACGCCGGAGTCTGTTCGTCGAACGAGATCAGGGCGGGCAGTTGACGATAGTGAACGACGATGTGATGACGGGAGCGCACTGACATGACCGACACCCCGAACGAGGTGAACCCGGGCGTCGATCGCGCCGAGGTACTCGCACTGATCAGGACCGCGCTCGACGAGGACCTGCGGTACGGACCCGACATCACCACGCTGGCAACGGTTCCCACCGATGCCGTCGCCACGGCATCGGTGGTCTCGCGTCAGTACGGCACGATCGCCGGGATCGACGTCGGCCTCCTGGTTCTCGACGAGGTGATCGGAGCCGACCAGTACTCCGTCGTGCACCGCATCGAGGACGGATCCGAGGTCGAACCGGGACAGGCCGTTCTCACGGTCGAGGCCCCGACTCGGGGTTTGCTCACTGCCGAACGCACGATGCTCAACATCGTCTGTCACCTTTCGGGGATCGCCACCGCGACGGCCGGCTGGGTTGCCGAGGTCGCCGACACCGAGTGCAAGATCCGGGACAGTCGAAAGACGTTGCCGGGGTTGCGTTCACTGCAGAAGTACGCCGTTCGGGCCGGCGGCGGCGTCAATCATCGGATGGGTCTGGGCGATGCCGCGCTCATCAAGGACAATCACGTGGCGGCTGCAGGTTCGGTCGTCGCTGCCTTGAACGCGGTGCGGGCTGCGGCTCCCGACATCGCGTGCGAGGTCGAGGTCGACAGCCTAGAGCAACTCGACCAGGTGCTCGGCGAGAACGTAGAACTGGTTCTGCTGGACAATTTTCCGCTGTGGCAGACGCAGATGGCAGTGCAACGTCGCGACACCCACGCGCCGCAGACGAAGCTGGAATCCTCGGGCGGCCTGACCGTCGACGTGGCTCGGGACTACGCGCGCACGGGGGTCGACTTCCTCGCGGTGGGCGGTCTGACACACTCGGTGACAGTGCTCGATCTCGGCCTGGACATGTAGTCGAGCCTCGCAATGTGAGGAATGCTTTCGAAAATGGAAGTACAGAGTGTCCGCCTCGACAGTTGGATCTGGGCGGTTCGGTTGTTCAAGACGCGGTCTGCTGCGGCTGCTGCCTGCCGCGGCGGACACGTCCGCGTCAACGGAACTCCCGCCAAACCCGGGCATCGCATCGGCCCCGACGACGAGATCAGGCTGCGGGCCGACGGGGTGGAGAAGATCGTCGTCGTGGTGCGGGCCATCACCAAACGTGTCGGCGCAGCGGTCGTTCCCGAGTGCTTGATCGATCGCAGTCCGCCGCCGCCACCGAAAGAAGTTCTGGCCTCCGTACCGAGGCGTGATCGAGGGGCGGGCAGGCCCACCAAGCGCGATCGGCGTGAGATCGATCGACTGCGGGGCCTGGGCCTCTAGTGCTCCCGGCTCCTTTCAGTTACCCATTCTGTTTCTGGCCATCGACGCTTCCCTTGTCATCGCCGCACCGCTTCTGTTGATGTCAGTGGGACTCGGAACAGCTGTTCTGACTCACAATCGAAAGCGTCACCCGGTTCGCTGAAAGATCCCTACGCGCGTGTAGGCAGGGCTGTGCCCTGACGCTTGTGTGGGTCGTCAGGCGGGTTGTCGTGGTTCTTCGTAACCGGTTTCGTCGGGCTGGTCGGGTGGGTACAGCACTTCCTCGGGGTGGTGTGCGTGATTGATCAGCCCGCGCCTGCGTGGGTCCATTCCGGTGGGTGGATGCCACAGGGTGCGACCCGGATAGCGATGTCCTGCTCCGGTTTTGGTGGTCGCCCACTTTCCTGGTCCGGTGCCGACGAGTGCGTGGTGTATGTCGCAGCCGAAGGTCAATCCGTCGATGTCGGTGTAGCCGCCGTCGACCCAGTCGGTGACGTGATGGGCTTGGCACCACGTTGCCGGGCGGGTGCAGGAGGGGAAGCTGCAGCCACGGTCGCGGGCGATGAGCACGATGCGTTGATCGGCGGAGGCGATGCGTTTCGAGCGGCCGAGGTACAACGCCCTGCCGTGGTCGTCGAAGATCGTCAGGTAGTGGTGGGCGTGGGAGGCCATGCGGATTGCGTCGCGAATCGAGACGCGGGAGCCGGTGCCGGTCATCGCGTAACCGCAGCCAGCTTCGAGATCTTTCAGTGTCATGGTGACGATAGCGGTGACGGGCAGGCCTCGATGTGTGCCGAGGGTGCCGGAGGCGAGTGTCTGCCGGAGCGCCAGTTTCAGGGCGTCGTGATGGCGTTCGCGTTGGGTGCGGATATCCCGCGCGGCGGCAGTGCCGCGTGCTGCAGCCTTACCCAGCGCTTCGTCGCCGCCGCCGTCTGTATCGGCATCGGCTGTGTCGTCGGGTTCGGCTGTGTCGTCGGGCCCTGTGCCGCAACTGCAGTCGATGCCGTCGCCGGACGAGCCGTCACCGTCGCATGGACCGTCGCCCCACAGTCCCGCATCGCTCGTCGGACCGTCGTCCGGCTGTCGGTGCGGTGGGGTCTCGGTATCGCAGACACCACCCGATGGAGGCGAATCCGGTTCAGCTACTGCAGGATCGGGACGCGCACCGTCACTCTCGGCACCAGGGGTCGTGCTGTCCTTGCCGCCGGAAGTGCTGTCGGTCTCGTCATGGACGACGGACGTCGGGTCCGCGGGGTTGTTGACGCCAGGTTTCGCGGCTTTGGAGAACAGGGCTTCGAGGTAGGCGCGTAGTTCGGGGTCGACGCAGAACTTTCCTTCCGACATACCGTCGGCACCCTGCTCACCGAGGTAGAAGAACGCATCCCTCCGCTTCCGTGGCCTCGGCTTTCCGTCCTCGTCTTCGTCATCGTCGTCGTGGTCGCCGTCGGGGTTGAGGATCGAGTCCAAATGCGCGACGACCGGCGCGAAGTCGTCGGGCCGGAACTTCTTCGCATCTGTCACCAATTGCTGTTCGGCGAGATCGCGGGTTTGCGGATCGACACTCGAGGGGAGATGTCTGAAGAATTCGCGGATCATCTGCACATGCTTGGCATCGAGCAACCCCGACCGCAGTGCTTCGGCAGTTCGCGGCAGCAACGGCGGCAGGACTTCACCCGAGAACGCGGTCCGGTCACCCAACTCCGCCGCCAGACGCACTCGTGCACCCGCTGCTCGTGGGGTGATCCGCAGCATCCATGCCACCGACGACGGCACCGACCCCGGATACACATCGAGGCCGTGCTGACCGATGAGTTCGTTGAGCCAGGTGTACAAGTACGCCGACAGGGATCGGGTCAGCATCTCCATCCGTTGGATCACCGCACGCCGATCCGCATTCGTCCACGACACCGACGCCTGTTCCGCCAACTCCGCCACCGCGGACTCGACCCGGTCGACCAACATCGACAACTTCGGATCGGACACCTCAGGGGTGGGCGGCACCGTATCGATCCCGTCCACCCCTGATCCGCCGTCCCCCGAAAGCATGAACAGAATCTACCGCGACCCACCGACACACTCTCGAACACACGTTCTCATGGATTCGGGGCGGCGCGAGATGCAGACGTCAGCGACGCTTGCCGCTGCGTCGGGCGTTCGTCTTCGTCTTGGCAACGGGGCGAGCAGGTTTCGAGGGGTGCGCTTTCTTCTTCTTGACCGGTGTTTCGTCCGACGGTCCGCGTGAGCTGCGGGTCGAGCGGCCGCGGACGATGCCGATGAATTCCTCGATGCGGTCGTCCTCGCGTTCGGCGACCCAGGCCAGTGCAATCTGCGACTGCTCGACGTCGGTCACGGGGCGGTAGACGAGGTCCTTACGGGCGTTGAATCGGGCGACCGAGTGCGGCACGATCGCCACGCCCAGCCCGGCGGCCACGTACTCGAACGTCTCTGCAACGGAATTCATCGGCGGCAGTTCCGGTCTATTGCCGACCACGAGTTCGGTTGCCACCGCTGCCCATTCGGGCACCGTCGCTGGTTCGGCGAGCAGATGCTCGTCGGCGAGATCGGTTGCGGTGACCGAATCGAATGCGGCGACCGCGTGGTCTTTCGGGACCACCACGACCTGCACTTCTTGATACAGACCGATTGCGTTGAGGCCATCGCGGTCGATCGGCGGTCGAACGAAGCTCACATCGACTGTGCCGTCGTGCAGGGCCGACCCTTGTGTCTCGGGCGTTGTCGCCACCACGGACAGCGTGACGTCCGGAAAACGATCCGCCCAGATACGCGTCCACTTCGTGAGCGTCACACCGTCGGCGTATCCGATGGTGAACGTCGTCGGCTCGGCAGCAGCAACCTGCGCGAGTTCCGAGAGCCGATCGTCCTCGGCGATCTCGACCAGCGCCCGCTCGAGCAGATCGCGGCCGTCGGCAGTGAGTTCGGTGGGGGAGGCGCCCGGTACGAACAGGTCGACGCCGAGCTGTTCCTCGAGTTCCACGACCGTCTTGCTCAAGCGGATTCGCGAGATTCCCAGCGACTGAGCAGCGCGCGCGAAATGCAGTTGCTGCGCTACCGCCGCGTACCAGCGCAGTGTCTGCACATCGATGTTCACAGTGTCGAGCCTATGGGACGAGGAGGGCAGTGAGGGACGGTGGCGTCGAGAGCGCCGACGGCCGGATAAGCTGGTCCGGTGAGCCCGGAGAACAAGCAGCAGACCATGAAGCCATTGACCGCGGCGAACAAGCTCGGCATCTACCTTCCCGCAGCACCCGAAGAATTCCAGAACTCGATGATCAGCCGGTCCGACCTGGACGCACTGCGCAGCGATCCGCCGCAGTGGTTGACCGACCTGCAGACCAACGGACCCTTCCCGCGCGACGTCATCGCGAAGAAGCTGGGCGTATCCATCGCAGGGCTGGCCCGTGGCGGTGTCACCGAAGCGCTGACCAGCGAGGCGATCGACGAACTCGTCGCCAGCCCGCCCCAGTGGCTCGTTCGCGAGCGTCGCACCCAGGTTCAGGTGCGCAAGGATGCCGAACGCATCAAGGAGAAGCAGGAAGCGCGTCGTACCTCGGGCAACCGTCCGACAAAGCTGCGCAACCTCTAGCGCGAGACGATCCCGTCGAGGTAGAGCCACCGGCCGTCCACTCGGACGAAGCGGCTCACCTCACTCATCGAGCCCGCCCCGTCGGGATGCTTGTACCGGGCCTTGAACTCGACGGTTCCCGCGTCGTCGAACAAGCCACCGGCCTCGGTTGCGAGAATGTCGAGTCGATACCACCGCTGATCGGGGTCCAACTCCAGTTCGGCCGGTGCAGTGTCGGGATGCCACGATGCGCGGAGATAGTCCACGTCTGCGACGGCGAACGCGGTGAATCGCGATCGCATCAGCTTCTCCGCCGTCGGCGCGTTCGCCACACCGAGCAGATACGGCGCACAACAGGCGTCGAACGTGTCACCACTCGAACACGGACACCGTCCACTCACTCGTCGACTACTTCGACCGTATAGGTCCCCAGTTCGTGCTCGTCACGCTTGCCGACGTCCTGGATCCAGGTGTTGGCCTCGAGAAGAGTGTCGAACAGTCCCAGTGGAATCGGATCGCCGCCGAGGGCATTTTTCATGATCACGCGGTACTTCCTCACGGAGTCACGCGCCGAACGGTCGCCAAGAACGTTGCCGCGGCAAAGAACAGCCCGGCGAACGTGCGGTTCATCGTCTTCTGCTGGCGCTGCGATTTCATCAAGCGCAGCACCCGCGAGGCCAGCGAGGTGTACCCCGTCATCACGAGCATGTCGACCGCCACCATCGTCGCGGCGATCACCAGGTACTGAACGACGAGAGGTCGCGTCGGATCGAGGAACTGGGGGAGCACCGCAACCATGAAGACGACGGCTTTCGGGTTGCTGGCATTGACGAGGAAGCCGCGGGCGAGCATCGTCGTGCCACGGTCGGCCACTGCCGGGGCGTCGGCGACGTCGGCCGGGGCTGCCCGCCACTGCCGAACGCCGAGGTAGACGAGGTAGGCAACGCCGAACCACTTGATGGCGGTGAAGGCCAGTGCAGAGTTCGCCAGAACGGCTCCCAGTCCGACCGCGACGATGCCGATCTGAATCAGCAGACCGATCTGCAGCCCGAAGATGTTCCAGTATCCGCGGCGCAGGCCGTAGCGGAGCCCGGTGGACATCGACGCAATGGCACCGGCGCCGGGGGAGAGACTGATGACGATGCTCGCGCCGAGGAAGGCGAGCCACACTGACCAGGACATGCGTTCATTGAACTACGGCCGTCAATTCCTATTCGTCTCGACCAGGTGTGTCGAACAAGGCGCTGTGGGGTAGGCCGTGAAGATGGCAGACATCAGAACGATCGATACAGGCCCGCAGCAAGTCACCCGTCAGACCGAGGTGCGGGCACCGGCGTCGGAGCTGTTCGACATCGTGGCCGATCCCACCCGGCACGGTGAGCTCGATGGGTCCGGCACGGTCAAGGACACCGTTCGCGGTCCCGATCGCCTCAGCACCGGTGCGAAATTCTCCGTCGGCATGAAGCAGTACGGCGTGCCGTACAAGATCACCAGCACGGTCACCGAGTTCGTTGACGCCGACAAGCACAAGGTCGTCGAGTGGCAGCACCCGATGGGCCACAGCTGGCGCTGGGAGTTCGAGGAGAAGCAGCCGGGGCTGACCACGGTCACCGAGAGCTTCAAGTACGGCACCGCCAAGGTCCCCAAGGTGCTCGAACTGTTCAAGATGCCGCAGAAGAACGCGCAGGGCATAAAGAGCACGCTGCACAACCTGGCTGCCCGCTACGCCTGACCTGAATCTATTCTGACCGGCATGCCGATCGATCCCGACACCAAGAACTGGACCTGGGTACTCGAGCGAGCGTGCCCGGACTGCGGGTTCGACTCGAGTGCCGTCGACTACGACGACATCCCGGACCTGATCCGCGCCGACGTCGAGCGTTGGGAGGCGGTGCTGCGGCGCGACGACGTAGCACTGCGTCCCGACGACTCGACATGGTCTGCGCTCGAGTACGCCGCTCACGTACGTGACGCGCACCGCATCTTCCGCACCCGTCTGGCGCTGGTGTTGACCGAGGACGATCCCGAGTTCGCGAACTGGGATCAGGACGCCACCGCGCTGGCCGAAAACTACAACGCACAGAATCCCGCGACAGTCGCAACGGAACTCGGTGACGCCGCGCGCACCCTGGCCGACGATTTCGCCGCTGTACCGCCGGAGGATCGGCATCGGACCGGTCGGCGTAGCGACGGGTCGAACTTCTCCGTCGAATCACTGGCCGCCTACTACATTCACGACCCCATCCATCATCTGTGGGACGTGCGGGGCTGAGCCGAATTCGGTGGAACTATCCTGGGTGTTCGAACCACACTGTTACGACCGAACCCCGGCACCGAACCGACTTCACGAAGGGGCCCACTATGCCTGCCCGCATCGAGCTCGCCCGCGTCGATCTACGCGGACGAACTCCATCCACCGCCGAACTACGCGGCGCACTTCCCCGAGGCGGAGTGGATGTCGATTCGGTGCTGCATCAGGTTCGCCCCGTCGTCGACGCCGTCCGCGAACGCGGCACCGAGGCTGCGCTCGAGTTCAGTGAGAAGTTCGACGGCGTCCGGCCGGACCGCGTTCGCGTCCCGCAGGAAGAACTGGTCAAGGCACTCGCAGAGCTCGATTCCGATGTTCGGGCCGCCCTCGAGGTCGCCATCGAACGTACGCGCCTGGTGCACTCCGATCAGCGCAGAAAAGACCACACCACCCAGGTGGTACTCGGCGGCACCGTGACCGAACGCTGGATCCCCGTCGATCGCGTCGGCCTGTACGTGCCCGGCGGCAACGCCGTGTATCCGTCGTCGGTCGTGATGAACGTGGTGCCCGCGCAGATCGCCGGTGTCGGATCCCTGGTGGTGGCCTCGCCGCCGCAGAAGAACTTCGGCGGATTGCCGCACCCGACGATCCTGGCTGCGGCGCAGCTGCTCGGCGTCGACGAGGTCTGGGCCGTCGGCGGCGGTCAGGGTGTTGCGCTCCTCACCTACGGCGGCGTCGACACCGACGGCGGCGAGTTGGCTCCGGTCGATCTGATCACCGGTCCCGGCAATATCTATGTCACAGCTGCCAAGCGCCTGTGTCGATCGCTCATCGGAATCGACTCCGAGGCAGGGCCCACCGAGATCGCGATTCTCGCCGACGCCACCGCGGACCCCGTTCACGTGGCAGCGGACCTCATCAGCCAGGCCGAGCACGACGTCATGGCAGCCAGCGTGTTGGTCACCGACAGCATCGAACTGGCCGATGCCGTGGACCAGGCCGTCAACGCACAGATGGCGTCCACCAGGCATGCCGAGCGCGTGGCCACCGCACTGAACGGTAGCCAGTCCGGCATCGTGTTGGTCGACGACGTCACGCAGGGATTGGCCGTGGTCAACGCCTACGCCGCCGAGCACCTCGAGATCCAGACGAAGGACGCGTCCGACGTCGCATCCCGGGTGCGCAGCGCCGGTGCCGTGTTCGTCGGAGCGTGGTCGCCGGTGAGCCTCGGTGACTACTGCGCCGGTTCCAACCACGTACTGCCGACGGCAGGATGCGCTCGGCACTCGTCCGGCCTGAGTGTGCAGACGTTCCTGCGCGGCATCCATGTGGTGGACTACAGCAAAGCTGCGCTGAAAGACGTTGCAGCGCACGTGATTGCACTGGCCAATGCCGAGGATCTGCCGGCCCACGGCGAAGCGGTGCGGCTGCGGTTCGAAGGGTTACGTACCGGTGACGCGTCATGAGTGATGCGTTGGGACAGTCGGTCTCGCTGGACGACCTCCCGCTGCGCGAGGCCCTGATCGGCAAGTCGCCGTACGGTGCGCCGCAGCTAACCGTGCCGGTTCAGTTGAACACCAACGAGAATCCGCACCCGCCGACGCAGGCGTTGATCGACGATGTGGCGGACTCCGTTCGCGTCGCCGCCGGGCAGCTGCACCGCTACCCGGATCGCGATGCCGACGCGCTGCGGGCCGACCTCGCGCGCTACCTCACCGAGCAGACCGGCTTCGCCGTCGACACCGCCAATGTGTGGGCGGCCAACGGCTCCAACGAGATTCTGCAGCAACTGCTGCAGGCCTTCGGGGGACCGGCTCGCACCGCGCTGGGCTTCGTGCCGTCGTACTCGATGCACCCCATCATTTCGTCCGGGACGCAGACCGAATGGCTTCCGGCGAAGCGTCGGGCAGATTTCTCTCTGGACGTCGACTACGCCGTCGGTGCCATCGAAGAACGTAAACCCGACGTCGTGTTCGTCACCAGCCCCAACAATCCGACGGGCCACAGCATCGACGAGGCGGACCTGCGCCGAATCCTCGACGCTGCACCGGGAATCGTGGTGGTCGACGAGGCCTACGCGGAATTCTCCTCGGCACCCAGCGCGATCGGGTTGATCGAGAGCTACCCCAGCAAGATCGTGGTCAGCCGAACCATGAGCAAGGCGTTCGCGTTCGCCGGCGGTCGGTTGGGATATCTGGTGGCTGCCCCGGCCGTCGTCGACGCAATGTTGTTGGTGCGCTTGCCCTATCACCTCTCGGTCGTCACGCAGGCAGCTGCGCGGGCGGCGCTGCGGCACGCTTCGGACACTCTCGGGAGCGTGGCCGAACTCTCCGCCGAACGAGATCGAGTGGCAGCGGCCCTCGGCCGCCAGGGTTACGACGTGGTGCCGTCCGACGCCAACTTCCTGCTCTTCGGCCGGTTCTCCGATGCGGCCGCGACGTGGCAGCGATACCTGGACGACGGCGTGCTCATCCGGGACGTCGGAATTCCCGGCTATCTACGCGTCACCATCGGACTGGCACACGAGAACGACCGATTCCTCACCGTCAGCGCAGCACTCGCATCGACCGAAACAGCAGAGGCATCGAAGTGACCACACCCGCTCCCCGCATCGCCAAGATCGAGCGCACCACCAAGGAATCCGACATCTCGGTCGAGTTGAATCTCGACGGCACCGGAATCGTCGACATTTCCACCGGCGTTCCGTTCTACGACCACATGCTCACCGCGCTCGGTACCCACGCTCGCTTCGACCTGACAGTGCGCGCGAAGGGCGACATCGAGATCGAGGCGCACCACACCGTCGAGGACACCGCGATCGTGCTCGGCCAGGCGCTCGGTCAGGCCCTCGGTGACAAGGCGGGCATCACCCGGTTCGGCGATTCGTTCATTCCGATGGACGAAACGCTCGTGCACGCGGCCGTCGACGTGTCCGGTCGTCCGTACTGCGTGCACACCGGTGAGCCCGACTACATGGTGCACTCCGTCATCGGCGGCTACCCCGGCGTTCCGTACTCCACGGTGATCAACAAGCACGTGTTCGAGACGCTGGCGTCCAACGCACGGATCGCACTGCACGTCCGGGTGATCTACGGCCGCGATCAGCATCACATCACCGAAGCCGAGTTCAAGGCAGTGGCTCGGGCACTGCGTCAGGCCACCGAGTACGACCCTCGCGTGACCGGTGTGCTGTCCACCAAGGGAAGTCTGTGATCGGTCGATCGGCGCTCGTGCGTTGAGTGGCCTGAGCTCCATCCGTGGTCTTCCGGCCGCGATGGCCATGGGCGCGGCCTCGTTCGGCGGCTGGGGACTGCTGCTCCCGGTGGTTCCCCTCGCGGTGTCCCAGTCGGGGGCATCGGACGCGGTGGCAGCGGCCAGCACCGCGATCTTCATGGCCACGACGGTGATCACTCAGCTGTTCGTGCCGAGCATGCTGAGGCGAGTCGGCCACCGCGCGGTTCTGGCCGCCGGGTGTCTGCTCCTCGGGTTGCCCGCGCTGCTGTTCATCGTCTCCGTCGAGGCCGTACCGGCGCTGGCGGTGTCCGCGCTGCGGGGCACCGGTTTCGGAATGTTGACGGTCGCCGGTGCCGCCATTGTCGCCGAACTCGCTCCGACAGCGCTGCTCGGCCGGGCCACGGGCGCGCAGGGGATCGCTGTCGCCTTGGCTCAGATGGTCACGCTGCCACTGGGTCTGGTGATTTTCGCGGCGAGTCCGACGGCCGTGTTCGTACTCGGTGCTCTGGTTCCCGCAGCAGGCCTGATCGGCGTGGCGCTGTTGCCGCCCACCCGGCCCGCCCCGCAGCCGCCCAGGATCGAGCGAGTTCGCCTAGACAAACGCCAATTTCTGGTGCCGTGTCTTGTCGTGGCCTCGGTGTCCGCGGCGTACGGGGGAATCACCAGTCTGTTGCCGATCGCCGAATCGAATCGAGCCGCGATGATCGGACTCGCACTGGCCGTCGTCAGTGCCTCGATGCTCGTCGGGCGTTACGCCGCGGGGTCGGTGGCGGACCGAATCGGAATCGGACGCTCGGTGTTTCCGGCGCTGGTGTCGGCGGCGATCGGTATCGCTCTGTTCGCGATCGCCGCGCTCGGCGGCATGCCCGCGGCGCTGTTCTTCGTCGCAGCAGTCCTGTTCGGAATCGGGTACGGCGCATGCCAGAACGACAGTCTCGTGATGGCATTCGACGCAGCCGGTCCCGCCCGCTACAGCAGTGCGAGCGCCGTCTGGAACATCAGCTTCGACGCGGGTACCGGGGCGGGCGCACTCGCCCTCGGTGTCCTGGCGACGAGTGTGGGTTACACCGCGGGATTCACCGCAGCCGCTGCCACGGTGGTCGTCGTCGCGGCGGTGGCGCTCGTCGCGAGACCACGCCCCGATAGACTTGCCGCATGACTTCTGTGGTGTTGCTCGATTACGGCTCGGGCAATCTGCACTCGGCGAAGCGGGCTCTGGCCCGGGTCGGTGCCGATGTGACCGTGACCTCGGACTTCGACGAGGCCTTGAATGCAGAAGCGCTGGTCGTTCCCGGTGTCGGTGCATTCGCCGCCTGCATGGAGGGCCTGCTGGCGGTGAAGGGCGAACGCATCATCGGGCGGCGTCTGGCCGGCGGACGCCCCGTGCTGGGCATCTGTGTCGGAATGCAGATCCTCTTCGACCGCGGGGTCGAGTTCGGTGTCGAAGCGGACGGGTGTGGGGAGTGGCCGGGAACGGTCGAGCGTTTGCAGGCCGAGGTGCTGCCTCACATGGGGTGGAACACCGTTGAGGCACCGGAGAAGAGCGTGCTGTTCGACGGCATCGATCCCGAGACCCGGTTCTACTTCGTCCACTCCTACGCCGCGCAGCAGTGGGAGCTCGAACCCAGCGACACCATCGCAGCCCCGTTGCTCACATGGGCCGATCACGGCGGACGGTTCCTCGCGGCGGTAGAGAACGGCGCGCTCTCGGCCACCCAGTTCCACCCGGAGAAGTCCGGTGACGCCGGGGCCGCGCTGCTGGAGAACTGGGTCCGATCGGTGTGAGCGACCGTGAGTTCTCACTCGGGCGCTTGGCCTTTCGAGCCCTCGGTGCGGCGGTGGCCGTGCTGGCCCTCGCGACGGCACTGATCGCGGTGCTGCAGCCGGGCCCCGGGGTGGGTCTGGTCATCGCGTTGGCCGGTGTGGTCGGCGCGATCGCGGCCATGGGTGTGGTGTCCACCCGCATGACGCGCAAGGAACTCCGGTAGGACCACAGGCGACCCGTTTTGAGTTCACGGCCGCTCGGCCCGTAGCATAACCGCACGTGAGCCTGGTCTTATTGCCTGCTGTCGATGTCGCAGGCGGCGAAGCTGTCCGTCTCGTTCAAGGAGAAGCAGGAAGCGAAACGAAGTACGGGTCGCCTCGCGACGCCGCACTCGCGTGGCAGAACGACGGTGCCGAGTGGGTCCATCTCGTGGATCTCGACGCTGCGTTCGGACGCGGCTCCAACCGCGAGCTCCTGGCGTCGGTCGTCGGTGAGCTCGACGTCAAGGTGGAGCTGTCGGGCGGAATTCGTGACGACGAGTCGCTGCGCGCAGCGTTGGCGACCGGTTGCGCGCGAGTCAATCTCGGCACCGCAGCCCTCGAGGATCCGCAGTGGTGCTCCCGCGCGATCGGTGAGTTCGGCGATCGCGTCGCCGTCGGCCTCGACGTGTTGATCGTCGACGGAGCACCGCGGTTGCGCGGTCGCGGCTGGGTGAGCGACGGCGGCGATCTGTGGGAGGTTCTGGGGCGGCTCGAGCGCGACGGGTGCTCGCGCTACGTCGTCACCGACGTCACCAAGGACGGCACGTTGACCGGACCCAACCTGGAACTGCTCGCCGACGTGTGCGCCAAGACCGACAAGCCGGTCATCGCATCGGGCGGCGTGTCCACGATTGCAGACCTGGAAGCGATCGCCGGACTGGTCGACCGCGGTGTGGAAGGTTCCATCGTCGGAAAAGCCCTGTACGCCGGACGTTTCACGCTCCCGGACGCCCTCGCTGCGGTGTCTCGGTAACCCAGGAATGACCCTTCCCGAGGAACCGACCCGTCTGCTCGAGATCGCCGGTGGTTTGCTCGACGGCATCCACGATCGGTTCGTCGCCGGCGTCGGCGCACCGAGCGCAGTGCAGAAGGGCCCCGACGACTTCGCCACTGCAGTGGACCTGGAACTCGAGCGTCGGCTGAGTGCGGAATTGCACGAGTCCACCGGAATCGCCGTTCACGGTGAGGAGTTCGGGGGACCGGATCTGAACTCGGGACTCGTCTGGGTGCTGGACCCGATCGACGGCACCTTCAACTACTCGTCGGGATTGCCTTCGGCCGGAACGTTGTTGGCGTTGCTCGACGATGGCGAGCCGGTCCTCGGGCTCACCTGGCTGCCGTTGGTGGATCAGCGTTTCGCCGCTGTGGCAGGCGGACCCCTGTTGCTCAACGGCGTCGCCCTTCCGGCGCTGCAGCCGAAACCGTTGCGCGAATCCATGATCGGGTTCGGTGCGTTCAACGTCGCCAGCCGCGGTTCGCTGCCGGGTCGGTTCCGATTCCGCATTCTCGAAGAATTGTCGATGCACTCCTCGCGACTGCGGATGCACGGTGCCACCGGAGTCGATCTGGCCTACACCGCCAGCGGAGTTCTCGGCGGCGCGGTGGTCTTCGGTCATCGTGCCTGGGACAATGCAGCCGGTGCGCTGCTGGTACGTGCGGCAGGCGGAATCGTCACCGACCTCGCGGGCGAACCCTGGACGGTCGACTCCGCGTCGGTCCTCGCAGCCGGACCAGGAGTGCACGACGAACTGCTGAAGGTGATCACCGAACTAGGTGATCCCGTCGACTATCTGGAAGGACCGGTGCGATGAGCGTCGCGGTCAGAGTGATTCCGTGCCTGGACGTCGACGCCGGACGCGTCGTCAAGGGAGTCAACTTCGAAAACCTCCGCGACGCAGGCGATCCCGTGGAGCTCGCGGCCGCCTACGACGCGCAGGGGGCGGACGAATTGACCTTCCTCGACGTCACCGCGTCGACGTCGGACAGAGGCACGATGCTCGACGTCGTCAGCCGGACCGCCGAGCAGGTGTTCATCCCGCTCACCGTCGGCGGGGGAGTGCGCACCGTCGCCGACGTCGATCGACTGTTGCGAGCCGGGGCGGACAAGGTCAGTGTCAACACCGCTGCGATCGCCCGACCGGAGTTGCTCCGCGAGCTCAGCGAACGGTTCGGCTCACAGTGCATCGTGCTGTCGGTCGACGCACGCACCGTCCCTCAGGGGCAGCAGGACACCCCGTCGGGCTGGGAGGTCACTACTCACGGCGGCAAACGTGGCACCGGCATCGACGCCGTCGAATGGGCGGTTCGTGGTGCAGAACTGGGCGTCGGGGAGATCCTGCTCAATTCGATGGACGCCGACGGAACGAAGGCCGGATTCGATCTGCCGATGATCGCCGCCGTCCGGTCCGCGGTGCACGTGCCGGTGATCGCCAGCGGCGGAGCGGGTGCGGTGGAACACTTTTCGCCGGCAGTGCACGCCGGAGCGGACGCGGTTCTTGCCGCGAGCGTCTTCCACTTCGGCGATCTCACCATCGGCCAGGTCAAGGACGCGATGCGCGCCGAGCACATCGTCGTTCGATAACGAAGAGGATTTCCGATGACACTCGACCCGAGTCTGTCCGCGCGGCTCAAGCGCAACGAAGCCGGACTGTTCAGCGCCGTCGTGCAGGAACGGTCGACCGGTCAGGTACTCATGGTCGCCTGGATGGACGACGAGGCGCTCTCTCGAACCCTCGAAACCCGCAAGGGCACTTACTATTCGAGGTCCAGGCAGCAGTACTGGGTCAAGGGTGAGACGTCGGGTCACACGCAGTACGTGCACGAGGTTCGGCTCGATTGCGACGGCGACACGGTGCTCCTCGTCGTCGATCAGACCGGCGCGGCGTGCCACACCGGCGCGCACACCTGCTTCGATGCCGACGTCCTGTTGGGCCCCGACACTCAGGCGTGACCGGTTCCCGCTGCTATTCCCTTGTCCAACTGCGCCAATAGAGTCGAGCTCAGGGTGGCGAGCTCGCCGACCTCGGAGTCGGACAGACCGTCGAAGATCAGCGCCTGCACGGTGGCGACGTGACCCGGTGCCGATCCGACGACCTTGTCCATTCCGGCGTCGGTCAGCACCGCGTAGGATCCCCGGCTGCCCGGGATGCTCTCGCGTCTGACCCACCCGGCTTTCTCCAGCTTGGTGACCACGTGTGACAGACGCGAGAGTGACGCGTTGGCGTACTCGGCCAGGTCCCGGAGCTGGATGCGGCGCTGCGGATTCTCACTGACCACCGCGAGGACGAAGTAATCGAAGTGAGTCAGCTGCGCGTCGCGTTGCAGCTGCGCGTCCAGAGCTGCAGGCAACCGAGTGACCAGAGCGACGAGTGATCGCCACGCCTGCTGTTGGCTCTCGGTGAGCCAGCGGGGATCCACCGAATCCTCCGGTGTCGCCTCCTGCGGTGTGGCCGACGTATCCATCGCGGGGAACCTCTCGATCAAGTTAGTTGTTGCCTGCACATGATGCCTCGAGGGTCCCCCCACCCGAGGCATCGCGTCGGTCACTGCTCTACGTGCGATGTGCCCGCAGATACTCCAGAGCCTTGTCCGCATGGGCTTCGAACCGTACTTCGCTCGAGAAGGTCTCGAGGACCTTCCGGTCGGTGCCGATGACGAATGTGGCGCGCTTGACCGGGGAGAGCTTGGCCAGCAGACCGCGCTTGACGCCGAACGCGGTGGCGACGGTGCCGTCCTCGTCGGAGAGCAGCGGGTAGTCGAAGGACTTGGCGGCGGCGAACTCTGCCTGCTTCGCGACGGCATCGGCACTGATGCCGACGCGGGTTGCTCCGACCTCGGCGAACTCCGATGCCAGGTCCCGGAAGTGGCAGGCCTCGGCGGTGCAACCCGGGGTGAACGCAGCAGGGTAGAAGAACAGCACTATCGGACCGTTCGCCAGCAAATCGGTCAGCGTTCGGGTCTCTCCGGTCTGGTCCGGCAGGGAAAAATCGGGAACGAGCTCGCCTGGTTTCATGCTCGGCAGGTTACCGCGAGCGCCGACGCTCGTGCCGAACCTGGGAGGATGGTGGCATGCACGGCGAGACGACCACCGATCCCAGCCCCACTCCCGACACCGAGAACTCGGACTCGACCACCTCGCGTGAGGTGTTCCGGCATCTCGCCGCAGAGCACCGCGTGGTGCCCGTGACGCGAAAGGTGCTCGCCGACTCCGAGACTCCTCTGTCGGCGTACCGCAAGCTCGGTGCCGACCGACCCGGAACCTTCTTGCTCGAGTCCGCACAGAACGGCAGTTCGTGGTCGAGGTGGTCGTTCATCGGGGCAGGCGCTCCGGCGTCGCTCACGGTCATCGACGGTGAGGCCGCGTGGCGCGGCAACGTCCCCGCGGGGGTGCCGAGCGGCGGTGATCCTCTCGAAGTGCTGGCGCGGACCCTGGAGCTGTTGCATTCGGAGCGGCTGCCCGGTCTGCCCCCGTTGACCGGCGGCATGGTCGGCTACCTCGGATACGACTCGGTGCGGCGCATCGAGAAGCTGCCCGAGCATGCGCAGGACGACCTCGGTGTGCCGGAGCTGGTCATGCTGCTCGCGACCGATCTTGCGGCCGTCGACCATCACGAGGGCGCGATCACCCTGATCGCGAACGCGGTGAACTGGAACGGCACCGACGAGCACGTCGACGAGGCGTACGACGACGCCGTGCGGCGTCTGGACCGTATGTGCGCGGACCTGTCGAAGCCCGCCGACTCCACCGTGTCCACCGTGTCCAGGCCCGCGCCGCAGTTCCGCCGACAGCGCACGTCCGAGGGCTTCGGGGCCGACGTCGCTCGCCTGGTGGAGGAGATCGAAGCAGGTGAGGCGTTCCAGGTGGTGCTCTCACAGCGTTTCGAGATGGACACCGATGCGTCACCCCTCGACGTCTACCGGATGCTGCGAGCTTCCAATCCCAGCCCGTACATGTATCTGATGCACGTACCGGGGGAGAACGACGAGACGGCCTTCTCCATCGTCGGATCGAGCCCCGAGGCATTGGTGACGGTGGTCGACGGTCTCGCCACCACGCATCCCATCGCGGGCACGCGTTGGCGCGGCACGTCCGAGGAAGAGGACGTGCTGCTCGAGAAGGATCTGCTGGCCGACGAGAAGGAGAACGCCGAGCACCTGATGCTCGTCGATCTGGGCCGCAACGATCTCGGACGCGTCTGCGCTCCCGGCACCGTAAGAGTGAGCGACTACCGCCACATCGAGCGATACAGCCACGTCATGCACCTGGTGTCGACGGTCACCGGCCGGTTGGCCGAAGGCAAACGCGCCCTCGACGCGGTCAAGGCCTGCTTCCCGGCAGGCACCCTGTCCGGGGCGCCGAAGGTGCGCGCGATGGAACTGATCGACGAGCTGGAGCCGACGCGACGCGGCATCTACGGCGGCATCGTCGGCTACCTCGATTTCGCGGGGGACGCCGATACCGCCATCTCGATTCGCACCGCCCTGATCAAGGACGGCACCGCCTACGTTCAGGCCGGGGCAGGGGTCGTGGCCGACTCGGTTGCGGAATACGAGGACGACGAGGCGCGGAACAAGGCGATGGCGGTGCTGGGAGCCGTCGCCGCTGCGGAATCGCTCCGTGAGGTCGGCGGCCGATGACCGAGCGATCCGGTCGCCGCGGGTCGGCGGCTCTACCCGTCGCCCTTCTGGTCGTTGCCGCGGCGTGCCTGTGGGGCGCGTCGAGAATGACGTGGGTTCGGGTGACGTCGTTCGACGGCCTCGGAGAGAGCCGTACCGACGAGCTTCTCGGTAGCACCTGGGCTGCTGCCACGACGCCGCTCGCGCTGGTGCTCGTGGCGGCGATCGCCGCGTCGTTCGCCGTGCGCGGGTGGGCCTCTCGGGTGCTGGCCCTGTTGATCGCCGTGGTGGCCGTGGCGGCCGCGATTCCGGCGGTTCGATTGCTCACTGCCGGGGCATCCGATTCGGAGTCCGCGGCGCTGGCGGAGCTTCCGGCACGCGCCCAGGTGTCGATGACGGACGTCTCGGTTCTGCCGGCGATCGTCACCCTCGTCGGTGCAGTCTGCGCCTTCGCTGCTGCCGTGGTGTCGATTCGGAAAACGTTTGCCCCGCAAGTACTCTCGTCCAAGTACGACGCCCCGGCGGTGCGACGCGACGAGGTCGCTCGACGTGCGCGCACCACGGCATCCGGTGCCGGTGTGCAGGACGAGGGAGAGGACCTCACCGAACGCATGATGTGGGACGCGCTCGACGCCGGTGAGGACCCTACCGACGAGTCCGGTACCCGGCGTTCGTCGGATTGAAACGGACCTCTACGCTAGATCCGACCCCGATGAGATTCCTCACATCGGACGTCGACGCTCAGAAAGGACTGGGGGCACCATGACCGTTCTCGACTCGATTCTCGACGGTGTACGAGCCGACGTGGCCGCGCGTGAATCGGTGGTCGATTTCGCCGCCGTGAAAGCAGCAGCGAAGGCAGCCCCGGGCCCCCTCGACGCGGCAGCAGCCCTCCGTGAGGACGGCATCGGCGTCATCGCCGAAGTGAAGCGGGCGAGCCCGTCCAAGGGCGCGCTGGCAGACATCGGTGATCCGGCCGTTCTGGCCCGCGCCTACGAGCAGGGCGGCGCTCGCATCATCAGCGTTCTCACCGAGGAGCGTCGGTTCCACGGGTCTCTCGCAGACCTCGACGCGGTCCGTGCCGCCGTCTCAATTCCAGTGCTGCGCAAGGACTTCATTGTCGGTCCGTACCAAATTCACGAGGCTCGGGCGCACGGTGCAGACGTGATCCTGCTGATCGTCGCGGCGCTCGAGCAGGACGCGTTGACGTCGTTGCTCGACCGCACCGAGTCGCTGGGTATGACGGCGCTGGTCGAGGTGCACACCGAGGCCGAGGCGGACCGTGCCCTCGAGGCCGGTGCCAGCGTCATCGGTATCAACGCCCGCAATCTGAAGACACTCGAGATCGATCGTGACAGCTTCGGCCGCATCGCGCCCGGGTTGCCCAGCGAGATCATTCGTATCGCGGAGTCCGGGGTGCGTGGCACTGCAGATCTGCTCGCCTACGCCGGTGCCGGTGCCGACGCGGTACTCGTCGGCGAGGGCTTGGTCACCGCAGGTGATCCGCGCACGGCCGTCTCGGACCTGGTGACGGCGGGAACGCATCCGTCGTGCCCCAAGCCTGCACGCTGACCCGAGCGCGGCGGCGGTCCGCCGTTGGGGCACACTGGACCGGTGAGCACCAGCAATTCTTCTTCCATCACGGACGCCCCGCAGGCAGTCCGTTTCAAGGGCGCTGATCTGCCGCAGAGCAGCATCGGCCTCACCGATCGCAGCGCGCACGAGCCCGATGTGGGCGGCCATTTCGGTGTCTACGGTGGCAGATTCGTGCCCGAGGCGCTGATGGGTGTGATCGAGGAAGTCACCGCCGAGTACGAGAAGGTGCGCAGCGACAACGAGTTCCTCGGTGAACTCGACCGACTGCAGCGCGACTACACCGGTCGCCCCTCGCCGGTCTTCGAGGCGACGCGGTTGTCCGAGCACGCAGGCGGCGCTCGGATTCTCCTCAAGCGAGAAGACCTCAACCACACCGGTTCTCACAAGATCAACAACGTCCTCGGCCAGGTGCTCCTGGCCAAGCGTATGGGCAAGACACGGATCATCGCCGAGACCGGCGCGGGCCAGCACGGAGTGGCCACCGCCACGGCGTGCGCGCTCCTCGGACTCGAGTGTGTCGTGTACATGGGCGAGGTCGACACCGAACGGCAGGCGCTCAACGTCGCTCGGATGCGTCTGCTCGGGTCCAGTGTCGTGGCCGTGAAGTCCGGATCGCGCACCCTCAAGGATGCCATCAACGAGGCGCTGCGCGACTGGGTCACCAACGCGGACAACACGTACTACTGCTTTGGTACCGTCGCCGGACCACACCCCTTCCCGGTGATGGTGCGCGATTTCCAACGCATCATCGGCCTCGAGGCGCGGCAGCAGGTGCTCGCGTCCACGGGCAGGCTGCCCGACGCCATCGCCGCCTGTGTCGGTGGTGGCTCCAACGCAATCGGAATCTTCCACGCCTTCATCGACGACGCCGATGTTCGGCTGATCGGCTTCGAGGCGGCAGGCGACGGCGTCGAGACCGGCCGCCACGCGGCGACGATCAGCGGTGGAAGTCCAGGAGCCCTGCACGGTGCGTACTCCTACCTGCTGCAGGACGAGGACGGTCAGACCGTCGACTCTCACTCCATCTCAGCGGGATTGGACTACCCGGGCGTCGGTCCGGAGCACTCGTACCTGCACGACATCGGGCGGGCCGAGTACCGCGGCATCACCGATACCGAAGCCATGAACGCCTTCAAGCTGCTGTGCCGCACCGAAGGCATCATCCCGGCCATCGAGTCCTCGCACGCCATCGCCGGCGCGCTCACCCTCGGCAAGGAGTTGGGCAAGGACGCGATCATTCTGGTCAATCTCTCCGGACGCGGCGACAAGGACGTCGACACCGCAGCCGAATGGTTCGGTCTGATCGACGGAGACGGCGAAGCGAACGTGGACGACGAAGCAGGTATCAAGCCATGAGCAACAACGACTCTCGCCTTTCGGGGACCTTCGCGCAGTGCCGTGCCGAAGGGCGCGCAGCACTCGTCGGATACCTGCCGGCTGGTTTTCCGACGGTGCCGCGATCGGTCGAGGTGTTCAAGACGATGGTCGACGCCGGATGCGACATCGTCGAGGTGGGCATTCCGTATTCCGATCCGGTGATGGACGGGCCCACGATCCAGGCCGCAGCAGATGTGGCGCTGCGAGCTGGCGCACGGGTGAAGGACGTCTTCGCCGTCACCGAGCAGGTCGCTGCAGCGGGCGGAAAAGCGGTCGTCATGACCTACTGGAACCTGGTGCTCAAGTACGGCATTGAGAACTTCGCCCGTGACCTCGCAAATGCGGGTGGGCTCGGAATCATCACCCCGGATCTCATTCCCGACGAGGCGCAGGAATGGATCGAGGTCTCGAATCGCTACGAACTCGATCGAATCTTCCTCGTCGCCCCGTCGTCCACCGAGGAGCGGCTCGTCAGCACCGTCGAAGCCAGTAGTGGCTTCGTCTACGCGGCCTCGACGATGGGCGTCACCGGTGCACGCGACGCTGTGTCCTCGATGGCCCCCGCACTCTCGGCGCGCATCCGTCAACACTCCGACATTCCCATCGGCGTGGGGCTGGGGGTCCGCTCGGGCGCGCAGGCTGCGGAAATCGCCCGCTATGCCGACGCGGTGATCGTCGGTTCGGCATTGGTCAGTGCCGTCGACAAGGGACTCGACGCCGTGCGCGACCTGACGACGGAACTCGCCGAGGGTGTCCGTTCGGCTAACGTAGCGTCGTGACTTCGACCGCGATCCTGGCCTACATTCCCAGTCCGCCGCAGGGGGTGTGGCACGTCGGACCGCTGGCTCTGCGGGCCTACGCCCTGTTCATCATCATCGGCATCGTCGTTGCCGTCGTGTGGGGTGATCGACGCTGGGTGGCCCGAGGTGGAACCAAGGGCACAGTCCTCGACATCGCAGTCTGGGCCGTCCCGTTCGGTCTGCTGGGCGGGCGTCTGTACCACGTGGCAACCGACTGGAAGACGTACTTCGGTCCCGGCGGAAACCCGATCGAAGCGCTGTACGTCTGGAACGGCGGGCTCGGAATCTGGGGAGCGGTGTTCCTCGGTGGCGTCGGTGCCTGGATCGCCTGCCGTCGACGCGGAATTCCGTTGCCCGCGTTCGGTGACGCCGTCGGCCCTCCGATTCTGCTGGCCCAGGCGATCGGCCGCATCGGCAACTACTTCAACCAGGAACTGTACGGCCGCGACACCACACAGCCGTGGGGTCTGGAGATCTACGAACGGGTCGACGCCAATGGACGGCTCGATCCACTCAACGGAGTCTCGACCGGCTTCGTGGAAAAAGTGGTGCATCCGACCTTCCTGTACGAGCTGCTGTGGAGCGTGGCAGTCGTCGTGCTTCTGGTTCTCGTCGACCGCAAGTACACGATCGGCCACGGTCGACTGTTCGCGCTGTACGTGGCCGGATACTGCGCCGGGCGGTTCTGGGTGGAACTCATGCGCGACGACTTCGCCACGACGATCGCAGGCATACGCATCAACACCTTCACCTCCGCCATCATCTTTGTGCTGGCGCTCGCGTACTTCTTGATCGCCACCAAGGGCCGTGAAGAACCGGCGACACTGAGATCGAACGACGACGTGGATCACGAGACTGCTTCCGAGGACGCCTCCTCGGATGCGGAAGGCTCGGGCCCGACGCCGATCGACGACACCACGGACGCAGGCACCGTCGATGCGCAGCCCACTCAGGCGTCCGACAAGAAAGCCGAGGAAGAAGGCAGTACGCGTGGTTGATTTCGACAAGACCCCTCAGCCCGACCCCGAACCGGATTCCACCGCCGATTCGAGCGACAGCGGGTCGAATCCGACCGCGTCGTTCGGCACGCCGTTCGACTACGACGCCACCGCCGAAGCGTCGCTCTCGGAGCCACCCGGAACCTCGGAGTCCGCGCCCTCGCACGGTCCGACCGGTCCGACCGGCCCGGGGTGGGACACGTACTCCGGCATCGGAAACGGCCCGGGTTGGTCCAGCACGCCGAGCTACCCGGCGCCGAGCGCGGACGGCAGTACCGACAATCCGCTCGGTGGATTTCCGGCACCCCCCGGCTACCCACAGCAGGGTTACGGCCAGCAGCCAAATTACGGTCAGCAGGGCTACCCACAGCAGGCTTACGGGCAGCAAGGCTTTGGGCAACAGCAGAGTTACGGGCAGCAGGGCTACCCGCAGCAGGGTTACGGCCAGCAGGGCTTCGGTCAACAACAGGGGTACGGCCAGCAGGGCTTCGGTCAACAACAGGGGTACGGCCAACAGGGTTACGGCCCGCAGGGCTACGGCGTACCCGCCGGCTATCCGGGTGGACCCGCGTTCGGCGTTGGCCCCGATGCACCGTACGGGCGCGATCCGGTGACCGGCGTGCCGTTGTCGGACAAGTCCAAGATCGTCGGCGGCCTGCTGCAGCTGTTTCTCGGTTGGTTGGGAGTCGGCCGGTTCTACATCGGAAGTACCGGAATCGGCGTCGCGCAGTTGCTTCTGTTCTTCGTCGGATTTCTCCTCACCGCGGTGTTCGGCCTCGGAGTGATCCTGCTGTTCGGGCTCTTCGTGTGGCACGTGGCCGACGGCGTGCTGATACTGGTGGGCAATGTGACGGACGCTCAGGGGCGAAAACTGAGAGACTGATGCCCTTGCTGATACTGCATCGGACGTAAGGGAGCTCGACGTGAGTGACTCAGGTACATCGTCCTCGGACGGATCCTCGGGCGACGGATCCACTCCGTCGGAGCCGACCATCTCGTTCGACAAGGGCTCTCCCGCAGGTTCGGGTCCCGTGTACGGGGCTCCCGACCCGAACTACACCACTCCGAACTACAGCACCCCCAACTACGGCACTCCAGACGCCGACGATCAGGGGCAGTTCGGACCTCCGCCCGGTGCCGGTTACCCACCACCATCCGACGGTTCCGGACAGTACGGTGCGCCGCCGCCCCCGCCGTATGCGGGCGGGCAGTACGGCGCTCCCCAGTACGGCGGTCCCCAGTACGCAGGCGGGCCCGGCTACATGGACCCGATGGCTCCGTACGGTAGGCACCCGGTCACCGGTGAGCCGTTCTCCGACAAGCAGAAGCTGACGGCAGGTCTGCTCGGCATTCTGTTGGGCGCCTTCGGAGCCGGGCGCTTCTATCTCAACCAGCCGGGCATGGCGGTGGCGCAGATCGCCGTTACGTGGCTCACCTGCGGTATCGGCGGAATCTGGCCGTTGATCGATGGCATCATGATGCTCACCGGCAGCGTGCGTGATCAGCACGGGCGACCGCTGCGCGACTGACGATGGCATTCGTCGCAGCCGGCATTCGCGATTGCATCGATGCGAATGCCAGCTGCTACGATTTCGCCATCCGGGAGAGATCCCGGTTTCTTTCGCGGGCCAGAGCTGTCCCGGTGAATTCCCGACAGGCAGTTCAATTCGGCTCATCCGACCGTTTCGGTCGACTCGAGCCGACCAGCCGGCGGGGTTGCCGAGACCTCCGGTGCAGGGTCGATGACACTGCACCGCCCTTCACGCACCCCACCGGCCTACGTGGAGGTGATCGTGGTGCTGTTTTCTCGGATGCCTGCGGAGCAAGGTCTGTACGACCCGAGCTCGGAGAAGGATTCCTGTGGCGTGGCGATGATCGCCGACATCGCCGGTCGCCGCTCCCACGCGATCGTCGCCGACGGGGTTCTGGCACTGGAGAACCTGGAGCATCGCGGAGCTGCCGGTGCCGAGCCCAACAGTGGTGACGGCGCGGGCATTCTGATTCAGCTGCCGGTCGAACTCCTCGCCTCCCTTGCACCCTTCGATCTGCCCGCTGCCGGAGCCGACGGCGACAACACGTTCGCGGCCGGGGTGTGTTTTCTGCCGCAGGGCATCCGTGAACGAGCGATGGCGGTCGAGCGTGTCGAATCCGTTGCGGCCGAAGAAGGTCTGGACATCCTGGGCTGGGTTCCGGTCGAGGTCGATCCCGATCGAGCCGACGTGGGCCTCACCGCCCTCGGCTGCATGCCGTACATGAGCTACCTCTACGTCGCCGCCCCCGAGGTCGACGGCACGCGTCCGGCCGGTCTCGCCCTCGACCGTCTCGTGTACGGACTACGCAAGCGTTCCGAGCGAGTCACCCCCGAGATCGAGGCCGAGGGATCGGGGCTGTTCTTTCCGTCGTTGTCCTCGCGCACGATCGTCTACAAGGGCATGCTCACCACGATGCAGCTGCCGCTTTACTTCCCGGAACTGCGTAACCCCTTGTGCAAGAGCGCCATTGCCATCGTGCACAGTCGCTTCTCGACCAACACGTTCCCGTCGTGGCCGCTGGCGCATCCGCATCGCTACGTTGCGCACAACGGTGAGATCAACACCGTCAAAGGCAACCGAAACCGGATGCGGGCTCGCGAAGCGCTGCTGTCGAGCGACCTGATCCCCGGGGACCTGGAGCGTTTGTTCCCCATCTGCAACCCCGATGCCTCGGACTCGGTGTCCTTGGACGAGGTGCTCGAACTGCTGCACCTGGGCGGGCGCAGCGTGCCGCACGTGGTGATGATGATGGTGCCCGAGCCGTGGGAGAACCACCGCACGATGGATCCACGGGTACGAGCGTTCTACCAGTTCCATTCGTCGATGATGGAAGCCTGGGACGGTCCGGCCTGCGTGACGTTCACCGACGGTAGCTACGTCGGAGCCGTGCTGGACCGCAACGGCCTTCGCCCCGGTCGCTGGTGGCAGACTGCGGACGGCCGCGTGATCCTCGCCAGCGAGGCAGGCGTGCTCGACGTGCCGCAGTCCGAGGTCGTCGCCAAGGGTCGCCTCGAGCCCGGAAAGATGTTCCTGATCGACACCGTCGCCGGACGTCTGGTGCCGGACGAGGAGATCAAACTCCAACTGGCAACCGAACATCCGTACCAGGAGTGGCTGCACGCCGGCCTGCTCGAGATCAAGAGCCTGCCCGAGCGTGCTCACATCCAGTACAACCACGACTCGGTGGTGCGCCGACAGGTCGCCTTCGGCTACACCGAGGAAGACCTACGCGTCGTATTGACGCCGATGGCCGCATCGGGGGGCGAGCCGCTCGGATCGATGGGTACCGATACCCCGGCCGCAGTGATGTCGCAGCGGTCGCGTCAGCTCTACGACTACTTCATCGAACTGTTCGCGCAGGTCACCAACCCGCCGCTCGATTCGATCCGCGAGGAGATCGTGACCTCGCTCGCGCGGGTGATGGGTCCGGAGCAGAACCTGCTCGAGCCCACCGCAGCGTCGTGCAGGCAGATCGTGTTGCCGTGGCCGGTGCTCGACAACGACGAGCTCAACAAGATCATTCACATCAACGACGACGGCGACCATCCGGGACTGTCGGCCACGGTGTTGCGTGGGCTGTACGAGGTCGAGCGCGGCGGCGAAGGTCTCGCCGAGGCCATCGAGGAGTTGCGTGCCCGGGCGTCGGAGGCGATCGCTGCGGGGTACACCACGCTGATCATCTCCGATCGCGATTCGGACCACACTCGGGCCCCGATCCCGTCCCTGCTGGCCACCTCGGCGGTGCACCATCACCTGGTTCGCACCAAGGAGCGCACCAAGATCGCACTCGTCGTCGAATCCGGCGACGCGCGCGAGGTGCATCATCTGGCCCTGCTCATCGGCTTCGGTGCCGCAGCGGTCAACCCGTATCTGGCGATGGAGTCGATCGAGGATCTGGTCGGCGAGGGCGAACTCACCGGAGTCGAAACGACGATCGCGGTACGGAACTATCTGTACGGCCTCGGCAAGGGCGTACTGAAGGTGATGTCGAAGATGGGCATCTCCACCGTCGGGTCCTACACCGGCGCACAGGTTTTCGAGGCAGTCGGTCTCGACCGCGAGGTGGTGCGCGAGTACTTCAAAGGCACGGTCAGCAAGCTCGGCGGCGTCGGTCTCGACGTGCTCGCCGAGGAGGTCAAGCTACGCCATCGTCGGGCGTACCCCGAGAATCCGACCGACCGTGTCCATCGCCGGTTGGAGATCGGCGGCGAATACCAGTTCCGGCGCGAAGGCGAGCTGCACCTCTTCACCCCCGAGACGGTGTTCCTGCTGCAGCACGCAACGCGTACCGGCCGATACGACGTGTTCCAGAAGTACACCGACGAGGTGGACCGGCTCGCTCGCGAAGGCGGTGCACTGCGCGGTCTGTTCGAGTTCAAGGACGGTGTGCGACAGCCGGTTCCGCTCGACGAGGTGGAATCTGTCGAGTCGATCGTCACGCGGTTCAACACCGGCGCGATGAGCTACGGATCCATCTCCGCCGAGGCGCACGAGACGATGGCCGTCGCGATGAACAATCTCGGCGGACGGTCCAACTCGGGTGAGGGCGGTGAGGACGTCGACCGGCTCTACGACCCGACGCGGCGCAGTGCCGTCAAGCAGGTCGCCAGTGGTCGGTTCGGTGTCACCAGCGACTACCTGGTCAATGCCACGGACATTCAGATCAAGATGGCGCAGGGTGCCAAGCCGGGCGAGGGCGGTCAGCTGCCCGGCTACAAGGTGTATCCGTGGGTGGCCAAGACCCGACATTCGACGCCCGGTGTCGGCCTCATCTCGCCGCCCCCGCACCACGACATCTACTCGATCGAGGATCTCGCACAGCTGATCCACGATCTCAAGAACGCCAACGAGAAGGCGCGCGTCCACGTCAAGCTCGTCAGTTCCGTCGGCGTCGGCACGGTGGCGACGGGCGTGAGCAAGGCACACGCCGATGTCGTCCTGATCTCCGGATACGACGGCGGAACCGGTGCTGCGCCGTTGACATCGCTCAAGCATGCAGGCGCTCCGTGGGAGATCGGCCTCGCCGATGCCCAGCAGACGCTGGTGCTCAACGGCTTACGTGATCGCATCACGGTGCAGTGCGACGGCGGCATGCGCACCGGACGCGACGTCATCGTTGCGGCGCTGCTCGGCGCGGAGGAGTTCGGATTCTCGACCGCCCCGCTGATCGTGGCGGGATGCATCATGATGCGCGTCTGCCACCTCGACACCTGCCCGGTCGGTGTCGCGACGCAGAACCCGGAGCTGCGCAAGCGGTTCACCGGTAAGCCCGAGTTCCTCGAGGACTTCTTCAAGTTCATCGCCGAGGACGTGCGAAAGTACCTCGCGCAGCTCGGTTTCCGGAGCATCGACGAGGCGGTCGGTCACGCCGATGTGCTCGAGACGGCAGCCGGAGTGGCGCACTGGAAGAGCAAGGGACTCGATCTCGCGCCGATCTTCGCGATGCCCGTCGACCGCCACGGTGCCCCGATGACGCAGCGTCGACGCCTCCGCGCGCAGGATCACGGTCTCGATCTCGCGCTGGACCGGACGCTGATCCAACTGGCCGAGGGAGCGCTGGAGGACGCCCATCCGGTGAAGCTCGAGCTGCCGGTGCGCAACGTCAATCGCACGGTCGGAACTCTGCTGGGGTCCGAGGTCACCCGGCGCTACGGTGCGGTCGGGTTGCCGGACGACACCATTCGCATCGCGTTCACCGGATCGGCCGGTCAGTCTCTCGGGGCCTTCCTGCCGCCGGGTATCACCATCGACCTGGTCGGTGACGCGAACGACTATGTCGGCAAGGGATTGTCGGGCGGCCGAATAGTCGTGCGGCCAGCTGACGATGCGCCGTTCGTCGCAGAGGACAACGTGATCGCAGGAAACACAATTCTCTACGGTGCCACCTCGGGCGAGGTGTACCTGCGCGGTAAGGCAGGGGAGCGGTTCGCGGTCCGTAACTCGGGGGCGATCGCGGTGAACGAGGGCGTGGGCGACCACGCGTTCGAGTACATGACCGGCGGTCGTGTGGTGGTGCTCGGGCCCACCGGTCGCAACATGGCGGCGGGTATGTCCGGCGGCATCGCGTTCGTCCTCGGTCTCGATCCGGCGGACGTGAACATGGCGATGGTCGAACTGCAGGTGCCAAACCCGGATGATCTGGTGTGGCTGCGTGAGACCGTCGAGAATCATCAGCGCTGGACCGGTTCCACCGTCGCGACCTCGTTGCTGGCCGACTGGCCCCGCCGGTCTGCGTTGTTCACCAAAGTCATGCCCGTCGACTACCAGCGAGTGCTGGAAGCGACAAGAATGGCGCGCGCCGAAGGGCGCGACGTCGATGCTGCGATCATGGAGGCTGCACGTGGCTGATCCACAGGGATTTCTGAAAGTCGTCAAGCGCGAGGCCGTCAAGCGTCCGATCGGCGAGCGCGTCAAGGACTGGAACGAGGTGTACTCGCATCAGCCCAAGAGCGAGCGTGCCGCCGAGGTCGCCGATCAGGCGCGTCGCTGCATGGACTGCGGTATTCCGTTCTGCCACTCGGGAACTGCGGGCTGCCCGCTGGGAAATCTGATTCCCGAGTGGAACGACCTGGTGCGCCGCGGCCGCTGGGATGCCGCCAGCGACCGACTGCATGCGACAAACAATTTTCCGGAGTTCACCGGTCGGGTGTGCCCGGCCCCGTGTGAGTCGGCGTGTGTGCTGTCGATCTCCGAGGCGGCCACCGGCGGAAGCGTGACGATCAAGCGGGTCGAGCAGACCATCGCGGACCTGGCCTGGGAGGACGGCAGCATCGTTCCGCAGCCGCCGACGATCACCACCGGCAAGCGGGTCGCGGTCGTCGGATCCGGTCCTGCGGGATTGGCTGCGGCGCAACAGCTCACCCGCGCCGGGCACGACGTCACCGTGTACGAGCGAGACGATCGTCTCGGCGGACTGCTCCGCTACGGCATCCCCGAGTTCAAGCTCGAGAAGTCCGTGCTCGATCAGCGCCTCATGCAGATGCGCGCCGAGGGAACACATTTCGTCACCGACTGCGAGGTCGGCATCGACTTCACCGTCGAGCAACTACGCGAATCGTTCGACGCAGTCGTTCTCGCGGTCGGCGCTCTGCGGGCCCGTGACAATGCCGAGGTCATCGGTCGCGAGCTCGACGGTATCCACCTGGCCATGGAGCATCTGGTGCCGTCGAACAAGGAATGCGAGGGCGACGGTCCCACCTCCATCTCCGCTGCGGACAAGCATGTGGTCATCATCGGCGGTGGCGATACCGGAGCAGACTGCCTGGGAACGGCTCACCGACAGGGTGCTGCGTCGGTGACGCAGCTCGACTACAACCCGGCTCTGCCCGGGGCTCGCGACGAAAGTCTCTCGCCGTGGCCGTCGTGGCCGCTGGTGCTGCGCACCTCACCCGCGCACGCCGAGGGTGGCGTCGTGCGTCATCAGGTCGCCGTCCAGCGATTCCTCGGCGACGAGCGCGGGCACGTTCGCGCGATGGTGCTCGCCGAGGTGGAGGTGCAGCGCGACGCGGACGGTCGACGCATCGTCACGCCCATCGGGGAGGAGATCGAATTGCCCTGTGATCTGGCGTTGTTCGCCATCGGTTTCGAGGGCGTCGAGCACGGTCCACTACTCGACGAGTACGGACTCACGTTGACCAAGCGGGGCGCACTCTCGTGTGGTCCCGATTGGCAGACCAAGGCACCCGGGGTGTTCGTGTGCGGGGATGCGCATCGCGGTGCGTCGCTGGTCGTGTGGGCGATTGCGGAGGGTCGTTCGGCGGCCAACGGTGTCGATGCTTTCCTCACCGGGCACTCGGAATTGCCGTCGCCGGTACACCCGACTGCACTGCCCCTGGCGGTCGTGTGACCCCCGTCTCTGAACCGGTACAGACCGTCCCAGCAGCAGGGTAGCGTGGCTACCGATCGGTAGTATTCGGGTGGATGCGTCTGCGATAGAGAACGCGGCGTCCAGCGGCTAGGCTCGCTTTCGTGAGCCGACGTACTAAGATTGTCTGCACCCTTGGACCCGCAACCGCAACCACAGAGCGCATCCGCGAACTCGTCGAGAGTGGAATGGATGTCGCACGACTGAACTTCAGCCATGGTGATCACCCCGATCATCAGGCCAACTACGAGAGGGTTCGAGCAGCATCGGACGCCACCGGCAAAGCCGTGGGCATTCTGGCCGATCTGCAGGGACCGAAGATTCGTCTCGGGCGTTTCGCCGAGGGCTCGACCACCTGGGCGGCCGGCGAGCTGATCCGCATCACCGTCGAAGAGTGCGAGGGCACTCACGACCGGGTGTCGACCACCTACAAGGAGCTGGCCCAGGACGCCAAGGAAGGCGATCGCCTGCTCGTCGACGACGGCAAGGTCGGCCTCGTGGTCACCGGCGTCGAGGGCAACGACGTACTGTGCCGTGTCACCGAAGGTGGGCCGGTCAGCAACAACAAGGGTGTGTCCCTGCCGGGCATGGACGTGTCGGTTCCCGCCATGAGCGAGAAGGACATCGCCGACCTCGAGTTCGCCCTCGCTCTGGGATGCGACTTCATCGCGCTGTCGTTCGTGCGCTCTCCCGCGGACGTCGAACTCGTCCACGCCGTGATGGACCGCGTCGGTCGCCGAGTTCCTGTCATCGCCAAGCTCGAGAAGCCCGAGGCCGTCGACAACCTCGAGGCCATCGTGCTCGCCTTCGACGCGATCATGGTCGCCCGTGGCGACCTCGGCGTCGAGCTGCCCCTCGAGCAGGTGCCGCTGGTGCAGAAGCGCGCCATCCAGATCGCCCGCGCCAACGCCAAGCCCGTCATCGTCGCGACCCAGATGCTCGAATCGATGATCGAGAACTCCCGCCCGACGCGCGCCGAGGCGTCCGACGTCGCCAACGCCGTGCTCGACGGTACCGACGCGGTCATGCTCTCCGGTGAGACCTCGGTCGGTAAGTACGTGATGGAAACCGTTCGGACCATGGCCCGCATCGTCGAGACGGTCGAGACCGAGGGTGACAGTGTTCCTCCGCTGACGCACGTCCCGCGCACCAAGCGTGGCGTCATCTCCTACGCCGCTCGTGACATCGGCGAGCGCCTGGACGCGAAGGCACTCGTGGCGTTCACCCAGTCGGGTGACACCGTTCGACGGTTGGCTCGTCTGCACACCAAGCTTCCGTTGCTCGCCTTCACCTCCATCTCCGAGGTCCGCAGCCAATTGTCGCTGAGCTGGGGAACCGAAACGTTCCTGGTTCCGGATGTGGGTTCCACGGACGCGATGGTCAAGGAAGTGGACCGGGCGCTGCTCGAGCTGGGTCGATACAGCAAGGGCGATCAGGTCGTGATCGTGGCCGGTGCCCCTCCCGGCACAGTAGGCTCGACCAACTTGATCCATGTGCACCGAATCGGAGAAGAGGACCGGTAAGTGGTCGAAGCGGGGGGAACCGGCGTCAGCGAAAGCGCGTCGAGCAGTACAGCGGTGAAGACCGATCTCGAGACGCTCCTCGATCTCCTCGCACTGGAGGAGATCGAGGAGGACGTGTTCGTCGGCGTTCACCCCGAGCAGGTGGGCAGCCGTACGTTCGGGGGGCAGCTCGTTGCTCAAGGCCTGATCGCGGCCGGCCGCACCGTCTCCGGTACCTCGCGGGACGTGCATGCGATCAATGCGCACTTCATCCGCGGCGGCGACGTCAAGAAGCCCATCGAGTACCGGGTCTCTCGGCAACGTGACGGTCGCGCTTTCGCCAACCGCCAGGTCACCGCACTGCAGGACGGCAACGAGCTGTTCGTCATGCTCGCCGCCTTCCAAGATTTCGGTAAGGGGCTCGAGCACAGCGTTGAGGTGCCCGAGGTTCCGTACCCCGACGCACTGCCACCGCTCGGCGATCACTTCGTCGGGTACGAGGACCGGCTGCAGATGTTCGTCGACGCCCTCAAGCCGATCGACATGCGCTACGCGAACGATCCGGCGTGGATCATGCACGGCACCGGCGAGAAGCTCAACCACAATCGGGTCTGGATGAAAGCCGACGGCGATCTGCCCGACGCCTCGATCTTTCACGCCGCGACCATGGGCTACGCGTCGGACACCACGGTGCTCGACTCGATCATCACCACCCACGGTCTGTCCTGGGGACTCGATCGCATCGTCGCGGCGACGGTCAACCATTCCATCTGGTTCCACCGCCCGTTCCGATTCGACGAGTGGGCTCTCTACGCCACCGAATCACCGGTTGCGGCCGGGTCTCGTGGCCTGGCCACCGGACGGTTCTTCTCGATGGACGGCCAGTTGCTGGCCACCGTCGTGCAGGAAGGTCTCATTCGGCACTTCCCGAAGCGGGTGCGGGCCTGAGGGCAGTCGACCACGCCTGCGTCTTCGCGGCGAGATCGAGCGAGGCGAGCGCAGGGCTGGTCGACGGTAGTCGAGTGAATGTCACGTGGGGTGTCACCGTCTTCACGTGGCGACGGTAGCTCTCGTCTGCCTTGGCTCCGTTGAAGAACACCCTGTCGATGCCGGGATTCTCGGCGAACATCTTCTCGAAATCGTTTGTCTCGATGGAGGATTCGACGATCGCCGAATCCAGGCTTCCCTCTCGCGTGCACAGCTTCAGCACATCCCACACCGCGACGCCATGGCTGCGCAGACGCTCGGTGCGATCGGCGTAGAGAAGTTCGGGACCCGCACCGAACAGCGTTCCCATGATCGGCCAGAACGCATTTCGCGGGTGCGCGTAGTACTGCTGAGCGGCCAGCGACGCCACGCCGGGCATGGAGCCCAGGATCAAGGTGGTTGCGCCTCGGCCGAGAATCGGTGCGAAGCTGTGCACGACGTTCATGACAGCGATTACAGCAAATCCCCGCGGACGCACCGGACGGGGGACCACAATGGGGGTCATGTTGGATCCACGCGTACTCGACAACAACGAACTCGAAGCCGAACTCGCCGCACTGCGTCGGGGACGTGACGCCGCGATGGACGAAGGCGCGCGGGATGTCTCGACTGCCGACACCGACCACCTCATTGCGCGGTTCGAGGAAGAAATTCGCAAGCGGCACGAGGATTCGGTGTCCGATCAGCCCAGTGCCGATCTGCCCTGACCGAGGATCAGGACGGCACAGGCGGCAGTCGCAGCAACCGTCCTGACGTTGTTCCATCGCGTCCATTTCTCGCGGAAGTTCTGCCACGCGTCGGCACCCGCAACGCTACCGGGATCCACACCGGCCAACGCGTCGTTGAGGGGGACGTTCGCAACGGCCGTGATCGCGAAGCATCCGAGAACGTAGAGAACGGCTCCGCTCACGACGAGCACGGGTGAACCCCCACCGGCCGATAGGGTGAGAATCGCTGCGAGAGTGCAGGATCCGGCCGTTCCGAAAAACAAGCCGAGAAACACCGGATCGATAATCGCCTTGTTGAAGCGCTGCATCGCGGCGATCGCGTCGGGCACCGGCAGTGTTGCCAGGCCGGGGAGCACGCTGATCGAGAAGGCGAGCAGCACTCCTGCCACCAGCCCGCATCCGACGGCGGCAACGGCGGTGGTGACCGCGAGCATTCGGTCCAGCACGGTGGTTCCCTTCGGTCGGCTATATCCTGTTCTCCACTGTGGCCTCGAGAAGCTGGATGGACAATGCCCGAAAGGCCGCATTCGATGTCCGATCGTCCAACTCGTGAGACGATCGGGGCATGCGCGGCGCGGATCCCTGGAAGTCGTCCGACCCCCTGGGTGAAGCGCTGCACTTTCTACGGATGACCGGATCGTTCTACGTGCGCTCCGAGTTGAGCGGATCCTGGGGTCTCGCACTGCCCGCCATGGAGGATGCGCTGTGGTTTCACACGGTCGTCGACGGTGACTGCGTGTTGTCGGTTCCCGGCGAGCCGACGCGTGAGTTGGTGCCCGGCGATTTCGCGTTGGTACCGCACGGGCGAGGGCACGTGCTCGCCGCAGGCGTCGACGCGTCTGTTCGTGCGACGAGCGTCCACGACCTCCCGCACGAGTACGTCAGCGATCGCTACGCGGTGATCACTCACGATGCGGGCGGTGTCGGCCGTGTTGCGACTCTCGTCTGCGGGGCGGTGCGACTGGATCATCCGGCAGCGCAGAAGCTCGTTCGCCTGCTGCCCGCGCTGGTGGTGGTCGACGTCGATCCCGGCCCGAGGCAATCGAGGATGCAGAACATTCTGGCCATGGTCGCGGACGAAGCGCGCGTGCTCGAGCCCGGGGGAGAAGCGGTGATCACCCGGCTGTCCGACATTCTGGTGATCCACGCGTTGCGGTCGTGGATCGCGAACACGCCGGGCGCGCAGTCGGGTTGGCTCGGAGCATTGCAGGACGATCGGATCGGAACGGCGTTGGCGCTGATCCATCGACACCCTCACGAGCGGTGGACCGTTGCGGATTTGGCGTCGAGGGTGAACATGTCCCGTTCGGCGTTCTCGGCACGTTTCACCGAGCTGGTCGGCGACTCCGCGATGAGCTATCTGGCAACGTGGCGGATGCAGGTCGCATACGAGACGTTGCGATCCGAGGACGTGGTGTTGGCCGAATTGGCCCGGCGCAGTGGGTATCTGTCGGAGGCCGCGTTCGGTAAGGCCTTCAAACGCGCGACGGGCGTCTCCCCGGGACGTGTGCGTCGCCGAGAAGCGGTGTCGATGGCCGGTCAGTCGAGCAGGTGACGGAGATAGCTGTTCGGGTCGTCCAGGTAGCGACGCCAGTGCTGTACCAATTCGAGTTCGTCCCAGGTACTTCGGCGTAGTCCGTGTTCGCCGACTTCGACGATGTCCGCACCGGGGGTCGACGCCAGAATCGGTGAGTGCGTGGCGCAGACGATCTGCGCGCCCTCGTCGCCCAGCTCGGACATCAGTGCAACGAGTTGCAGGCTCGCGGTGAACGACAGGGCCGATTCCGGCTCGTCCAGAACGTAGAAGCCGGGTTCGGCCAACATCGCACCGAACATGGTCAGGAACCCTTCGCCGTGACTCATCTCGGCGGTGTTCTCGTCCCAGAAACCCGGTATGCCGCCGAGGTTCTCGGCCATGTCGAACGCGGTCTCGGCGCGCAGGAAGAAGCCGCGCTTGTTCAGTCGTGGGCCACGAAGCATTCGAGAACCCCGCGGTGTGGTCTCGAGTTCGAGTACCTCACCGAGGGCGCTGGTCACCTCGTCGAGGCGACGCGACTGCTGCGCCGCTCGACCGCCGCGGGCATCGATTCCGAAACCCTCGGCGATCGCCTCGACGAGGGTCGATTTACCGGAACCGTTGTCGCCGACGAGAATTGTCACCGGTGCCAGGAACTCGAGTCCGTCGCTAGCGAGGTCGGCGACAGCAGGCACGGTGAAGGGCCAGTCCGATCCGACATCGTCGGCGTGGACGTAGGCGCGTTCTACGAACATGATTCAGGCAGTGACCAGGCGGTCGACGTAACCGGTCTCGTGGGAGGAATCGGCGCTGCAGGTGTAGTAGACCCACTGCGCAGACTGGTCCGCCGAATCCCCGAACCGATGGTCGACCTTCGCTGCGCACAAACTGCCCGCACTGGTGTCATGGCAACGAAGACTGCTGGGTATGTACATCACTCCACTGTAGGCGCGATCGACGGAGACCATTACCGACGTCGCGAACGGAGCTACATTCACGTGGTGCCCTCGGTGAGACTCGAACTCACACTGGACGGGTTTTGAATCCGTTTCCTCTGCCAATTGGGATACGAGGGCTGGCGTCTTTCAAGCAACGATTGACGAGTTTAGAAGATGCGCTTTCGGCGTCGCGCACCGGTACCCTTCAGATGCTCGACGGCCCTGATGGGCGATGACAGTCAAAGGAGACCGATACAGATGAATGCTCCTGGTGCGCACGGTACTGGCAAGCCCCCGCTTCGCGTGGTGGTGGCAGAGGACGAATCCCTGATCCGATTGGACCTCGTGGAGATGCTCCGCGAGGAGGGCTACGACGTGGTCGGTGAAGCGGCCGACGGTCAGCAGGCGGTGGAGTTGGCCGTCGAACTGCGTCCCGATCTGGTCATCATGGATGTGAAGATGCCGCGGCGGGACGGAATCGATGCCGCGTCTGAGATCGCCGAGAAGCGCATTGCGCCCGTCGTGATTCTCACCGCGTTCAGTCAACGCGAGCTCGTGGAGAAGGCTCGCGATGCCGGTGCGATGGCGTATCTGGTCAAGCCGTTCACCAAGGCCGATCTGATGCCTGCGGTGGAGTTGGCCGCCAGCCGTTTCGGTGAGATCTCCGCGCTCGAAGCCGAGATCGTGGATCTGCAGGATCGGCTCGAGACGCGCAAGCTCATCGAGAAGGCCAAGGGCATCCTGATGGAATCGCAATCGCTCACAGAACCGCAGGCGTTCAAGTGGATTCAGCGCGCCGCAATGGATCGCAGGACGACGATGAAAGCCGTCGCCGAAGTAGTGATCGAGACACTCGGTACTCCTGCGAACAAGCCTGCGGCAGAGGGGTGATCGGCTCCCGAAAGCTACGGCCACGTAAAACTTCGACTCCCTAGGTCACAGTCAGGTCACGAGCCTCGTTCTAGGCCTTGCGAATCGGCTCCGAGCGTTAGCGTCTGATCCACACGTGAGCCACATGCAACTCAGGTGCGCTTCAACGACGAGCAATTTCAAGGAGAACCTAGATGGCAATTCGGACCTATGTCCGCACGGCTGCGGTGGTGAGCGTTACCTCGCTCGCACTGTTCGGCTGTTCGTCGAGCGACGACTCGGGCTCGACCGACTCCACCACGGCCAGCGGCGGCACTGCAGCCGCGGAAACGACCGTCTCCACCGATTGCGAGCCCGAGCAGGCCACAGCAGGGGCCACGCCCGTCACCGATCCTCTGGTCGTCGGAACCTTGCTGCCCAACACCGGCAGCCTGGCCTTCCTCGGACCGCCCGAGGTCGCTGGTGTCCAGCTCGCAGTCAACGACATCAACGCTGCCGGTGGTGTCTTGGACCAGCCGGTCACGCTGATCCCCGGCGACTCCGGTGACACCACCACCGACACCGCCAACACCACCGTCGACCGCCTGCTCGCAGGCGGTGCCGACGTCATCGTCGGTGCAGCGTCCTCGGCAGTCTCCCTGCAGGTCATCGACAAGATCACCAGCGCGGGCGTCGTGCAGATCTCGCCGGCCAACACGTCCGACCAGTTCGTCTGCTACCCGGACAGCGGCCTCTACTTCCGCACCGCTCCCACCGATGTGCTGCAGGCTCAGGCCCTCGCGGACCTCATCGCCCAGGACGGTGCCCAGCGGGTGTCGATCCTCGCCCTGAACGACCCGTACGGAACGGGCTTGGCCAACAACACGGTCGAGAACCTCGAAGCCGCGGGAATCGCGTCCGATCAGCTTCAGACGATCATCTACGATCCCAACGCTCAGTCGTACAACGCCGAGATCGACGACGTGAACAACTTCGCACCCGATGCTGTCGCCGTGATCGGATTCGACGAGTCCGCTCGCATCATCACCCGTATGCACGAGCTCGGAATCGGACCGTCCGACGGCACGTTGGTCTACGGCGTCGACGGCAATATGGGTAACGCACTCGGCGAGTCGATGGCTCCGGGTCTGCTCGACACGATGCGGGGCACCACGCCGCTGACCGACGTCGGTACCGCGTTCCAGGACCGACTCAAGACCGTCGATCCCGCGCTCGTCGACTTCAACTACGCGGGTGAGTCCTACGACGCCGTGGTGATTCCTGCGCTGGCAGCAGTTCAGGCCGGATCGACTGCGGGCGTGGATATTGCGGCCAACATCAACAGTGTCACCAAGGACGGCGAGAAGTGCACGACGTTCGAGGAATGCCTCCCGCTGCTGCAGGCCGGCACCGACATCGACTACGACGGTGTCACCGGTGCACTCAACTTCAGTGACGCAGGCGAACCGGCAACCGGTTCGTACGGCAACCTGGTCTTCGGGCCGGACAACACCCTCACCACGGATGGATACATCGTCGTCGGTGAGTGATCTGTAACTGTCACACAGCCACTGGGCCCGAGTCCTCGATCAGGACTCGGGCCCAGTGGCTTGCGTACGCGCCGCACGTTCGACGCCAGCGAGAAGGCCCCGGTTCGATGTCGATCGAACCGGGGCCTTCGTCGCTGTCGAGCAGCTACTTCTTCTCTTTGCTTCCTGCCAGTGTGCCGAGATACAGCTCGATCACCTTCGGGTCGTTCATCAACGCCGGACCGGTATCGGTGTAGGCGTTGCGGCCCTGATCGAGAACGTATCCGCGGTCGCAGATCTGCAGGCATCGACGCGCATTCTGCTCGACCATGATGATCGAGACACCGGCCGCATTGATCTTCTTGCAGCGGATGAACACCTCGTCCTGGAACATCGGAGACAACCCGGCCGACGGCTCGTCGAGCAGCAGTACCGATGGCTCCATCATCAGCGCGCGGCCCATCGCCACCATCTGGCGCTCACCGCCGGAGAGAGCGCCGGCTTTGACCTTGCGGCGGTCGCTCAGAAGCGGAAAGAGCTCGCTGACGAAATCGAAGCGCTCGTTGAACTTCTTGGGACGCAGATAGATTCCCATTTCGAGGTTCTCTTCGATGGTGAGCGACGGGAACACATTCTGCGTCTGCGGGACGTAGCCGACGCCTTTCGTCACCAGCACGTGCGCCTCCGCGGACGTAATGGTGTCTCCGCGCAGTTTGACGCTGCCCTCCCGAACGGCAACGAGCCCGAACAGCGTCTTCAGCAGAGTCGACTTGCCGGCCCCGTTGGGGCCGATGATCCCGACGATCTCCCCGTCGTTGAGGAAGAAGTTGCACTCACTGAGGATGTTCACACCGGGGATGTACCCGGCGACCAAGCCGTCGGCGCGCAGTAGAGCACCTTCGGCGAGGCGGGCGTGTTCCCCGGGCGTGGCCGCGAACTCCGCGGGCGTCAGTTGCTGCTTCTCGGTGGTCGGTTCGCTCATCAGTTGACCTCCTTGGCCCGGTGGGATCCACCGTGGGTGGTGTCGGGCTTCACGAATTCCGGTTCCGACAGATCGCCACCGGCCGCAAGTTCCTCGACCTCGGCTTTCTTCAGTACCTCTGCCAGTTCGGCAGTGGCACCGACGGGATTGCCGTCGGCATCGAATTCGAGAGCCTGATCGTGGTGACTGCCGAGATACGCATCGACGACGGCACCGTTGTTCGAGAGCTCCTCCGGCGTCGATTCAGCGATCACACTGCCCTGCGCCATCACCACCACCCAGTCGCTGATGTCTCGGATGACGTCCATGTCGTGTTCGACGAACACCACCGTCATGCCGTCGTCGCGCAGTGACTTGATGTGCCCCAGAAGTGATTGCGTCAGTGCGGGATTGACCCCGGCCATCGGCTCGTCGAGCATCACCACGGACGGGTCGGTCATCAGCGCGCGGGCCATCTCGAGCAGTTTGCGCTGGCCGCCGGACAATGATCCGGCGAGGTCGTCGGCCTTGGCATCGAGTTTGAAGCGAGCGAGCAGCTCGTTCGCGCGCTCGGTGACCTCACGCTCCTGTGCCTTCCAGGTCCACGGGAGAAAGGTGTTCAGAATGCGTTCGCCGCGTTGCCCGGTGGCACCGAGGCGAACATTGTCCAGCACGGTGAGCTTCGACAGTGCTTTGGTGAGCTGGAACGTTCTGACGACACCCTTGCGGGCCACCTGGTGCGGATGCATCTTGCCCAGTTCCTGACCGTCCATCGACCAGGTGCCGGTGTCGGGTCGATCGAACCCGGTGAGCAGATTGAAGAGCGTCGTCTTGCCTGCACCGTTCGGGCCGATCAGACCGGTGATGCAGCCGCGTTGTATCTCGAGATGCGCTACGTCGACGGCCTTGAGACCGCCGAACGTGCGCGAGATGCCATCCACCACGAGAGTCGGATCGGGTTTCGCCGAGCCGGGTTCACCTGCCACTCCGGCGAACAGCGCCGCACGCTGATCGGCGTCGAGGGCCATGGCCGCCCGTGATTCGAGGGTGCTGGGATTCTTGTTCGGCGAGTTCTTCGCGTCAGGCATTGAGCTGAACCTCTCGCTTGTTGCCGAGAATGCCCTGGGGTCTGAACACCATCAGTAGTGCGATCAGGATTCCCAGGAGGACGAAACGGGTGGCACCGACCTGCTGCTCGGTGAGGTCGAGCAGCGGATCCGGCCCCGAGATGGCTTGACGCAGAATGGCGTCCGGGATCGAAAGCAGGAACCAGAACAGCATGGCTCCGACGACGGGACCGAACACAGTAGCCGCGCCGCCGAGAATCAGGGCTCCGAAAGCGAAGAACGTCTGCGCCGTGGAGTAGAAGTCGGGGTTGATCGACTTGGTCTGCAGTGCGTTGAAGACACCGCCCATGCCGCCGATCACACCACCGAGCACGAGCGCCTGCATCTTGTACACGAAGACGTTCTTACCGAGCGAGCGTGCCGCATCCTCGTCTTCGCGCACCGCTTTCAGGACGCGACCCCACGGGCTGTGTGTCAGGAGATAGACGACGCCGCAGAGGATGAGGACCAGCGACCAACCGACGACCATGGCCCACAGATCGTCACCGTAGAACTTCACCCCGACGAAGTCGTATTGCTTGCCCGAATCGAACGGGCTGAGCGAGGTGAACGGATCGGCAAATCCGAACAGGCCGTTGGTCGATGCGGTCACCGAGTCGCTGGCCGTGGATCTGAACACGAGACGAAGGATTTCCGAGGCGGCGATCGTGACGATGGCCAGGTAGTCGGCGCGCAGTCGTAGCGTGGGAATGCCCAGCACCAGAGCCAACAGACCGGCGGCACCGAGGCCGACCAGAATGCCCAACCACAGCGGTTGCTCGTAGGTGATGGTCATGATGCCAACGCCGTAGCCGCCGAGCAGCGCGAAGCCGATCTGACCGAAGTTGAGCAGGCCGGCGTAGCCGAAGTGCAGGTTCAGGCCGATGGCGAGCAGCGCGTAGAAGATCGCGGACGGCCCGACGAGTTGAGCGAGGGAAACCTGGAGTGCTCCGAGAATATCCATGAGGTCACCCGATCCTTTGCCGCGAGCCGAGTATGCCCTGCGGCCTGACGATGAGGATGAGTATCAAGACGAGCAGTCCTCCGATGTACTTGAGATCGGGATTGATGATCAGCGTCGACCACTGCACGAGCAGACCGACGATGACGCAGCCGAGGAAGGCCCCGTACGCGGTTCCCAGTCCCCCCAATGTGATTCCGGCGAACATCAGCAGTAGGAGCTTGAAGCCCATCTCCCACTGCACGCGACCGGCGAGTTCGGAGAGACCGAACAGAACACCGCCGAGGGCGGCGAGACCGCCGCCGAGGCACCAGACGAACGTCACGACACGCTCGACATTGATGCCCGAGGATGCGGCGAGGTCGCGATTGTCGGCGACGGCGCGCATGGCCTTGCCGATTCGCGTGCGCTGCAACATGAGTGCCACACCGACGAGGACCACCACGCTGATGATGATGCACGCGAGGTTGACGTTGGTGATGGCGAACGGGCCCCACTCGTTCTGAGTCTGAGCCTGGTAATCCGCGAACGGCTCGGCTCGGTCCGAGAAGAAGATGAGGATCAGGTAGCGGAGCGCGATCGCGAGGCCGATGGACACCACGAGCTGAGCAATGAGGCCGGTTCGACGTTTTCGCAACGGTTTCCAGATGGCCGCATTGTTGAGCCAGCCGATCGCGACGCCGACGATGATCGCGAGGATCGTGGCCGGGATGAGTTGGATACCCATCGTGACGTTGAAGACCCAGGCCGCAACCGCGCCGAGCGTGACCAGCTCACCGTGCGCGAAGTTCGTCAGTCCGGTGGTTCCGAAGATCAGGCTCAGGCCGACGGCCGCGAGCGCGATGACGAGTCCGAACCGGAAGCCGTCCACCGTGGTTCGCAGGAACTGCTCCCAGACCGGGACGCTGGTGGCGGTTCTGGCCTCACCGAACGAGAAGATGACGGTGTTGGAGCGCCCGGCCTGCACATCGCGCTGGACCTCGCCCTGGACGCTGACACCGTCGGGGAGCGTTTCCTCGACGACCTGGAATGTGTATGTGCCGGGGGACAATTCGAGGGTCCACCGGCCGCCGGTTTCACTGGTGGTGCGGGCGACTTCGGAGCCGGACGCGTCGAGCGCAGCGACGTCGACGCCGATGAGTCGTTCGCCACCGTTGTTGAGAGATCCGGCGACGCTGACCGCGTCCGCGGGCGGTGCCTGTTCGGCACTGGTCCCCGGTGCTGCCGGGGGAGAGGGGGTAGGTTCCTGGGCCAATGCCGGCGCACTGAACAGCAGCGCGGCAATGGAACTCAGAACGGCGAGTAGGAGTGTTCGCTGGAAGAGCCGAACGGCAGATCTTGCGCGCAACCTCGGCGGTTGCACCTTTCTGGTCCATCGAACATTTGGAGCCACGCACGTCCTCCGGACGGTTGTCGTTGTGCCACGGGAATGGGGTTTTCTGCAATTGTCGGACTCTATCCGCTGAAACGACGCAAAATCGGCGACTGAGATTTCCGGAAAGTATCGGTTGTGTTTCGCGGTGCGCGACGCTCGCCGTGAGTGCGATCGCGGCTGCCGCATGCATCCGGCTACGAGTTGTCGGACCGGCTCCCTAGACTGGTCAACCGTGAGCCCAGTAACCGAGAAAAGTGCAGCGCCCGCAGCCGAGACCGATGCGAAAGCAGGCGGGGAGCGGCCCACGTTGCTGCTCATCGACGGCCACTCGATGGCGTTCCGTGCCTTCTTCGCGTTACCTGCGGACAACTTCAAGACCACCAGCGGTCAGTCCACCAATGCCGTGTACGGGTTCACCTCGATGTTGATCAATCTGCTGCGGGACGAGAAACCGACGCACATCGCGGCGGCGTTCGACGTCTCACGGCAGACCTTCCGCGCCGAGCGGTTCCCCGAGTACAAGGCCAACCGCAGCAAGACGCCGGACGAGTTCGCCGGCCAGGTCGACATCACCAAGGACGTACTCGGGGCCATGGGTATCCCGGTGATGGCAGAGGCGGGCTTCGAGGCGGACGACATCATCGCCACCCTGGTGACCCAGGCGGAGGCGCTCGGCTACCGCGTTCTGGTGGTCACCGGCGACCGCGATGCGCTCCAGTTGGTGACCGACAACGTCACGGTGTTGTATCCGCGCAAGGGTGTCTCGGATCTGACTCGGTTCACCCCCGACGAGGTCGCCACCAAGTACGGATTGACGCCGTCGCAGTACCCGGACTTCGCGGCCCTGCGCGGCGACCCGAGCGACAACCTCCCCGGCATTCCCGGGGTCGGCGAGAAGACGGCGACCAAGTGGATCATCGAATACGGTTCCCTCACCGCTCTCGTCGACAACGTGGACAAGGTCAAGGGCAAAGTGGGAGATGCACTGCGCGCCAACCTGTCGAGTGTGGTGCTCAACCGCGAGCTCACCGAGATGGTGCGCGACGTGCCGTTGCCCTACACCCCCGATCAGCTCGAACTGGCTCCGTGGGATCGCGAGAAGATCCATGCCTTGTTCGACGATCTGGAGTTCCGCATTCTGCGGGACCGTTTGTTCGAGACTCTCGCGTCGGTCGAACCCGAAGCAGAGGAGGGTTTCGACGTCCGCGGCGGCATCGTCGCGCCGGGCGAACTGGCCGCGTGGCTCGCAGAACACGCAGCCGACGGCCGGCGCAGCGGGTTGTCGATCCTCGGCCCGCGTCGGCCGTTCGACAGCGACGCGACGTCGGTGGCGATCGCTGCGGCCGACGGTGAGGGGGCGTTCGTCACGACGACTGCTCTGGACGAATCCGACGAGCAGGCACTCGCCGCCTGGCTCGCCGATCCGGCGCAACCCAAGGCGCTGCACGAGGCCAAGTGGGCTCTGCACGCGGTTCGTGGGCGCGGCTGGACCCTCGGCGGGTTGACCACCGACACCGCCCTGGCGGCGTACCTGGTGCGGCCCGGTCAGCGATCGTTCAACCTCGACGACCTGTCGTTGCGCTACCTCAAACGCGAACTCCGGGTGGAGGATGCGGGTGAAGGTCAGATGTCGTTGCTCGACGCCGAGGACACCGCCGATGCGGCGTTCGCAGAGGGCGAGATCCTCAAGGCGCGGGCCGTCATCGACCTGGCCGATGCACTGGACGCCGAGCTCGCCGCCATCGAGTCGACCACCCTGCTCTCCGAGATGGAGCTGCCGCTGCTGACGGTGTTGGCCGATGTCGAGGCAACCGGTATCGCCGTGAACGGTGATCACCTCCGCGCACTGCAGTCCGGATTCGCTGCGCAGGTGGACGAGGCCGCGAACTCCGCCTACGGCGTGATCGACAAGCAGATCAACCTCGGGTCACCGAAGCAGTTGCAGGTGGTGCTGTTCGAGGAACTCGACATGCCCAAGACGAAGAAGACCAAGACCGGGTACACCACCGATGCCGATGCGCTGCAAGGGTTGTTCGAGAAGACCGAGCACCCGTTCCTGAAGTTTCTGCTCGATCACCGGGACGCGACGCGGATGAAGGTGACGGTCGACGGCCTGCTGAAATCCGTTGCCGACGACGGACGCATTCACACGACGTTCAATCAGACGGTCGCGGCCACCGGACGACTGTCGTCCACCGAGCCGAACCTGCAGAACATTCCGGTTCGCAACGAGGCGGGCCGGCACATCCGGGACGGCTTCGTCGTCGGGGCGGGGTACGACACCCTGCTCACCGCCGACTACAGCCAGATCGAGATGCGCATCATGGCGCACGTCTCCGGCGACGAAGGGCTGATCGAGGCGTTCAACACCGGCGAGGATCTGCACAGCTTCGTCGGTGCCCGGGCATTCGGCGTGCCGATCGAGGAGGTCACCCCCGAACTGCGCCGCCGGGTCAAGGCGATGTCCTACGGACTGGCCTACGGGCTCAGCGCTTTCGGTCTCGCCGCGCAGCTCAAGATCTCCACCGACGAGGCGAAGCAGCAGATGGAGGCGTATTTCGCGCGGTTCGGAGGCGTCCGTGACTATCTGCGCAACGCCGTCGAGGAAGCGCGCAAGGTGGGGTACACCTCCACGCTGTACGGCAGGCGCCGCTACTTGCCCGATCTCAACAGCGACAATCGTCAGCGTCGCGAGGTGGCCGAGCGGGCCGCACTCAATGCCCCGATCCAGGGCACTGCCGCAGACATCATCAAGGTTGCGATGATCGACGTACACAAGTCGCTGGCGGAGTCGACGCTGAAGTCACGAATGCTGTTGCAGGTACACGACGAATTGGTGCTCGAGGTCGTCGAATCCGAGCGCGAGGAAGTCGAGGCACTGGTACGCGACAAGATGTCCTCGGCCATCGAACTGTCGGTGCCCCTCGAAGTCTCGGTCGGCACCGGGCGCAGCTGGGATGCCGCAGCACACTGATTCGACCTGTGGCCAGGCGAAGGGCCGCTCACCGAATTCGGTGAGCGGCCCTTCACTCAATGTGCAGCGACCAGAAATTACTCCGCCGCGGGAGCCTGCTCGGCGATCTGCTGGCGCACGACGTCCATGTCGAGTGCCTTGATCTGACCGACGAGGTCCTCGAGCGCCGGTGCAGGCAGTGCGCCGGGCTGTGCGTAGACGAGAATTCCTTCGCGGAACGCCATGATCGTCGGGATCGACTGGATCTGCGCTGCCGCAGCAAGGCCCTGCTCGGCCTCGGTGTCGACCTTGGCGTGCACGACGTCGGGGTGCGCGTCGGACGACTTCTCGAAGGTGGGAGCGAACTGGCGGCACGGTCCGCACCAGGACGCCCAGAAATCGACCAACACCACGTCGTTGCTTGTCACGATCTCGTCGAAATTCTGCTGGGTCAAAGTCTGAGTGGCCACGCGGTCCCTTTCGATTGATTGCGCTTCTGGTGTGTCTCAACGCAGGTACTCGCCGGAATCATCCCGGCTGTGTACGGCCCCCTGCTCAGGCGGGCTGGGGTGCGGCACGGAACGTGCGGCGATACGAATTGGGCGTGGTGCATCGCAATCGCACGAAATGCTGACGGAGGGCCGCGGCGTTTCCGAAGCCGACCACCTCGGCAATCGAATCCATCGGCAGGTCGGAGTTCTCCAACAGCTGCTGCGCAGCCAGTACTCGTTGGTCGTTGAGCCAGCGTGCGGGAGTCGTTCCGATCTCGGCCGCGAACTTGCGGGCGAAGGTTCGCGCAGACATGTTCACCCGCGCCGCCAATCGACCGATGGTGAGCTCGGAGTCGAGATTCTCGGTCATCCAGTCCAGCAGCGGAGCCAGTGTCTCGGTGCGAGTGGCGGGCAGGGGACTGGCGACGAATTGAGCCTGGCCGCCGTCACGATGCGGAGGAACGACCATCCTGCGGGCGATGCCGTTCGCCACGACACTGCCCTGGTACTTGCGCACGATGTGCAGGCACAGGTCGATGCCGGCTGCCGTGCCGGCGCTGGTGAGTACGTTGCCGGCATCGACGTAGAGGACATTCGGATCCACCTGTGCCAGCGGGTATTTCGCGGCCAATGAAGCAGAGTGCCGCCAATGCGTCGTGCAGGGTCGGCCGTCGAGGAGTCCCGCCTTGCCGAGTACGAAGGCGCCGTTGCAGAGGCTCGCGACCATTGCGCCTCGTTCCACCGCCGCGCGTAGTTTGGCCAGCAGAGGTTCGATGGATGCGTCGTATTCGGTGCCGCAGACGTAGCTGCCGTCGACTGCCGCCTCGGTGCCCCCGGCCGGGATGATGATCAGGTCGGCGCTGTCGAGACTGTCGAGATTGTGTGGCACGTCGATGGTGTAACCGACGCGGGTGCGGATCGGTTGGGGGACACCCGCGATCAGGGAGAAGTCGTAGGTGGGAAGGCCCTCGTCCGAGCGATCGAATCCGAACACCTCGCAGGCGACGCCCAGCTCGAAAGGTTCGGTCAACGGCATCAGCGCGACGACCACTCGTTTCAGCATGCGTAGAAGTATGGCAGAAAGTCGTCGATATGTGGCGTTACTGCCACTCGTGCACTGTCTCTGCAGGTTGGAAGCTAGCGGCATGACAATTGTATTGGTGCTTGTGCTGCTTTTCCTGGCCCTCGACGCCCTCGTGCTCGCAGGCTTCGCTCCCGATACCCACGCGGAGGTGACTCAGTTCGGTGACTATCGGTTCTGACGTTCGCCGATCATCCGATTCGCCATTCACGTTTGCCCTCGCCGTCCCATCTGCGCAGCGCAACTGCAGATCCGACCAGATCGTCGACGTCCACCGAGAGCAGGCGCACCGCTGCTCCTGCCTCCTCGGGCGTCAACCGTCGGGCGACCGTCACGTGAGGTGTCCAACGGCCGGGTTCGAGGTGGTCGAGCGATCGTTCGCCCACGGTCTCGTACAGCCGGGCGTGCAGATCGAGCAACTCTCTCGACGGAACGACCAGTCGCGCCAGCGTGATCGTTCGACCACCGAACACGACGAGCCCACCGAGACGCACATCGAACGGATCGAAGCGGACCGCATCGCCGTCGTCCACCGCGGCCGGCATCGACGATGCCACCGCGACGGTGACGTGCGGGCGGTTCGACTCACCGAGGTGGCGGTCCTGGCTCGGGAGGCCGGCTTCGGACAGTGCCGCCCACTCGCGGCGAACCGCGGCGTCGAGGCCGGCGTCGAGGAGAAGTTCTGCGGACTGCACCATGGAGGCCATGATGTCGCAGACGGACGGCCGGAATGCAACGGCGCTACGGATCGGGGCCATGCCCGGCGACGGGATAGGCCACGAGATCGTGCCCGCAACGATCCGGGTGGTCGACGCGGCCCTGGCAGCCGTCGGTGGACCGGCAGTCGATTGGGTGCACCTGCCGCTGGGCCTAGGTGCCATCGACGAGCACGGGACGCCCATGCCCGATTCCACGCTCTCGAAGTTGGGCGAGCTCGAAAGCTGGATTCTCGGACCGCACGACAGCGCGTCCTATCCGGACCCGTTCCGGTCACAGCTGACTCCGGGCGGACGGATTCGCAAGAATTTCGATCTGTTCGCCAACATCCGGCCGGCTAGAACGCTGCCCGGCGTGCGGGCGGTGTCCCCGCGGATGGATCTGGTGGTCGTGCGGGAGAACACCGAGGGGTTCTACGCCGATCGCAACATGTTCGTCGGCAGCGGGGAGTTCATGCCCACTCCCGATGTGGCACTGGCGGTCGGAGTGTTCACGCGCGCGGCCTGCGAACGCATTGCACGTGAGGCATTCTCGTTGGCCGAGCGCCGCAGCAGGAAGCTGACGATCGTGCACAAGACCAATGTGCTCTCGATGACGACGGGGCTGTTCCGCGATGCGTGCCGCGCAGTGGGAGAGCAGTTTCCGCACGTCGACGTGACCGAGGAACACGTTGACGCGCTTGCGGCGCACCTGGTTCGACGGGGCGAGGATTACGACGTCATCGTGGCCGAGAACATGTTCGGCGACATTCTGTCGGATCTGACGGGCGAGCTGTCCGGGTCGCTGGGCACCGCGCCGTCGATCAACTCCTCGGAAACCCAGGCGATGGCGCAGGCCTCGCACGGATCGGCCCCGGACATCGCAGGAAAGAACCGTGCCAACCCGACAGCGCTCTTCCTGTCGGCTGCGATGTTGCTCGAGTGGCTCGCCCCGCGGCATCGGGACGAACGGTTGGCCGCGGCCGCAGGCAGGATCCGACACGCCGTCGACGCCACGGTCGAATCCGGGGTCGCGACAGCCGACCTCGGCGGGCAGGCGTCGACCAGTGCCTTCACCGAGGCCGTCGAAGCCCGGGTGCACCGGCGCTGATCGCAGCGTTGTCGGTCAGAGCGGTTTGCGGCTACTGAAGATCGCGGTGCCGGGAAAGAGTTGCCCGCGCAGTGGGCTCCACTGACCCCACTCGCGGTCGAGCCACTCCGGCCAGTCCGGCTCGACGATGTCGCGCACTTCGAGACCTGCGTCGACCAGCTCGCGCACGCGATCACCGATCGTGCGGTGGTGCTCCACGTAATTGGGGGTCCCGTCGGCGTCGTACTCGACGTACGGGGTTCGATCGAAGTACGGAATCGTCGCGGTCAGACCGCCCACCCCGGGATCGTCGGGGAACACCCAGCGCATCGGGTGGTTGACCGCGAACACCCAGATCCCGCCCGGCCGCAGGACCCGCGCCACTTCCTTCATCACATTGGCGGAGTCCGCGACGAACGGCACGGCACCGAAGGCCGAGCAGACGATGTCGAACCGTTCGTCGGCGAACGGCAAGGACTCGGCACTGGCCTGCACCAGCGGAACCGTCGACCCGCCTGCGGTCATGGCATCGACGCCGCGCTGCAACATGCCCATCGAGATGTCGAGACCGATCGCGCGCGCACCCTGAGTCCCGAGCCAGCGGGCGCACGGTGCGCTGCCGCAGCCCACCTCGAGGACGTCCTTGTCCGCGACATCGCCCAGCAGATGCACGTCGCCCTCGTGCAGACCCTCCGGGCACCAGACGAACTCCCCGGATTCGGTCGATACTCCCAGAAACGCGCCGTGCGTACGGTGGTAGCTCTCGGCGTCGGAATCCCACCAGAGACGACTCGCGCGGTCGCTCGCGACCGAATCGATTCGGCCGCGGCCGGGAGTGGACGACGGTGTGGAAAGATCGGTCACACGCCGACTCTAACCGGGTTTGTGCTGGTACTGCGGCATCGCGTACCCTGTTCAACGCGAGTGTGTTCATGCTGCGCCCAGGTCGGGTTCGCTCGACGTCGGCGCACACGGATCCGGTGACGGATACGCCGAAGATGCTCGTGCTGCACACGTTTCACCAAGTCCGACCGAACATCCATCAACCGATACCCAACCCGTCCGGAGCAACTCAACACATGCCCTCAACCACAACCTCACCGCAGGTAGCCGTCAACGATATCGGCTCCGCAGAGGATTTTCTCGCCGCCATCGACGCCACGATCAAGTACTTCAACGATGGTGACATCGTCGAGGGCACCATCGTCAAGGTCGATCGTGACGAGGTTCTACTCGACATCGGTTACAAGACCGAAGGCGTCATCCCTTCCCGCGAGCTCTCCATCAAGCACGACGTCGACCCCAACGAGGTCGTCTCCGTGGGAGATGAGATCGAAGCACTCGTCCTCACCAAGGAGGACAAGGAAGGCCGTCTGATCCTGTCCAAGAAGCGAGCTCAGTACGAGCGCGCTTGGGGCACGATCGAGGAGCTCAAGGAGAAGGACGAGGCCGTCAAGGGCACCGTCATCGAGGTCGTCAAGGGTGGACTCATCCTCGATATCGGTCTTCGTGGCTTCCTCCCCGCCTCGCTCGTCGAGATGCGTCGCGTCCGCGATCTCCAGCCGTACGTCGGCAAGGAGATCGAGGCCAAGATCATCGAGCTCGACAAGAACCGCAACAACGTGGTCCTGTCGCGTCGCGCATGGCTCGAGCAGACCCAGTCCGAGGTCCGCAGCGAGTTCCTGCACCAGCTCCAGAAGGGCCAGGTCCGCAAGGGCGTCGTGTCCTCCATCGTCAACTTCGGTGCCTTCGTGGACCTGGGTGGCGTCGACGGACTCGTGCACGTCTCCGAGCTGTCCTGGAAGCACATCGATCACCCGTCCGAGGTTGTCGAGGTCGGCACCGAGGTCACCGTCGAGGTTCTCGACGTCGACCTGGACCGCGAGCGTGTTTCCCTGTCGCTCAAGGCAACTCAGGAAGATCCGTGGCGCCAGTTCGCTCGCACCCACGCGATCGGCCAGATCGTGCCCGGCAAGGTCACCAAGCTGGTTCCCTTCGGTGCATTCGTGCGCGTCGAAGAGGGCATCGAGGGCCTCGTGCACATCTCCGAGCTGGCCGAGCGCCACGTGGAGGTTCCGGACCAGGTCGTGGGTGTCGGCGACGACGCACTCGTCAAGGTCATCGACATCGATCTCGAGCGTCGCCGGATTTCGTTGAGCCTCAAGCAGGCCAACGAGGACTACGCAGAAGAGTTCGATCCGTCCAAGTACGGCATGGCCGACTCGTACGACGAGGGTGGCAACTACATCTTCCCCGAGGGCTTCGACTCCGAGACCAACGAATGGCTCGAAGGTTACGAGAAGCAGCGTGAAGAGTGGGAAGGTCGCTACGCCGAGGCAGAGCGTCGCCACAAGATGCACACCGCTCAGATGGAGAAGACGGCCAAGGACGAAGCTGCCGAAGCCGCCAACACCAACTACTCCTCCGAGTCGGGTCAGTCCCCCGCCGATGCAGAAGGCGACGCTCCCGCAGCGTCGGCTCCGGCCTCGACCGGTGGTTCGCTGGCCAGCGATGCGCAGCTCGCTGCACTTCGCGAGAAGCTGTCGGGCAACGCCTGATAGAAGTGGTCCACCCGTGAGGGTGTGACACCGAGCCCCGGTTCTCTCCATGAGAACCGGGGCTTTCTCGTTCGAATCAGGTGAGCAGAAACCCTGCGGAAACGACAATGGACCCGATTCGGATGAACCGGGCCCATGGTGGAGGGGGAGTGCGAACTACGCGGCGGTGGCTGGACTCCACTGGCCGACGCTCGCCGTCCGCTTGCGCATGGTGGCGAAGCTGTGGCGGGCGGGGGTCAGGAGGTTGGTGAACCAGTTACGCCGATGGTCGGCCAACGCCGAGGCTACTTCCGGGATGAGAATGCAATGAACGCCTGCATCCATGCCAAGGCGGTGCCGACCCGGTTGGATCTGATTGCTTCGCATGGGTGTCCTTTTCAATAGCTGTGGGTCGGCACATCGAGGTCGCGCTCGTCGAAGATAACCGACCGAACTCCGAAACCGGTGCATTTGAGGCTGGTGTGCTTCGGCGTGTTCGAGTGTCAGACTGGGGGCATGCTGAGACTGGGACTGACCGGTGGAATAGGTGCCGGAAAATCGACCGTTGCGAAGGTGCTGACCGAACTCGGGGGAGTGCTCGTCGACTCCGATGTACTGGCCCGTGAAGTCGTGGAGCCGGGAACACCTGGGCTGCAACGACTGACGGATACCTTCGGAGCCGACATTCTCGCACCCGATGGCTCGCTCGACCGTCCGGCCTTGGCGGCCAAGGCATTCGGCGACGAGGAATCCCGCAAGAAGCTCAACGCCATCGTTCATCCGTTGGTCGGTGCGCGTACCGCCGAGATCATCGACGGAGCAGCGCCGGATGCCGTAGTGGTGCAGGACATTCCGCTCCTCGTCGAGGGATCGATGGGCCCGTTCTTCCACCTCGTGGTCATCGTGTGGGTCGACGCCGAGGAACGGGTGCGTCGTCTGACGGGACAGCGCGGCATGCCCGAGGCCGATGCTCGCGCGCGGATCGCAGCGCAGGCAACCGATGATGCGCGCCGAGCCGCGGCAGACGTGTGGATCGACAACACCGGCGCACCGGGCAGCGTCGACGACGACGTCCGAACCCTGTGGAACGACCGTCTGATTCCCTTCGAGCGCAACATCAGGGAGGGTGTCATCGCACGTGTTCATCCGGAACAGGTGACGGCCGACCCCACGTGGGAATCCCAGGCCCGACGCATCATCTCGCGCCTGGCCCTTGCCTGCGCCGACAAAGCGGTCCGAATCGACCACATCGGCTCCACCGCAGTGCCCGGCCTCGACGCCAAGGATGTCATCGACATCCAGATCACCGTGCGAGGGCTCGACGACGCCGATTCCGTCGCCGAACAGCTGCGCGTGGCAGGGTTCCCCCGACGAGAGGCCAGCAACTTCGACCATCCGAAGCCTGCATACGGAATCGGCGGCGAAGCCGATCCGGCCGTGTGGTCCAAGCGTTTTCACGGCAGCGCGGACCCCGGCCGGCCTGCGAACGTACACATTCGCGTGGACGGCTGGCCGAATCAGACGTTCGCCCTGCTGTTTCGTGACTGGCTGCGGGCGGACGACAGCATCACCACCGAATACTCCGGAATCAAGCGACGCGCCTCCGAGGCCGCTGCCGGAATCACCGACTTCCGATCGGCCATCGAGGCCTACGAGAACGCGAAGGCCCCGTGGTTCGACGTGGCATACCGTCGGGCATGGCAGTGGGCGGAGGAAACGAACTGGACCGCGTGAATCGGGTCGGGGTGAATCGGGTCGGGCCCGATCAGGACGGTTTGCCGTTCCACTCGGTCGGCATGCCGACGGACGCGAGCCACGCATTCAGGTCGTAGTCGTGCCGCGTCAGTCCTTCGATGGCCGTGATGGATCTGGCCAGCGCGAGCTCCGCCGTCGGGGTGTCGAGGTGTTGCGCCACCCGAGCGTCGAACAACTCGTCGACGTCCAAGAGGTCGTAATCGCGGCCGGTGCGGACACTGAGGTCGAGATAGTGGTCGACGGATGTCCATCGGGTGGTGCCGGCGGTGTACTCGCCGATGTCGACGTAGTAGTCCTGATCGCGGGCGTGCGCGGGCAGGTAGTGGAACACCGAGGCCCGGAGCCCGAGGGCGGGCAACAACCAGGACTCCAGGTAGTCGAAGTGGGCATGGTCAGACGGGCGGGCCATGTACAGCCCCCACGGCTCGACGCGGTATTCGTCGACGACACGGACGAACCCCTTGGGATCCACGTTCGTCTTGGCGACGAGGTCGAACGTCTCGTGCTTGGGGGCATGAACGACGGTGTGCGCACCGGCTGACGTGTGAGCGACCATGCCTGTAGAAGCTACCGGGAACCGGCGTCCTGGGTCTGTCCGACGGAACTTGTCGGTGGTCGCGTCTACGCTTGTGAAATGGCGTTTGCATCCGAACATCCCGTTGTCGCGCACTCCGAACACCGTCCGGTGGGCGCAATCGAGCGCACCGGACCGGCGTTCGAGGTCGTCAGCGAACACACACCGGCAGGAGATCAGCCGACCGCCATCGCCGAGCTCGAACGCCGGATCAAGGCGGACGAGAAGGACATCGTGTTGCTCGGTGCCACCGGTACCGGCAAATCGGCCACCACCGCCTGGCTCATCGAGAAGCTGCAGCGCCCAACCCTGGTGATGGCACCGAACAAGACGTTGGCGGCGCAGTTGGCGAACGAGCTGCGAGACATGTTGCCCAACAACGCAGTCGAGTACTTCGTCTCGTACTACGACTACTACCAGCCCGAGGCGTACATCGCGCAGACCGATACCTACATCGAGAAGGACTCGTCGATCAACGACGATGTCGAGCGGCTGCGGCACTCGGCGACGGCATCGCTGCTCTCGCGCCGCGACGTGGTCGTGGTGGCGTCGGTGTCGTGCATCTACGGTCTCGGTACCCCGCAGTCGTACGTCGATCGGTCGATCGAGCTGGAGGTCAACGTCGAAGTGCAGCGTGACGCGCTGCTCCGGCTGCTGGTGGACGTGCAGTACACCCGCAACGACATGGCCTTCACCCGCGGATCGTTCCGGGTTCGCGGTGACACCGTCGAGATCATTCCGTCCTACGAAGAACTGGCGATTCGCATCGAGTTCTTCGGCGACGAGATCGAAGCGCTGTACTATCTCCATCCGCTCACCGGCGACATCGTTCGGCAGGTGGATTCGGTGCGCATCTTCCCGGCCACGCACTACGTTGCCGGTCCTGAGCGGATGGAACGAGCCGTCAAGGACATCGAAGCCGAACTCGAAGGTCGGCTCGCCGAGTTGGAGGGCAAAGGGAAGCTGCTCGAGGCTCAGCGGCTCCGGATGCGGACGCAATACGACCTGGAGATGATCAAGCAGGTCGGGTTCTGCTCGGGTATCGAGAACTACTCGCGGCACATCGACGGCCGTGGTGCAGGCACTGCGCCCGCTACGTTGATCGATTACTTTCCCGAGGACTTTCTGCTCGTCATCGACGAGTCTCACGTGACGGTGCCTCAGATCGGAGCCATGTACGAGGGCGACATGTCGCGCAAGCGCAACCTCGTCGACTTCGGGTTCCGCTTGCCGTCCGCGACCGACAACCGACCGTTGACGTGGGAGGAGTTCACTCAACGGATCGGTCAGACGGTCTACCTCTCGGCTACTCCGGGCAAGTACGAGCTGGGCCAGACCGGGGGAGAGTTCGTCGAGCAGGTGATCCGTCCGACCGGGCTCGTCGACCCCAAGGTCGTCATCAAGCCGACCAAGGGCCAGATCGACGACCTGGTCCATCAGATCCGAGAACGCGCGGAGAAGGACGAGCGTGTGCTCGTGACCACGCTGACCAAGAAGATGTCGGAGGATCTGACCGACTACCTGCTCGAACTGGGCATCCGTGTCCGCTACCTGCACTCGGACATCGACACCCTGCGCCGCGTCGAACTGCTCCGGCAACTCCGGCTGGGCGAGTACGACGTGCTGGTGGGCATCAACCTGCTCCGTGAGGGTCTCGACCTGCCGGAGGTCTCGTTGGTGGCGATTCTCGACGCCGACAAGGAAGGCTTCCTCCGCAGCGGTACCAGCCTCATCCAGACCATCGGCCGTGCCGCGCGAAACGTCTCCGGCGAGGTGCACATGTACGCCGACAAGATGACCGATTCGATGACCTACGCGATCGAGGAAACTGAGCGTCGGCGCGAGAAGCAGATTGCCTACAACAAGGAGCGAGGCGTCGATCCGCAGCCGCTGCGCAAGAAGATCGCCGACATTCTCGATCAGGTGTACCAGGAGGCGGAGGACACCGATTCCGTCGTCGAGGTCGGGGGATCCGGTCGTAACGCCAGCCGTGGACGGAGAGCGCAGGGCGAGGCGGGCAGGTCGGTCAGCACCGGTGTGTACGAGGGCCAGGACGTGTCGTCGATGCCGCGAGCCGAGTTGGCCGATCTGATCAAGAACATGACCGATCAGATGATGAACGCGGCACGCGAGCTCAAGTTCGAGCTCGCCGGCCGACTGCGCGATGAGATCCAGGATCTGAAGAAGGAACTGCGCGGGATGGACGCGGCCGGGCTCAAATAGGACCGGCCGGAGACGCGATACGGTTCAGTGATGGACGCAACCACCGCCGGCCGCACCTCTCGCTCGCTCGAACTGATTCACTCGATGACCTATTTCCTTCCGGAGACGCAGGATGCTCTGGTCGCCGCCGGGTTGCCGCCCCGGGCCTGCTATTTCGCGGGCCGAGCAGCGCCTCTGGGGCGCGTCGGCGCAGGTGTCGTGACCGCCACGTTCTACAACTTCAACCGAGAATTGGTGGCGCCGCTCATCCCGGCCGCCTGGGACATCGCGTCACCCGACGAGATCATGGCCATCCTCTATGACACTCTCGATGCCGCTTTCGCCCGGCTGCTCGGCTCCGAGGTTCTGACGTCTGCGGACATGGCCGAGGCTGCCGATCTGGCATCTATCGCGGCGCGTGGAATTCCCGGTGACGACGGTCGTCCCCTGTACGCCGCGTATGCCGAGCTCGACTGGCCGACAGCTCCGCATCTCGTGCTGTGGCACGCCCTGACCCTGATTCGCGAATACCGCGGCGACGGTCACATCGCGGCACTGCAGACGGCGGGCCTGAGCGGCTTGGAAGCGTTGATCACCCACACTGCCACCGGCTACGGCTTCGAGAAGGAATTCGCGCGCAAGCGTCGTGGATGGTCGACGGAGCAGTGGGACGCAGCGGTCGCGTCTCTGGCCGACCGAGAGCTGCTCTCGTCGGACGGTGCGCTGACTCAGGACGGCAAAGATCTCCGCACATTGGTCGAGGACATCACCAACGACCTCGCCGCCTCGCCGTGGGCAGCCCTCGGAGAGGACGGTGCCGCTCGGCTGGTCTCGCTCGCGACACCGTGGCGCGAGTCGATCGTCGGCCAGGGCGTCATTCCCGAGGGCGTCTTCGGGCCTGCGATCAAGAGAAAGTAGGCCGCCTCAGCTGGTGATGTCCTTGGTGCCGAAACGTCGCCACGCGATCAACCCGAACAGTGCCGCGTACGTGATGGCCGAGAACGAGCCGACCACCATGTCGTTCCAATCGATGCTCGTGCCGAACGCGTCGATCCACGAATTGGCGTAGTGCCCGGGCAGGTAGTTGCGCAGCGATCCCAGCGCCGTGATCTGATCCAGAATCTGCATCAGAATCGACGTCATCACCGCGCCGCCGACGGCCCCGAGAGGGGCGTCGGTGAGCACCGACAGCAGCATCGCCAGGCCGGCGACCCACAGCAGGTTGATGCCGATGTACGCGACCGCGATCAGCAGCCGTAGCAGCGAGGTGCCGTAGGGCAGTCCCTCACCCAGCGGCGTGATGAGCGACTCCGCCCCGTACATCACTGTGCCGATCAACAGGGACACCCCGACGAGCACCAGGATCGCAGCACTGGACAGCGTCGCAGACACCAGTGCTTTCTGCGTCAGCAGGCGACTCCGGGGCACGGGAATGGCCAGCAGGTATCGCAGACTCGACCACGAGGCTTCGCTTGCCACCGAGTCGCCGAAGAACAGGGCCACCACCACGATCAGCAGAAATCCCACGGACATGAACAGAGCGAAGACCGTGAAGTTCATGCCTCCGCGTGTGCCGAGCTCGATGAGCCCATCGGCATCGGAGTCCGCACTCGAGCTGCCGACGGTGAAGGCGATGGCCAGGATCACCGGGAGCAGGGCCAGGAAGCCGATGGCCAGCTGAGTGCGGCGACGTCCCAGTTGCCTGCGCAACTCGGTACGGAACGGCAAGGTGCTGCCGCCGGTGTATCCGGCAGCGCGCCCGTCTGCGTGTGTGGTGCTCATGATCGATCCTTGCTGGTGTCGGACCCTGGGTTGTCTCGGTGGACGAGGTCGAGGAACACGTCTTCGAGGCGCGTCGACTGCGAGAATCCGCGCACCGAGACCCCTGCGGTGACAAGCTCTCTGATCACGACGGCGGAGTCCGCGTCGGTCAGGTCGACGGTCACCGTGCCGTCGTCGACGATCACTGCACCGTCGTGGCCGGAGGCACTCAGCACCGATTGCGCGCGGGCGGCGTCGTCGACCCTGATCTCGGTCTGCCCGCCGGCGGCGGTCAGTTCGCGGACCGTGCCGGAACTGATCACCGATCCGCGATTCATGACGACCACGTGGGTACAGGTCTGCTCCACTTCGGCGAGCAGATGGCTCGACACCAACACGGTTCGACCGGTCTTCGCGTAGTTGATCAGCACATCGCGCATCGTCCTGATCTGGGGTGGGTCGAGTCCGTTGGTCGGTTCGTCGAGGACCATCAGATCCGGCAGCCCCAGCATGGCCTGGGCGATCGCCAGCCGCTGCCGCATGCCTTGGCTGTACGACTTGACCTTGCGTTCGATCGCGGTGCCGAGGTCGGCGATCTCGAGGGCTTCCTCGAGGTGAGCGTCCTCGATCGGGCGACCCGTCGCTTCCCAGTACAGCCGCAGATTCTGCGTTCCGGTCAGGTGCGGTAGGAAGCCGGATCCCTCGACGAACGAGCCCAACCTGGACAGCACCGGGGCTCCGGGCGTCACCTTGTGGCCGAAGACTCGAATGTCGCCGCCGGTGGGCGTGATCAGGCCCATCAACATGCGCAGGGTTGTGGTCTTTCCTGCACCGTTGGGCCCGAGAAGACCCAGAACCTGGCCCTGCTTCACCTCGAAGCTGACGCCGTCGACGGCGCGGAAGCCGTTGGAGTAGGTCTTGGCCAGATCGGTGATCACCAGGGGAGTGTCGATCAGGTCCTCGTCCACTTCGGCTACTGCGCGACGTCTGGTCCGCACGACACCGGCGACGATCGCGCCGGCGACCACGAGCAAGACGACACCGATGCCGATCAGCGGTGCCACCGGAACGGTGCTGTTGGCGCTCGCCTCAGCGGGGACGGTGGGCAACGCGATGGTGTTGTCGGTCATGGCCACGCTGAACTGTGCCGGTTCGAGAGGAACGGCATAGGCCTGATCGGTGGTGGAGATGCTCAGTTCGAGGCGATGACCCTGCTGCACGGTGTAGCTGATGCCGGGAAGCGCAACGGTGACGTCGACGGGATCGATGCCCTCGGTATCGGGTAGGCGAATTGCCGAGACCGCCCCGCCCGGAAGAGTTCTCGTGCCGTTCGGTGCTACGTCGTATAGCTTCGCGAACAGAACGGCTTGACCGGGTGAGGCCAGCGACGCCACGCGCAGGTTCACCCTCGGTGCACCGGTGATCGTCACCGACGAATCGACGGGATCGCTGGTGAACGTGGCCGACTGGCCCGGCAGGTCCGCGGTCAGGGCGGCTCCGGCCCCGGTCGATCCGATAGTCGAGAGCACCGAGCCCAAACCGGGTATCGACGAGATCGCCGACGGCGACGCTCCGGGCGGACGGATGATCGACTGGTTCTCCGCGGTCGGAGCGAACGTCACCGATTCGGTCTCCGTGGGATCGGCTGCGGAGGTCAGTCCCGGGTAGGCGGGAGCCGTCATCCGGCGGTCACGGTCGCCGCCGCGTTCGTCGGCTGCCCGCTGAGTGGAGTAGACGAACGGCTCGGTGCCGGTCGCGGCGTCGGTGTCACGCAACGTCGTGTCGAAGAAGTCGGCGATGGCTCGATCGCTCGTGCCGTCCGTTCCGCCTGCGTCGTGGCCGCCGTCGAACCATCGCACGGTGACGTTCCCACCGGCCGCGGCGATCTGACGCGCCGTCGCGTCGGCCTGATCCAGACCGAACAGTGTGTCCTGGGTGCCCTGAACCAGCAGGGTAGGCGCGGTGATGTTCGACGCCACCGCGACCGGCGAGTGGGCGGTCAGCAGATCGAGGAGTTGTTGGCTGGGGATTCCGGTCACCGCGGATTGGGTGTAGGCGTCGCAGAATTCGGGTGCGAATCGTCCGCAGGCCGAGGTGCTCTCGGCGGTGCTTGGATCGGTGCCTTCGTCGCCGTTTCCGCCGGGCGGTGCACTCGCTGCGCCCACTCCGAAGAACACTCCGGCCCAGCCGCGCTTGAGGACGCCGGGTCCGCCGTACTCGGCAGCTGCGGGAGTAGCGGTGTCGCCGAGGGCTTCTCGGCCTTCGGCGGAGGTGACGCCATAGTTGGGGAACAGTGCCTCACCCAGGTCGTTCCAGGTGATCGCTGCGGCTATCGAATCGATCCTGGGGTCGGTGCCGCCTGCGCTCAGTGCCAGTGCGCCGCCGTAGGAGCCGCCGGCGACTCCGACGTGCGGGTCGCCGGGAGCGTCGAGTTCCACCTCCGGTTGTTCGGCGAGCCAGTCGATGAGTCCGCGCGCGTCGGCGACCTCGCGATCGGGGTCGTTGAGCGAGATCGAACCCGTGCTGTCGCCGAACCCGCGTGCGCTGTAGGCGAGCACGGTGTACCCGCGCGTCGCGAGGTCACGTGCCTCACCGTCGACCGAGTCCTTGCTGCCGCCGAAGCCGTGGGCGAGCAGCACCGTCGGCGCGGGGGTGACGGCGGGGGCGTAGAGACGAGCGTCGATGTCGACGGTGCCCGTCGACCCGGGGCTGTCCGGTAGCGTGATGCGCGCATCACGAGTGGATGTGTCGGCGCTCGAATCCTGGGGGAGGAAGACGAATGCGAGGGCGGCTACCGCCAGAACCGCAATCACGGCGGCACCGACAGTCATGGCCCGTCTCGACAGTGGCGGGCGGGGAATCGGCATGGAAACCAATGTATGTGAGTGGCGCGGATCGTGTTGTTCCCCAAGTTCACGTGCCGATCGGCCGGTTCCGGCTAATGTCAGCGAATCAGTCCCCGGACCACGTCTTTCGGTCCTGTGACTTGCACCAATCGAGTTCGACCAGAAGTGTCACATCTGTGTGTGACCGACAAATGGAGGAATGAATGAGCGCCTACCGCACCGTCGTCGTCGGGACCGATGGCTCCGAATCGTCACTGCGGGCAGTGGAGAAGGCCGCGGCTCTGGCGGGAGACGCCGATGCCACCCTGGTGATCGCCTGCGCGTACTACCCGGCCGATCCGAAGGACACGTCCGCTGCCGCCGACGCATTGCGCGAGGACGCCTATCAGATCACCGGATCGGCACCGACGCGTGAGATTCTGCGCACGGCGCGCGAGCACGCCACCAAGGCCGGTGCGAAGAACATCGAGGAGAAGGCGATCGTCGGTGCTCCCGTCGAGTCGCTGCTGGCGCTCGTGGACGAGGTGAAGGGCGACCTGCTCGTCGTCGGCAACCGCGGCCTGAACTCGTTGACGGGCCGCCTGTTGGGATCGGTCCCGTCGGACGCCGCTCGCAAGTCCACGTGCGATGTTCTGATCGTGCACACCGTCCGCTGATCTCACCCCGTACACACCAACGGCCCGCTCCTCGAAGGGGAGCGGGCCGTTGGTGTGTACGGTGCTCTAGGCTTCCGGCTCGAACGGTTGCAGCGCCGAGAGTTCACCCGGCAGTGCGTCCACGTGCACCACGCCGAGTCGTTGCGTCGCTCGGGTGAGCGCCACGTACAGATCGTTCATGCCCTTGATCGACTCGGCCACGATGGCACCGGGTTCGACGATCAGCACCGAGTCGAACTCGAGTCCCTTGGCATCCTTGACCGTCGATACGGTGACCAGTTCCGATGCCAGATGGCGGAATCGGTCGACGTGGCCTGCGGGAACCAGCACGGCGCTCAGGCCAGGGCGCGGGTGATCGGCCACACGTTTCTCCACCGCAGTGACCAGATCGGCCGCTGCCACTCGTTGGGCCCACGGCCTGGCTCCGGTGCTGCGGATGGATCGCGGCTCGGACTGCTCGGGATCGATGGCAGCCAACACATCGTGTGCCACGGCCATGATCTCGGACGGTGTTCGGTAGTTCACCGTCAGTTCGGTTCGCTTCCAGCGCTTGGCCACATACGGTTCGAGAACCGAACCCCACGACGAGGTTCCGGCGGGATCGCCGGTCTGCGCCGTATCGCCCACCAGTGTCATCCACCGATTCGGTATGCGCCGCATCACCATTCGCCACGCCATCGCCGAGAGTTCCTGCGCCTCGTCGACGATCACGTGCCCGTAGGTCCACGTTCGGTCACCGGCGGCCCGTTCGGCCGTGGTCAATCGCTGACCCGAATTCTGCCGTCGCGCAAGCTGATCGGCATCGATGAGGTCGTAGGCCATCAGAATCTCCGGATCGAGTTCGTCCTCGAGGTCCTGAGGTGCCGAACCGGTCAGGATGTCCAACGCGCCCTGGGCATCGGCGATCTGACCGCGCCACTGACGTTGTGCCTGTTCACGTTCGGCTGCGTCGTCGACGCCGAGCAGCTCGGCGAGTTCGTCGAGCAGGGGAGCGTCGGCCGACGAGAAGCCGTGGCCCCGACGAACGAGGGCCTCACGCTCCACCTCATCGAGTGCCGGCGCCGCCGAGGCGATCTTCTCGGGCGATGCGAAGAGGTCGCGGAGAACCTGCTGGGGAGACAGATCCGGCCACAGTTCGTCCACAGCCGCCATGACGTCCTGGTCCTCGCGCATCTCGTCGCGCATGTCCGCGATGTCGTCGGCGCTGAGCAGGCTGGACCCGTCGACGAGGTTCTGTCCGAGTTTCGCCGCCAACTGGTTGGCCAACTGGTCGATGACCGAGGACACGAACAGCGGCCGAGCCAGGTTGTGTGGTCGCCGGGACGAGCGGGCACGACCGCGAGCCCTGGTCACGATCTTGCGATCGAGCGTGATGTCGTAGGTGTCGAACTTCAGTCGACGGGGCTGCGCGGGGACTTCCTGACGGTCGCGTACCGCTTGGGTCAGCACCTCGACCATCGACAGTCTGCCCTTGACCTCGGTCGCCACGGCCGAGTCCTCGCGTTGGGCACGGACTCCCGGATAGAGATCGCCGATCGTGGACAGCAGTACACCCGTCTCGCCGAGTGACGGCAGCACCTGCCCGATGTAGTCGAGGAACGTGGCGTTGGGTCCGATGATGAGTACACCGCTCTTACCGAGCTGCTGGCGGTAGGTGTAGAGCAGGTAGGCGGCGCGGTGCAGCGCGACGGCCGTCTTGCCGGTGCCCGGTCCGCCCTGAACCACCAACACACTGCGATGCTGCGATCGGATGATCGCGTCCTGCTCGCTCTGAATCGTCTCGACGATGTCGTTCATCTGGCCGGTACGTGCGGCGTCGAGTGCCGAGAGCAGCGCACCTTCGCTCGCGACACCGCCCGCCACGGCGGCATCGCTCGACGATCGGGCAGAGTTCAGGTCGAGGAATTCGTCGGCGATCGACGTCACTCGACGACCGCGGGTGCGAATGTGCCTGCGCCGCAACACGTTTTCGGGTGCGGCGGGAGTCGCCAGGTAGAACGGCCGGGCCATCGGTGCTCGCCAGTCCAACAGCAGCGTCTCGTAGTCGTTCTTGTCGTCGAGAATTCCCACGCGACCGATGTAGCGCTCGGGCCGGTCGTCGACCTTGGGGTCGAGGGAATCGGGATCGAGGTCGATGCGTCCGAAGCACAGTCCGTTCTCGGCTGCGTCGTACTTGGCGATGTCCTCGGTGTACATCTGGTTGAACGATTCGCGTTCGCTACGGGCCTGCGGGGTGCCGCCGGTCTCCAACAGCACCGCGCGCAATCGGTTCGCGGCGTACTCGCGCAGTGCGTCGAGCTGGGTGTACAGCCGCGTCAGGTGCGCCTGCTCGATGTCTTCTTCGATCGGCACATCGGAGTTTCTCGATGTGTGGCCGTCGTCCGGCAAAGGGTCTCCTCGGGAGTTCGGCCGAGGCGAAGATATCGCCTCGAAATCAGCCAGAGCAGTCTACGTCGCACAACGGCCCTGCCGCAGAACCGCTGGTTCCGGGGCAGGGCCGCGTCTGTTGCTGTGTTCTCGGCGAGAACTACTTCGCGTACTGCTGCAGCTTCTTGTCCAAGTTCTTCTGAGCCTTGGCAACTCGCTTCTCGAGCTTGGCGCGAGCCTGCTCGGTCACCTTCTCGAGTTCCTTGCTCTGCTTCTCCGCACGCTTGCGGGCCCGCTTGCTCAGCGTTTCCACACGATCGGACGCCAGATCGGCCCAGGTGACTCCGCGCTTCTGCGCTTCGTCGGCCAAGACCGAACCCCTCTCGGCAGCCAGATCGGCGAGCTTGGACGCGCGCTTCTGGGCCACGTCGGTCAATTCGTGGCGACGATCAGCGGCAACGTCGACGAGCTTGGATCCGCGCTTCTGCGCGATCTCGGCCAGGTCGGTTCCGCGGTGCGCAGCCTTGTCAGCGAGCTTGGAGCCGCGCTTCTGCGCCTCTTCGGCCAAGTCGCTACCGCGGTCGGCGGCGAGTTCGGCGAGCTTGGATCCACGCTTCTGTGCTTCCTCGGCGAGGACGGAACCCTTGTCGGCGGCCACGTGAGCCCAGCGGTTCAGTGCCGGCTGAGCGACCTCGGCCAGCTCCGAGCCCTTGTCGGTGGCGATGTCGGCGAGCTTGGCCAACTTGGGCTGGGCGGCGTCGGCGAACTTGGCCAGCTTCGGCTGTGCCGCTTCGGCGAGATCGGCGCTGCGGCTCGCGGCGACGGCTGCGATTTCCTTGACCCGCTCACCGGTCTCGTGGGTGGAGTGACCCGGCAGTGCCGAGACGACGCTCTCCTGAGCGCGGCGTGCTGCGCGCTTGCTACGCCATGCGACCGACGGCTTGCCCTCGGTGTCGACGGCCGCGATGAGCAGTCCGCCGAGCAGGCTCAGGTTCTTGAAGAAGTGGATACGCTGCGCAGCCTTTGCCTCCGGGTCCGTCTCGTTCCAGAAGGCGTGCCCGGCGAGTGTCGTCGGTACGAGACTTCCGGCGAGAGCGAGCGAGGCGATGCGCGGTGCCTTGCCGGTGGCCAGCAGAATGCCGCCGGCGACCTGGATTCCGCCATTGATACGGACCAACGTCTCCGGGTCGCTCGGCACGTTCGCGGTGACGTCGTTGGGGAGGACGTCCTTGCCCTGCTCGATCAGCGGAGTGGCGACCTGCGCCTTGCCGGTGGGATTACGGAGTGCGTCGACGCCCCCTGCGATGAAAATCGTAGACATCAGCGGACGGGCGATACGGCGGACCAGCATTGACAGCCTCCTGCGTAGTTTCTCGTGTCATCGGCGGTGGAACCAGGGACGGCACGGCGGTCCGAAAACCTACCGCTGTGCGTCCTTTTGTCACACTATTCATACCCCGTGGTTCACGGTCTCAAGCACGCCCATCGTCACCAGCCGCGTGTGCGCCATTCGTCCAGGTGAGGGCGCTCGGCACCGAGCGTCGTGTCCTTTCCGTGGCCCGGGTAGACGACGGTCTCGTCGTCGAAGCGGTCGAACAATTTCGCCGTCACGTCGTCGAGCAGATGGGCGAAATCCTCGGGGCTGCCCGTCTTGCCGACGCCACCGGGAAAGAGTGAATCTCCGGTGAAGAGGTGGGTGCGCGCGCCGTCGGCATCGGTCAGTGCGAGTGCGATGGAACCTGGGGTGTGTCCGGTCAGGTGCACCACGTCGAACGTGAGCTCGCCCACCGACACGGTGTCCCGATCGGCCAGCAGGCGGTTCGGAGCCACCGGTAGGGGGCCGGCATCGAGTTCGTGGGCTGCGGTCGGCGAGTCCGTACCGCCGGCGATGTCTGCCAGCGCCTGCCAGTGGTCGGCGTGCTGGTGAGTCGTCACGATGAGTGAGAGTGTCGGCGCATTCTCGTCGATGAGCAACGAGATGCGGTCGGCCTCGTTGGCGGCGTCGATCAGCACCGAGTGACCTGTTGCGGAACAGACGACAAGGTAGGTGTTGTTGTCCATGGGGCCGACCGACATCTTCGTGATCGTCGCGCCGGGAATCGTTCGCCGCTGCGGCTGCGAACCCTGGGAGACGACGCCGGTGTAATTGTCATCGATGACCATGAGGTGCTCGTCCATTTCGAGGACGCTACCGTCGTCGACGGCACGATGGGCGTCGGGGTCGCGCACGTGGAAAAGTCTGTCGGTGCCTGGATCTACCATTGCTACTGCGTGAGGTTCGTCCCTCACCACAACAGGTTTTCGACGTGGGGTCCACGGTTACACGACGGTGACCGGTGCGTCGGCATCACACGTCATCACGCGACTCGAAGGTCGTGCAGTGCTGCGCCCCGCAGCAACTCGGCTGGACGTGCTCGTTCGGAAAGAAGGGAACACAGTGGCGGATCGCCTGATAGTGCGAGGTGCACGGGAGCACAATCTGCGGGGAGTCGACATAGACCTGCCGCGGGATGCGCTGATCGTGTTCACGGGTCTGTCCGGCTCAGGCAAGTCGTCCCTCGCCTTCGACACGATCTTCGCCGAAGGGCAGCGTCGCTACGTCGAGTCGCTGTCCGCATACGCGCGGCAGTTCCTCGGCCAGATGGACAAGCCGGACGTCGATTTCATCGAGGGCCTCTCGCCTGCGGTCTCCATCGATCAGAAGTCGACCAACCGCAACCCGCGATCGACCGTGGGCACCATCACCGAGGTCTACGACTACCTCCGTCTGTTGTACGCGCGTGCGGGAACGGCTCACTGCCCCGTGTGCAGCGAACAGATCGCGAAGCAGACTCCGCAGCAGATCGTCGATCAGGTGCTGGACATGGAGGAGGGCCTGAAGTTCCAGGTTCTCGCCCCGGTGGTGCGTACTCGCAAGGGCGAGTTCGTCGACCTGTTCGATTCGCTCAACACCCAGGGCTACTCGCGTGTTCGGGTCGACGGCGTCGTACATCAGCTCACGAGCCCGCCGGTGCTCAAGAAGCAGGAAAAGCACGACATCGAGGTCGTCGTCGACCGCCTGACCGTCAAGTCGAGTTCGAAGCAGCGGCTGACCGATTCGGTGGAGACCGCCCTTCGGTTGGCCGACGGCATCGTGGTGCTCGATTTCGTCGACCGTGACGAGAATGCGTCGGACCGTGAGCGCCGGTTCTCCGAGAAGCTCGCCTGCCCCAACGGTCACCCGTTGTCGATCGACGATCTCGAACCTCGGTCGTTCTCCTTCAACTCGCCGTACGGTGCGTGCCCGGATTGCGTCGGGCTCGGCGTCCGCAAGGAGGTCGACCCGGAGCTGGTCGTTCCCGACGGCGATCTCAGCCTCGCGGACGGTGCCATCGCACCGTGGTCGATGGGCCAGACCTCGGAGTACTTCGGCCGCTTGCTGTCCGGGCTCGCCGACGCCATGGGATTCGACCTGAACGCGCCGTGGAACAAGCTGCCCGCCAAGGTCAAGCGTGCGGTCCTCGAGGGCAGCGATCACCAGGTGCACGTGAAGTACAAGAACCGCTACGGCCGCACGCGGTCGTACTACGCCGAGTTCGAGGGTGTGATGCCGTTCCTGCACCGCCGGTTGGAGCAGACCGAGTCCGAGCAGATGAAGGAACGCTACGACGGCTACATGCGCGACGTGCCGTGCCCCACCTGCAACGGTGCCAGGCTGCGGCCCGAGATCCTGTCGGTGACGATCGCGGCGGGCGACTTCGGGCCGAAGTCGATCGCCGAAGTGTGCGAGTTGTCGATCGCCGACACCGCAGATTTCCTGAACAGCCTCACTCTCGGTCGCCGCGAGGAAGCAATCGCGGGTCAGGTCCTCAAAGAGGTGCAGGCTCGGCTCGGCTTCCTGTTGGACGTCGGTCTGGAATACCTGTCACTGGCCAGGACGGCCGGCTCGCTGTCCGGCGGCGAGGCCCAGCGCATCCGACTCGCCACCCAGATCGGATCGGGACTCGTCGGCGTTCTCTACGTCCTCGACGAGCCCTCGATCGGACTGCATCAGCGCGACAACCGTCGGCTCATCGACACGTTGACGCGGCTGCGCGATCTCGGGAACACGTTGATCGTCGTCGAGCACGACGAGGACACCATCCGCACCTCCGATTGGATCGTCGATATCGGTCCATTGGCGGGTGAGCACGGTGGACGCGTCGTGCACAGCGGTTCGTACGAGGACCTGCTGACCAACGAGGAATCGTTGACCGGTGCGTACCTGTCCGGGCGGATGGAGATTCCGCTGCCCGACACCCGTCGTGTCGTGGACAAGAAGCGTCAGGTCACCGTGGTCGGTGCCCGCGAGCACAATCTCCGCGGCATCGACGTCAGCTTCCCGCTCGGCGTGCTGACCTCGGTCACCGGGGTGTCGGGTTCGGGCAAGTCCACGCTCGTCAACGACATCCTCGCGACCGTGATGGCCAACAAGCTCAACGGTGCCCGTCAGGTTCCCGGTCGGCACACGCGCATCAACGGACTCGATCAGCTCGACAAGCTCGTGCGGGTGGACCAGTCGCCGATCGGACGCACACCGCGCTCGAACGCGGCAACGTACACCGGGGTGTTCGACAAGATCCGCACGCTGTTCGCGGCGACAACCGAGGCCAAGGTGCGCGGCTATCAGCCCGGTCGATTCTCGTTCAACGTCAAGGGCGGCCGGTGCGAGGCATGCTCGGGAGACGGCACGCTCAAGATCGAGATGAACTTCCTGCCGGACGTCTACGTTCCGTGCGAGGTCTGTGAGGGTGCGCGGTACAACCGCGAGACACTCGAGGTCCATTACAAGGGCAAGACCATCGCCGAGGTCCTGGACATGCCGATCGAGGAGGCTGCCGACTTCTTCGAGGCCATCACCTCGATCCACCGTTACCTCAAGACGCTCGTCGAGGTCGGTCTCGGGTACGTCCGCCTCGGCCAACCGGCAACGACGTTGTCCGGCGGCGAGGCGCAACGCGTCAAACTGGCCGCGGAACTGCAGAAGCGGTCCACCGGCCGCACGGTCTACATTCTCGACGAACCGACCACCGGCTTGCACTTCGAGGACATTCGCAAGCTGCTCGGCGTCGTGAACGGCCTCGTGGACAAGGGCAACACGGTGATCGTGATCGAGCACAATCTCGATGTCATCAAGGTCTCGGACTGGGTCATCGACATGGGCCCCGAAGGTGGTTCCGGCGGCGGAATGGTTGTGGCGCAAGGGGATCCGGAGGCCGTGGCCGCGGTTTCCGAAAGCTACACCGGCAAGTTCCTGCAGGAGGCGCTCACCCGTGAGTCGGTCGTCGCCCCGCCGGTGAAGGTGGCTCCGAAGAAGCGCAGGCCTCGCAAGGTCGCCGCCGTCCGATAAGCCCGGCCGTCCGATAAGCGCAGCGGTCGAACAGGGGCAACAGCCCGCGCACGACGAAGCCGCATCCGGTACTCACCGGATGCGGCTTCGTGTGTGTCGACTTCGCTGGTGTTCTGCTCAGTGCACCGGGCCGGTGTACTTCTCGCCCGGGCCCTTTCCTGGCTCGTCCGGGTGGGCAGATGCTTCTCGGAATGCGCGCTGCAGTGCCTGCAGCCCGTCGCGAATGGGTCCGGCATGGGGGCCGAGGTATTCCACCGACGCGGTGACCAGGCCTGCCAATGCGGTGATGACGCGTCGTGCCTCGTCGAGGTCCAGGTAGGGGCTCTCCGCGGGATCCGGCTCGGAGAGACCCAACTTCTCGGCTGCAGAACTCATCAGCATCACCGCAGCGCGGCTGATGACCTCGACCGCGGGGACCTCGGCGAGTTCACGGACTTCGGGCTCGGCACCCAGGGGGTCGGCACCTGCGGCATCGTCGGGATTGGGGGAGCTGGTCATGCCTACGAGAATCCCACGCCGCCTTCGGCCGGCAGAATCGGGTGCCGACGCTGTCCGGGGCGATCGGGCTCGATTGTCGGTTTCTCGAATCGGCTGGTAGTGTGACTCGACGACCGTCTTCGGCGTGCGCTCCTCGATGGAGTTCACCGCACGGAGGCAGCAAGTGGAGCCCGACTCCCACCGGCACGTAGCCTTCAACAAGCTACTTCCGGTCCGGTCGCACGATGGAGATCTTTACCGATTTCCGCTGTGCTTCCTCCCAGTGAGGAGACTGTACGACGATGGTTGTCGTGCGGATCGACCGGTCGACATCGGGCCCTGCTATCGGATCACACCGAGAGCAGGGTTTTTTCGTTGCAGCGGTTCGCATCGCTGCGGGGAATGTCGAGGATCGACGGCGACGGGCTGTGCCAGTGGCAGGCGGTCGGGTTACACACCACACCGCACTACCTAGGAGGCCCCATCAGCACTGAGACCCGCATCAACGATCGCATCCGAGTTCCCGAGGTCCGGCTTGTCGGACCGGGCGGTGAACAGGTGGGGATCGTGCGTGTTGAAGATGCACTCCGCTTGGCTCTCGAAGCCGACCTCGATCTTGTAGAGGTAGCTCCCGACGCACGTCCGCCGGTCTGCAAGATCATGGACTACGGGAAGTTCAAGTACGAGGCTGCGCAGAAGGCGCGCGAATCGCGCAAGAACCAGACGCTCACCGTAATCAAGGAGCAGAAGCTCCGTCCCAAGATCGACGCACACGACTACGAGACGAAGAAGCGCAACGTCGTTCGCTTCCTCGAAGCCGGCTCGAAGGTCAAGGTCACCATCATGTTCCGCGGCCGCGAGCAGTCGCGTCCCGAACTCGGCTTCCGTCTGCTGCAGCGCCTGGGCGCGGACGTCGCGGAGCTCGGCTTCGTGGAGACCTCGGCCAAGCAGGACGGCCGCAACATGACGATGGTGTTGGCACCGCACAAGGGTGCCAAGACTCGCGTCAAGGCACAGGAGAGCGCAGCGGCTCCGCCCGCGCAGCGCGCACCGGCCCCCGCGCCGGAACAGCCCGCCGACGCAGCCCCGGCTGCCGAGGCACCGGCCGCAGCAGCTCCGGCTACTCCGGCGCAGACCAACTGAGCCTCGCGCTCTACCAGTAAGACAGCCCTACACCTGCTTCGGTGCACAGGTTTTCCGTAGCGATGTACGGCTGTGCCATGCACCACCGAAGAGCTATTAGAAGAAGAGGATTTCATGCCCAAGCAGAAGACCCACAGTGGTGCCAAGAAGCGATTCAAGGTGTCCGGCAGCGGCAAGATCCTGCGCCAGAAGGCCGGCCGTCGCCACCTGCTCGAGCACAAGCCCACCAAGGTGACTCGTCGCCTCGATGGTGTTGCCGTCGTCAAGAAGCCCGACGTCCCGCGGATCAAGCGCCTGCTCGGCATCTGATCTGGACCGGCCGCCGACCGATAACGGTCGGCTTCATCCCATTACCATTCGGGGTTTCACAAGCCCCCAGATCGACAGGATTTACCAGTGGCACGCGTAAAAAGGGCCGTCAACGCCCAGAAGAAGCGCCGTTCGATTCTCGAAGCGTCCAAGGGATACCGCGGACAGCGCTCACGTCTGTACACCAAGGCCAAGGAGCAGCAGCTCCACTCGCTGACCTACGCCTACCGGGACCGCCGCGCGCGTAAGGGTGACTTCCGCAAGCTGTGGATCACGCGTATCAACGCTGCAGCTCGGGCCAACGACATCACGTACAACCGCTTCGTCCAGGGCCTCAAGGCAGCGGGCGTCGAGGTCGACCGCAAGATCCTCGCCGAGCTCGCTGTGTCGGATGCTGCTGCGTTCGCCAGCCTGGTCGCCATCGCCAAGGCTGCATTGCCTGCCGATGTCAACGCTCCGGCCGGAGAAGCAGCCTGAGCGAGTCGACGTACGACGACTCAACACCGAAACGACCCGTGGATTCGCTGACCGAGCGAACTCCGCGGGTCGTTTCGGCCGTCAAGCTCGCTCGAGCCGCGGAACGCAAGAAGACCGGGCTCTTTCTCGCCGAAGGCTTCAATGCGGTGTCCGAGGCGGCGCAGTCCCGGTTGGTTCGTGAGCTGTTCTTCACCGCGGATGCCCTCGAGCGCCACCATGATCTCATCGCGTCCGTCGAGGCCGGCGGCGCACGAGTTCATCCGATCACCGACCGTGCTGCGAAGGCACTGTCCGACACCGTCACCCCGCAGGGCCTGATCGCAGTCACCGAGTTGGTCGACGTCCCGATCGACCGTGCGTTGGCCGGAACACCGCGGTTGGTGGCCGTACCGGTGGAGATGGCAGAGCCGGGCAATGCCGGGACGGTCATTCGTGTCGCCGACGCGGCCGGAGCGGATTCGGTCGTGCTGCTGGGCGACTCGGTGGACCCACACAACGGCAAATGCGTCCGCGCCTCTGCCGGCAGCGTGTTCCATCTGCCCATCGCTCGGGAGCGATCGATCGAGTCCGGAATCGACGCGTTGCGCAGAGCGGGTCTGACCATCGTCGCCACGGCCGCCGACGGCGAAGTGGACCTGGACGACGCCGACGAACTGCTCACGCAACCGACCGCGTGGTTGTTCGGCAACGAGGCGCACGGGCTCCCCGAGTCGGTGACACGCGACGCCGATCACCGCATTCGAATCCCGATCCACGGCCGCGCCGAGAGCCTCAACCTGGCAACCGCCGCGGCGATCTGCCTGTACGCCAGTGCCAGGGCGCAGCGACGCTCCGAAACTCCGTGAGCAGGTCTCGCCTAGGATCGATACCTGTCTGCTCCGCGCAGGAGTGAAGCCTGCGCAACGACCCTTGTTGCGCAGGAGTGAAGCCTGCGCAACGACCCTTCGTGGCAGACACCGACTATTACTCGAGGAGTGCAGCTGTCGTGGCGAAGAAAGATGTCGGAACCGAGCCGGTAGATCCGAGCGTTCTCGAGGAGTCCGCGCTCGGATCCGCAGTGGACTCGGCCGAGCAGGCGTTCGCCGACGCGTCGGACCTCGATGCTCTGACCAAGGTCAAGATCGACCATGTGGGCGGCAAGGCTCCGTTGGCGCTGGCGCAGCGCGCACTCGGTGCGATCCCGGGGGACCAGAAGGCCGACGCGGGCAAACGCGTCAAGGCAGCGCGAGACCGAGTGCAGAAGGCCTTCGACGAGCGACGCGCCGTGCTGTCGGCCGAGCGTGACGCCGCCATCCTGGTCGCCGAAACCATCGACGTCACACTGCCGACCGACCGCGCTCCCGTCGGTGCCCGGCACCCCATCACGATCATCGCCGAGCAGGTTGCCGACGTGTTCGTCGGAATGGGCTGGGAGGTCGAAGAAGGCCCCGAGGTCGAGACCGAGCACTTCAATTTCGATGCGCTCAACTTCCTGCCCGACCACCCGGCACGCACGATGCAGGACACGTTCCACATCGCACCGGAGGGTTCGCGGCAGGTATTGCGCACCCATACCTCCCCGGTGCAGGTCCGGTCGATGCTCTCGCGTGAGGTGCCGATCTACGTCGTCTGCCCGGGTCGGACGTTTCGCACGGACGAACTCGACACCACGCACACGCCGGTCTTCCACCAGGTCGAGGGTCTTGCCATCGACAAGGGCCTGACCATGGCGCATCTGCGCGGCACACTCGATGCGTTCGCCAAGGCGCTGTTCGGCAACGACACCCGTACTCGCATGCGGCCCAACTACTTCCCGTTCACCGAGCCGTCGGCCGAGGTCGACGTGTGGTTCCCCAAGAAGAAGGGCGGGGCCGGTTGGGTCGAGTGGGGTGGCTGCGGAATGGTCAACCCGAAGGTGTTGCAGGCCAGCGGTATCGACCCCGAGGTCTACACCGGATTCGCTTTCGGCATGGGCCTCGAGCGGACGCTACAGTTCCGCAACGACATCCCGGACATGCGCGACATCGTCGAGGGCGACATCAGGTTCACGTTGCCCTTCGGTGTCCAGGCCTGACGGAAGCTTCTCACCCGACCCACTTCTTCTCGGATACAAGAAAGAGCTGAGCACACGTGCGAGTCCCACAATCCTGGCTGACCGAGGTCCTGCACGCGGGGTCTCCCGACTGGGCCGTGTCGCCCGAGGAGCTCGACGCCGGTTTCGTGCGGGTCGGGTTCGAGGTCGAGGAACTCGACTCGCTGGACAACGTGACCGGCCCACTGGTGGTGGGTCGGGTGAGTTCGATCGAGGAGCTGACCGAGTTCAAGAAGCCGATTCGCTTCTGCCTCGTGGACGTCGGAGCCGCCGAGCCGCAGGAGATCGTGTGCGGTGCCAGGAATTTCGCCGAGGGTGACCTGATCGTGGCCGCTCTGCCGGGCAGCATCCTGCCCGGGGGATTCGCCATCGCGTCGCGCAAGACGTACGGCCGCAACTCCAACGGCATGATCTGCTCGACGCTCGAACTCGGGTTGGGTAAGGATCACTCCGGAATTCTGGTGCTGCCCGAGGGGACGGCCGCTCCGGGCGACGACGCCAAACCCGTTCTGGGTCTGCAGGACTCGGTCATCGAGCTCAACGTGACCCCCGATCGCGGGTACGCCTTCTCCGTCCGCGGCCTCGCCCGTGAACTGGCCTGCAGTTTCGATCTCCCGTTCGTGGATCCGGCGCGCACGGTCCCCACCGAGGTCACCGGTGACGCATGGTCGGTCACCGTCGAACCGGCCTCGAACGCATCGCGATTCGCGTTGCGCAAGATCGTCGGCATCGACCCGACGGCGACGACACCCTGGTGGATGCAGCGTCGACTGCTGCTCGCAGGCGTGCGCCCGATCTCGGCGGCCGTCGATGTCACCAACTACGTGCTCCACGAGCTCGGCCAGCCGCTGCACGCGTTCGATGCGGCCAAGCTCGACGGCGATCTGGTCGTCCGCCGCGCGAATGCGGGGGAGAAGCTGACCACGCTGGACGGCGTCGAGCGTTCCCTCGATCCCGAGGACGTCGTCATCGCCGACGGATCGGGAGCGATCTCGTTGGCCGGTGTCATGGGCGGCGCGTCCACCGAAGTCGACGATTCGACCACCGCGGTCGTGCTCGAAGCGGCATCGTTCGATCCTCTCGCGGTATTCCGTACCGGTCGTCGCCACAAGCTCTCCAGCGAGGCGAGCAAGCGCTTCGAGCGGACCGTGGATTCGGCTCTTCCGGTGGCGGCGCTCGATCGGGCAGCACAGTTGTTGGTCGAGATCGCCGGCGGCCGGATCGAGCCCGTGTTGACCGATATCGGCGAAGCCGCCGAATATCCCACGGTCACGATGGACTTCGACCTGCCGGACCGCATCGCCGGAGTGCAGTACCCCAACGGAACCGCTGCCCGACGGTTGACTCAGATCGGCTGCGGAGTCGAGGTGTCGGTCGACGACGGCGGGCACGGCCAGCTCATCGTCACCCCGCCGTCCTGGCGACCGGACCTGGTGCAGCGCGCCGACCTGGTGGAGGAGGTGCTGCGGCTCGAAGGGCTCGAACAGATTCCGTCGGTCCTGCCGTCGGCCCCGGGAGGTCGTGGCCTCACCGCCGAACAGAAGCGCAGGCGCGCGGTCGGTAAGGCACTCGCGTTCGCCGGGTACGTCGAGGTGTTGCCCCCGGTGTTCTTGCCCAAGGGCGTGTTCGACACGTGGGGTCTCGGCGCGGACGACCCGCGGCGCGCGACCACCTCGGTTCTCAATCCGCTCGAGGCCGACCGTCCCGAGCTCGCGACCACTGTGCTTCCGGGATTGCTCGAGATGCTGAGCAGGAACATCGCCCGCGGCCAGCGAGACGTCTCGTTGTTCGGCATTGCCCAGGTGGTGCTCCGACACGACGCCACCGCTGCCGTGGACGCGTTGCCGGTCGATCGTCGTCCCACCGACGACCAGATCGCCATGCTTCGCGGTTCGTTGCCTGCGCAGCCGGTGCACGTGGGCATGGTGCTCACCGGTCAGCGTGAGTTGGCGGGTCCGTGGGGTCCCGGCCGCGCGGCCGAGGCCACCGATGCGTTCGCTGCGGTGCGCACCGTTGCCGAGGCGTCCGGAGTGCACGTCGATCTTCGGGCAGCACAGCATCTTCCGTGGCATCCGGGTCGGTGCGCGGAGGTCCTGCTCGACGGCGAGGTCGTCGGATACGCGGGCGAGCTGCATCCGGCGGTGCTCGAGCGGGTGGGCTTGCCGCCGCGTACGTGTGCCGTGGAGTTGAGTCTGAGCGCTCTGCCCGTCGTCGAATCGCTCCCTGCCCCCGAGGTGTCGCCGTATCCGGCGGTGTTGCAGGACGTGGCCGTGGTGGTCGACGCGTCCGTGCCGGCAGCGTCGGTGCAAGCCGCGCTCACGATCGGCGGCGGCGACCTGCTGGAGTCGATTCGGCTGTTCGACGTCTACGAGGGTGAACAGGTCGGTGAGGGTCGCAAGTCGCTGGCGTTCGCGCTGCGCTTCCGCGGAGCCGAGGGCACTTTGACCGAGGATCAGGCGACGGCTGCCCGCGATGCGGCGGTCGAAGCGGCATCGAAGGCCGTCGGAGCGCACCTGCGCAGTTGACTCAGAGCAGTTGCGCAGTTGATCCGTGCACGTCCGGGCTCGGGTGTCCGTAGCGTGGAGTCACGAGTGACCACGGGTGACGGGAGCAGCACATGAGTGAATTCGGAACAGACGGTGCGGCGACGGATCTGCAGGTGATCGAGGAGATCCTTGCCGCCGTGGCAGGTCGACCGCGCCTCGCCCCGGTGGCAGCTGCCGCGTCGGCTCTGGCGGCCGAGCTGGGTACTGCAGAACCGGAGCCGGTCACCCCCGATCGCGGAGCGCCTCCTGGGACGGTTCCCGATGTCGACGTTCCGCAGGTGACCAAGCCGCGGATCGACCAGCCTCTCGGTGATCCACCGCCGGGGGCTCCGCTGGGCGGCACGGTGCCGGGGATCATCGACGCGGAGCTGGTCGATGACCTGCCCGGCGGTACCGGATACGGTGCCGGGTCGGTGAGCGCACCGATCGGTGACTTCAGCGATTCCGGTGTGCCCACCTGGGACGGTGTGCGCGACAAGGTGGAACAGCGATCGGGCACAGCCGTCGGTGCGGAGGAGTTGGACCGCGAGTCCAGGGCGGGACGTGACCTCGACGAGCAGTGGAACGAACGGCAGGAAGCCGGCCGCAGAAAGCTCGACGAGATCCGCAAGTCCATGGGTGGACGCTGACACACCGGACCCGTTCATGAATGAGCTTGCATGATGCTGCATAATAAACCGCATGACTATTTCGGAGGCGACGCCGAGGCGCATCGCGGTGGCGGGCGCAAGCGGATACGCCGGCGGTGAGATTCTCAGGCTGCTACTCGGGCACCCGGGCGTGCGCGACGGTTCGTTGGTCATCGGCTCTCTGACCGCGGGTGGCAACGTCGGTGCGACGCTGGGTGAATTCCATCCACATCTGTTGCCACTGGCAGATCGTGTTCTGGCCCCGACCACCGTCGACGAACTCGCCGGGCACGACGTCGTGTTCCTGGGGCTGCCGCACGGCAAGTCCGCCGAACTCGCGCTGCAGCTTCCCGAGTCCGTGGTGATCATCGATTGCGGTGCCGACTTCCGCCTCACCGACGGTGCGGCATGGGAGAGGTACTACAAGAGTCCGCACGCGGGCAGTTGGCCGTACGGATTGCCCGAGTTGCCGGGCTGCCGCGAGCGGTTGGTCGGTGCCACTCGCATCGCGGTTCCCGGGTGCTACCCGACGGTGTCGTCTCTCGCGCTCGCACCTGCCGTCGCCGCAGGCATCATCGAGCCTCGCGTCAATATCGTTGCCGTCAGCGGTAGTTCGGGTGCCGGCCGCGCTCCCAAGGCCGATCTCCTCGGTTCGGAGGTGATGGGTTCGGTTCGGGCGTACGCCGTTGCCGGCGCGCACCGCCACACTCCCGAGATCGTGCAGAACCTCTCGGCCGTCGCCGGTAGCGCGGTGGCGGTGTCCTTCACACCGGTTCTCGCGCCGATGCCTCGCGGAATCCTGGCCACCTGCACCGCGATCACCACTGCAACGCAGGAGCAGGCCGTCGACGTCTACGAGAAGGCCTACGCCGCAGAGCCGTTCGTGCACGTTCTTCCGGCCGGTCGCCTTCCGCAGACCGGTGCGGTCATCGGATCGAACGCCGTGCAGATGAGCGTGTCGGTCGATGCAGACGCCGGCTTGCTCGTCGTGATCGCGGCCATCGACAACTTGGCCAAGGGCACGGCGGGAGCTGCGGTCCAATCCATGAATCTTGCCCTGGGAATCACCGAGACCGAGGGTCTCTCTACCGTAGGAGTAGCACCATGAGCAGCGTCGGGAGCCAGGCGGAGGCCGTCGGCACGGTTGCGGGCAAGCTCGTGCGCACACAGGGTGTCACCGCTCCCGCGGGTTTCCGCGCCGCCGGCATTCCGGCCGGGATCAAGGCAAGTGGCAAGTCCGATCTGGCCTTGGTGTTCAACGAGGGCCCCGATTTCGCTGCGGCGGGTGTGTTCACCCGCAACAAGGTCAAGGCTGCGCCGGTGTTGTGGTCGCAGCAGGTGCTCTCCACTGGGCGGCTGCGTGCGGTAATCCTCAATTCCGGTGGTGCCAATGCCTGCACGGGTGCGCCGGGCTTTCAGGATTCGCACCGCACGGCCGAGGAAGTCGCATCGGCACTGAGCAATTGGGGTTCGGAGACCGGGGCGATCGAGGTTGCCGTGTGCTCGACGGGTCTCATCGGTGACCGGCTCCCGATGGACAAGCTGCTGCCCGGCGTGACCGAGGTGGTACACGAACTCGCAGGCGGCATTTCCGGTGGTACCGATGCGGCGTACGCGATCATGACCACCGACACCGTGCCCAAGCAGGCGGCTGTTCATCACGCCGACAAATGGAACGTCGGCGGCATGGCCAAGGGGGCAGGTATGTTGGCACCGTCGTTGGCCACGATGCTCAGCGTCATCACCACCGATGCCGTTGCCACCGCAGACCAGCTGGACAAGGCGCTGCGCGCGGCGACCCGGTTGTCCTACGACCGGCTCGACGTCGACGGCGCGTCGTCGACGAACGACACCGTGCTGCTGCTCTCCTCCGGGGCCAGCGGAGTTGCACCGTCGCAGGAAGAACTCGACGCGGCCGTTCTGGCGGTGTGCGACGACCTGGCCGACCAGATGATGGCCGACGCGGAGGGTGTCACCAAGCGGGTACGGATCACCGTGTCGGGTGCGATGAGCGAGGACGACGCCCTGATCGGCGCGCGCGCGGTCGCCAGGGACTCTCTGACCAAAACGGCCCTGTTCGGTTCGGATCCCAACTGGGGTCGCGTGCTCGCAGCGATCGGCATCGCCCCGATCGAGCTCGACCCCGATCGAATCGCCGTGTCCTTCAACGGTAATCCGGTGTGCATCGACGGCGTGGGAGCACCGGGGGCTCGTGAGGTCGATCTGTCCGGCGTCGACATCGCGGTGACCATCGATCTCGGTCTCGGCTCCGGCTCGGCCACCATTCGAACCACGGATCTCTCGCACGCGTACGTCGAAGAGAATTCGGCGTACTCGTCATGACCTCGGCCGCACAGCAGTTGACGGCCGCGCAGAAAGCCTTCACCCTCGCCGAAGCTCTGCCCTGGCTGCAGCGATTCTCGGGCAAGATCGTCGTCGTGAAGTACGGCGGAAACGCCATGATCGACGACGACCTCAAGCGGGCGTTCGCGGCCGACATGGTGTTTCTGCGCACCGTCGGCATTCATCCGGTCGTCGTGCACGGCGGTGGGCCGCAGATCTCGGCCATGCTGACCAGACTCGGCCTGGCAGGTGAATTCCGCGGCGGATTCCGCGTCACCACGCCCGAGGTCATGGACGTCGCGCGGATGGTGCTGTTCGGTCAGGTCGGGCGCGAGCTCGTCGGCCTGATCAACGGCCACGGTCCGTATGCCGTCGGAATCTCCGGTGAAGACGCGCACCTGTTCACCGCGACGCGTCGTACCGTGCAGGTCGACGGCATCGAGACCGACATCGGCCTCGTCGGCGACGTCACCTCGGTGAACCCCGCAGCGGTCTTCGATCTCATTGCAGCAGGACGTATTCCGGTGGTGTCCACCATCGCTCCGGACAGCGACGGCGTGGTACACAACATCAACGCCGACACTGCGGCCGCGGCGCTCGCCAGCGCCATCGGTGCCGAGAAGATGGTGGTGCTCACCGATGTCGAAGGCCTGTACACCGATTGGCCCGATCGCAGCTCGTTGACCTCCGAGATCGACGCGTCCACGCTCGAGGCGTTGCTGCCCTCGCTCGACGCCGGGATGGTGCCGAAGATGGAAGCGTGCCTGCGTGCGGTTCGAGCGGGTGTTCCGTCGGCGCATGTCATCGACGGTCGCGTCGAACATTCCGTTCTGGTGGAGCTGTTCACCGGTGAGGGGATCGGCACCATGGTCACCCCCGATCATTCTTCTACGTCAGGAGTCACGCCATGACCGGCACCGAGTCCACCCTCGATCTGCAACAGCGGTGGTCGAATTCGTTGATGGACAACTACGGTGTTCCGCGCGTGGCGCTCGTGCGCGGTGAGGGTGCGGTGGTGACGGACGCCGACGGAAAGCAGTATCTGGACCTGCTCGCGGGTATCGCCGTGAACATCCTCGGACATGCCCATCCGGCGGTGATCGAGGCGGTCACCACTCAGCTGTCCACCCTCGGGCACACCTCGAATCTCTATGCGACAGAACCCGGTATCGCGCTGGCCGAGCAATTGCTCGCGCACCTCGGTGCCGGATCCACCGGCCGGGTGTTCCTGTGCAATTCGGGAACCGAGGCCAACGAGGCGGCCTTCAAGATTGCTCGCCTGACCGGCCGCCCCAACATCGTGGCAGCCGAGAAGTCCTTTCACGGACGGACGATGGGTGCTCTCGCACTGACGGGTCAGCCGGACAAGCGGATCCCGTTCGAGCCGATGCCTGCAGGAGTACACCATGTTCCGTACGGCGATGTCGCCGCGTTGGAAGCCGTCGTCGATTCCGACACCGCCGCAGTGTTTCTCGAACCGATCATGGGCGAGGGCGGTGTGGTGGTTCCGCCCGAGGGGTACCTTCTTGCGGCGCGGGAGATCACCGCGAAGCACGGTGCACTGTTGGTCCTGGACGAGGTGCAGACCGGTATCGGCCGAACGGGATGGTTCTACGCCCACCAGTCGGTCGGCATCGTGCCCGACGTGATCACGCTCGCCAAGGGTCTGGGCGGTGGCCTGCCCATCGGGGCCTGCATCGGCATCGGTGCGGCAGGAGAGTTGCTGCATCCGGGCAAGCACGGCACCACGTTCGGTGGTAACCCCGTATGCGCTGCGGCGGCTCTGGCCGTCCTGCGCACCATTGCCGACGAGGATCTGATTTCGCACGCGGACAGCATCGGCAAGACCATCGCGCACTCCATCGAGGGTCTCGATCACCCTCTGGTGAGCCATGTGCGGGGTTCGGGTCTTCTCCTCGGCGTTGTCCTCACCGCCGCAGTCGCACCGGCGGCCGAAGCGGCGGCGCGCGAGGCAGGCTTCCTCCTCAACGCGGCACAGCCCGACGTGCTCCGGCTCGCGCCACCGTTGATCATCACCGAAGAGCAAGCCGCGTCGTTCGTGACGGCGTTACCGGCAATTCTCGACGCAGCACAGGAGGCTCATCAGCCATGACCGTTCAGCATTTCCTCCGGGACGACGACATCACGCCTGAGCAGCAAGGCGAAATCCTTGCTCTGGCAGCAGAGCTCAAGCGTGCACCGTTCTCGAAGCGTCCGCTCGAGGGCCCAAAGGGGATCGGTGTCATCTTCGAGAAGAACTCGACGCGTACTCGCTTCTCGTTCGAGATGGGCATCGCTCAGTTGGGTGGTCATGCCGTCGTCGTGACAGGCCGCGACACCCAGCTGGGTCGCGAGGAGACGCTGCAGGACACGGGGCGGGTTCTCTCGCGCTATGTCGAGGCGGTCGTGTGGCGCACGTTCGGGCAGAAGCGGCTCGAGCAGATGGCCACCGGCGCAACGATTCCGATCGTCAACGCCCTCTCCAACGAGTTCCACCCCTGCCAGGTTCTGGCGGATCTGCAAACCCTGATCGAGCACAAGGGGAATCTGCGGGGCCGCACCTTGGCCTACTTCGGTGACGGTGCCAACAACATGGCGCACTCGCTGCTCATCGGCGGAGTGACGGCCGGGCTGAACGTGCGGATCGCCGCGCCCAAGGATTTCGCTCCGCTCGGCTACGTTCTCGACGCGGCGCATGCGCGCGCCGAGCAGACCGGGGCCACCATCACCATCACCGAGGACCCGGTCGAGGCGGCGAGCGGTGCCGATGCGCTCGTCACCGACACCTGGACGTCAATGGGTCAGGAGAACGACGGCCTCGATCGCGTCGCTCCGTTCCGGCCGTATCGCATCGATTCCGATCTGCTCTCGAAAGCCCAGTCGGACGCTGTTGTGCTGCACTGCCTCCCCGCACATCGCGGCGAGGAGATCACCGACGAGGTGCTCGACGGTCCCCAGAGCGTGGTCTGGGACGAGGCCGAGAACCGCCTGCACGCGCAGAAGGCGCTGCTGGTGTGGCTCCTCGAACAGGCCCGACGACCATGAGCGAGGACGTCACTGCGGTGCCGTTGACCGCGTCGACCCGCGCGGGCAGGCAGGCACGGATCATCGCGTTGCTGGCCACGCATCAGGTGCGCAGTCAACCGCAGCTGGCGTCGTTGCTCGCGGCCGAGGGGATCGACACCACCCAGGCCACGCTCTCGCGGGATCTCGAGGAATTGGGTGCGGTGAAACTGCGCGCACCCGACGGTGGAGTGGGGGTGTACGTCGTGCCCGAGGACGGCAGCCCGGTCCGCGGAGTGTCCGGCGGCACCGACCGTCTCCTCAAGTTGCTGGGGGAGTTGCTGGTGTCCACCGATCACAGCGGGAACCAGGCCGTCCTCAGGACGCCACCCGGCGCGGCGCACTACCTGGCCAGCGCTCTGGATCGCGCGGCGATGCCCGAGATCGTCGGGACCATCGCCGGGGACGACACGATTCTGTTGATCGCCCGCGAGCCACACACCGGTGGCGAGGTCGCGGACAAGATCGAAAAGCTTGCTCGACGCGGTAACTGAGATCCGGTTACCCATCATGCGCAACAAGAACAACGAAGGAGCTTGAACACCATGGCTGAACGCGTCATCCTCGCCTACTCCGGCGGACTCGACACCTCCGTCGCCATCAGCTGGATCGGGAGGGAGACCGGCAAGGAGGTCGTCGCCGTCGCCATCGATCTGGGGCAGGGCGGCGAGGACATGGACGTCGTGCGACAGCGCGCACTCGATTGCGGCGCAGTCGAATCCGTCGTCGTCGATGCCAGGGACGAGTTCGCCGACGAGTACTGCTTGCCGACGGTGCAGTCCAACGCGCTGTACATGGATCGGTACCCGCTCGTGTCGGCCATCAGCCGTCCGTTGATCGTCAAGCACCTCGTGGAGAACGCGCGCGCGCACGGCGGAACCGTTGTCGCACACGGATGCACGGGCAAGGGCAACGACCAGGTTCGGTTCGAGGTCGGCTTCAACACCCTCGCCCCCGAGCTCGAGGTGTTGGCTCCGGTTCGCGATTACGCGTGGACGCGCGAGAAGGCGATCAAGTTCGCCGAGGAGAACGACATCCCGATCAACGTGACCACCAAGTCGCCGTTCTCGATCGACCAGAACGTCTGGGGGCGCGCGGTGGAGACCGGCTTCCTCGAGGACCTGTGGAATGCGCCGACCAAGGATGTCTACGACTACACCGAGGATCCGACGGTCAACTTCCAGGCTCCGGACGAGCTCATCGTCTCGTTCGACAAGGGTCGTCCCGTCGCGATCGACGGCCGGCCGGTCTCGGTACTCGAAGCGATTCAGGAGCTCAACACTCGTGCGGGTGCGCAGGGTGTGGGTCGCCTGGACGTGGTCGAGGATCGGCTCGTGGGCATCAAGAGTCGCGAGATCTACGAGGCGCCCGGTGCCATGGTGCTCATCCGCGCCCACGAGGAGCTCGAGCACGTGACCCTCGAGCGCGAACTCGGTCGCTACAAGCGCCACACCGACCAGAAGTGGGCCGAGCTGGTGTACGACGGCCTGTGGTACTCCCCGCTCAAGGGCGCTCTCGACACCTTCGTACAGCACACGCAGGAGCACGTCTCCGGCGACATCCGCCTGGTTCTGCACGCGGGCGGGATCATCGTCAACGGACGCCGCAGTGGCGAGTCGCTCTACGACTTCAATCTCGCCACCTACGACGAGGGCGACACGTTCGACCAGTCCGCGGCCAAGGGATTCGTTCAGCTGCACGGACTCTCGTCGAAGATCGCCGCGAAGCGGGACCTGGGCCTGTGACGAATTCGGAGACCTCGCACGGAACCAACGAAGGTTCGCTCTGGGGCGGCAGATTCGCATCCGGGCCGGCCGCCGCTATGGCAGCGCTGAGCAAGTCGACGCACTTCGACTGGGTTCTCGCGCCCTATGACATCCGCGCATCCATGGCGCATGCTCGTGTACTCAACGGTGCCGGACTGCTCACCCCGCAGGACCTCGAGACCATGCTCGACGGTTTGCAGCGCCTCGCCGACGATGTCGCCTCGGGCGAGTTCGTGGCAGCCGAGTCGGACGAGGACGTGCACGGCGCTCTCGAACGCGGGTTGATCGATCGCGTCGGACCCGAGGTCGGTGGTCGGCTGCGTGCGGGCCGGTCACGCAACGACCAGGTGGCCACGCTGTTCCGTATGTGGCTGCGCGACGCCGTCCGCCGGGTGTCGGTCGGCGTTCTCGATGTGGTCGACGCGTTGGCCACCCAGGCAGCGGCGCATCCGACGGCCGTCATGCCGGGCAAGACGCATTCGCAGGCGGCGCAGCCGGTGTTGCTGGCGCATCATCTGCTCGCGCACACCCATCCGCTGCTGCGTGATGTGCAACGCTTCGCGGATTTCGACACGCGAGCAGCGGTGTCGCCGTACGGTTCCGGTGCTCTCGCCGGTTCGTCACTGGGTCTGAGTCCGGAGAAGATCGCAGCGGAGCTCGGGTTCGACTCGTCCGCCGAGAACTCGATCGACGCCACCTCCTCGCGGGACTTCGCCGCCGAGGCGGCGTTCGTGTTGGCGATGACGGCGGTCGATCTGTCTCGGTTCGCCGAGGAGGTCATCTCGTGGAGCACTCCCGAGTACGGCTACGTGACCCTCGCCGATGCATGGTCGACGGGTAGCTCGATCATGCCGCAGAAGAAGAACCCGGACGTCGCGGAGTTGACCCGCGGAAAGACCGGCCGATTGATCGGCAATCTGACCGGCCTGCTGGCCACGCTGAAGGCGCAACCGTTGGCCTACAACCGTGATCTCCAGGAAGACAAGGAGCCGGTGTTCGATTCGGTGGCGCAGCTCGAGTTGTTGCTCCCGGCGCTCACCGGGTTGACGGCGACGCTCGAATTCCACACCGAGCGCATGGCCGAGCTGGCACCGGCCGGGTTCACGCTCGCCACCGATATCGCCGAGTGGATGGTGCGGCAGGGGATTGCGTTCCGCGTTGCTCACGAGGCTGCAGGTGCCTGTGTCCGGGCGGCCGAGGCGCGAGGCGTCGGGCTGGCGGATCTGACCGACGACGAGCTCGCCGCGATCGATCCGTCCCTCACCCCGGCCGTTCGTGAGGTGCTCACGGTGGAGGGCTCGATCTCGTCGCGTGACGCTCGCGGTGGCACCGCCGCGGTGCAGGTGGCGCATCAGCTCGGGGGCGTGCGAGCCACGGCGTCGACGCTGCGTACGTGGGCCGAGGAACCGGTGTTGCGGCACTGAGTGCGCAATCGATATCCGTGCCGGTTTCCCCGAGTGTGATGTGAGAAGCTTTCGTCACGCGAAGACCGATGCCGGTCGTTCCGTCGGGGCCGAACGCAGGAGTGTATTTGTGGGACTGAATGCAGACGCCGTACGTGGCCCACTGCGCCGTGCCATCGCCACGGCGCAGAACGGTCTCGAGGTCATCCGTCTCGGTGGTCTCGAGACCGAGGTGGACCCGTCACCGTTTCGGGTGATGGACCGCGAACCGATGTATCGGCTTCGTCGTTATTTTCCCGACGATGTTCCTGCGGACAGTCCTCCGGTGGTGCTGATTCCACCGATGATGGTCTCCGCGGACGTCTACGACGTCACGACCGAGCAAGGCGCGGCCGGAATTCTGCACGGCATGGGTCTGGATCCGTGGGTTGTCGATTTCGGTTCGCCGGATACCGAAGAAGGCGGTTGGGGCCGTACGCTCGCCGATCATGTCGTGGCGATCAGCGAGGTCGTCGACAAGGTGCACGAGCACACCGGTCGCGACGTCCACTTGGGTGGCTACTCCCAGGGCGGAATGTTCTGCTACCAAGCGGCTGCCTACCGAGGCGGCCGAAATCTGTCCAGCCTCATCACGTTCGGGGCTCCGGTCGACACGCTCGCCGGTTTGCCTCTCGGGATCCCGGCCGGAGTAGCCACGCGGGGCGCCGAGTTCCTGGCCGACCACGTGTTCACCCGGCTTGCGGTGTCGGGGTGGATGGCGCGGACAGGATTCCAGTTGCTCGACCCGGCGAAGACCGTGCGGTCGCGCTTGGATTTCCTGAGGCAGTTGCACGACCGCGAGGCGCTGTTGCCACGCGAGCCGCAGCGACGCTTTTTGGCGATGGACGGGTGGGTGGCCTGGTCCGGCCCGGCCGTGGCGGAGTTGCTGAAGCAGTTCGTCGTGCACAACCGCATGATGACCGGTGGGTTCGTCATCAAGGACAGATTGTTGACGCTGGCCGAACTCACGGTGCCGGTGTTGGCCTTCGTCGGCGAGGTGGACGACATAGGTCAACCGTTGGCCGTGCGCGGCATTCAGCGCGCTGCCCCGCGTGCGCAGGTGTTCGAAACCACCTTGCGTGCAGGCCATTTCGGCTTGGTTGTGGGCAGTACCGCCGCCGCTCAGACGTGGCCGACGACGGGAAACTGGATTCGGTGGCGTGAGGATCTCGGACCGAAGCCGGAGGCGGTCCGCGTGATGGAGCGCGAGGACCACGGCGATTCCGACAGCGGTGTGTCGATCACCAATCGACTGATCCACACTGCAGCCTCCATTGCCGAGGTGGGCGTCGGTGTCGGCCGCGGGCTGGCATCGGCGGCGACCGGCGCGGTGCGCGGTACCCGCGAAATCTCGTCCGAGGCCGTGCGTACGTTACCGAGGCTCGCCCGCCTCGGGCAGATGCAGCCGCACAGTCGAGTCTCGTTGGGCCGCTTGATTGCCGAGCAGGGACGTAAGTCTCCGAACGGCGAGTGCTTCCTGTTCGACGACCGAGTCCACACCTACGACGCGGTCAACGTTCGCATCGACAACGTGGTGCGCGGTCTGATCAGCGTCGGAGTGCGACCTGCGTCGCGCATCGGTGTGCTGATGGAGACTCGTCCCAGCGCGTTGGCCGCGATGGCGGCGCTCTCGCGGATCGGGGCAGTACCTGTTCTGCTGCAGCCGGGCAGCGACCTGACCGCAGCCCTGCGAACCGTCGACGTCGACACGGTGATCGCCGATCCGGAGAATGCTGCCGCGGCGGTCCCGGTGGCACCGAACGTCCTGGTACTCGGCGGCGGAGAGACTCGGCGACTCGACATCCCGTCCGGCTACGAGGTCATCGATCTCGAGGGCATCGATCCCGACGCGGTGCGTTTGCCTCAGTGGTACGAGCCCGATCCGGGTCGTGCCCGCGAACTGGCGATGATCCTGTTCACGACGACCGATCGCGGTCTCGAACCGCGGTACATCACCAATCATCGTTGGGCTCTGTCGGCCTTCGGTACCGCGACCACAGCCGCCCTCGGACCCGGCGATACTGTCTATTGCCTTGCCCCGCTGCATCATTCGGCCGGTATTCTCGTCACGATCGGTGGTGCGCTCGCGGGCGGGTCACGCATCGCACTCTCCCGTGGTCTCGAACCCGAGCGGTTCAGCGAAGAGGTGTACCGCTACGGCGTCACCGTCGTGAGCTACACGTGGACGATGATGCGGCAGATCCTCGACGACGGTCGGTTCCCGGTCGACTCCGGTCACCCGGTGCGGCTGTTCATCGGCTCCGGTATGCCGGTGGGGCTGTGGCGTCGCACGCTGGCGCGGTTCAGCCCGGCTCGGGTGCTCGAGTTCTACGCATCCACCGAGAACGACGTGATTCTGGCCAACGTGGCCGGCTCGAAGATCGGCTCCAAGGGCCGTCCGTTGCCCGGCAGTGCACGGGTTGCGCTGGCGGCCTACGACCCGATCACCGGCCGCCTCGAAGAGGACGACGACGGCTTCGTCCGACAGTGCCGCGACGACGAGATCGGGCTGCTCCTCGGTCGACCGAGCGGAGACGGCGAAGCGACCAGTCACGTCATGCGCGGAGTCTTCGAGCCCACGGACGCCTGGATCCCCACCGAGAACCTGTTCCGTCGCGATTCCGACGGCGACTACTGGCTAGTCGACCGCAAGGACACCGTGGTGCGTTCGGCGTGCGGTCCGGTGTACACCCAGCCGATCGTCGACGCGGTAGGTGACCTGGATCAGGTCGATTCGGCTGTGGTCTACGGAGTGCGGGTGACGTCCGATCGGCCGCGATCGGTGCGCGTCGAGGCGTCGGCCACCGAGGTGGCCGTCTGCGCCATCTCGCTGCAACCGGAGGCGGTGATCACCGCTCGTGCATTGACCGACGCGCTCGGAGTATTGCTTCCGGCCGAGCGTCCGGCGATCGTGCACGTGGTGCCCGAGATTCCGGTGGGACGCGCGTACCGACCGACCGCGACGGCGTTGAAGCAGGTCGGCATTCCGACGCCGAGTGCGCGTTCGTGGTACTACGACTCCGAGTCGAACAGCTACCGACGAATGACGAAAGCTGTTGTGGCCGAACGGTTCGTCGGACGTGAGGCTCCCGCCGAACAATCGTCGTAGGAAAGAGTCCGCACAGAATTGAACGTGTTCGGTAGCGTAAGCGAGTACACCATTCCGGTTCGACCGGATCAGAACGAAGGACACCTGTGGCAATCGATTCGACACTGCTTTCCATTCTCGCGTGCCCAGTGGACAAGGGCCCGCTGCTGTTGATCGAAGGGGAATTGCTCTACAACCCGCGACTGCGGCGTGCGTATCCCATCGAGAACGGAATCCCGGTGTTGCTCGCCGACGACGCCCGCGATGTCGACGACGCCGAGCACGAGTCGATTCTGTCGCGCGCCACGTCCTAGAACTTTCGGCCGGTCACCGGCTTCGTCGACTACTGGGTTCGTCGACGCAATGTGGCGGCGGCTCCGGTCAGCGCGGCAACGGTGAACGCCGTGACCACGGCGATGTCGGTCCACATGCGCCCGGTGACTCCGGCGTACTGGGATATCTCCTGGAGCGCATCGACCAGGTAGCTCAGCGGCAGAACATTGCTGATCGTGCTCAGCCAACTCGGCATCTGGTCACGCGGCACCAGGAGTCCGCACAGAAACAGCTGTGGAATCACGACGACCGGCATGAACTGAACGGCTTGAAATTCGGTGCGAGCGAATGCGCTGCACAGTAGTCCGATGGCGACGCCGAGCATCGCTCCCAGGACTGCGATCACCAGAACCCAACCGACCGAGCCCTCGATGTCGAGCCCGAGAAATCCGAACGCGACGGTGCACGCGAGCAGCGCCTGTGCAATGGCGGCGAGCGAGAAGGCGGACCCGTAGCTCGCGAGCAGGTCCAGTTTGGACATCGGTGTGGTCAGCAGGCGTTCGAGCGTTCCCGAGGTGCGTTCACGCTGCATCGAGATCGACGTGATCAGGAACATGACGACGAACGGCAGGATGCCGAGCATCGTGATGGCGATCCGATCGAACAACGACTGCTGATTCGGCGGGGTCGGCACGTCTCGGTACAGGTAGTACAGCAACACCATCAGCAGGGACGGAACGAGCAGAACCATGGCGACCGATCGATGGTCGGCTCTGAGCTGTCGCAGGATGCGGCCCGTGCCGGCTGCGTAGATCCGCGCGTTCACGATGCCTGCTCCGTAGATCTGATGAGGGACAGGAATGCGCGATCGAGGGTCGTTTCGTTCGTGCGCGCGAGTAGCGCGTCCGGGCTCGATTGGGCGAGCACGGTGCCGTCGCGCATCAGAACGAGACGGCTGCAGTGCTCCGCTTCCTCCATCACATGGCTCGAGACCAGCACCGTTGTATCGCTTGCCGCGATATCGGCGAAACGCGACCACAGCTCCGAGCGCAGCACGGGATCCAAGCCGACCGTCGGTTCGTCGAGGACGATCAGCTCGGGTTCGGCAACCAGCGCGCTGGCCAGGGAGACCCTCCCCAGCTGACCACCCGAGAGTTCGCCCGCCCGCGACGACGCGTGGTCGGCCAGTCCGACCGAGTCGATGGCGGAAGCGACGTCCGCACGCCGGCGACCGTACAGCGACGCGAAGTACTGCACGTTCTCGCGAACGGTGAGATCTCGGTAGACGCTCGGTGCCTGGGTCACGTAGCCGACTGTGCGGCGCAACGGCGGCGAGCCGGCCGGCGATCCGAGAACTGTCACGGTTCCACTGCTCACGATCTGAGTGCCGACGATCGCACGCATCAGAGTCGTCTTGCCGCAGCCCGAGGGACCGAGAAGCCCGGTGATGGCACCACGAGGGATCGTCAGGGACAGGCTGCGCAGCACCGTTCGCTTGCCGCGGCGAACCGTCAGCCCCGTGATCTCGACGGCATGTTCACCGGTGAACGCCATATCGGCCTCCAGCCTCATCGGATATTGAAGTCATAGCCCCGTCTGCGCTCGTTGGTCAAGGGCGAAGCATCATGGGAGGGATGAATGCCGCTGACTTGGAGATCGGGGAGCCCGACGACGCAGCCCGACGCATCCTCGGTGGAACCGTCACCGTGGGCGACGTGTCCGTGCGCATCGTGGAAGTCGAGGCCTACGGCGGCCCGCTCGACGGTCCGTGGCCCGATCCGGCCGCGCATTCCTTCCGGGGGTCGACTGCTCGCAACGAGGTGATGTTCGGTCCTGCAGGGCGTCTCTACGTCTACCTGAGTTACGGAATGCACCTCTGTGTGAACGTGAGCTGTGGCCCGGACGGCACGGCCGCTGCCGTGTTGCTTCGAGCGGGGGAAGTGGTGGCGGGCCACGACGTCGTCGAGAGCAGGCGCACCGGCCGCGGTCGATCGGCACGGGTCGAGGCAGGTTGGGCCCGAGGGCCGGGCAATCTCGGTCGAGCCGTGGGCGTCTCGCTGGCAGACAACGGAACGGACGTGTTCGACGCGTCGTCGGCCGTCACCCTCGAACTTCTCGAGCGCCCGCTCCACGACAAGGCAGTCGCGTCGGGGCCACGGGTAGGGGTGAGTGCGGCGGCCGATCGTCCGTGGCGCTTCTGGGTGCTCGGGTCGCCGGCGGTATCGAGCTACAAACGCAGTCCCCGCGCCGCCGCTCCAGGTGCCTCGGAGGCCTGACCGACGCCTGGATGCGTCCATGCAGGAGAATCGACGTCGTGAGTGAGAACATCATCGACGAAATGACCTGGCGTGGACTGATCGCGCAGTCCACCGATGTGGACGCGCTGAAGAAGGCCACATCCGAGGGCCCGATCACGCTGTACTCCGGTTTCGATCCGACAGGTCCCTCGCTGCATGCAGGGCACCTCGTGCCGTTGCTGGCACTCAAACGTTTTCAGCGGGCAGGCCACCGCCCGATCATTCTCGCCGGCGGTGCGACAGGACTCATCGGTGACCCTCGCGACGTGGGGGAGCGGACCATGAATTCCCGCGAGGTCGTCACCGAGTGGGCGTCGCGCATCCGTGGCCAGCTCGAGCGATTCGTCGATATGGACGAGAGCCCGACGGGCGCAGTGGTGGTGAACAATCTGTCCTGGACGGGGGAGCTGTCCGCGATCGATTTTCTTCGGGACATCGGTAAACACTTCTCGATCAACGTGATGCTTGCTCGCGAGACGGTGAAGAACCGGCTCGAAAGCGACGGAATGTCGTACACCGAGTTCAGCTACATGCTGCTGCAGGCGAACGACTACGTGCAGCTTCGCCGGCAGTACGGCTGCAGCCTCCAGATCGGTGGCTCCGATCAGTGGGGAAACATCATCGCCGGGGTGGAACTGAACCGGCGCAAGGACGCAGAGTCGGTCCACGCCATGACGGTTCCCCTGGTCACGTCCGCCGATGGCAAGAAGTTCGGAAAATCCACCGGAGGCGGCAGTCTGTGGCTCGATCCGGAGATGACGAGCCCGTACGCCTGGTACCAGTACTTCGTGAATACCGGTGACGCGGACGTGGTGAAGTACCTGCGCTGGTTCACCTTCCTGTCCAAGGACGAGTTGGCAGAACTCGAGTCGGCGACCACCGAGCGTCCGCATGCGCGCGAAGCGCAGAAGCGCCTGGCCGCCGAGATGACGACGCTCGTCCACGGTGAAGCGGCGACGCGATCGGTCGAACTCGCCAGCCAGGCACTGTTCGGGCGGGCCGAACTGACGGAACTCGACGAGAAGACGCTCGCCGCAGCGCTGCAGGAAGCGTCCGTCGCGGACATCGAAGCCGGTGCACCGAACACCATCGTCGATCTGCTCGTCGCGACGGGGTTGAGTGAGAGCAAGGGCGCTGCCCGACGCGCGGTCAAGGAGGGCGGCGCGTCGGTCAACAACGTCAAGATTTCGGACGAAGAGTGGACGCCCGGTGCGGACGATCTCCTGCACGGCCGGTGGTTGGTGGTCCGACGCGGAAAGCGGAACTTCGCGGGTGCCCGAATCGCCGGCTGAATCTCGGTCGTTATCAGTGGCCGGAGTCACATCCATGTAATTTGGTTACGAGGCCCGTCAGGTGGGTAAGTGACCGGTTGCGACCAGGCTGTTCACGCGAATCACGCGTGAACGACCTGGGGATTTGACGCGTTGTTATCCGCGGCGTAACTTTGTCCAGGTCAGAGCGACACGGACGCCAGCCCAGACCGCAAGGCCTGAGCAACGCGGAATTCGCTCCCGACACAATGAAGGTAGATGAGCCGCAAGGTTCGACTCCTTCACGGATGAGAAGCCAGTTTGACTGTGCTCGATCATCTGATCTAAGCTGGAACGGTTGCCCCGGACACCCACGAGCTTCAGCTCGAAGGTGAATGGTGTGTGCGTGTTCTTTGAGAACTCAACAGTGTGTCGATGAATGTCAGTGCCGAAATTATTTGTTTTGGTGAATGCATTCGATGTATCAGCTGCC
>NZ_JBFBMS010000007.1:0-203754 GCF_040702765.1 Rhodococcus sp. NPDC076796 | reverse complement strand
CATCGGGATGCGATGTATCTGCTCGATGTGATTGCTCGTGAGCATGTGTCGGTGGTGCATTTCGTGCCGTCGATGATGTCGGTGTTCGTACCCGAAGCGCGGCGCGCGCCGCACGCTGCAGAATCGCTTCGCCTGGTCTTCGCCTCGGGCGAAGCACTCCCTCCCACGACGGCGCATGCGTTGCGTACCGCCCTGCCGCAGTTGTCGCTTCACAACCTGTACGGTCCCACCGAGGCTGCCGTCGACGTGACCTATCACGCTGTCACGGACGAGGATTCGGACGTGATGCCCATCGGTGCGCCGGTGTGGAACACCTCGGTGTACGTGCTCGACTCGCACCTGGTTCCGGTACCGGCAGGGGTGACCGGCGAGCTCTATCTCGCCGGTACGCAGCTGGCCCGCGGCTACGTGAGCCGCCCGGATCTGACCGCGGACCGCTTCGTCGCAGATCCGTTCGGGCCCGACGGTTCTCGGATGTACCGAACCGGTGATGTGGTGCGGTGGCTTCCCGGTGGTGAGTTGGAATACGTGGGTCGGTCGGATTTCCAGGTGAAGCTGCGCGGCCTGCGCATCGAACTCGGCGAGATCGAATCGGCATTGCTGGAACTGTCCGGCATCGCGCAAGCGGTGGTGGTGGTCCGCCGAGACCAGTTGGTGGGCTACGTCGTTCCCGCCGACGGATCGGTCGACCACAGCCAGGTCCTCGGAGCGTTGCGTGAACGGTTGGCCGAGTACATGATTCCGGCCGCACTTGTCGAACTGGCCGAGTTCCCGCTCGGTGCGAGTGGCAAGCTCGATCGAAAAGCGCTGCCGGATCCGCACTTCGAGGCAACCGAGTACAGAGCTCCGTCGAATCCTCTCGAAGAGATCGTCGGAGAGGTGTTCGCTGCCGTTCTCGGCATCGATCGCATCGGCGTCGACGACGACTTCTTCGCCCTGGGCGGAAACTCGCTCGTCGCAACTCGGGTCGCCTCGCGGCTGGGTACCGAATTGCGGACGACCGTGCCCGTCCGGGTGATGTTCGAGGCCAGTACTGTTGCGGCCCTGGCGGCAGCATTGGAAAGCCATGTCGGAACAGGTGCCTCGGCACCGTTGGTGCCGCAGGAGCGCCCCGAGCGGATCCCGCTGTCCCTTGCGCAGCAGCGGATGTGGTTCCTGAACCGATTCGAGCCCGAATCCGCCGTCAACAACATCCCGGTGGCCATCCGGCTCTCCGGTGCGCTGAACGTGTCGGCGCTGCAGTCCGCCGTCATCGATGTCCTCGACCGGCACGAAGCGCTGCGCACCGTGTACCCGAGCGTGGACGGCACCGGGCATCAGGTGGTGCTGCCCGCCGCGTCGGTCGCACCGGACCTGACCCCGACCGCGTCCTCGGCGGAACAGGTGATCGGCGACCTCATCGCGTTCGCGTCCGAGGGCTTCGACGTGACGGAGTCGGCTCCGTTGCGCGCCAGACTCTTTCGAGTCGCGGACGACGAGTACGTGCTCGTGTTCGTCGTACATCACATCAGTGCCGACGGTTGGTCGATGGGGCCGTTGACCCGCGACGTCATGACTGCGTACGTGGCCCGAGTGGCCGGAGACTCTCCCGCGTGGACACCGCTGGCGGTGCAATACGCCGACTTCGCCGTGTGGCAGCGCGAGGTTCTGGGGGACGACACCGAACCGGGCAGCCTGATGGCAACGCAGGCCGACTACTGGCGCACGGCACTGGCGGACCTGCCGAGTGAGCTGACGTTGCCCTACGACCGACCACGTCCGGCCGTGCAGTCCTACGAGGGCGGGCGATTCCAGTTCGACATCGGTGCCGATGTGCACGCGTCGCTGGTCGAGCTCGCCAAGTCGACCGGAACCACGTTGTTCATGGTCGTCCACAGCGCCCTAGCCCTGTTCCTGGCGCGAATGTCGACCTCCGACGACGTCGCCGTTGGTACGGCCGTGGCCGGCCGAGGCGAGGCAGTGCTCGACGATGTGATCGGCATGTTCGTCAACACCTTGGTGCTGCGAACGAAAGTGGACCGAAGCCGAGGATTCACCGAGCTGCTGGCACAGGTCCGTGACGTCGACCTGGAGGCGTTCGCGCACGCGGACATACCGTTCGAGCGGCTCGTCGATCTGCTCGAGCCCGAACGGTCGACGGCCCGTCATCCACTGTTCCAGGTGGCGATCGCCTTCGAGAATCTCCCGCCGAGCCACTTCGAGCTTCCGGGACTCACGGTCTCCGCCGTGGACGTCGAGGTCGACACCGCCAAGTTCGACCTGTCGTTGACCCTGCACGAGAAGCCCGACGGAACCGGCCTTGCGGCCAGTTTCGTCTATGCGAGAGATCTGTTCGACGAGAACACGATCGAAGTGTTCTCGCGCCGATTCCGTTGGCTGCTCGACGCGGTCGCCGCCACACCGGATGTTCCGGTCGGCGACCTGTCGATCCTCTACGACGACGAGTACGACCGCCTCACTCACGTGCACGGTGACGACGTGTTGGCCGGCGGCACCCTGGCCGAGATCCTCACGGCCGGAGCCGCCCTCGATCCGTCGGCCGTCGCCATCAGGTACGAGGGCCGGTCGATTTCCTACGCCGAACTCGACGCGACCTCCTCGCAGCTCGCGCGGGTGCTCATCGAACGTGGCGCGGGCCCAGAATCCGTTGTGGCACTCGGATTTCAACGCTCCTACCTGATGGTGCTTGCGGTGTGGGCAGTGGCGAAGTCGGGTGCGGCCCACCTGCCCGTCGATCCCACGTATCCGCAGGATCGCATCGCCCACATGGTCTCGGACTCCGAGGCCGTACTGGGACTGACCACCCGGGAGCACTCGGATCGGCTCGCCGCCGGACAGCAGGATCTGCGCTGGGTGAGCGTCGACGACGACGAGTTCGTGGCCGAGGTCCGCACTCGGTCTGCCGAGCCGGTCACCGACGCCGACCGCCTGCGACCCGTCACCTTCCAGAACCCGGCCTACCTCATCTACACCTCGGGCTCGACCGGCAAGCCGAAGGGCGTTGTCGTCACGCACGCCGGTCTCGGCGGCGTCCTCGACGCAGCAACCGATCTGTACCACCTCTCGCCACCTTCACGCTTTCTGCACGTCTGCTCGCCGAACTTCGATCCGTCGGTTCTGGAGTGGATGGCGGCATTCTCGGTCGGCGCGACATTGGTGATCGTGCCGGCGTCGATTCTCGGCGGCACCGAGTTGTCCGATCTACTGAAGGCGGAGAAGGTCACTCACGCCATCATCACGCCGGCTGTGCTGGGGACCATGGACCCGCACGGGATCGATTCGCTCGAAGTGCTCTCGGTCGGCGGCGATGTGACCACTCCCGAACTGCTCGCCCGATGGGCACCGGGCCGCAAGTACTTCAACGGTTACGGACCGACCGAGACGACGATCATCTCCAGCTTCGCCGAGTTGACGCCCGGCGAGCCGATCACCATCGGTCGACCGATTCACGGCATGTCCGTGCTCATCCTCGATTCCCGACTCGAACCGGTTCCGACCGGTGTCGCGGGTGACCTCTATCTGTCGGGCGGTGCGCTCGCCCGCGGCTATCTCGGTAGGCCCGGTCTGTCCTCGGACCGATTCGTGGCCAACCCGTACGGCATCGACGGCGCACGGATGTACCGCACCGGTGACGTGGTGCGGTGGACGGACGACCTGCAGCTGCAGTTCGTGGGGCGTACCGACTTCCAGGTGAAGGTGCGCGGGTTCCGCATCGAGCTCGGCGAGATCGACTCGGCGCTCGCCGCCGATCCCAGCGTCGATTTCGCAGTGACGGTAGGTCACCTGCTTCCCTCCGGCGTCACCACTCTCGTGTCCTATGTTCTGCCCGTGCGCGGCAGCGTGATCGATGTCGAGGAACTTGCCGCGTTCATCGGAAAGTCCCTGCCGGGGTACATGATTCCGGCATCCCTCGTCGTTCTCGATGCGATCCCGCTGACCCCGGTGGGCAAGCTCGACCGGACCGCCCTACCTGCCCCGGTGTTCGAGGCCGGTCGGTTCAGAGCGCCCACCACCGCGATCGAGGAGACCGTCGCCGGTGTGTTCGCCGGTGTGCTCGGTATCGACCGGGTGGGGCTCGACGACGACTTCTTCGCGCTCGGCGGTAACTCGCTGATCGCGACGCAGGTCGTGTCTCGTCTCGGCGCGGCCCTGGACACCGTGGTGCCGGTGCGGGCATTGTTCGAGAGCCCCACCGTTGCGGCCCTGGCGGCGCACGTGGAGACAGCTGTCGGATCCGGTGCCAGGGCGGAACTGGCACCGCGGCCGCGTCCGGAGCGCCCGCCCCTGTCGTCGGCCCAGCAGCGCTACTGGTTCCTGAACCGGTTCGACACCACGTCGTCGGTGGACAACATCCCGTTCGCGGTCCGGTTGTCGGGTGACCTCGATGTCGTTGCGTTGCAATCGGCTGTTCTCGACGTCCTCGAACGCCACGAATCTCTGCGGACGCAGTACCCCGATTCACCCGAAGGTCCTTACCAGCACGTACTTCCGGCCTCCGAGGTATCCCTGGATCTGACCGTCCGTGACCTGTCAGCCGGTGGGCAGGCCGATGTGGTGACGGTCGTCGGAGAATTCTTCGGACGCGGCTTCGACGTCACGAGCGAGGTGCCCGTCGATGCCCGACTGTTCCGCGTGGCCGATGCCGAGTACGTCCTCGCATTCGTCGTCCACCACGTCTCGGCGGACGGTGCCTCGATGGGCCCGTTGGCAGTGGACATCATGACTGCGTACACCGCGCGATCGACCGGTAGCGCGCCGGACTGGGAACCTCTTCCCGTGCAGTACGTCGACTTCGCGTTGTGGCAGCGTGACGTGCTCGGCTCCGAATCCGATCCTGATTCTGTTGCTGCACAGCAGGTCTCGTTCTGGAAGCGTGCTCTGGCCGAGCTGCCGGACCAGCTCGCGCTTCCCGCCGATCGCCCACGCCCGCCGAGCCAGAGCTTCCGCGGCGATACGGTGCGCTTCACCGTCGACGCGGGACTGCACGAGGGTCTCGCCGAACTCGCACGCGCACATCAGTCCACGTTGTTCATGGTGGTGCACTCGGCGTTCGCAGTGTTCCTCGCCAAGCTCTCCGGTTCCGAGGACATCGCCATCGGCACCCCCATCGCCGGGCGCGGCGAGCGTGCCCTCGATCCGATGATCGGCATGTTCGTCAACACGCTGGTGTTCCGGTCTACGGTCGAGCCGTCGATGACGTTCGAGGAACTGCTCGCGCAGTCGCGTGAACGCGACCTGTCCGCATTCGCGCATGCGGACGTGCCGTTCGAGCGCCTCGTCGAGGTGCTCAACCCGGTCCGCTCGACCGCCCGCAACCCGTTGTTCCAGATCGGCCTGAGCTTCCAGAATCTCGCCGATTCGACGTTCGAGCTCCCCGGGTTGACGGTCAGTGCGGTCGATGCCGACACGACGACGGCCAAGACCGATTTGCAGCTGTCGATATCGGACCAGTACGCCCCGGATGGTTCGCCGGCCGAGTTGGCAGCCGAATTCAGTTACGCCACAGACCTGTTCGACCGATCGACCATCGACGGCTTCGTCGAGCGATTCGTCGAGGTACTGCGGACCGTGGCGAACGACCCCTCGGTCGTCGTCGGGGATCTCGATGTCCTCACTGCGGCGGAGCGCAGCACGATTCTGCGCGACTGGAACGACACCGCGCATCCGGTCGATTCCGAGCTGACCCTGTCGACACTGTTCGACCGTCGGGTGCAGGCGGACCCGGACGCGATCGCACTGATCGACGCGCGAGAGTCGTTGACCTACCGCGAGTTCGACGCACGGATCAACCGGCTGGCGCGGGTTCTGATCGCCTCGGGCGTCGGCCCACAGGTCACCGTGGCCCTAGCGATCCGCAGGTCCGTCGAGTTGCTGGTGGCCATGTACGCGGTCACCAAGGCCGGCGGTGCCTACGTGCCGATCGATCCCGATCAGCCCGCCGAGCGGAACACCTACATCCTCGAGGTCGCCGCTCCGGCGCTGGTGCTCGGCACTACCGGAGTCGACATCGATACGGGCACGGTGCCGGTCGTGTCGGTCGACACCGACGACAGGCTGCACGGTTCGAGTGCGGTGGTGTCCGATGCGCCCGTCACCGACTCCGAGCGCACCTCGCCGCTGCGCGCAACGAACACCGCGTACGTCATCTTCACGTCCGGTTCGACCGGTCGACCCAAGGGCGTCGCGGTGAGCCACCGCGCGATCGTCAACCAGTTGCTCTGGCAGGCAGAGCATTACGGACTCGACAGCACCGACCGGGTGCTGCTCAAGACCGCGGCGACATTCGACCTGTCGGTCTGGGAATTCTGGGTGGCCACGATCTCCGGCGGTGCCGTCGTGATCGCCGAGGCCGGTGCACAGGGTGATGCGGCCTATCTGGTGGACCTGATCGCCGAACGATCGGTCACCACGCTGCACACCGTGCCCTCCGTGCTCGACGCCCTCGTCGCTGCGTCGGCGGGAGCACTTCCGAAGAGCCTGAAGAGAATCCTGGCGATCGGGGAGGCGCTTCCGGTCGCGACCGCAGACCGCGCACTGCGTGCGTCCAAAGCACGACTGGACAATCTGTACGGCCCGACGGAAGCCGCTGTATCGGTCACCGCACATCGCGTCGTTCGGACGACCGGTACCTCCGTGCCCATCGGTGGACCCGAATGGAACACCCGGGTCTACGTCCTGGACTCTCGCCTCGCACCGGTACCGGTGGGTGTAGCAGGCGAGCTCTACCTCGCGGGCGCGCAGCTGGCCGAAGGCTACGTCGCGCGGCCGGACCTGACCGCGGAGCGATTCGTGGCCGACCCGTTCACTCCGGGCGGACGGCTGTACCGCACCGGCGACCTGGTCACCTGGCGCAAGGACGGCGAACTCGAGTACGTCGGCCGGACCGACTTCCAGGTGAAGATTCGTGGATTTCGCATCGAACTCGGCGATATCGATGCCGCACTGGGGTCTCTGAACGAGGTCGGCGACGTTGCGGTGCTTGCGCTCGACGACACCGGACTCGGTGCGCGCCTCGTGGCCTACGTCGTGCCCGCTGTCGGTGCCACGGTGGACTCCGACAGGTTGCGCTCTGCTCTGTCCGGCCGGTTGCCGTCGTACATGGTTCCGTCGGCTTTCGTTGTCCTCGATGCGTTGCCGCGCAACGCCAACGGGAAGCTGGACCGACAAGCGTTGCCGGAGCCGCAGTTCGAGGCGGCACAGTTCCGCGCACCGACCAACCCGGTCGAAGAAGCGGTTGCGGCGGTGTTCGCCGAGGTGCTCTCGGTGGAACGGGTCGGTCTGGACGACGACTTCTTCGCACTCGGCGGCAACTCGCTGATCGCGACCCAGGTGGTCTCCCGACTGGGAGCCGCACTCGACACTCAGGTGCCGGTGCGATCGATCTTCGAATCGCCGACGGTTCTCTCGCTCGCCCGTGCCGTCGAATCCAAGGTGGGCACCGGTGCACGACGGGCGCTCACGGCACGCCCGCGGCCCGACGTGGTGCCGCTGTCGATGGCGCAGCAGCGCATGTGGTTCCTGAGCCAGTTCGATCCGACCTCTGCCGTGAACAACATTCCGGTGGCAATTCGGTTGTCCGGCAACGTCGATGTCGATGCTCTGTCGAGCGCGGTCCGCGATGTCCTCGCACGGCACGAGATTCTGCGCACCGTGTACCCCGAGGTCGACGGACGAGGCAGTCAGGTGGTCCTCGGTACTGCCGAGGCGGGGGTGACGGTAGCCGTCGACGACGTCGATGCCGACTCCGTGGAGCAGGTCCTGCGGAGATTCGTCTCGGCGGGATTCGACGTGACCCGTGCTGTTCCGGTTCGGGTTCGGATTCTGCGATTGAGCGAGTCCGAGTACGTGCTGGCATTCGTGGCGCACCACATCGCCGCAGACGGTTTCTCGATGGGGCCGCTGACCCGCGACGTGATGCTCGCCTACACCGCCCGCGCAGCGGGGGAGAGCCCGCAGTGGGCACCGCTCGCCGTGCAATACGCGGACTACACGTTGTGGCAACGGGACGTCCTCGGCTCGGCGGACGACCCCGAGTCGCCACTGGCAGCGCAATTGGCGTACTGGACCTCGGTCCTCGCGGGAGCGCCTGCGCAGCTCGATCTCGCCACCGACCGTCCACGGCCCGCCGTGGCGTCCTATCGCGGTGCGGCATACAACTTCTCCATCGATGCGGCTATGCAGTCGAACATCGCCCGCGTCGCGCGATCGACCAATGCCACCAACTTCATGGTGGTGCACACCGCCCTGGCCGTCTTGCTGTCGGCGATGGCGGGAACCGACGACGTCACGATCGGGACCCCGGTGGCAGGCCGAGGAGACGCCGACCTGGACGGACTCGTCGGCATGTTCGTCAACACGCTCGCACTGCGTACCGGGGTGAACCCGGCGGCCTCGTTGCGCGAGCAGCTGGCGCTCGTCCGAGACGCCGATCTCGGTGCATTCGGGCACGCCGACGTGCCGTTCGAGCGGCTCGTCGACGAGCTGGCACCGGACAGGTCTCAGGCCAGGCATCCGATCTTCCAGGTCATGCTGACCTTCCAGAACCTCGAACGGCAGACGCTGACGCTGCCCGAGCTCGGTGTCGAGGGCATCGATCTGGGCAGCGCGTTCGCCAAGTTCGATCTGCAGGTCACGCTGTGGGAGAACGTCGACGAATCCGGCGCTCCTGCCGGTATCGACGTCCAATTCGATTACGCCATAGATCTGTTCGACGAGTCGACCATGAGCTCGCTCGCGCGTCGCCTGGTGCGTGTTCTCGGCACTCTCGTCGACGATCCGGATCGCATCGTCGGTGACGTCGACATTCTCGAGGACGGTGAGCGATCCCGCGTCCTGGAGGAGTGGAACGCCACCGGGCACGAGGTGGATGCGGCGGAGACGCTGGTGTCTCTCTTCGAGTCACGGGTTGCGGCGAGCCCGGAGAACATCGCGACGAGCTTCGGCGACGAACGGGTGAGTTATCGCGAGTTCTCGGACCGCGTGAACGCACTGGCGCGAGTACTCGTCTCGGAAGGGGTAGGTCCGGAAACCGTCGTGGCGACCGCCATGCGGCGATCGGTCGACATGCTGGTGGGTATCTACGCGGTGCTGACCGCAGGTGGGGCCTACGTTCCGGTCGATCCGGATCTGCCCGCCGAACGGATCGGGTACATCCTCGACACCGCGGCACCGGTGGTCCTGCTCACGACGGAGCGGGACGGCACCGCGCTCCGATCCGATGTCACCCGAATCCTGGTCGACGCCGTCGACACCACAGGTGTGTCCGCCGCACCGATGACCGACGCCGAGCGCATCGCACCGCTGCGGCCCGCCGACATCGCCTACGTCATCTTCACGTCCGGATCGACCGGCCGTCCCAAGGGCGTCGCGGTGAGCCACGAGTCGATCGTCAACCGATTGCTGTGGATGCAGGCGGAGTACTCACTCACCGAAAGCGACAAGGTGCTGCAGAAGACACCGGTCACGTTCGACGTGTCGGTGTGGGAATTGTTCTGGCCGTTGCAGATCGGTGCCGAACTCGTGATCGCCGAACCCGACGGCCATCGGGATCCGATCTATCTGGTGAGTACCGTCGCCGAACGAGGCATCACCGTTGCCCACTTCGTGCCGTCGCTGCTCGCGGTGTTCGCGACCGCCGAGGGCGTCACGAACTGCACCGGACTGCGTGCGGTCTTCGCCTCGGGCGAGGCGCTACCTGCCTCGGTTGCCTCGGCCCTGCGCGCTGCGCTGCCGACCACCGAACTGCACAACCTGTACGGCCCGACCGAGGCCGCAGTCGACGTCACCTACCACCGCGTGATGCCGGCCGACATCGCGTCGGTCCCGATCGGTGCTCCGGTCTGGAATACCCGAGTCACCGTGCTCGATGCACGCCTGCACCCGGTCCCGGTCGGGGTACCCGGGGAGCTGTATCTCGCCGGAGTTCAACTTGCTCGTGGATATCTGGGGCGAGCGGATCTCACCGCCGACCGGTTCGTCGCCGACCCGCACGGAACTGCAGGCTCGCGGATGTACCGCACGGGAGACCTCGTTCGGTGGAACGCCGACGGTGAGCTGGAATACCTCGGCCGCACCGACTTCCAGGTCAAGCTGCGCGGACTGCGCATAGAACTGGGTGAGATCGAGGCCGCACTGACAGCACACCCGTCCGTGGATCAGGCCGTGGTGCTGGTTCGGCAGACACCGTCGTCCGGTGAAATTCTCGTGGGCTACCTCGTGCCCGCCGCCGGGACGACGATCGATACCGACACGGTCACCGCCGCCGTCGCCGCATCGGTGCCCGAGTACATGGTTCCCGCCGGTCTCGTGGTTCTCGACGCATTGCCGCTCGGCCCGAACGGCAAGCTCGACCGACGAGCTCTACCCGAACCCGAATTCGGCAGCGACGCCGAGTATCGCACCGCCAGTACCGATACCGAACGCATCATCGCGGAGGTCTTCGCGGACGTGCTTGGGCTCGACACCGTCGGCGTCGACGATTCGTTCTTCGCGCTCGGGGGCGACAGTATCGTCTCCATCCAGCTGGTCTCCCGTGCCAAGGCACGGGGGATCCAGTTCGGACCACGAGATGTGTTCGAGCGCAAGACCGTCGCGGGTCTCGCCGAGATCGCGGTGACCGTCGGTGAAGGCAGCGACGCCGTCGTGCTCGAGGAACTCGACGGCGGGGGAATCGGCTGGATGCCGTTGCCGCCGTTCGGTGTTGCACTGATCGAGCGCGGTGGAGGCTGGTCGCGCTTCCACCAGGCCGTCACGCTCGAACTGCCGATCGGCATAGACCGAGCCGGAATTCTCGCGACGCTGAACGCCGTGATCGATCGGCACGACGTGGTGCGCTCCACCCTGGTCCACGACGACCGCGGGTGGGGGCTGGACGCGGCGGCACCAGGGAGTGTCGATGCGGGCTCGATGCTGACCGAGGCCGACACGGATTCCGCTGCAACGGCATTCGATTCCGCTGTCGGAACACTCGACCCCACGGCCGGGCGCATGCTGGCCTTCGTCTGGGTCGATCGCGGTCCAACCGAAGCCGGCACGCTCTCCGTCATCGCCCACCACCTCGTGATCGACGGAGTGTCCTGGCGAATCCTGATTCCCGACTTCGTCTCCGCGTGGGCTCAGTTGTCCGCGGGAGCGGCCGCGACTCTTCCCGAGGTGGGAACGTCGATGCGGCGGTGGACGCATGCGTTGGTCGATGCGGCATCGAGTCAGGCGCGCCTGGCGGAACTGCCGATGTGGCGTCGGATCGCCGACACCGAGGACCCGGTTCTCGGCGACCGTCCCTTCGATCCCGCACTCGACGTCGTTGCCACCCTCGACAGGGTCGATGTCGAGCTGACACCCGAGGTCACCCGCAGCCTGTTGACGACCGTGCCGGAGATCTTCCGCGGTGGCGTCGCCGACGGGTTGCTCGCCGGGTTGGCGCTGGCGGTCACGAAACTGCGTGCGGAGCACGGAATCTCGGCACCGGCCACGCTGGTGCAGCTCGAAGGGCACGGCCGCGAGGAAGCAGTGGTGCCGGGAGCCGATCTGGGACGCACAGTCGGTTGGCTGACCAGCTTGTTCCCGGTGCGCCTCGACCTGACCGGTATCGACGTCGATGCCGCATTCACCGGTGGGCCGCAGCTCGGCGATGCAGTCAAGGCCGTCAAGGAACAGATGCTGGCGCTGCCCGATCGAGGCATGGGCTGGGGACTGCTCCGCTACCTGAACTCCGAGACCGCAGCGGAACTGGCGGAACTCGGCACCGGCCAGATCAGCTTCAACTACCTCGGACGCGTCAACACCGGCGAGGTGCCGGACGAGATGAAGTCGCTCGGATGGCTACCCGCAGCGGACAACGAGCTGTCGGCGGCCGGTGACGCCGACATGGCGGCCAACAAGACCGTCGACATCAACGCCATCGTCCTCGACACCGACGAGGGCGGCGTACTGAGCGCCTCGTTCGCATTCCCGACCGGGGCGGTGACCGAGGCGACCGTCGAGCGGCTCGCGCAACTGTGGTCGGACGCGTTGACCGCGCTCGCGGCGCATGCCGACGCCCCCGGCTCGGGTGGCTTGACGCCGTCCGACGTGCCGCTGGTGCGGCTCGCACAGCCCGACATCTCGTCCTTCGAGGCGCGGTACCCGGAGCTGACGGACATCTGGTCGCTGTCGCCTCTGCAACAGGGCTTGCTGTTCCATGCCCTGTTCGCCGACACCTCGCTGGACGTCTACACGATGCAGGTCGTGCTCGACCTGGCAGGCGAGGTCGATCAGGAGCGTCTGCGCGATGCTGCGCAGGCCCTGCTGGATCGGTACGAGAACCTCCGCGCCGTGTTCGCTGTGACCGCGGACGGCGACAGCGTGCAGATAGTTCAGCAGGGTGTGCGGTTGCCTTGGCGCACAGTCGATCTCAGCGGTGTCGCGGAGAGAGCGCGCGCCGCCGCGATCGCGGCGGCACTGGACGAGGATCAGCGGGAGCGTTTCGACATCACCACCGCCCCGTTGTTGCGGTTCTTGCTGATTCGCCTCGGGCCCACGACGTACCGACTGGCGATGACCAACCATCACGTGCTACTGGACGGCTGGTCGCTGCCGCTGGTGATGAAGGAGCTGCTCTACCTCTACGCCGTCCGTAGCGACACCTCGTCGATGCCGCGTCCGCGCTCGTATCGCTCGTTCCTGCAGTGGCTCGGTCAGCGCGACCCGGAGACCTCCCGGCAGGCGTGGGCCCGTTCGCTCGACGGCGTCGACGAACCGACACTGCTGACTCCACCGACCCTGGGCCGCGAGATCTCCACCCGATCGGCGGAGACCGAGGTGCGGATCGACGCGGAGGCCACCGCAGCGTTGATCGCGCTCGGTGGACGCGTCGGCGTCACCGTGAACACGTTGGTACAGGCCGCGTACGGAATGCTGTTGGCGCAGATGACGGGCCGCGACGACGTGGTCTTCGGGGCCACGGTGTCGGGTCGTCCCGCGGACCTGCCCGGAGTCGAATCGATGATCGGCTTGTTCATCAACACCATTCCGGTGCGAGTTCGCCTCGATGCTCACGACACCGTGGAGCAGTACCTCACGCGGCTCCAGGGTGAGCAGGCCGATCTGCTCGATCACCACCACGTGGGATTGGCGGACATCCAGCGGGATGCGGGGCTGGGCAACCTGTTCGACACGCTGACGGTGTTCGAGTCGTACCCGGTGAACGAAGCGGAGTTGGCGCAGCAGGCCGCATCGATCGACGGCATGACCGTCGAGGGTGTCGGCTCCAACGACAACACCCACTACCCGCTGACCCTGCTGGTGGTGGCGAACGAGGAAGTGACGCTGACGGCGAAGTACATCAGCGACCTGTTCGACACCCGTGCGGTCGAATCGATCCTGGCGCGCATCGTCTCGCTTCTCGCTACGTTCGCCGCCGACCCCACGCGCCGGGTTGTCGACATCGACCTGCTCGACACCGTGGAGCGCACACGGATACTCGACGAGTGGAACGACACTGCCCGCGAGATCGACCCCGCAGCAACGCTCGTGTCGATGTTCGAGGGTCGGGTGGCGCAGTCCCCGGACCGGATCGCGGTCTCCTTCGAGGACGATCGAGTGACGTACGCGGAATTCGCGGGTCGAGTGAACGCGCTTGCGCGGCTGCTGATCCGCGAGGGCGTCGGCCCGGAAACGATGGTCGCCATCGCCATGCGGAGATCGGTGGACATGCTCGTCGGTGTCTACGCGGTGCTGACCGCGGGCGGGGCGTACGTCCCGATCGATCCCGACCAGCCGGCCGAGCGCGTCGAGTACATCCTGGCGACGGCCGATCCCGTGGCGATTCTGACCACGGAAGCGGATTCGTCTGCCGTGCAATCGGTCTCATCGGTCGCACCGCGAATCGAGGTCGATTCCGTCGATCTCACCGGATTCGCCACCGATGCGGTTCGCGCCGACGAACGCCGCGGCGCGCTGCTCTCCGACGACGTCGCATACGTGATCTTCACCTCGGGCTCGACCGGCAGGCCCAAGGGGGTTGCCGTGACGCACGCCGCCATCGTCAACCGGCTCGTGTGGATGCAGGACGAGTACGGTCTGACCGTCGATGACGTGGTGCTGCAGAAGACTCCCGTCACGTTCGACGTGTCGGTGTGGGAGCTGTTCTGGCCGTTGCAGATCGGCGCAGAACTAGCGATAGCGAAGCCGGACGGGCATCGCGACCCGGCATATCTGATCGAGATCGTCACCGAGCGGTCGGTCACCGTCGCACACTTCGTGCCGTCGATGTTGGCCGTGTTCGCGGCCGCGGACGGAGTCTCCCGGTGTTCGAGCCTGCGCATGCTGTTCGCGTCGGGTGAGGCGCTGCCGGTCTCGGTCGCCTCGGCAATCGGTACGGCACTGCCGAACGCGAACCTGCACAACCTGTACGGCCCCACCGAGGCCGCGGTGGACGTGACCTACCACCGCGTCACCGCGGCCGACGTCGCCGGCGTACCGATCGGTGTGCCGGTGGCCAATACCCGAGTGACCGTGCTGGACGCACGGCTGCGACCGGTGCCGGTGGGCGTAGCGGGTGAGCTCTACCTCGCGGGAGTTCAGCTGGCCCGCGGCTACCTCGGGCGAGTGGATCTGACCGCAGACCGGTTCGTTGCCGATCCGTACGGAGCACCGGGTACTCGGATGTACCGGACCGGCGACCTGGTCCGGTGGAACGTCGACGGCGAGCTCGATTACATCGGCCGCACCGACTTCCAGGTGAAGCTGCGCGGCCTGCGCATCGAGCTCGGTGAGATCGAGGCGGCGTTGACGGCGCACCCCGAAATCGACCGCTCGACCGTGTTGGTGACGTCGACGGCGTCGGGCGAAATCCTGGTCGGCTACGTCGTTCCTCGTTCCGGTGCGTCGGTGGACGTGGGCGAGCTGACCACCTTCCTGGGCAGCAGACTTCCCGGCTACATGGTGCCGACGCAGATCATGGTGCTCGCCGAGTTCCCGCTGAACGCCAGCGGCAAGCTCGATCGAAAAGCATTGCCGGAGCCGGTGTTCGAGGCGCGTGAGTTCCGTGCTCCGGTGACCGCGACGGAGATCGCCATCGCCGACGTGTTCGCGGACGTGCTCGGTATCGATCGAGTGGGATCGGACGACGACTTCTTCGCGCTCGGCGGGAATTCGCTCGCCGCCACCCGGGCAGCGGCGCGCATCACCGCTGGTCTCGGCAAGCAGGTGGGTGTGCGCGAGCTGTTCGAGCACTCGACAGTCGCGGCGCTCGCAGCGCGCACGGACCTCCAGGGAACGGTGCATCGCGTGCCGCTTCGACCCAGGACGGGCGACGAGCGGGTACCGCTCTCGCTCGCGCAGCAGCGGATGTGGGTGCTGAATCGACTCGACCCGGACTCGGGTGCCTACAACATGCCGCTCGCCCTGCGGCTCATCGGCGACCTGGACGTGGTCGCATTGCAGGCCGCCGCGACGTGGGCGATCGAGCGGCACGAGACGTTGCGAACCCGCTATCCCGAGGATTCCGACGGCACTGCGTTCCAGGAGGTCCTCGACGCTCGGGCCACCACTCTCGACCTGGATCCGATCGACGCCACGGGCGAAGCCGACATCGCCGATCGGGTGCGTCGACTGGTGTACGACGGCTTCGATGTCACCGCCGCGCCTCCGGTGCGTGGGGCACTGTTTCGACTCGCCGGAACGGACGACGGCGACATGCAGTACGTGTTCGTCATCGTGATGCACCACATCAGTGGCGACGGAGCATCGATGGCACCGCTGGCTCGCGACGTGATGACCGCGTATCTCGCCGCGACAGTCGGCACGGTTCCCTCGGTGGCACCGCTGTCGATCCAGTACGCCGACTACACGCTGTGGCAGCGTGAGGTGCTGGGTTCGACGAACGATCCGGGTTCCGCAGCGAATCGGCAGGTCGACTTCTGGCGCACCGAGCTGAGCGGTATCACCCCGGTGATCGCACTGCCGTGGGATCGGCCGAGACCGGCAGAGCCCTCGCTGCACGGCGGAAGTGTCCGCGCACACCTCGACGCGCAGACCCACGAGGCGTTCGTCGACATCGCACGATCGAACAACGCGACTCTGTTCATGGTGTTGCACAGCGTCCTCGCGGTATTACTGGCGAGAACCAGCGGTGCACGGGATTTCGCCGTCGGAACTCCGATTGCCGGTAGGGGAGACGAACAACTCGACGACATCGTCGGAATGTTCGTCAACACGCTGGCGCTTCGTACCAGCGTCGATCCGGACGCGACGTTCGAGGATCTCGTGCGCAGCATTCGGGAAAGCGACCTGCGGGCATTCGGCAACGCGGATGTGCCGTTCGAGCACGTCGTCGACGTCATCGGGCAGGACCGAACCCCCGGAATCAGCCCGCTGTTCCAGACCGTGCTGTCCGTCGAACCATTGGGCGAGGCTCGCTTCGAGCTGCCTGCCCTGACCGTCGAGCCCGTCGAAGGATTCGAGCCGACCGCCAAGTTCGATCTCCAGGTAACGGTGCAGACCAGGCCCGCAGCCGGTACCGGGGGCGAACCAGACCTTGCGGTCGAGTTCGCCTACGCCGCAGACCTGTTCGACGAGTCGACCGTATCGGCGATGATCGAGCGTTTCGTCAGGATCGCCGACGCCGTCGCGGCGGCTCCGGGAATCAAGGTCGGTGCGATCGACGATCTCGGTGACGACGAGCGGGCAGCGTTGACTGCATCCCCGACACCGGTCGCCGATGCCGTCGGCGCGGCGGCCGGTCGAACCTTGCCTCAATTGCTCGCTGCGACCGTGGAGGCGGATCCGGAGGCCCCGGCGTTGTCCTCTGCAGGTGAGGAAACCACGTACCTCGAGCTCGACCGACGTTCGTCACGCCTGGCCCGTGAACTGATCGACCGCAACGTCGGACCCGACGTCACGGTTGCCGTCGTCGTCGACGACGCAGTCGAATCCGTCGTGGCCCGGTGGGCGGTGGTCAAGGCGGGCGGCGCTCTGGCCCTGGTGGACGACGTCGACAGTGCCGTCAGGGTGGGCGCGAGCGTAGTCGTCGTCGACACCGGTGGGGCGCAGGACTGGGATCGAGTCTCCTCGGTCGTCGATCTCGGTGACGAGGCGACCGCCAGCTCGGTGACTGGCCGATCGGCTCGTCCGATCACGTACACCGACCGCGTCACCGTGCTCTCGGCCGACAGCCCGGCTCTGGTGGTGGACGGGTCGTCCGGCGCTACGGTGAGCCACGGTGCCCTTGCTGCCGCGGCCGTTCGGGCGGTCGGGGAGTACGGGATCGACTACGAGTCGCGACTGGGCGTACCCACAGCGATCACCTCTCCGTCAGCGTGGTTCGCCGGTGTGATGGCTGCTTCGGTCGGCGCTGTGCTGGTGGTCGATCGGGCCGAATCATCCGAAGACTCCGCCGATCTCGTCGTCGCCGAATGGATGACGCACGCATTCGTGACTGCGGCGGAAGCCACCGCGGTCGCGGAATTGGAGTCGGACGATCTCGACGACCTGGTGGCTCTGGTGATCGTGGACGGTGATGCGGAGGAGGCCGAACGACCGGTCGGTGTGTCGATACACGGCGCGCCACGGTTCGGCTGAATGCGTTCTGGTCGATAGACTTCGGCCCTGAACAACAACCGTCCGTAGAGACGGTGAGCGTTCTCGACACGCGTCACTGAGGTGGTTGTGTCGGAGCGCCGCCGATGAGGAGTGTTCAGTGAGTTCGGATCGGTCTGGGACCAGTACGTCCGGTAAGGCAAAGCGACCGAATGGACGCAAACAGCGTCCGAAACCGGGCCGTAGCCGACCCACACGGGTTCCTACCCTGCCGGCGTTGCTCTCGGCGGCGGTCGAGAAGAATCCGACGGGTACCGCGCTCGTTTTCGGCGAAACGTCGGTTACGTACGAAGAACTCGACGGGCAGTCGTCAAAGTTGGCTCGACTGTTGATCTCTCACGGCGTCGGACCGGACCACCTGGTGGCGATCGCGCTCGATCGATCCATCGAGTCTGTGGCCTCGGTATGGGCGGTCGCAAAGTCTGGCGGAGCCTTCCTGCCGATCGATCTGCGCTATCCGCCCGGGCGGATCGAGCACATGGTGACCGACTCCGGTGTTCGATGGGGACTGACGACGTCCGACAAGGTGGCCGAGCTGCCCGACGGAGTGTCGTGGATTGCAGTGGACGGGATCGAGGAAAAGCGGCACCTCGAGCAGTTGTCTGCAGAGCCGATCGCACCGCAGGACCGTGTGGCTCAACCGAGTCCCGCCAATCTGGCGTATGTGATCTACACGTCCGGGTCGACCGGAAGGCCGAAAGGGGTCGCGGTCACGCACGCCGGGCTTGCCCCGCTCGCCGCCACCGTCTCCGGCACGTTCGAGACCTCCGGTGACTCTCGCACCATGCATTTCGCCTCACCCAGTTTCGACGCCTCCGTGTTGGAAATGCTGATCTCTATCGTGAACGGGTCGATGATGGTGATCGTTCCGTCGGGCATCTACGGCGGCACGGAATTGACCGAGATCATGGCGGAGCATCGAGTCACTCACGCGATCATCACGCCTGCCGCGCTGACGACCATGAATTCCGGCGACCTTCCCGAACTTCGCGCGCTCGCCGTCGGTGGGGAGACCTTCACCGCGGAGCTGATGGGACGGTGGGCCCGCGGTCGGCAGTTCCACAACGCCTACGGTCCTACCGAAACGACCGTCATCTGCAGTCTGTCCGTCCCACTCGTCTCCGGCGGGGCGGTCGACATCGGCTCTCCCACACAGAGTATGGCCAGTCATGTGCTCGACGACCGACTCCGGCCGGTTCCGGTGGGTGTGGTGGGTGAGTTGTACATGAGTGGGCCGGGTCTGGCCCGCGGCTATCTGGAGCGCACGGGGCTCACGGCGCAACGGTTCGTCGCCAATCCCTTTGCGGTAGAGGGGGATGCGTCCCATTCGCGAATGTACCGAACCGGCGACCTGGTTCGGTGGCGACAGGGCGACGGCGGACCCGTGGTGGAGTACGTCGGTCGCAACGACGCGCAAATTCAGCTTCGCGGCTTTCGCATCGAACTCGGGGAGATCGACGCAGTGCTCGCGGCCGTGGACGGGGTCGACTTCGCCGTGACCGTCGGATATCGACGTCACTCCGGTGCGACCGAACTGGTCGGCTACGTTCTGCCGAACGCGGGGGTGAAACTCGACGTCGATGAGGTCCTGGACGCAGCGAAGAGGTACTTGCCTGCCCACATGGTGCCGACGACGCTGACGGTACTCGAGTCGATTCCACTGACACCGGCGGGCAAGCTCGATCGAAGTGCACTACCGGAACCGGTGTTCGCCGTGCGCGAGTTCAGCGCTCCGACGACTCCGACCGAGATCGCCGTGGCCGACGTCTTCGCCGACTTGCTCGGCGTGGAAGAGGTGGGGTCCAACGACGAGTTCTTCTCGCTGGGTGGCAACTCGCTCCTTGCGACGCAGGCCGCTGCGCGCATCGGCGCAGCCCTCGGGCGCCGAGTGCGACCGCGGGCATTGTTCGACAACGCCACCGTCGAGTCGTTGGCCGCGGCGATCGACAGCACCGAGGCCGACGCCCTGACGGTTTTGGATTCCTCGAGGCCACGCCCGCAGCACATTCCGCTCTCGCCCGCGCAGCAGCGCATGTGGTTCCTCAACCAGTTCGACACTGCGTCGGCGATGAACAATGTGCCCGTTGCCCTCGCGCTGACGGGTGCCCTCGACGTCGACGCGTTGCGCGCGGCGATCGCCGACGTGATCGTTCGGCACGAGTCGCTCCGTACCGTCTATCCGGAACTCGACGGGACAGGATTCCAACAGGTCCTCGACCCGTCCGAGGTCCAGGTCACCGTGGAGTCGGCCGAGACGGCACGGGACTCTGCGATCGACTCAGTTGGGGAATTCCTGACGCGGGGTTTCGACGTCACGACCGAGATCCCGTTCCGCGTGACTCTTTTCGAGATCACCGATCCGGTCGGCACGGAGCCGGAGTTCGTTCTGGCCTTCGTCGCCCACCACATCTCCGCAGACGGGTTGTCCATGGCTCCGCTCTCGCGGGACGTCATGATCGCTTATGCGGCTCGAACAGCCGGGGCCGCACCCGACTGGACTCCGTTGGCGGTGCAGTACGCCGACTACACGCTGTGGCAGTACGACATGCTCGGTTCCGCGGACGACCCCGACTCCCTGATCTCCCGGCAGATCGGCTTCTGGAGAGAAAAGTTGGCCGGTGCTCCGGAGCAACTGCAGTTGCCATGGAATCGAGCACGTCCACGCGTGGCGTCCGGACGGGGCGAACTGGCGCAGTTCACCGTCGATGCCCAGACGTATTCGCGTGTCCTCGAACTCGCACGTGGCCATGACGCGACGCCGTTCATGGTGGTGCACGCCGCTCTTGCGGTATTGCTGGCGCGGCTGTCCGGTTCTCCCGATATCGCGGTCGGGGCCCCTGTCGGTGGTCGCGGTGAGGCCCAACTGGACGATCTCGTCGGCATGTTCGTCAACACGGTGGTGTTGCGAACCGATGTCGAAGGCGGTCGATCCTTCGCGCAGGTACTCGAGGACGTGCGCTCGTCGGACGTGGAGGCGTTCGAGAACGCAGACGTGCCGTTCGAGCGTCTGGTCGAGGTGCTCGATCCGGTGCGATCGCAGAACCGACACCCCCTGGTGCAGGTCGCTCTGTTCTTCCAGAACTTCTCCGAGGGGACGTTCGAGCTTCCCGGGTTGACGGTTTCGCGCTTCGGGTCCGCTGCGTTCTCGGCCAAGTTCGATCTACAGGTCACGGTCACGGAGTCGTCGGGTGGACTCGTCGGCGAACTGCTCTACGCGACCGACCTGTTCGATGCCGGCACCGTCGTCTCCTTCGGGGAGCGGCTCGTCGCGTTGCTCGACGCGGTCACCGAGAATCCCGAGGTTTCGATCGGCGACCACGAGATACTGCCGGAGAACGAACGATACCGAATCCTGAAGCAGTGGAACGACACCCATCACGCGGATGTACCAGGTGACGAACTGCTGCTCGACGGTTTCGACCGTCAGGTCGCCGCCACGCCGGACGCTGTGGCCCTGGTGTTCGGAGACGAGCGGCTCACATACGCACAGTTCGCCTCTCGCATCGATGTTCTCGCGGAGCGGCTGAACGAGGACGGTGCAGGCCCGGGCACGCTGGTCGGACTCGCAATGCGACGGTCGATCGAACTCCTCGTCGGTATGTATGCGGTACTGCGTACGGGTGCCGCCTATGTCCCTCTCGATCCGGATCAGCCGTCCGAGAGAAACGACCACATCCTCGCCACTGCGGACCCGATGGCCGTACTGTCCACCAGCCGAGACGATTTCATGTCCGGTCGCGACGTGCCGGTTCTGTCGATCGATCGGATGGAACCCGCGGAGCGAGTCGGTGCCGATTTCACCCGCCCCCGCCCCGACGATCTCGCCTACGTGCTGTTCACCTCGGGCTCGACCGGCCGACCCAAGGGTGTCGCCGTCGCGCACCGGGCAATCGTCAACCAGATGCGTTGGATGGCAGACGAATACGGACTCGATGAATCGGACGTGTATCTACAGAAGACAGCCACGACCTTCGACGTGTCCCTGTGGGGGTTCTTCCTTCCGCTGCGGACCGGTGGGCAGCTGATCATCGCCCCACCGGGCGCGCAGCGCGAGGTCGACGTCATCGCCGACTCGATCTCTCGGCATCGAGTGACCGTGACCGATTTCGTACCGTCGATGTTGACCGTCTTCGCAGAATCCGTTTCTGCGAAGTCGATATCCACGCTGCGGCACATATTCGTCATCGGTGAGGCGCTGCCTGCTCGAACGGTGGCGGCCTGTCGAGCGGTCACCGGGGCGCGAGTTCACAACCTCTACGGCCCGACCGAAGCGGCGGTGTCGGTGACCTTTCGGGATGTCTCGGACGACGTCGAAGCGACTGGCGACGGCTCGGTCTCGATCGGTGTCCCGGAGTGGAACACAGTTGTGCGCGTGCTGGATTCGCGGTTGCGACCGGTTCCTGCCGGTGTGCCCGGTGAGCTGTATCTGGCCGGCGTGCAGTTGGCTCGCGGGTACGTTTCGCGCCCGGACCTCACGTCCGAGCGGTTCGTGGCCGATCCGCTCGGGGAGGGCGGAGCCCGCATGTACCGAACGGGCGACCTGGTGCGATGGTCGATGCTGGGGGACGGCCGAATCGAGTACATCGGGCGTACCGACTTTCAGGTCAAGTTCCGTGGCCAGCGGATCGAATTGGGAGAGATCGAGACCGCGCTGATCGGTATCACCCCCATCAGTCAGGCCGTGGTCGTGGTTGCGCCGGCGGCCGCCGGCGAATTGCTTGCGGCCTACCTGGTGCCGACCCCAGGGGAGTCGATCGATACCGAGGAGGTGCGGTCAGCACTCGGTGGTGTGCTTCCCTCGTACATGGTGCCGTCGGCGTTCGTGATGCTCGATGCCCTCCCACTCAATCCCGCGAGCAAGCTCGATCGAAGGGCGCTGCCGGAACCGGTCTTCGAGGCGCGTGAGTTCCGTTCTCCCACAACGGCGGTGGAAGTGGCGGTGGCGTCGGTATTCGCGGATGTTCTCGGTGTGGAGCGGGTCGGGTTGGACGACGATTTCTTCGCTCTGGGTGGTAATTCACTGATTGCAACGCGTGTGGTGTCGAGGTTGGGTGCGTCCCTGGATTCGGTTGTGCCGCTGCGGATGTTGTTCGAGGCCTCCACGGTTGAAGGGTTGGCTGCTCGGGTGGTGTCGGGGGCAGGTGGGAATCGTGTGCCGTTGACGGTGCAGGAGCGTCCGGAGCGGGTTCCGTTGTCGTTGGCCCAGCAGCGGATGTGGTTCTTGAATCAGTTGGATCCGTCGTCCGGTGTCGACAACGTGCCGGCGGCGCTTCGGGTGGCTGGTGTGCTGGACGTCGAGGCAGTGCGTGCCGCGGTTCTCGATGTGGTGGGTCGACACGAGGTGTTGCGGACGGTGTATCCGCAGGCTGATGGCGTTGGTTATCAGCAGGTGTTGGGGGTGGGGGAAGTGGGTTCGTTGTTCTCGGTGGAGCGGGTTGCTCCTGCGGACGTGGTCGATGTCGTGGTCGAGTTCTGTTCTGCCGGTTTCGATGTGACGGTGGAGGTACCGTTCCGAGTTCGGTTGCTCGAGGTTGTCGATGCGGCGGGTTCGGTGTCCGAATACGTGTTGGCGTTGGTGGCGCATCATATTTCGGCCGATGGTGTGTCGATGGGGCCGATGTCGCGTGATGTGATGACTGCGTATCTTGCGCGTGCTGCGGGTGAGGTGCCGCAGTGGGCGCCGCTCGAGGTGCAGTATGCGGATTACACGCTGTGGCAGTCGAAGGTGTTGGGTTCGGCCGATGATCCGGATTCGCTGCTGTCGCGGCAGGAGCAGTATTGGAAGGAAACACTCGACGGCTTTGCGGGTGTGTTGGAGTTGCCGATCGATCGGCCGCGACCTGCTGCCATGTCGGGTCGTGGTGCCTGCCACCGTTTCGTGATCGGCGGAGTGTTGTACGAGCGAATCGTTGCGGTCGCCGGTGAACACAGGGCCACGGTCTTCATGGTTCTGCATGCTGCTGTGTCGGCTGTGCTTGCCCGACTGACCGGATCGTCGGATGTTGCTGTCGGAACACCGATTGCAGGGCGAGGCGATGCAGCGCTCGATGATCTGGTCGGAATGTTCGTCAACACGTTGGTGCTGCGGACCCGTGTCGATTCTGCGGTGCGGTTCGACGAGTTGTTGGCTGCTGTCCGGCAGTCCGATATCGATGCCTTCGAGAATGCGGAAATTCCGTTCGAGCGGATCGTCGAAGTCCTGAACCCGCCCCGACGTCCGGGGGTGCCGCCGTTGGTTCAGGTGATGTTCGCGTTCCAAAATCAGGAACAGGTGAGTATCGATGTGCCGGGGCTGACGGTGTCGGGAGTGGATCTCGATGCGGTGATGGCCAAGATGGACATTCAGATCACGTTCTCCGAGTTGGTTTCCGAGGAGGGGGATTCGACTGGGTTGAGTGTCTCATTGGTCTATGCGGCCGATCTGTTCGATGAGATCACCATGGTGTCGGTGGGTGAGCAATTGGTCAGAATGCTCGAGGCGGTGACCTCGGATGGGCGCGTGGTCGTCGGGGACGTCGAACTCGTGGGTGCGGAGGATGTTTCCGTATCTGCCGGTGCTGGTGACCGAGTTCGGGTGGAGGACGATCCGATTCTCGATCCGTTCTCGGCTCTGGCGGTCGCGACTCCCGGCGCAGCGGCTGTCAAGTTCGGTGACACCGTGGTGTCTTACGGTGAGCTTGCTGCTCGGGTGAATCGGTTGGCTCGGTTCCTGATCTCGGAGGGTGTCGGTCCCGAGGTGCGGGTGGGGATCGCTATGAAGCGCTCGGCCGATTCCGTTGTGGCGGTGTTGGGGGTCTTGATGTCGGGTGGGGCGTACGTTCCGGTCGATCCGGAGCAGCCTGCTGACAGAGTGGGGTACACCCTCGGCAAATCCGGGGCTGTGATGGTCCTCGCCAACCGGGGTGACGGTTGTACCGATGCGCGTTTCGGTATCCCCATCGTCTATGTCGATGAGCTCGACCTGGGCGGTTTTTCTCCGGGGCCGATTCGACCGGAGCATCGGTGCGGTGCGCTCGATTCGGACAATGCGGCGTATGTGCTGTTCACTTCCGGTTCGACGGGACGGCCGAAAGGTGTTGTTGTCACGTATCGGTCGATCGTGAACCAGCTTGCCTGGCTGGAGTCGGAGTTCGAGTTGACGAGCGCGGACAGGGTCCTGCTCAAGACGCCGTTGACCTTCGATGCATCGGTGTGGGAGTTGTTGTCGATATTGCGTGTCGGTGGGTTGCTGGTCGTCGCTGAGCCTGATGGCCATCGGGATCCTGCCTATCTGGCGTCGGTGGTGCAGGCGGACTCGATCACGGTCGTCCAGTTCGTGCCGTCGGTCCTCGAAGCGATTCTGGACTGGATCGGGCCGGGTGCAACAGATTCGTTGCGCTTGACCGTCGTCGGTGGTGAGGCGTTGCCTGCGTCGGTGGCGGCGCAGTTCGCGGACACCAGTGGTTCATCGGTTCGCAATGTCTACGGTCCGACCGAGACGGCGGTGCAGGTGCTGTCACGACGGGTTCAGGCGCGTGACCGTGGGACGGTGCCACTCGGCGATCCTGTGTGGAACACGAGATTTCATGTGTTGGATTCTCGTTTGCACCCGGTATCTGCGGGTGTGGTGGGCGAGTTGTACATGGCGGGTGTCCAGTTGGCACGTGGCTATGTGGGGCGTCCCGATCTGTCGTCGGAGCGGTTCGTGGCCGATCCGTTCGCTGCCGATGGGTCGCGTCTGTATCGCACCGGCGACCTCGTGCGTCGTACCCGGGACGGCGAGTTGTTGTTCGTCGGGCGTTCGGACCTGCAGGTGAAGTTTCGTGGTTTGCGAATCGAGTTGGGGGAGATCGAGACTGCGTTGACGGCGCTGAGTTCTATCTCTCGAGCTGTCGTCATGGTGTCGGCGTCACCGGTGGGTGAGTCGTTGGCTGCGTATGTGGTGCCGGCCCTCGGGGAGTCGATCGATACCGAGGTGGTGCGGTCTTCGCTCGGTGGTGTGCTTCCGTCGTACATGGTGCCGTCGGCGTTCGTGGTGCTCCATGCACTCCCGCTCAACGTGAATGGCAAGTTGGATCGTAGGGCGTTGCCGGATCCGATGTTCGAGGTGCGTGATTTTCGACCGCCGACCAACACGGTCGAGGAGTCGGTGGCCTCGGTGTTCGCGGATGTTCTCGGTGTGGAGCGGGTCGGGTTGGATGACGATTTCTTCGCTCTGGGTGGTAATTCGTTGATAGCCGCTCGGGTGGTGTCGAGATTGGGTGCAGCCCTGGATTCGGTTGTGCCGCTGCGGATGTTGTTCGAGGCCTCCACGGTGGAGGGGTTGGCTGCTCGGGTGGTGTCGGGGTCGGGTGAGATTCGTGTGCCGTTGACGGTGCAGGAGCGTCCGGAGCGGGTTCCGTTGTCGTTGGCCCAGCAGCGGATGTGGTTCTTGAATCAGTTGGATTCGTCGTCCGGTGTCGACAACGTGCCGGTGGCGCTTCGGGTGGTTGGTGTGCTGGACGTGGAGGCCCTGCGTGCCGCGGTGGCCGATGTCGTCGACAGACATGAGGTGTTGCGGACGGTCTACCCGCAGGTCGGTGGTGTCGGGTTCCAACGGATCCTCGGGTCGGTCGATGTGGCCTCGATATTCACGGTCAGCACTGTGTCGTCGTCGAGGATTTTTTCGGAATTGGCCGAGTTCTGTTCTGCTGGTTTTGATGTCAGCGTTCAGGTTCCGTTCAAGGTTCGGTTGTTCGAAGTCGCGGATTCGCCAACGGAGGAACCGCACGCGGTTCTGGCTGCAGTGGCGCACCATATCGCCGCCGACGGAGTGTCGATGGGGCCGTTGTCCCGCGACGTGATGACTGCGTATGTTGCGCGCGCTGCGGGGCGTGCGCCGCAGTGGGAGCCGCTCGAGGTGCAGTACGCCGATTACACGCTGTGGCAGTTGAAGGCGTTGGGTTCGGCGGATGACACCGATTCGGCGATGCGCCGCCATCTCGACTACTGGGTTTCGACGTTGTCCGGTGCTGGGGCGCAATTGACGTTGCCATCCGACCGGCCGCGCCCGGCCGAGGCTTCCCATCGCGGCGGTTCGTTGACAGTGGAGGTCCCGGCCGATGTGGTCGGGGGAGTAGCGGAAGTGGCCCGGAAGCACGGTGCCACCACCTTCATGGCCGCTCACGCGGCGTTGGTGGTGGTGCTGGCTCGGTTGTCGGGTACGGACGACGTCACTGTGGGGACGCCGATTTCCGGTCGCGGTGATGCCGCGTTGGACGATCTGGTGGGGATGTTCGTCAACACGTTGGTGTTGAGATCCGATTACGTTCCGGGTCGGCCCTTTTCGACGCACCTCGAGTTGACCAAGGCCGTGGATCTGGACGCGTTCGAGCATGCGGATGTTCCTTTCGAGTCGATCGTCGATGCTGTCTCGCCTCCTCGGTCGGCTGCACATCATCCGCTGTTCCAAGTGTTGTTGGCGTTTCAGAATCACGAGCGTGCGTCGATCGCGTTGCCCGGTCTGCACATCGAGGCCGTCGAGGCACAAACCGGCGTTGCGAAGTTCGATCTGCAGTTCACCGTCGCAGACAATGCCGCTGACGACGGTCGCTGGCTCGTGGGCGTCGACTACGCGGCCGACCTGTTCGACGAGTCGACGGTGCGTTCGTTCGCGGACATGTTCGTGCGGGTACTCGAGTCGGTGTCTCGCGATGACTCGGTGGCGGTCGGCGATATCGCGATCATGGACCCTGCGGACAGCGCTCGCCTGACCGATCGAGTACGGCCGGCTGTCCCCGATATGCAGTTCACCGACATCGTCGCGCGCTTCGAGGAGCAGGTGTCCTACGATGCTGCCGCTGTGGCGGTGACGTTCGACGGTGTCTCGATGTCGTACGGCCAGTTGTCCGCTCGCGCCAATGGGTTGGCCCGCGAGCTCATCGCTGCCGGTGCCGGTACGGAGACGTTGGTTGCGGTCGCCCTGCCGCGATCGGCGGACCTGGTGGTGGCTCTGGTGGCGGTGCTGACGTCCGGTGCGGGTTACCTACCGATCGACTCCACTTATCCGATTGAGCGCTTGGAGTTCATGTTTGCCGATGCACGGCCGGTGGCCGTGTTGACGACCGCCGAGGTGCAGGATCGGGTCCCGGCATCGAGTGTGCCGGTGTTGTTCGTCGACGACTGCTCGGACTCCGAGCGTGATTCGTCGCCGATCGTCGATGCCGAGAGGCGAGTGTCGTTGCGTGCGGACAACACCGCGTACGTCATCTACACCTCCGGATCCACCGGTATGCCCAAAGGTGTTCGTGTCTCCCACCGCAACGTGGCGGAATTGCTGCACAACACCGATGGGCTGTATCGGTTCGACCGCGACGACGTGTGGACGATGTTCCATTCGTTCGCCTTCGATTTCTCGGTGTGGGAGTTGTGGGCACCGTTGTTGTCCGGTGGGCGTGTTGTCGTGGTCGATTTCTTGACCTCCCGTTCGCCCGAGGCGACACTCGAATTGGTTGCGCGTGAGAAGGTGACGGTCCTGAACCAGACCCCGTCGGCGTTCTATCAGCTGATCGAAGCGGACCGCATCGATGACGGTGCCGTAGGTGAACTGTCTTTGCGTTACATCATCTTCGGTGGCGAAGCCCTCGATCCTGCGCGTCTGCAGCCCTGGTACGACAGGCACGGACGGCAGGTCGAGTTGGTGAACATGTACGGCATCACCGAGACGACGGTGCATGTCACTCATCTGCCACTCGACGAGAATTCGGTGCGTAGGTCCGTATCGAGCAGACTCGGCGACCCGATCCCCGGATTGGGTGTCTACGTGTTGGATCCGAGGTTGAGGCCCGCTCCGGCGGGAGTGCCGGGAGAGATCTACGTTTCGGGGCGACAGCTGGCTCGGGGTTATTCGAATCGACCGGATCTCGATGCCGTTCGTTTCGTGGCCGACCCGTTCGCCGCTTCGGGAGAGCGGCTCTATCGCACCGGTGACGTCGCGCGCATCACTGCCGCGGGCGATCTGGAATACGTCGGCCGCTCCGATGGGCAGGTGCAGTTGCGGGGTTTCCGGATCGAGCTCGGCGAGATCGAGGCGGCACTCGAGCGTCACGAGTCGGTGGCGCGAGCGGTTGCCCACATCCATACGGACGGCCGACTCGGCGAGCGCTTGATCGCATACGTCGTTCCCCGTGCAGGTTTCATCCCCGATACGACAGTGCTTCTCCGGTTCGTCGGCGGATTTCTCACCGGATACATGATTCCCGATGCAGTGTCCGTGTTGGAGAAACTGCCGTTGACCGCGAACGGCAAACTGGACAGGCGGGCGTTGCCGGATCCGGTGTTCGAGGTACGTGATTTCCGTGCTCCGACCACAGCGGTGGAGGAGTCGGTGGCGGCAGTGTTCGCAGACGTTCTCGGTGTCGAGCGCGTCGGGTTGGATGATGATTTCTTCTCGTTGGGAGGCAATTCCCTCCTCGCTGTACAACTGGTGTCCAGATTGAACGCGGCGATCGACGGTGCACGAGCGCAGGTCTCGTGGATGTTCGCCGATTCTTCCGTCGGTGCGATCGCATCGCGAATCACGGCGATATCGAGTTCATCGACGACCGGCGGAGGAACCGGCCTCGAAACTGTGATCTGCCTGCGCGCAGGCGGGGATGCCACGCCGTTGTTCTGCGTCCACCCTGTTGCCGGATTGGCCTGGCCTTTCGGGGGCCTCGTTCCACATATCGACACCGAGCGGCCGATCTATGGTCTGCAGTCACCTGCGTTCTCGACGGAAACCGAAATCCCGAACTCGATACAGGCCTGGGCCTCGTTCTACGTGGGAAAGATCCGGGAGATACAACCGTGCGGGCCGTATCACCTGATCGGTTGGTCGTTGGGTGGGCTCATCGCGCACGCGATGGCAGTCGAGTTGCAGAACGAGGGCGAGGAGGTTGCCACACTGGCAATGATGGATTCCTTCGTATTGAACAAGACCGAGCACGTGGCCGAGAATCCCGTTACGTTGGGCGAAATCTTGGGAGGGCTCGGCATCGATTCGCCCTCGGATTCCGAGGATTTCGAGTTCTCGGTGGAGTCCGTGGTCGATCTGCTCCGTACGATGCCGGCTCCGTTCGACACGATGTCGACATCTCGTGTCGAACGAATAGTGGAGGTGATCGGTCGTTCTGTCGAGTTGGCGAACGTGTACGAGCCCCCTCTGTTCGAGGGGCGATTGGCGTATTACGCATCGGTGGTCGACGATCCCTCCGGGAGCATCGGAGTATCGACCTGGTCCGATGCCGTGGCCGGAGAAGTCACCGTGACCGGGGTGCATTCGACCCACTGGCACATGGCGTCTGCGTCTGCTTTCGCCGAAATCGGCCCCGTTCTGAACGACTACCTGCGGGGAAAGGTCGGATGACGGGGAACGGCCGTACGGAGCTGCTAGGTCGAGCGCTGTAGCGCGCACTCACGCGGAACAGAACGTCGCAGATCTATTCGGACAGCGATCCGCGTCCTGCACGTCTCCGGCCGGCAGGACGGGGCGATGCCGGCCGGTAGTGTGCGCGTATGGCAACGAGGTTCACCCGACGACGGTTTTTCGGCGGTGCTGCCGCGGGAGGTATCGGCCTCGCGATCGGTGGTAACACCCGCGTTTCTGCGCGCGCGTTGCCCGCCCCCGACTCGATCGACACCACCGACCTGGCGATGCTCGGTGCTGTGCAGGCTGCGAGTCTTCTGCAATCGGGCAAGCTCGATCCTCGCGAGCTACTCGACGCATGTTTCGCACGTAGCCGGGCGACGGACGGCTCGGTGAACGCGTGGATTCGTATCTATCCCGAGGTGGCATACGCCGCCGCCGATGCCGCGGCGTCGCGTCTGTCCGCGGCAGGTCGCACACGTGAGGGCGGCAGCGTCCCCCTGGTGTGTGGTGTGCCGATCGGTCTCAAAGACCTGTACGCGGTCAGTGGATTGCCCGTAACCGCGTCGAGTCGCGTGCTGCAAGGCAACATCGCCGCCGGCGATTCCGGTGTGTGGAAGAGGCTCCGGGATGCCGGAATGGTTCTGATGGGACACACGCACACGCACGAGTTCGCCTTCGGCGTCAGCACCCCTCAGGTCGGCAACCCGTGGGATCTGTCCAAATCCGCGGGCGGCTCATCGGGTGGCAGCGCAGCCGCCCTCGCCGCGTCCTTCACACCACTCGCAACCGGGACCGATACCGGTGGTTCACTCCGAATACCGGCATCGGCCTGCGGGATCTCGTCGATCAAGCCGACTTTCGGACGTTGCAGCGTAGCCGGGGTGATTCCCCTGGCCTGGACACGAGACCACACGGGGCCGATGGCCAGAAGCGTGTCGGATGCAGCCTTCTTGCTCAGCTACATGGCGGGAGTCGATGTCGAAGATCCCACCACCTCGGCCGGGCCCGCCGTGCCTCGAGACGGGTACTCGATCTCGGCAGTAGGGGGTAGCGCACCGCTGTCCGGGCGTCGTCTCGGACTGCCGGTCAACGCTGTCGGTGAGCTGCCCTCAGCGTTGGCTGCCCTTTTCGAGGAGGCGCTGAACCAGGCACGGCGGTTGGGAGCCGAAATAGTAGAGGTCGCTTTACCCCCGGTGCCGCAGAGTCTACTTCTCGGAGACAAGGTCGAAGTCGGTTCGTACCATCAGCAATTCGCCGACCGAATCGGCTTGTACGAAGCCGACACTGCGCTCCTCGTCGGTGCAGATATCCTTGCGCTCGCGAGTCCCGTCTCGGACTACCTCGGTATCGAGCGAGACCGACTTCGCTTCCAGCGGGCTTACAACCGAATGTTCTCCGACTCTGCACTCGATGCCATCGTTCTGCCGGGGGCGGTCGTCGACGGCGTGGTGCGCGACGAGATGGCACAATTCAGCGTCTTCGACGCCCCGGTAGCGAATGTCGTCTGGGCGAACTACGCTGGGGTGCCCGTTGTGAGCATGCCCGTCGGAAGATCACGAGAGACGGGCTTGCCCTTCGGTATTCAGATCGGTGGACTCGCGTGGCAGGAGAACACGGTCATTGACATCGCACTAGAATTGGAGGAATCGGCCCCACACTGGCGAGAAGTCCCGCAGGTGCTTTCAGCGCCGCGCGCTGTCCCGGAGGTCGCCATCTCGCTCCCCGGTGCAGGACCTGAAGCCACGAACACCAGGTCCGATCCACCGTCGTTCTATGCTTTGCCCACGACATCCACGCGGGAATGACAGCCGGTATCGACAACCATGATGGCGTAGCCGGCCAGTCACCGAGACTGTCTTTCGAGCCCGGTGACACTCGAGCCATCGTCACGTCGGCACCACACAGGTTGATCCGCCTATGACTACGATGCAGCTTTGCCCGTAACATCACGGGCTGTGCCCCCGATATCACCATGAATACATACTTGTAGTCCGAAGATGCATGCCCCGCGATCGCGCCCACAACGAGCGTCGTATCGGCGGGCCGAGGTAGATGCACGCCTGCCGCCCGGTCCTGTACGTCGACCGGGCGGGTGCGTTGACCGTTCGATGTGAGGAGTTACGGCCGATCATGAGTACCGAGACGTCGGAGACTTCGACAACACCGGAAGGCGAGAACTCGAGCGGGCGTGGGCGCGCACGCAGGGAACGACCGGTACGACGTGACCGCCCTGCCCGTCGGCGTCCGCGTACCCCACTCCTGCCTCAGCTACTGGCCTCGGCAGTCGAACTCGGACCCGACTCGGATGCCCTCGTGTTCGAAAGCCGAACTTGGACCTACGCCGAGCTCGATGCTCGATCGGCTGCCCTCGCCCGCGTACTGATCGCGCGTGGCGTCGGTCCTGAAGACTTCGTCGCATTGTCGATTCCGCGCTCCGATCTGTCCGTCATGGCGCTGTGGGCGGTGGCCAAGACCGGTGCGGCATTCGTGCCGATCGATCCGACCTACCCGGCCGACCGGGTACGGCACATGGTGTCCGACTCCGGCGTGCTGCTGGGGTTGTCCGTCGGCGCGGTGAGCCAGGATCTGCCCGCGGAGGTCGAATGGCTGGTCATCGACGACAGTGATATGACTCGGCGTCTCGACGAACTGTCCGGCGAGCCCGTCACCGCAGAGGATCGAGTGCGAGCCCTGGAGCCGACGCACCCGGCATACATGATCTACACCTCCGGATCGACCGGTCTGCCGAAGGGCGTCGTGGTCACCCACGCCGGACTGAGCAACTTCTGCGAGGAGCAGATCGATCGCTACTCGCTCACCGAGCAGTCGCGAGTGCTGCACTTCGCATCACCGAGCTTCGACGCGTCCGTACTCGAACTTCTGATGAGCATCGGCCGGGGTTCGACGATGATCGTCGCCTCTCCGAAGATTCTCGGTGGAGACGATCTGGCTGCGCTCATCCGCGCGCAGAACGTGAGCCACGCCTTCATCACCCCTGCAGCACTGGCCTCGGTGAATCCGGCCGACACGAACACTCTGCACACCGTCGTCGTCGGCGGCGAGGCCTGCCCACCCGAGCTGGCGAACCGATGGGCACCGGGCCGCCGCTTCTTCAACGGGTACGGGCCCACCGAAACCACGATCATGACCAACATCGGCGGACCGATCGCCGAGAACGAGCGCGTGACCATCGGCGGCCCCATCCGCGGCGTCAGCGCGTACGTTCTCGACGCTTCTCTCAACCCAGCTCCCGACGGGGTGGCAGGAGAGCTGTACCTGGCCGGACCGGGACTTGCCCGCGGCTATCACCAGCGACGTGGACTGACCTCGGATCGCTTCCTCGCCTGTCCATTCGGCGAGGACGGTGCGCGGATGTACCGCACCGGAGATGTCGTGCGCTGGCGGGTGGTCGAGGGCGAGCGAGTGGTCGAATACGTCGGCCGCAACGACTTTCAGGTCAAGATTCGCGGCTTCCGCGTCGAACTCGGCGAGATCGACGCCGTTCTGGCAGCCGACGACAACGTCGAATTCGCCGTGACGGTCGGCCGCGAGACACCGTCGAAGTCCACCGCCCTCGTCTCGTACGTACTGCCGAAGGCAACGTCGGTATTCGATGAGCGAGCACTTCTTTCGGTTGCGTCACAACATCTTCCGCGACACATGGTTCCGTCGATGATCATCGCACTGGACTCGATTCCGTTGACGCCCGTCGGCAAGCTGGATCGGGCCGCGTTGCCCGCTCCGGTCTTCGCTGCAGCAGAGTTCCGTTCCCCATCGACGCCCCTCGAAATCACCGTCGCGCAGATCTTCGGCGAGCTGCTCGGAATGGATCGAGTCGGTGCCGACGACGACTTCTTCGAGCTCGGTGGAAACTCCCTGATCGCAACGCAACTGGCCGCACGTCTCGGCGCTGCGACCGGAACCCGAGTGCCGGCACGCACCGTCTTCGAGTTCTCGACGGTGCAATCCCTCGCCGCCCGCTTGGAGATTGCCTCGTCCGATGGCGACAACGCCGCGAGCCGACCGCAGCCGGTGCTGGCGAAAAGGGATCGGCCCGAGCGGATCCCGCTGTCTTTGGCCCAGCGGCGGATGTGGTTTCTCAACCGCTTCGACACCGCATCGGGAGCGAACAATATCCCGGCCGCCATCGAACTGCGTGGGGTTCTCGACGTCCCGGCGCTGTCCTCCGCGATCGACGATGTCGTCGATCGTCACGAATCTCTGCGCACGTACTATCCGGAGGTCGATGGGGCCGGATACCAGATGGTGCGGGACGCAGTCGAGAGCGGAGTCACGCTCGAGATCGAATCGATCGAGGTCGATGCGGTCGCGCGTCGGGTCCAGGAGCTGGCTTTCGCGGGTTTCGATGTGACTCAGCAGGTCCCGGTGCGGTTGAACCTGCTGCATCTGGGCACCGACCATTACGTCTTCGTGCTGGTTGCCCACCACATCACCGCCGACGGCTCGTCCGTTGCGCCGATGGTGCGAGACATCATGACCGCCTACGCCGCTCGCAGCGCGGGGAATGCACCCGGCTGGGAACCACTGGCAGTGCAGTATGCCGATTACGCGCTGTGGCAGCACGAGGTGCTCGGATTCGATGATGATCCCGAGTCCGTTGCGCATCAGCAGATTTCGTTCTGGAAGAACAATCTCGAGGGGTTGCCGGATCATCTCGACCTGCCGACCGACCGTAGCCGCCCACTCGATCCGTCCGGAGTCGGTCGGGTACTCGGATTCGACATCGACGCGGCGTCGACGGCGGCGATCGGGCGTCTGGCCCGCGAGCACGGGGCCACGCCGTTCATGGTGGTACACACCGCCTTCGCGGTGCTGCTCGCCCGCCTGTCCGATTCCACGGATGTCGTCGTCGGATCGCCGATTGCCGGTCGAGGTGAGCAGGCGCTCGACGACGTGATCGGAATGTTCGTCAACACCCTCGTTCTGCGTACCGCCGTCGATGCGTCCCATACATTCTCGGACCTGCTTTCCCAGGTTCGCGAAGCCGATCTACAGGCGTTCGCGCACGCCGACCTCCCGTTCGAACGTTTGGTGGAGGTGCTCGACCCCATTCGCTCCGGCGACCGGCACCCGCTGTTCCAGGTCGCTCTGTTTTTTCAGAACCAGGCGACAGGCACGCTCGAGCTGCCCGATCTGACGGTCTCCCCGCTGGACTTCGGTGAGGTGGTCGCGAAGTTCGACCTGCAACTGGTCCTGGAGGACCGCGCCGCCGGTACCGAGGAGCACGCTCTCGCAGGCACGTTCACCTATGCGGCAGATCTGTTCGAAGAGGCGACGGTACGTGGAATTGCCGACCGCTTCGTCCTGCTGCTCGCGCGACTCATCGATGCGCCGACACGTCCGGTCGGCGATGTGGATCTGCTCGACGTCGCCGAGCGGGCACTGTCCACCGAACACGCTGCCGTCGATGCAGTAGCGGTGCCGGACCGGTCGATCCTGGACGCCTACGTGCGGCAGGTATCCGCGACGCCCGATTCGCCGGCGGTGACGTTCGAGGACGTCACGCTGACCTACGCGGAGTTCGACTACCGAGTCAACGCGCTTGCGCGGCACCTGATCTCGCGCGGTGTCGGCCCCGAGGTGCTCGTCGCGGTATCCATCAGGCGCTCGATCGACCTGCTGGTGGCGATCTACGCCGTGGTTCGAGCAGGCGGTGCATACGTGCCGATCGATCCTGATCTGCCGAGCGAACGCAGGGCCCACATCCTCGGCACGGCTGCTCCGTTGTGTCTGCTCACCAGCGCCGCCGACATCGAACCCGACGAGACCCGCCGGCACGAGACGGTGCCGGAGTCCATCGCGATCGACACCCTCGACTCGGCGCTCGACGGTTCTCCTCTGCGCGCGAACGGGTTACGCCCCCTGCACACGGCCAGTCCCGCCTATGTCATCTTCACCTCCGGCTCGACCGGAAACCCCAAGGGCGTCGCGGTGTCCCACCGCGCGGTCGAGAACCAGCTGGCGTGGATGACGGCACAGTACGAAGTGGCGGACACCGACGTCTATTTCCAGAAGACCGCAACCACCTTCGACGTCTCGGTGTGGGGCTTCTTCCTGCCGCTGCGTACCGGGGGCCGCATCGTTCTCGCGAAGCCGGACGGCCATCGCGACCCCGAGTACATCTCGGCCTCGATTGCCCGGCACGGGGTGACACTCACGGACTTCGTACCGTCGATGCTCACCGTGTTCGCTGCGCACGCACGCGCCGCCGAATGCGCCACGCTGCGTGACATCTTCGTCATCGGTGAGGCGTTGCCGCCGGAGACCGTTACCGATTTCGGTCGCGTCAGCTCTGCCCGCGTCCACAATCTCTACGGACCTACCGAGGCCGCGGTATCGGTGACTCATCATCGTGCGGAGCCGGATTCGCGCGGCTCGGTACCCATCGGTGTGGCCGAGTGGAACGTCGGCGCGCTGGTTCTCGACCGACGACTGCACCCGGTGCCGGCAGGTGTGCAGGGCGAGCTGTATCTGGTCGGTGACCAACTCGCCCGGGGCTACGTCGCCCGTCCGGATCTGACATCGGACCGGTTCGTCGCCGACGTGAGTGGTTCCGGCACCCGGATGTATCGGACCGGCGACCTGGTTCGACGTCGACCCGACGGCGTTCTCGACTACATCGGGCGCAGCGATTTCCAGGTGAAGTTCCGCGGCCAGCGCATCGAACTCGGCGACATCGAATCCGCGCTGCTCACCTCTGCCGATGTCAACCAGGCCGTCGTTCTGGTGGTGCCGACGGCCACCGGTGATCAGCTCGTGGCCTATGTGGTGCCGACGGTCGGTGCCGCACCCGATCGTGCATCTGTGACCGAGTTCGCCAAGAACTTGTTGCCCGCGTACATGATTCCGAGTGCCGTCGTTGTCCTCGGCGAACTTCCGTTGAACTCGAGCGGCAAGTTGGACCGTCGCGCACTACCGTCCCCATCGATCGATACCCGGCAGTACCGCGCACCGTCGACACCGGTGGAAGAGATCGTCGCGGCATCGTTCGGCGATGTTCTGGGTGTCGACCGCGTCGGACTCGACGACGATTTCTTCGATCTGGGCGGGAACTCTCTGATCGCAACCCGTCTCGTCGCACGAGTGGGCGTTGCGGCCGGATGGCGTGTTCCGGTTCGAGCGCTGTTCGAGGCCTCCACTGTCGCCGCCTTCGCTGCGGCGGTCTCGGCGTTGTCGTCCGAGCGCGCCGTTCCGAAGCTCGAGCCTGTCGAGCGTCCGGCGGAGATCCCGCTGTCGTACGCACAGCAGCGAATGTGGTTCCTCAACCAATTCGACACCACCTCGGCCGCCGACAATCTGCCGTTGGCGATCTCGCTGACCGGCGATCTGGATGTGGCTGCGCTACAGGGTGCGGTATCCGACATCGTGCATCGACACGAGTCGCTGCGGACGCTGTATCCCGAAACCGATGGTCGGGCAAGGCAATCGGTGGTGGCCGACGGTATCGAGGTGCCCGATCTCACGCCCATTGCCGTCGAGTCGAACGAACTCGTCGCGGTTCTGGCCGACGCCATGAGCATGCCGTTCGACGTGACGATCCAGGTACCGCTGAGAGCGTGGCTCTATCGGCTCGGTGAGCGCAAGCACGTACTGGCCGTGGTGGTGCACCACATCAGCGGTGACGCATTCTCGATGGGACCGCTCGCGCGGGATCTTGCGGTGGCATATTCGGCTCGCACGGTGGGAGCTGCCCCGAGCTGGTCGGATCTGGCCGTGCAGTACGCGGACTACACCCTGTGGCAGCGTCGGGTACTGGGTGAGGAGACCGACCCGGAGTCGGTGCTCTCGAAGCAGTTGGACTTCTGGACTCGGACGCTGGCCGGAATTCCCGATCGAGTGGATCTACCCACGGACCGACCTCGTCCACCGGTGATCAGCAACAGGGGAGCGGCGGCTCGTTTCGAGATCGACGCGTCCCTGCACGCTTCCCTCGGCCGGGTCGCACGCGAGAGTGGTTCGACGCTGTTCATGGTGGTCCACGCAGCGCTCGCCGTGCTGTTGGCACGACTGGCGGCCACCGATGACGTCGTGATCGGGACGCCGATCGCAGGCCGCGGAGACGCCGCCCTCGACGATCTCGTCGGGATGTTCGTCAACACGCTCGTACTGCGGACCGACGTGCAGCCGAGCAGCCAGTTCGCGACCGTCCTGAACACCGTGCGGCACGCAGACCTCGAGGCCTTCGCGCATGCCGATGTGCCGTTCGAGCGTCTGGTGGAACAGCTGAACCCCGAACGTTCGCAGTCCCGGCACCCCCTGTTCCAGATTGCGCTCTCGTTCCAGAACCAGGCTACGAGCTCTCTGGCACTGCCCGATCTGACGATCGCCGGTGTCGACATCGAGGACACGAGCGCAAAGTTCGACATGCAGTTCACGCTGTCCGAACAAGCCCGGCCCGACGGCAGCGCCGACGGCATGGCAGGCGTGATCACCTACGCCACAGACTTGTTCGACGCCGACACCGTCGACGAGATCTCGGCGCGGCTCGTGCGGGTGCTGGCCGCCGTTGCGGCCGATCCCGAGACGGTGGTGGGCGATATCGAGTTGTCGGCACCCAGCGAGATGCAGGATCTGCTGCGCGGGCCGGTGGGAACCGTCGCCCCACGAACCCTCGCGGATCTGATGGCCGATGCCGTCGCTGCGAACCCGGACCGAACTGCACTGGCGCAGGGCAGCGACCAGGTCACCTATCGGGAGCTCGACGAGACGTCCACCGCTATCGCGGAGATTCTGCGGGGTCGCGGTATCGGACCGGGCACCACGGTGGCTGTCGCCACCCGCCGCAGCATCTCGTCGGTGACCGCGGTGTGGGCCGTGACGGCCTCCGGCGCAGCCTTCGTGCCCGTCGATCCCGACTACCCGGACGATCGAGTTCGCTTCATGCTCAGTGACTCCGGCGTACGGATCGGGCTCACGACTTCGGATGTCGTCGACTCACTGCCGACCGAGGTGGACTGGATCGTCGTCGACGCACTCGCGCAGCCGAACACCCCAGTAGTACAGCCTGATTCGATCCGCCGTGCGCAGACCGACGACGCCGCATACGTCATCTACACCTCCGGCTCCACCGGAAAGCCCAAGGGTGTGGTGGTCACGCATCGCGGGCTGGCCAACTTCGCGGCCGAGCAGAGTGATCGCTACCGGTTGACCGAGCAATCCCGCGCGCTGCACTTCGCGTCGCCCAGTTTCGACGCGTCGGTTCTCGAACTGCTGCTCGCGGTTGCCTCCGCGTCCACCCTGGTGATCGCGCCACCGCGCACGTACGGCGGCGGCGAGCTCGAGGCGCTGATCACGCGGGAGTCCGTAACGCACACGTTCCTGACTCCGACGGTTCTGGCCTCGATCGATCCTCACGCGGTGACCGGTCTCGAGGTCGTGATCGCCGGCGGTGAGCAGTGCTCGCCGGAGCTGGTGCAGCGCTGGTCCACTCACGTTCGGTTCTTCAACGGCTACGGCCCGACCGAGACCACCATCATGACCAACATCAGCGACGCTCTGAGCCCCGGCGACCTGCTGTCGATCGGCGGGCCCATCCGGGGAATGGCGTCGTACGTGCTGGATTCGCGCCTGCGTCCGGTACCGCTCGGCGTCACCGGCGAGCTCTACCTCGCCGGTGTCCAGCTCTCCCGTGGATATCTCCGACGGCACGGGCTGACGGCCGAGCGTTTCGTCGCGAATCCTTTCGGCGACGCCGGAGACCGGATGTACCGAACAGGTGACGTCGTGCGCTGGCGAAAGAGCAACGGCAGCAACGTGATCGAGTACGTGGGTCGCTCGGACTTCCAGGTCAAGATCCGCGGATTCCGCATCGAGCTCGGTGAGATCGACTCCGTCGTCGCGACATACCCGGGCGTCGACTTCGTGGCCACCCTCGGGCGGACGCTTGCCTCCGGCGGCACCGCCCTCGTGTCCTACGTACGCTCACAGCCGGGAGCTCACATCGACGCCGCCGACGTCCGTGAGCACGTCGGTAGATCTCTTCCTGCACACATGGTGCCCTCGGCCGTCGTCGTGGTGGACCAAGTGCCGCTGACCCCGGTGGGCAAACTCGACCGAAACGCATTGCCGGAACCGGTGTTCGAGACCACCGCAGGTCGCGCACCGTCCACCGACACCGAGCGCGCCCTGAGCGAGGTGTTCGCGGAAGTACTCGGTGTCGACACCGTGGGCGTGGACGACTCGTTCTTCGCCCTCGGCGGTGACAGCATCGTGTCGATCCAGCTGGTCTCGCGCGCCCGAGCCCGCGGCCTGAACTTCGGACCGCGGGACGTGTTCGAGCTCAGAACCGTTGCCGCACTGGCCGAGATCGTGGAATCCGGTGCCGCCGAGGTACTCGAGGAACTGCCCGGCGGGGGAGCGGGGACGATTCCGCTGACCCCGGCCGTCGGCTTCATGGTCGAGCGCGCCGGTGGCTTCGATCGGTTCACCCAGAACCTCGCTCTCGAGCTTCCTGCCGGCATCACCGAGAACCAGATCGTCGCCACCCTCACCGCCGTGATCGATCGCCACGACATGTTGCGTGCGGTGCTTCAACGCGGCGTGGAGGGTGCGTGGGTGCTGCGCACGCGCGAGCAGGGCAGTGTCGATGTCGCAGCGGCCGTCACTCGCACGGCCGTCGATCCGGCCCTCGGTGACGAGGATCGTCTGAACCTCGCTGCGTCGGCACTCGAGGGTGCGCTGAGTCGTCTGGACCCAGCGGCCGGACGAGTCGTCGAGTTCGCCTGGCTCGATCCGGCATCACCCTCAGGAGAACGAACCGACGACACGGGCAGGCTCATCGTCGCTGCTCACCACCTCGTCGTCGACGGCGTATCCTGGCGCATCATCGTTCCCGATCTCATCTCGGCCTGGCTGCAGGTGTCTGCAGGGTCCGTACCGACACTCGATCCGGTCGGCACGTCGTTCCGGCGATGGGCACACGCACTGGTCGACAACGCTGGTTCCGACCTCCGTCGAGCCGAATTGCCCTACTGGACTTCGGTTCTGGATCGGATCGAGGTGCCCGTCGGTACGCGCGCCTTCGACCCAACGGTGGACTTGGCATCGACTGTGCGCAAGGTCCACATCGAGGTGGACGAGGCCACGACCGAGGCCGTGACGACGGCGATCCCCACTGCCTTCAACGCCGGTGTCGACGATGTTCTCCTCGCCGCACTCTCGCTCGCGGTGGCCCGCTGGCGTGAAGAGCGGGGTACACAGTCTTCGTCGGTTCTGATCAGACTCGAGGGTCACGGGCGCGAGGAGTCGCTGGCCCCAGGGGCAGATCTGTCCCGTACGGTCGGCTGGTTCACCGGCATCTACCCCGTCCGACTCGAACTCGAGACCATCGACGTGGGCGACGCCTTCTCCGGTGGCGTCGCTGCGGGTGCCGTCGTGAAGTCGGTCAAGGAGCAGCTGCGATCGATTCCGGACAAGGGTCTAGGCTTCGGATTGCTGCGGTACATGGGCGACCCGGCGTTCGCACCGCCCTCGGCGGCGCACGCGCAGATCAGCTTCAACTACCTGGGCCGTGTGTCGGCGGCCGACATACCCGAGGGCATGGAGAAGGTCGGGTGGATTCCGGCCGGCGATCTCGGTGACCTCACCGGGACGCCCGACGTGGACGCCCCCGCCATGGCTCCGATCGACATCAACGCCGTCGTGGTCGGTGGACGCCTCACCGCAGACTTCGGCTTCCCGACGACCCTGTTGTCGGAGTCGGACGTTCACGCCTTGGCCGAGCACTGGCGAGATGCGCTGACGTCCATCGTCGAGCACGGACGACACGACGGCGCCGGAGGTCTGACGCCGTCGGATCTGCCGCTCGTGCAGCTGACTCAGCGCGACATCGAGCGGGTGGAGGCACAGCTGCCGTCGGTGCGCGACATCTGGCCGCTGTCGCCGCTGCAGAACGGACTGCTGTTCCACGCGTCGATTTCCGAGGCCACGACCGACGTGTACACCACGCAGATCCAGCTGCACCTCGGCGGCGACGTCGACTCGGAGAGGCTGCACGTCGCGGCGGATCGGATTCTCGAACGGTATTCCAACCTGCGCACCGCATACCTGCGCGACGACACCGGCAATGCTGTGCAGGTCGTCGTCGAGTCGGTTCGTGTGCCGTGGCGAACCATCGATCTCACTGTTGCCGAACATGATTCGACGACTGCGGACCAGTTGCTGAGTAATGAACAGGCGCTCGGATTCGATATGACCGCGCCGCCGCTCATCAGGTTCCTGTTGATCCGTACGGCCGCCGATCGGTGGACGCTCGGCGTGACCAGCCACCACATTCTGCTCGACGGCTGGTCGATGCCGATCTTGATGAAGGATCTGCTGGTCCTGTACGCAACTCGCGGTGAGACATCCGTTCTGCCGAGGGTGCGTCCTTATCGCAATTTCCTTGCGTGGCTGTCCACGCGTGACGTCGACGACTCGCTGGACGCGTGGCAACGGGCCTTCGCAGGACTGGACGATCCTACGCTGATCTCGCAGCGTGGCTCTGCAGATGCCCACTCTCCTGAGATCGCCGAGAAGAAGTTCGTCCTCAGCGGTGTGGACGCCGCTCGGTTGTCGGACCGCGCGTCGGAACTGGGCGTCACGATGAACACTCTGGTTCAGGTGGCGTGGGGAGTTCTGCTCTCGCGCTTGCTGACTCGCGACGATGTCGTGTTCGGAACCACGGTGTCCGGTCGTCCCGCGGAGCTCGATGGCATCGAATCGATGGTCGGGCTGTTCATCAACACCGTCCCGGTCCGATTCACCCAGGACGCGAACTCGAGCATCGAGGATCTCGTGCACCGCACGCAGAGGGCGCAGGCGGAACTTCTCGATCATCATTACGTGGGTCTGACCGACATTCAGCAGACGGTCGGCTCGGCAGCAGTGTTCGACACCCTGGTGGTGTTCGAGTCGTACCCGATCGACAAGTCCGGGTTGTCCGCGGCGAGCTCGATCGACGGGATGAGCGTCCTCGGTGTCGACACCAAGGATGCAACTCACTACCCGTTGACTATGGTGGTCGTAGCCGACGCCGAGATCACCTTCACCCTGAAGTATCGGGCCGATCTGGTCGACGCGGACGCGGCGGAATCGATGACGACGAGATTTGCTCGCGTGCTGGACTCCGTCGCCGACGCATCGAAGGGAGTCGACACAGCCGGCACCATCGACATTCTCGAGGGTGCCGAGCGGGCGCAGCTGCTGCAGACCTGGAACGGTGTGACGGAAACCGTTGCAGCCGAGCTTGATTCAGAGGCGTGGGACGAATCGCTGATCTCACTGTTCGAGAAGCAGGTACTGGCCGCACCCGACGCCACCGCCGTGGTCTTCGGTGACGAGCGCGTGACCTATCGCGAGCTCGACCTACGAGCCGAGAAGCTGGTCGGCACGCTTGTCTCGGCCGGCGCGGGGCGGGAAACCCTGGTTGCCATAGCGCTTCCCCGCGGTATCGAGCTGATCGTCGGCTTGCTGGCCGTACTGAAGTCCGGTGCCGGCTACCTCCCCGTCGACACGTCACTGCCGCTCGACCGGGCGCGCTTCATGATCGAGGATGCACGTCCGACGTGTGTACTGACTGACCGTGACGGCACGACGTCGTACGCCGAATTCGGTGTGCCCGTCATCGCATGGGAGGGTGTGGGTGCGACCGAGCAGCCTTCGGCGACCCGGACCGGTACCGCGCGCAGTGGCGCGGATCTCGCCTACGTCATCTACACCTCCGGGTCCACCGGCACGCCCAAAGGCGTTGCGATACCCAACGAGAACGTCGTACGACTGTTCCGCAACACCGATCGGACATTCGACTTCGGACCGAGTGACGTGTGGACGATGTTCCACTCTTTCGCGTTCGACTTCTCCGTGTGGGAGATCTGGGGACCGTTGTTGCACGGCGGCACTCTTGTGGTGGTGGATCATGCCACGTCCCGGTCGCCTCGTGAGTTCGTCGAGCTCGTGGCGCGCGAGGGCGTGACGATGCTCAGCCAGACGCCATCGGCGTTCTACCAGTTCGTCGACGCCGAGCGGGCCGCGTCGTCGTCGCCGACGGCGTTGCGACACATCGTGTTCGGCGGCGAGGCCCTGGATCCGAGGAAGCTCACCGGATGGTTCGATGCGCACGGAGTCGATGCACCGCTGCTGAGCAACATGTACGGAATCACCGAGACCACGGTGCACGTGACACATCACGAGGTCCGTGGTGTCGACGAGAGCGTCCGACACCCGATCGGGACCGCGATCGACGGCCTCGGAACGTACGTACTCGATCAGGGTCTGCGCCCGGTCCCGGTCGGAGTGGTGGGCGAGGTCTACGTCTTCGGTGTGCAGCTCGCGCGCGGGTACCTCGGACGTGCAGAACTGACAGTCGGACGCTTCGTCGCGAATCCGTTCCAGGGCGTCGGTGCGCGTATGTACCGCACCGGCGATCTGGCGCAGTGGACGCCGCAGGGCACCCTCGATTACGTCGGCCGGTCGGACTCGCAGGTCCAGTTGCGGGGCTTCAGGATCGAGCTCGGCGAGGTCGAAGCAGCGCTTCGGTCCGCACCCGATGTGGCGCAGGCTGTCGCCGTCGTCCGCGAAGACGATCACCTCGGATCCCGGCTCGTTGGGTACGTGGTGGCCGACAACGGGTCGGTGGATCTCGATCACGTGCGCGGGCACGCGGCGCAGAGCCTGGCGTCGTACATGGTTCCCGACGCCCTGATGGCCCTCGAGTCGTTGCCGTTGACGGTCAACGGCAAGCTCGATCGTCGTGCACTACCGGACCCACAAGTGCGCCGGATCGAGTTCCGTGCTCCAACGACGGATCTCGAAGCAGAGGTGGCTGCCTCGGTGGCCGACGTGCTTGGACTCGGCGACGTCGGGCTGGACGACAGATTCTTCGAGCTCGGTGGCAATTCGCTCCTCGCGGCCAAGCTTGCCGCTCGGATCCGTTCACGTTGCGGCGCTGCGGTTGCGGTGCAGTGGATTCTGACCGAGCCCACCGTCGAGCTGCTCGCGCGTCGGATCGACGAGGAGGCACGTTCGGAAGCGGGCGGCGCTGCGGCAGATCCGCTGGCGGCGATACTTCCCATTCGTACTGGCGGTGACCGCCCGGCGTTGTTCTGTATCCACCCGATGATCGGGCTGGCCTGGAACTATGCCGCGCTGGCCGAGACCACCGCTCCGGGACGCCCAATCTACGGCCTGCAGCTCCCGCAACTGAGCGGTGGTTCGGCATTGCCGACAACCATTGATGAGCAAGCCGAGTTCTACGCCCGTGAGATTCTTCGTGTGCAGCCGACCGGTCCGATCCATCTGTTGGGTTGGTCGTTCGGCGGCGTGCTCGCCCATGCCATCAGCGTTTCGCTCCGAACATCCGGGCACGATGTGGGAGTGGTCGCGATGCTCGACAGTCTCCCGACTGTCGACGAGGCGGTCTTCGCCGAGGAGTTCGCGGACAACCTGCATGCGCTCGGGATCGGCGGAGCGGGGGAGCTCACCGACTTGCGCAGCGAGGCCACCCGCCGGCAGGTCGTTGATCTCGTGCTGGCCGAACTGGACATGTTCGACGAGCGACAGGTGTCGAACCTGTATGAGGACGCTCTCGCGAGCGCGATGAAGATCAACGGCTATTCGCCGGTGGCGTTCGAAGGGGATCTGTTGTTCTTCTCCGCAGCGCGAGATCACCCGTCCGCAGGCGATGCGGCCTTGCTGTGGTCGCCGTACGTGGGCGGCACCATCGAGAACATCGACGTCGACGCTACCCACGCGAACATGACCTCAGCGGAGTCGCTGGTGGTCGTCGGGCGGGCACTCGACACAGCGATGCACGTCGCCGAGGGGATAACGGTCGACTAGAGACGAAGGGTGCGGTGCGTGATCGCGCCGCGCAGGCGGCCGAGGGCGATACCTGTCAGCAAGCCGCGCTCCTCGGGCGTCGCGCGCGCGACAGCGAGTCCGAGGAGTTCACGGCAGAGGCGAGTGGCCGATTGGGCGGGTAGCCCACTGTCGGGGAACGCATCTGCGAGTCGCGCGAAACTGGTTCCGCGAGACATGCCCTGGCGGAAGCCGGCTCGGAAGCCGACGCGATACCGGTATGCGACAAGTGCCTCGGGCAAGTAGCCCACACGGTAACCGGACCGAACTGCCCGCCATCCGAATTCGACTTCCTCGTTGGCACGGTAGGTTTCGTCGATCCCACCCAAATCTCGGTATGCCGCAGCGGTGCATCCGAAGCTGCAACCCACGACGATCGGTGCAAAGAATTTGGGGGATTGAAAGTTTTCCGGAGATGCGATCTCGGCGATCTTGCGATGCCCTGCGGGGTTGAGGGTTCGTCCTTCGACAGCAGAGGTCACGATGTCGTACCTGCCATCGTGCAGAAAATCGACCATCTTGCGAACCCAATCGGGGTGGACTCGATCGTCGGCGTCACAGAACAGCAGCAGTTCGCCGTGGGCGGCGTCTGCCCCTCGATTGCGGGCGTAGGCAGGGCCGACACCGTCGTGGGCCCGCACGATGCGTACCGCCTGACCTGTATCCGAAATTTCGAGGTGGTCCACCGAGCAATCCGTCGAATTGTTGTCGACTACGACGATTTCGAGCGGACCGTCGTAGTCCTGATGCGCGAGCGCAGACAACTGCACAGCCAGGAGTTCGCCGGCGTTGTGAGCGGGGATCACGACCGAAACGGCTACGGAATCATGCACAAGCAGACCTTTAGGTGGGGGAGGTGATCGCGGATGATCAGCAAGCTGCAGTGTGGGTTGCGGCGTACTCCGGGTCGAGTGCGGAAAGTACCATGTGGTTCGGTACCGGGTCGGTGACGAGCCCGACGTGGGTAGTGGTGGCGGCGGGGCAGACATCCTGCACCCACACGTTGTGCACCGACTCCGTATCACCCGTGCGTAGGAAGGTCAGCTCGGGCGGGGTAGAGATCGTGTCGTCACGAGTGGCGATCACCGTGTAGTCGACTCCGGGCAGCACATCACCACCGGCATTGAGATTGACCAGAACCGGAGAGCCGACGAGTTGCTGGGCACCGGCCATGTTCCACGTCAAGGGTGTGATGGCGTCACCGGGCAGTCCGAGTGAGGTGACGAGCTTTGCCAACTCCTGCAATCCACCGAAAGTTGTTCCGTGGTTTGTCGCGCCCAAGGTGACAAGGCTGTGGACTTTGTTGCGAGCGGGGTCGGCGGGATCTGTTCCTCCGTCGAACTTCATGTACTGCCTGGCTACGATTCCGCCCTGCGAGTGACCGACGATGTCGACCTGTGAGGCTCCTGTTTCGGTCAGAACTCGATCGATGAAGCCGCCGATCTCGCGTGCCGATTCGGGTATGTCGCCCGATCCCCAAACAATCTTGCCGGGTTCGAAGAGCAGTCCGACCGCGCCGTAGTTGGGCGCGAACACGCAGTAGCCCTGTTCGATGAGCTGAGGGGCCAGGATGGTCCACGTCGTGGCGTCCATTTTGGTGCCGTGAATGAGCACGACGGGTCGAGGATGCTCGGGGCTGGGGACGCAGCCGAAGTCGTTGGTCCCCTCGACGGTCGGTAATTGTGCAGGGCTAGCGGCAGGATCGGCGGACGCGATTGCTTGTCCGGAGAGGATCATGGCGAACGTTGCTGCGAGCGCACAGAAAATTCGTGCGGCTCGGGAAGTAATCGCCATAGCCTCTTTCCGATTCGGCTTGCCGTGTCGGACGACCTCGGCATTAGCATGTGGTTGACAGAACCGTAACATTTTTCCGGAGAGCACCCTTCTGGGCAATTACAGAACTACTGGTGGACGAGTTGCGTTTCACGCCGACGTGATAGTGCTCACTTTTCTAGTCGATTCGTTCAGCATCCGAAGGCTCGGTGTTTTCTGTGCCGTGGGCAGTCGACTCACTCGGGTGTAGAGGGCGCGCAACCACGTGCCGGCGTGGTCATCGATGTGGGGTCGGTCCGAAGGCGTCCGTGTGCGGGGCTCTCATCCGTCCGAAGATGCCTTCTTGTAGCCGCGGATTGCGGGGATCAGAAACACAACTGCCATTCCGAGTGACCACGCAAGTGTTTGCAACACCGGCGTCAGGACCGGACCACCCATTGCCAGGTTTCGCATTGCATCGACCGCGACCGACATCGGCTGCGCCGCGACGACCGGTTGAAGCCATGGCGGGTAGGCAAGCACGGGTACGAAGCCGGCGTTGAAGAACATGAGCAGTGTGGCGAAGATCGACACGACCTCGACCAGGGGTGCGTCGCCGGCGACGGTGGCCAGGAATGTGATCATCACGGCGAACCCGATACCGAATACAACCGGTATCAACATCAACAGGATGCCGGCCGGGATTCCCTGCGTGAATCTGAACCCCATTGCCACACCGGCACAGGTGATCACGAGCGTGGTGACGAGCACTCGAACTGCTTCGGCAATCATTCTGCCCAGCAGACCGGCGGCGCGGTGCGTGGGTGTCGTCCAGAACCGTGACAGCAAACCCGATTTGCGTTCGCCTTTGAGACCGACAGCACTCACGATCGATCCGAACATCGCTCCGACGAGAGCGATCATAGGCACCTGGCCGTAGATCGCCGGCGCTCCGGTAGCCGCGGAAATCGAGTTCCCGAGTACGACACGGAACATGACCAGCATCAACGCGGGGTACAGCAACGCTTGAATCATCGTCGACGGATCGCGCATCCATCGCATCAACAGTCGCTTGGCCTGGATGAGACTGTGGGTCCAGAGAGCACGGATGGACTTCTCGCTCAGGACCATGTTGGGTTCTGGGAAGGTCAAGCTGGATACGCGGGTTGTGTTCACCGACGCTTCGGACATCGTCATCTCCGACTCGTCACTCTGGCCTGGAGCTCGCCCAGATGGCGAGCGGTACGAAAAACAGGATCAAGCCGGCCACCCACGCGAGCGACGGCCACAACACCTGGAAGGTGACTCCGCCTTCGGCCATATCGCGCATCGCGAAGGAGAACTGCGAGATCGGCTGGTTGCGTACGAACGGTCGGATGAGTTCGGGGAATCCACTTTCCGGAACGAAACCGCACGAGGCCATACCCAGAATGAGCTGGGGGAGGGTCAATACCTGGCTGGTCGCTTCGGGACTCTTCGACAGCGTTCCGATCGCATCGGCACCGATCGACAACGTGGTGCTGATCAGCATGGCGAGTGTACAGAACAACACGGCCTGGCCGAATCCTGCAGTGAAGCGAAAACCGATGACGTAACCGAAACCGAGGGCGGATACGAGCGAGACCAACGAGCGGACGATACCGCTCGAGATCCTCGATACGAGCGGCACGCCACGGACGACCGGCATGGTCTTGAGACGTGAATTGAGACCGCTCATTGCCTCGGTGGACGCACGCTGCGCAGCCGAGATCGCGGTGAACGCCATGGCCTGCAGCACGATGATCGGCATCAGGAACTGGGCGTAGTCGATGCCCTGCAAGCCCATGACGAACTTGAGAGGCAGATAGAAGCCGACGGTGAAGATGAGCGGGGCGATGACTGCGACCAGCAACTCACCCTTGGTCAGCATGGTCCACAGTGCACGGCCGGTGAGGGCCTGCCACTGCACGAATCCCGACGGCTTCGTCCTCGACCGCCTCTTCGGCTGCTGAGCCGTCGAACCGACATCGGTCCGAGGCACGGTCCTGGCCTGCGAATCGGCCACGCCTCGTGTCGTGGCCGTCATGGTGTGGTGCTCCTCTGCGAGTGCCCGGTGAGAGTGAGGAAAACGTCGTCGAGCGACGGACGGCGGAGGGCGATGTCGGCCAACACGATGCCCTGTGCATCGATCCGGCGCAGAATCTCCGACAGAGTGGCTGCGCCGTCGGGTGCAGGAACGGAGAGCCGGTCCGAGGCAGCGGTGATCTCGGCGTGAACTGCAGCGGGGACCATGTCGCCCAGGGCTTCCGCGGCCGCACGGAGTTGGCCGGGATCGAGGGGAACGACCTCGCAGTAGCTGCCGCCGGTCATGGCCTTGAGATGGTCCGACGTGCCTTCCGCGATGACCGTGCCCTTGTCGATGACGATGATGTTGTCGCTCAGGACGTCTGCTTCTTCGAGATACTGCGTCGTCAACAGCACGGTGATGCCCTGCGCCTTGAGTGCCTCGACCAGCGACCAGACGCCCTGCCGACTGCGTGGGTCGAGTCCGGTGGTCGGTTCGTCCAGGAACACGACCTCCGGCCGCACGACGAGGCCGCAGGCGATGTCGATACGGCGACGCATACCGCCCGAGTAGCCACGCACGGGGCGCTTGCCGGTGTCGGAGAGGTCGAACTCGTCGAGCAGCGCCTTGGCTCGGGCCTTCGCGGCCTTCTTGTCCAGACCCATCAAACGACCGAAGAGCTCGATGTTCTCGCGGCCGGACAGTGTGTCGTCCAGGGCTGCGTACTGCCCGGTCATCATGATCGAGCGGCGTACTGCCGGAGCGTCGGCCGCGACATCGTGACCGGCGACGAAGGCTCTGCCCCTGTCGGGTGCGATCAGGGTGGACAGCACCTTCACGGTCGTCGTCTTGCCTGCACCGTTCGGGCCGAGAATGCCCAGAACGGTTCCCCTCTCTGCGGAGAAGCTGATGCCGCGCAACGCCTGCACATCGCCGAAGGACTTGTGTACGTCCTCCACGTGTACGGCTGCGTGTTGAGCTGACGACATCGAATCTCCGAGCTGTCGGGGGGAGTGGTGGGACCGGGCCCCGTGGAGTCGAGGCCACTACTTGATAGCGAAATTCGCCGTAGATGTTACGTGTGGGTAGGCGCTGCGTGAGCCTCGCAGTCAGTCCCAGTCGATATCGATACTGTTCTCGACGTCGAGTTTTCGGCACAGTGACCGCAACCCGCTGTAGTCCTGAACCAACGCGCGGCGACTCTTGTCCTGCTCGACATCGGCGAGCATCTCTTCGGCACCGCGGATGCCCTCGAGTTCGAGGATGCGTCCCCAGGTGGAGAAGTCGCTGCTCGAGAACGCGTCCATGCCGTCGACGAGGCCGTCCAGGAACTTCTGCCGGTCGGCGGAGCCGAGTCGGTCGAAGACGATCGCAGCCATGTCGTCGGCGATCGATGCATGGCAGTACTCGTCGCGGTTGTGCAGTTTGACGGTTGCCCGGTTGATGGGCTGAATGACGTCGTCGTCCTCGATCAGGTCCAGATACGAGGTGATGGAGATCTCTGCGACCGTCATGAACGCGAGCGAGCTGATCGCGGCCGACCAGGGGTCGTCACTGTTCGCCTGCGCCGCACGCTGCCGGCGCACGGTGGAGCTGAACGGCAATGAACGTTCCGACAGAGCCCAGCCGCGTCCGCGCCGAGTGGCTGCGCTCGCATTGAGGTGCATCAGGGTGTGGTACTGCTCGTCGACCATGGCCTGGGTCACCGCGACCGCGAGGGTGTCACCCATCCCGGTCTCGAACACGTCTTGCGCCAACAGCGCGAAACCGGGATGAACGACATGCTGCTCGACGTCCATCACGTTCTTGTTGAACGCGATCCAACCCCACGCCCGAAGTCGATCCTGTTGCTCGGGAGTGGCACCGGTGAAGGTGTCGTGCTCACCGAAGGGGATCAGGGCGTCGGGGAAATCCTGCTTGGCGAGGTCGAACAAATCGTCCAGCTCGGGCTCGGGCTTCTTGACCGTCGCGCGCTGCGACCAGTTCTTCGCCAACCGTGCGACGACTGCGCTCTCGACGACATCCTCGGAGTCGAATTCCGGCAACGACGGTTGCTCCAACATCGCGTGCCTCCGCTTCCGCACTCGTCCCACCGCGGCTATGGGCTACCACCGCTGCCTCGAACGATACCGAACATCTCCGCACACAATGCTCGATACCGATCGCCGTTCCCACCCAGAGCGGCTTCGGCCTGCGCCAACAGGCGGGCGAAGTCGGCCTCGGAACCGGAAGCGACGGTCTCGCTCACCGTCTGCGTCGCTCGGTGCAGCGCAGCCCTGGCGTCGGCGGCGTGCGGATTGCCCGCCTGGACATCCCAGTAGACCTCGGGTTCGCCGCCGGTGATGCGAGCGAGCACGGACAGCATCGTCGCGTGTGGGGGAGGCGCAACGGCGTCGATGTCGACGAACGGAAGGTCCAGTTCGGCCAGAGCCAGGCCGAACGCCAGGACACTGGCGTGCGTCAGCGCCTGCGTCGCCGCGGCGAGGCGATCATGGCGTGCCGCGTCGAGGTGGACCACTCGGCCGCCCCACCGCGTGATGCTGTCGAGGAAGGCATCCACCGGCGGGCCGGGTCGGTGCACGACGGCGGCGACGGGGCGCCCGGCCATTCCGAGGGACGGGGCGAACATGGGATTGATTCCCACCGCGGCACCGATCGGACGTGCGTCCTGCACATGGCGGGAGAAGCCGGACTTCACCGACAGGGTTTCCACCAGCAGGGTGTCGGGCTGTAGAGCAGACAGGTCCGCCGCCAGCGCCACGGATTCGGGCACCGCCAGAATGACCGTCGCCGCATGTGCCAGCACCGCTGCGAGCTGTTGGTCGGGCGTAGTGATGTCACCGACCGTGACGGGAAAGGCGTCGGCACCGTCGTTGATATCGACGACGGTGACCGAGACGCCGTCACCGCGCAGCAGGTCGACCATCAGACGGCCGACCGCTCCCGAACCTCCGACCACCACTACCGAGTCATCGGACTCCGACCGCGTCACCGAGTTCATCGGTCGAGTATGTCAACGGGACGCCGCGGAGACCCAGATGGTGATGTCCGCGTGCACCACCTCGATGCCCGCGGTGTCTCGAATCGCGACGGGCACGACGATGTCGATGCCATCGGTGATCGTCCCGAAGTCGGGGACCTCGTCGAGTTCTGCGACCGCGCGCAGCGATGTGGTGGCCTTCGTCAGGTACCGAACTGTCATGGACTTGGGGATCCATCGATGGGAAGTGGGGACGGTCGCCTCGGCGAGCATGCCCATGGCGACCTCGGCGAGGTTGCAGGCGGCGATGGCGTGGAAGGTGCCCAGGTGGTTCCGAATGCCGAACCACTTGGGCGCGGTGACCTCGCAGCGTCCCGGCTCGAGCGCGACGACGCGGGGCAGCACGGATGCGAAGTACGGAACCCGTAGGCACATGCCGACAGAGAAGAGGGTGGAGCCGACAGTATTGTTCGGTAGCTTCGACCAGGCTCGATAGGTTGCGCCGGTGGTGTTCTGGACAGTGGTCATGGCGCTACCTTACTGCTCGGTAAGGTAGCGCGGTGGCAATCGATCGGGCCCGAGTTGATCTACTGCCCGGTCTGCGGCATACTGGTCGGGTTGCCTGGACACGGGACGCGCATGCGTGCGGCCTGAAACAGGTGAGTCGGCCGAAAGGCCGACTGAGCAAGAACATGAGACCAGCGCTCCACGTGAGCGCGTCCGGAGCACCAGCTCGATCGGTGCGGGTTTCGTTCGATTCGGATGGTTGAGGCGAAAGTTTCAGCGTAGAAGAATGAGCGGAATCGCGATACGCCCGACCGCGTGGACCGGAGAACCATGACAGATGAAGAGCGGCAACGGAATCAGGCCACGCCTGGTCGTCAACGTTTTTCACTGTCGTGTGTGCACGAAGGCAGTTCGGGTCGATGGGTTTCCCACGGCTCGGGGACTGTGCAGACGAGGTGGAGCAGGCCGAACGGCCCGTTCTACGACCAAGCGGCAAGAAAAGGACACTAAGCGTGGCGGGACAAAAGATCCGCATCAGGCTCAAGGCCTACGACCATGAGGCGATCGACGCGTCAGCGCGCAAGATCGTCGAAACGGTCACCCGTACGGGTGCCCGCGTCGTCGGACCGGTGCCGTTGCCGACAGAAAAGAACGTGTACTGCGTCATCCGTTCGCCGCACAAGTACAAGGACTCGCGCGAACACTTCGAGATGCGTACTCACAAGCGGCTCATTGACATCCTCGACCCGACACCGAAGACGGTGGACGCGCTCATGCGCATCGACCTCCCGGCCAGTGTCGACGTCAACATCCAGTGAGCGCGGAGACAACGATGACTGATAACAAGAACCGGCCTGCGACAGGAATTCTGGGCACCAAGCTCGGAATGACCCAGGTCTTCGACGAGAACAACCGCGTCGTTCCGGTGACCGTGATCAAGGCAGGCCCCAACGTGGTCACCCAGATCCGCACCCAGGAACGTGACGGCTACAGCGCCGTCCAGGTCGCATTCGGTGCGATCGACCCGCGCAAGGTGAACAAGCCCACCACCGGCCAGTTCGAGAAGGCAGGTGTCACGCCGCGTCGCCACATCGTGGAGATTCGCGTAGCCGACGCCTCGCAGTTCGAGGTCGGCCAGGAGCTCACCGCTGCAGTGTTCGAGGACGGCGCATACGTCGACGTCACCGGCACCAGCAAGGGCAAGGGCTTCGCCGGAACCATGAAGCGTCACGGCTTCAAGGGTCAGGGCGCGAGCCACGGCGCACAGGCCGTGCACCGTCGTCCCGGCTCCATCGGTGGTTGCGCAACACCCGGTCGCGTCTTCAAGGGAATGCGCATGTCCGGACGTATGGGTGGCGACCGCGTCACGACGCAGAACCTCTCGGTCCACAAGGTGGACAGCGAGAACGGTCTGCTGCTGATCAAGGGAGCGATCCCGGGCCGTCGCGGCAACGTCGTGATCGTCAAGTCTGCATTGAAGGGTGGTGCACGGGCATGACCAGCCTCGAGAAGAACACCGAGACCAAGCTGACGCTCGATGTCAAGGAAGCCGGCGGCAAGACCAACGGCACCGTCGATCTCCCCGCGGAGATCTTCGACGCTCCGGCCAACATCGCGCTGCTGCACCAGGTCGTCATCGCACAGCTGGCAGCTGCTCGTCAGGGAACCCACTCCACGAAGACTCGTGGCGAGGTTCGCGGCGGTGGCAAGAAGCCGTACCGGCAGAAGGGCACCGGCCGCGCTCGTCAGGGCTCGACCCGCGCTCCTCAGTTCGTCGGCGGTGGCACGGTCCACGGACCCCAGCCGCGCGACTACAGCCAGCGGACCCCCAAGAAGATGAAGGCCGCCGCATTGCGCGGAGCCCTCTCCGATCGGGCCCGCAGCGAGCGTCTGCACGTCATCACCGAACTGGTTGCCGGACAGGTTCCGTCCACCAAGGGTGCGAAGACGTTCCTCGCCGAGATCTCGGACCGCAAGAAGGTCCTGCTCGTCGTCGGCCGCGAGGACATCGCAGCCTGGAAGAGCGTTCAGAACCTGGACGGCGTGCACCCCATTGCACCCGACCAGCTCAACACCTACGACGTGCTCAACGCCGATGATGTCGTTTTCAGCGTGGAAGCGCTGAACACCTTCATCGCTGGGCCTGCAAAGAACGAGGAGGCAAGCAAGTGACCACGATCGCCGATCCCCGCGACATCTTGCTGGCACCGGTCATCTCCGAGAAGTCCTACGGACTGATCGAAGAAGGCACCTACACGTTCCTGGTGCACCCGGACTCGAACAAGACGCAGATCAAGATTGCCGTCGAGAAGATCTTCGACGTCACCGTGACCAGCGTCAACACGATGAACCGTCAGGGCAAGCGTAAGCGGACCCGGTTCGGTTACGGCAAGCGCAAGGACACCAAGCGCGCGCTCGTAACGCTCTCCGCCGACAGCAAGCCCATCGAGATCTTCGGAGGTCCGGTCGCGTAAGCGACTGGGACTCTTCGGATATAGAGGACGAGAAGACTCATGGCAATCCGTAAATACAAGCCGACAACCCCGGGCCGTCGTGGCTCCAGCGTTTCCGATTTCGCTGAGATCACGCGTTCGACCCCCGAGAAGTCGCTGATCCGCCCGCTGCACGGTCGCGGTGGACGTAACGCACACGGTCGTATCACCACCCGGCACAAGGGTGGCGGTCACAAGCGTGCGTACCGTCTCATCGATTTCCGTCGCAACGACAAGGACGGCGTGCCGGCCAAGGTCGCTCACATCGAGTACGACCCCAACCGCACCGCGAACATCGCACTGCTGCACTTCGCAGACGGCGAGAAGCGCTACATCGTCGCACCCAAGGGCATCGCCCAGGGCTCGCCGATCGAGCAGGGTGCCAACGCCGACATCAAGCCCGGCAACAATCTGCCCCTGCGCAACATCCCGACGGGTACGACCATCCACGCGGTCGAACTCCGCCCGGGTGGTGGCGCGAAGATGGCTCGCTCCGCCGGAGCAAGCATTCAGCTCCTCGGTAAGGAAGGCCCCTACGCCACGCTGCGTATGCCGTCCGGTGAAATCCGTCGCGTCGACGTGCGCTGCCGCGCAACCGTCGGCGAGGTCGGCAACGCCGAGCAGTCGAACATCAACTGGGGCAAGGCCGGCCGCATGCGCTGGAAGGGCAAGCGCCCGACCGTTCGTGGTGTCGTGATGAACCCGGTCGACCACCCGCACGGTGGCGGCGAGGGCAAGACCTCCGGTGGACGCCACCCGGTCAGCCCCTGGGGACAGCCGGAAGGCCGTACCCGCAAGAACAAGGCGAGCGACAAGCTGATTGTCCGTCGTCGTCGTACCGGCAAGAACAAGCGCTAGGAGGGAGTTCAGAATGCCACGCAGCCTGAAGAAAGGCCCGTTCGTAGACGATCACCTCCTCGCGAAGGTTGACGTCCAGAACGACAAGGGAACCAAGCAGGTCATCAAGACCTGGTCCCGTCGATCGACAATCCTGCCCGACTTCATCGGTCACACTTTCGCCGTCCACGACGGTCGCAAGCACGTACCGGTGTTCGTGTCCGACTCCATGGTCGGCCACAAGCTCGGGGAGTTCGCACCGACCCGCACGTTCAAGGGTCACATCAAGGACGACCGGAAGGCGAAGAGGCGATGACCAACTTCACCCCCACCGCCAATCCGACTGCCAAGGCCGTAGCGAAGCACGTTCGCGTCACGCCGATGAAGGCACGTCGCGTCGTGGATCTCGTTCGTGGGCGCTCCGTCGAGGACGCCCTGAACATCCTCAAGTTCGCGCCGCAGGCAGCGAGCGAGCCGGTCGCCAAGGTGATCGCCTCCGCAGCGGCCAACGCCGAGAACAACCTGGATCTCGATCCCAGCACGCTGATCGTCGCCACTGCATTCGTCGACGAGGGTGCAACCCTCAAGCGATTCCAGCCGCGCGCTCAGGGCCGGGCATTCCGGATCCGCAAGCGCACCAGCCACATCACGGTGATCGTCGAAAGCCTGCCCAAGACCGGCGGAACGTCTCGCAACCGTCGTAAGGGCCAGGCGTCCAAGGAAGGGGCTCAGTAGTGGGTCAGAAAATCAACCCGCACGGCTTCCGCTTGGGTATCACCACTGACTGGAAGTCGCGCTGGTACGCAGACAAGCAGTACTCGGAGTACGTCAAGGAAGACGTCGAGATCCGCAAGCTTCTTGCCACCGGCATGGAGCGCGCAGGCATCGCGAAGGTCGAGATCGAGCGCACCCGTGACCGAGTTCGCGTGGACATCCACACGGCACGTCCGGGCATCGTCATCGGTCGTCGTGGCGCCGAGGCCGACCGCATCCGCGGAGCTCTCGAGAAGCTGACCGGCAAGCAGGTTCAGCTCAACATCCTCGAGGTCAAGAACGCCGAGTCCGAGGCTCAGCTCGTGGCCCAGGGTGTTGCCGAGCAGCTCAGCAACCGCGTCGCATTCCGTCGCGCAATGCGTAAGGCCATCCAGTCGGCCATGCGTCAGCCGAACGTCAAGGGCATTCGTGTTCAGTGCTCCGGCCGTCTCGGTGGCGCCGAAATGTCTCGCTCGGAGTTCTACCGCGAGGGACGCGTTCCCCTGCACACGCTCCGTGCCGACATCGACTACGGGCTGTACGAGGCCAAGACCACCTTCGGCCGCATCGGCGTGAAGGTCTGGATCTACAAGGGCGACATCGTCGGCGGACGGCGTGAACTCGCTGCCGCTGCGGCTCCGGCCGCCGGTGCAGACCGTCCCCGTCGTGAGCGTCCCACTCGTCCGCGTCGCAGCGGTGCCTCGGGCACCACAGCGACCAGCACCGAGGCCGGCCGCGCGGCATCCGCAACCGAGGCTCCGGCCTCGACCGAGCCCACTCAGGAGGGCTGACGCATGTTGATCCCCCGCCGGGTCAAGCACCGCAAGCAGCACCACCCGAAGCGTTCGGGTGCCGCCAAGGGCGGAACTCAGGTGACATTCGGTGACTACGGCATCCAGGCTCTCGAGCCCGCCTACATCACCAACCGTCAGATCGAGTCCGCACGTATCGCGATCACTCGCCACATCAAGCGTGGCGGCAAGGTCTGGATCAACATCTTCCCGGACCGCCCGCTCACCAAGAAGCCTGCCGAGACCCGCATGGGTTCCGGTAAGGGTTCGCCCGAGTGGTGGATCGCGAACGTCAAGCCGGGTCGCGTGCTCTTCGAGCTGTCGTACCCCGACGAGACCATCGCGCGTGAGGCACTGACTCGCGCCATCCACAAGCTGCCCATCAAGGCACGCATCATCACCAGGGAGGAGCAGTTCTGATGGCTACCGGAACCCCAGCCGCAGAGCTCCGCGAGCTCACCGGTGAAGAGCTGGTCACCAAGCTGCGTGAGTCGAAGGAAGAGCTGTTCAACCTTCGTTTCCAGATGGCTACCGGCCAGTTGGACAACAACCGTCGACTGCGCGTGGTGCGCCACGAGATCGCGCGTATCTACACGGTGCTCCGCGAACGTGAGCTCGGCTTGGCCTCTGGTCCTTCCGAGGACACAGCAGGTGACGCAGCATGAGCGAGGAAAAGACTGTGACTGAAGAGCGCAACAACCGTAAGGTTCGGATCGGCTACGTCGTATCCGACAAGATGGAGAAGACGATCGTGGTCGAGCTCGAGGACAGGGTCAAGCACCCCCTCTACAGCAAGATCATCCGTCGCACCACCAAGGTCAAGGCACATGACGAGAAGGGCGACGCCGGCGTAGGCGATCGCGTTCAGCTCATGGAGACCCGCCCGCTGTCCGCCACGAAGCACTGGCGACTGGTCGAGGTTCTCGAAAAGGCCAAGTAGTACCTGCACACAAATGCCCGCTCCCCTCCTGGGAGCGGGCATTTCTGTGTTTCGGCTGCGCGACCTATCGGCCCAACAATCCGCCGAGCGCCCCGCCGACACCGGCCTGCTCACCGCTGCCGCTGCCACCGATCATTCCGCCCGGTAGTTGCTCCGACGGCTGAACCACGACGAATCCCTGACCTGCGAACTCGAGGGTGAATCGCTCACCGGTCGTGCGACCGATCAGCGTGCCGAGACCGAACGAATCGTTCTTCTTGACTCTCGTCTGTAGGGACGACGACCACGCGACCGCAGCCTGCGGATCGGCGAAGGTGGGCTGGTCGACGTTCAGCACCACCGGAATCCCATCGGTGGTGATGGCGATCCGTCCGCGCCCGGTGAACACACAGTTGAAGAAGCCCGCGTTGCCGCCTGCCGCGGCACCCTGCACACGCTTGACGTCGTAGCTCAGCGTCGACTCGAAAGCCAGCACGTTGGCGCCGTTGATGGTCAGACCGTCGGACCCGTCCAGGTCGATCAGATGAACGTCCTGAGCTGCGTTGGCGAGAAAGAGGTCGCCCTGGCCCGTGACCTTCATCAGCGGGACACCCTCGCCCGAGAGTGCCTGCTTGAGCGCCCGGCCGATACCACCGGACCCCTTCGCCTCGAACTGCAGATTGCCCTGATACGCGACCATCGAACCGGCCCGAGCCATGATCTCGCCGTTCATCCCGATTCGGCACATCTTGCTGCCCTGCTTCTGGATACCCGAACCGGGAACCTCGGCGTGGGCGGGCGCGAACAGTTCACTTCTCATGGCAAGAACTCCTTGGTGGACAGATGAATCGACGGGTGGCGCGATGGCGTCCGCTGACGGCTGGTTCGGAGTGTCGGGCGTAGGTTCGTCGTGCTCGACACTGATACCGAACGCCGTGGCCAATCCCGCCAGGCCATCGGCGTATCCCTGGCCGACGGCGCGGATCTTCCACTGCTCGCCGCGCCGGTAGAACTCCAGGCACACCAGCGCGCTCTCGTCGCCGAGTGCATCGGCAGTGAATCCGACCGATGCTGTGTCCGACGCATCGGACACCGTCACCGTCGTGGGGCCTGCAGCCGCGAACGTTGAGGGTCCCGTTCCGTCGAGGGACGCCGCCACGACCACGGTATCGACGCCGGCGGGGACGGCGGTGGCATCGAACATCAGCAGGTGCCCGGTCGATGTCCGGCGATACTCGACGCCTGGGGCGGAGGGCTGGTTGTAGAACACCAGGTCCGCGTCCGAACGCACCCGGCCGTCCGGCCCCAGCAGCAGCGCGGAGACGTCGACCGACGTCGACGCCGCGAGAGTCACCGTCAGGGGACCGGCCGGAACGGGGCAGTTCTCCCCGCGAGCGAGGGTTTTCATCGAATCCAGTGTGCCACTGTCATGGCGTCAGGACTGCCGCGCCAGCTCGATGACTTCTTCTTCGGTCGGCGGACTCTTCGGATGGTAGGACAGGCACAGGGGAGTGGCGGTGCGTCGGAATTCTGCGCCCTCCACCGCCGCGTAGAACTGACCGGCAGGCAGGCGTCCGACGTCGGGAACCGAGCCACCCTTCACCCGCGCCATCTCCTTGGCTGCGTCGACCTGCGATGGACTGTTGAGCAGGCCGTAGAACTGAGTGGACGCATTGCCCGCGATGCGGTTGTGCAGGCCCTTCGGAGATTGCGTGGCGAACACCAGTCCCAGTCCGTACTTTCGCGCCTGCGACGCCAGGGCCAGGGTGCTGTGGGTTGCCGCAGTGCTCCGGTCGGAGGGTGCGAAATTCTGCGCCTCGTCCATGACGAACAAACCTCCGAGTGGCCGGTCGCCCGCCGGGTTCTTCTTGATCCAGGCGAACAGCCCCATCTGGAGTTGATTGACGAAGCTCTGCTTCTGCTCGTCGGTGGTCAGCCCCGCGAGGTTGATCACCGATACCCGGGCTTTCTTGCCCTCGGCCGGTGTCAGTAGGACAGCAGGGTCGACCGGCGTGCCCGCTCCTGCGAACATCGGATCGTTCGCGGCGGCGGCCTTGAGATTCTCGGCCAGTCCGGCAGCGATGCGCACCGCATCGCGCATCTCGCTCGCGTCCTCGGGGAATTCTTCCAACAGGTCGATGAAGTCCGACAGATCCCCGCCCCGCGAACGGCGACCGAACTGGTCGAGGGCCGACTTCAGCACTGCCCGACCATGTTTGGCCTTCTGTGACGTGCCGAGGACACCCGCGGCCGGCTCGAGCGAGGCCAAGGCGGACTCGACCGAGGCCTCGAACTCGTCGGCGTCGCCCACGACACTGGCGAAGTCGGGTAGCGGCTGGAAGCTGAGCGGCCGACCGGCGGACTTGCGCGGCGTCCACACCACCACGTCGGTGTCGCGCAGGTATGCCGCTGCCTTGGCCTCGTCGCCCGGTGGCCATGTCCTCTCGTCCTCGGGCCATGCGGTGCCGAGCCGAGCCAGGTCGTTGTTGACGTCCAGCACGATCGCCGAAACACCCTGCAGGGCGCACTCTTCCACCAGTCGGCGGATCAGAACCGTCTTGCCCGAGCCGGATCCCGCGAAGATCGCCGTGTGCTTGCGCAGCGCTTCGAGTGGAATGGCGACATCCGCACCGGTGCTCAGTTCGGCACCGACCACGATCGACGGCCGCCGCGACACCGCGGGCTGCGCGGCAACGCTGGGTGTCTCGGGTTCGATGAGCGCGGTGTCGTCGTCGACGACACTCACAGCGGGCAGCACCGCCCCGAAGAGTTCGACATCGTGTGCCGGCTTGCGTGCGAGCAACCAGGATGTGAGCGCGGGGGAGTTCTCGGCCAACAGGATCGACAACGCGGCCAGGGACCTGCGGTCCTCGTCGCCGAGGGGCACCACGATGCCCCCGGCTCGGCGCAGGGCCGCGATCGTCTGCTCGGTCTTCGCGCCGTTGGGCCACGGGTCGTTCCTGATCAGGATCAGCCGTCGCCTCGGCATGTCGATGCGCAGGCCCGCCGTCGTCACTGCCCGCTCGACCCGGGCCAACGCGGCGCGAGCGTTGCCGGACGTGACCGCACGGAAGCACCAGTGCTCCTCGTCGTCGGTATCGGTGTCGACGGTGTGACGCAGGCGGGCGTGCAGCGCCGGCTTTCCGCTCGGCGGTGGGTCCTGAGCCAGACTGTCGTCGGACGACTGATGCTCGTGAATCCACGCGGTCAATCCCGCCGACAGCAGGGCGGGAACGATCGAGTCCTCACTGTCGGGTGCCAACGGAACCGACACGTCCACCTGTTCGCACAGTCGCTTGTATCGATCGTCGAGCGCGTCGAGTTCGTTGACCCGCGCCGTGGGCAGGTCCGGCGCATCGGTAGGACCGGACCGGTCGGTGAAGCTCTCCAGCTCCGACGCGACGCCGGTGTCGAGGCAATGCCTGATGTGCCGATCGACGGCGATGAGAAGCTGGCGCGGAGTGAAATCCGGGGCCTGCTCGAACGCGTCGGGCGCGACCGGCCACGTGGGGTGCGGCGGGATGAACCCGGCTTCGAGGAAACACGCTGCCAGACGTCGTCCGAGAAGCAGCCGTCCGATGTCCGACGAGGGAATCGGCTTGAGAGACTGGGTGACTCGGAAGCGGTCACGCATCGGCGCGACGCCGCGCGCGGCGATCAGTTCCCAGGCGCTCGACAGTGCGGAGAGCACGGAGGCGGTGCGGGGGAGCGTCTCGCGCAACGACATCAAGCCGTGTGCGAGCTGCTCGACGACCTTGTCTTCCTGCGCATCGGCGAACTCCTGATCCGATCCGGTACGAGACTGCGCCACGAGCGTGTCGATCTGGTCGATCGCGAGAATCGTCGGACCGGTGATGGCAAGCAGACGCGAGATGTTCTCGGCGATGCCCTGATGGCCGAGCTCGGCCCGACGAATGCCCCAGGCCGAGAACTCGTCGGGATCGACATCGTCGATCGACTGCAGGTACGCGTCACCCAGATCCTGAACGGCCGAATCGGGGGCGATGGACAGCACGAGCGCGCGCAGCGTGTGCTGTGACGTCCGTCGATGGCGGGGGTGAACCTTGTAGACCGCAGTGACGAAATCGTTCAACGTGTCCGCGTCGATCATGTTCTCGCCCATGATCTTTGCGCGCTGATCCTCGCCGATCTCGCCGATCTCGCACAGGCGTCGGAGCAACAGCCCGAGCTGGCTGTCCGATCCGCGGCCGGACGGACGCATCAGGTCGTCGAGCATCCCCATCAGCGTCGAGCGCCAGAATCCGGCAGCGTCGAGCAACCTGATCAGAAAGAAGTAGCCGCCCTTGAGCTGCACTTCTTCTCGTACCTGGCCGAGCAGATGCGTCTTGCCCGAACCGGCCGGGCCGCGCACGACGACCCCCAGCGGACTGGCGTCATCGGAGGCGTCCGCGTCGTCGTAGGCATTCATCACCTCGAGGAACACACGTTCGTGCATTCCCGGCACGTGCACGTTCGACTGCGAACGCCACACGTCGTCGGGGGTCGGTGCCCAGCTCAGCCGCACCGATTCGAGAGCTCGGATCTGCTCGTTGTCCGTCATCGTCGACTCAACGCCCATCATGGTTCGATCGAGAGAAGGTGGTTCTGCTGATTTCCGACGACGACGGCCGCGGCGCGTTCCTCGTCGGTCAGCGTCTTCTGATTTTCCTCGGGTATCAACGAGACGTCTGCCGCGCGACGCAGGCGCGCGAGGGCGTCGTCCAAATCGCTTCGAGGTATGTCGCGCAACTCGTTTCGCAGCCTGGAGAGTCGGACGGTGCAGCCGGGTTCGCGTGCGAGCCGGGCATACGCCGTGCGAATCGAGCCTTCGATGTCGACGGTCGTGTCGGTCTTCTCGCTTGCCTTGTTCTCAGGCCGCGGTGAGAAGATCTCGGATGGCCGAGATCCAGACTGGTCCAACCACCGCCGTATGCCTGCAAGAACGGTGAACAGCGCGCGATCGGATCCGTTCGATCCATCGACCGGATCGGTGCCCATGAGATCTGTGCAGTACTTCCAGCCTCGGTCGGTCAACTCGACGCTGAGCTGTCTGTTCGACGCGCCAACCTCAATGAGCCCCATATGCGCGAGTTTCTCGCGAGACGCTTTTCCGAGTTGTGGTCCGAGGCGCGCGAGATCCGGGTTGGAAACGGCTCTCGCCTCTGCCATCAACACGAGTAGTACAGCCGCCTCCGAGTTTGTAAGCCGGTCGCCCATGAGTAGCTCCCTCCGTTGTCCGACAGGCGCTCGAACGTACGCCACCAGCCTGTGGGCCGCCGCCAGCGGACACAATCAACGCCCCCCAAGTTGCGACGTTCGACTCTGCAACCTGTCACCGAAAACCGTACATGGCCCGTATGACGTGTATCCCGCGACGGCCGCGCGTGCCGCCGTCGCGGGACTCAGTCCCTGGGGTTCGTTGGAATCCGCCCAGCCCCGGTCGTAGGCTTGGCCAGGGCGATGACTTCTTCCTCTGTGGGAGGACTCTTGGGGTGGTACGACAGGCACAGCCGTGTCTTGGTTCGAACGAACACCGATTCCTCTACGGCCGTGTAGAACTCACCGGCTGGAAGTTTGCCGATATCAGGAACGGTCCCGCCCTTGACTCGGGCTACCTCTTTGGCGGCTTCGATCTGAACCGGGGCGTTCAGTCGCCCGTAGAACTGCGTCGCGCAGTTACCTGGGATCTTGTTGTTGAGTCCCTTTGGGGCCTGTGTTGCGAACACCATTCCCAGGCCGTACTTCCGCGCCTGCGACACCAGCGCCAGTGTGCTGTGTAGGCAGATCGTGGTGCGGTCGGATGGAGCGAAGTTCTGTGCCTCGTCGAGTACGAAAAGCCCGCCCAGCGGCTTGTCCCCGGCAGGGTTCTTCTTGATCCACGCGAACAGCGCCATTTGAAGCTGGTTGACGAAGTTCTCCTTCTGCGATGCCGTCGTCAATCCCGACATGTTGATTACCGAAACCCGCGCGCGCTTACCGGCGCTCGGTGTCAGCAGCATGCCCGGATCAGCCGATGCGCCCGCACCGCCGAACAGGGGGTCCGTTGTCGTGGACGCTTTGAGATTCTCAGCCAGGTCCGAGGCAATCTTGACCCCGTTCTTGAGCGTGCTCGCATCCTCCGGGAAGTTCTCAAGGAGGTCGATGAAATCATCGAGGGTCCCTTGTGATCGCTGGCCGAAGTCGACCAACGCCTGCCGCAGAACGGCCATCATCTGTCGTCCCTTGGCTGTGCGGCCAATTGCCATTGCCTGAGGTGCAAGTGATGCAAGCGCGCTCTCGACTGCCGAATCGAACTCGTCCGGGTCGTCGATGACATCGGCAAAGTTGGGCAGTGGCTGAAAGCTTAACGGTCGACCCGCATTTCGGCGCGGAGTCCACACGACTACTTCACTCCCGTCGAAATAGTCGCGAGCCTTGGCCTCATCCCCATCGGCCCACGTTCGTTCGCCGGTGGGCCATTCGACCCCCAATCGAGACAGGTCGTTGTTCGGGTCGAGCACGATGGCAGAAACGCCCTTCAATGCGCATTCCTCGAGGAGTCGGCGAATGAGAACCGTTTTGCCCGAGCCCGATCCCGCGAAGATCGCAGTGTGCTTGCGTAGGGTCTCCAATTCGACACTCACCTCTGGGCCGCCACCTGCGGGTGTGCCTAGTGGGATCGCGTCGTCCGGCAGGGTGGGTGTGCGGCTCGGTGCGGTTGTGGATGACTTTTTGGACTCGGCCTTCGCCGGACCCACCGCGTTCGATGGGAAGAGGCCGGGTTCGGTGGTCGGCGGCTGGGTGGCCGTCCGTTCGGCTGGGTTGGATTCGCCGGTCCGGTCCGGGAGCACCTCACGGAACACCGCCACCTGATGAGCAGGTCGCCGCGCCACGAGCCACTGTTGTAGGTTCTCTTCCTTCTCGTCCCTCATGGTCCGCAGGGCGGACAAGGTTCGCAGGTCGGCCTCGCTGAATTGGACAACGAACCCGCCCGCCTCCTCGAACGCACTCACGGTCTTGGCTGTCTTGGGCCCGCCCGGCCACGGCGTGTTGCGCAGAATCACCAGACGACGCTTGGCGGTGCCCTGAGTCAAACCTGCTGCAGTACAGGCTTTTTGAATTCTGTTTTGAACCGAAATGGGATGGGTAGCCGCGATCGCGCGGAAGCCCCAGTGTTCCTGATCGTCGGTGATGTCATCGAGAATCCGTCGGATTCGGCCGTGTAGGGCCGGTTTGCGCCCGGGGTCCGCATCGCGCGTGAACTTGTGCTCGACGACACCCGCCTCGGCAATCCAGGCATCCAGTCCCGCACCGAGAATGGCGGGTACCTCGTCGTCCTCGTCATCTGCATCGAGAGCGGCGAGATCGGCATCGGCCCTGAGCTCGGCAAACCGTGCGTCGAGTTTCGCCAAGTCCGTCTCAACCGGCGGCGTTGTAGTCTCGTCGATTTTGACGGGACTCTTGCCGAGGTCGGAGAGCTCAGTGATGTGGTTGCTGCGCAAGCAGTACTGGATGTGGTCGTTGACAGCTCGCAGAAGTGTTCTGGGGTTGTAGGTGATGACGTCATCGAACGCCTCTGGGGCGATTGGCCACGTTGGATGAGGAGGAGTGAAGCTCGCTTCTGCGTATTGTGCGGCGAATCGTTTCGCGACGATTTCGACGCCGATCTCTCGGGTCGGAATCTGACTCAGGTATTCCTTGACTGGGTAGCGGTCTTTGACGGACTCGACAGTGTTGTCGGCAATGAAGGTCCACGCTGCCGGAAGGCAGGAGACAACTGGAACAGTACTGACCAGGTTTTCACGTAACCCCATGAGCCCGTGGGCAATACTGTCCAGTTGTGTTCCCTGCTCAGGAGTGAACGAGCCGGTTTCGGCGTCGGTCTGCTGACGAGATTGGGCAATTAGAGTGTCGATCTGGTCGATCGCAACAATTGTCGGCGCGCTGAGGGACAGCAGCCAAGAAATGTCCCGGGCAACTTGCTGCGACGTCAGCACCGCATTTGGCAGTCCCCAAAATGTGCGCTGCTGGTGGTCGAGCGCGTCGTTCGATCTGAGGAATGCATCGCCGAGGTCTTGGAGGTCGAAGTCCGCGCTGGCGGCCAGAACCAGGGCCCGCAAGATGTGGCGTGTGTCTTTGATTTTCGGGTACTTGCGACGTAACGAATCGATGAACTGCGTAATCAGCTCGGGCGATACTGTTCGTTCGCCCTGAATTGCTCGGCATTCGACTCGACCGAGGCCGGCCAAGGTGCCGAGATCCCATAGAAGTTTCTCGAGCTGAGTGTCGAAGTTCAGTGTCGGCCTCTCCAGATCCGTCAGAATTCCATGCAGCACCGAATCCCAGAATGCCTTCTCGTCCAACAATTCGATGAGAAAGAAGTATCCGCCACGCTGCTGGACTCGCTCGCGAATCTGACCGAGCATGTGTGTCTTCCCAGAGCCCGCGGCACCTTGGATCACAACGCCGAGGGGCTTCGACACCGGTCGTGTACGCGCGCTGTCGAACGACCGGATCACGCTGTCGACGGCTGCTTCGTTGATTCCGTCGACGTGTAGCTCGTTGGTACGCCACACATCGTCGGGGGTCGGTGCCCACGTCAGCTGAATCGAGGACAGGGCGTCGTGCTCCGCAGAAGTCATTGTCATTTGATCGCCATGTGGTTTCGGTTCTGGCCGCCGATATGCAAGGCAGCAGAACGATCTTCGCCAGTGAGAGCCTTCTGGTTCGCTTCAGGAATCAGGTTGATCTTCTGTTCGCGGTAAAGCGAGCTGAGCACGTCATCGACTGCGCCTCGGTCCAGTCCGGCGAGATCGGCCCGGAGTCGGGTCAGCGACACGAATGCCTTCGGCTCACGAGCAAGGCGGTGGTACGCACTGTGGATGCGGGATTCGATGTCGGACGTTGACGGCGGTGTCTTCTCAGTCGAGCCTTCCGCGACCGGCTCAGTGATCTCGTGCTTCACGTCGTCGATCGGGTCCGCGGCCTCCGCTGCCGCAGGAAGGAACACTTCGTTCGGTTCGATCCCGTTGCGATCGAAGTACCGGCGCATCGCGCGCATCAGGGTGTAGAGGACTTTCCCGCCGCTGCGGGCTGCGGCTGACAAGGGGTCTGCGCCGAACTCTTCCCCGGCTCGAAGCCAGCCCTTGTCCGTGAGGTCATGCACGAGCCCGCGACCTTCCTTGTACGAAGAGATCAGTCCGAGGTCGTTCAATTTGGTTCGCGATCCCTGCCCCAGCGCGGATCCGAGCTCGGATAGCTCGCTGTTCTTCACCGGCCGAGATTCCGCCATCAGTACGAGCAATGTGGTCCGTTCGACGAATGTCAGATCGGTAGTCACGGGTGTTGTCCTTCTTTCGCGGCGGTGAGGGCGTTCGTCGTGGAGGTTCGGTTGGAGCGATGCTTGCGGAGGGCGGCCTCTATCTCGTCGATAACTTGCCATATGTCTGCCAACACGTGCTCGTTCGGAATCCGGAGGACGTAGTAGCCCAAACCACGCAGGAACTGGTCGCGTCTCCGATCGCGCGCTCGACGCCACGGCGAAAGATGCTCGTTCCCGTCGAGTTCGACCACGAACATGTCGTCGAGCCAGGCAATGTCGAGAAAATACTTCTCCGCGATCAAGCTGAACTGGAACGGATGGTTCAACCGCCGGCCCGAGGCCCATGCGCGACGGGACAATTCCTTCTCGACCTGTCTTTCGATGGCGCTGCCCGGATGAGGTCTTCCGGCGACGGCCGGAAACTCCACGGTCGATTCCGGCCGTTTTTGGTTGTCGGACTCGTCGACGGCCTGCAGGTACTCGGGCAATGTTATATACACGACGGATATTCGCTCCACGGTTGGTACCGGGTTGTCGACGAGCCAGACGGCGAAGCCGCGGGCCGCAAGCCATTCCGAGGCCGACGCGAGGGCACCCTGTTGAGGTGTGGTCAGCTCGTCGGTGCTGATCACCAGGGCCACTTTCTCTCGTTCCCAGCTAGTGCCGAGGACGCCGGCCAAACCTTCAGCTACCTCGGCGTCGGAGAAGCGACCATGGCGTGCCGTCGGATCGCCCGACAGCGATCGCTGCGCGAGGTCCGCTAGGAACGGCCCGTAGTGGGTGCTCCGCGCCGCTAGGCGTCCTACATGTATCCGAACTGCGGCGTAGTCGAGCGAGCTATGGCCTTGCACGTTCTCCGCTTCGGGCAACCAAGCTGGGAACAGATCGATCGCTGCTTGGGTGAGTGCGCCCAGAATCTGCGCGACGTATCGCGACTGCGTATTGGAGGGTGCGGGGTGGACTCGGATTACCGCGGGCCCTGCGGCGGACAGGTCGTCCAGGGCAACGGCGATCGCATCACCGGGTGCCCCGATGAGACACGCAGCTCGGTCGAGCGGAAGCGGCCAATCGTCGACCCGCGAGTTCTTCATGCCACCTTCACGGTTGGAGAATGGGACGTATCGATAGAAACCATACTGGTGGTTCGTTTCTTATGCGTGTCGCACTTCTTCAGTGCCCACGGCGCGATTTGGATCCCGGGGGTCCGTTCCCCTACACTTGACCGGTTGCCTGTGGCAGCGGTGTGCCTTCGTGCGCCCGCACCCAGCAGCCGACCGCGCGCGTCGGGACGGAAATCCGGCACGTACGTACATCCAGGTCAAGGAGAAGTTAGTGATTCAGCAGGAGTCGCGAGTACGCGTCGCTGATAACACGGGCGCGAAGGAAATCCTTTGCATCCGCGTTCTCGGTGGTTCGTCACGTCGCTACGCCGGAATCGGCGACATCATCGTAGCTACGGTGAAGGACGCCATTCCCGGTGGAAACATCAAGAAGGGTGAGGTCGTCAAGGCCGTCATCGTCCGCACCATCAAGGAGCGTCGCCGTCCGGATGGCTCGTACATCCGTTTCGACGAGAACGCTGCGGTGCTGATCAAGCCGGACAACGATCCCCGTGGAACTCGTATCTTCGGCCCGGTCGGCCGTGAGCTGCGTGAGAAGAAGTTCATGAAGATCGTCTCGCTCGCCCCGGAGGTGCTGTAAATGAAGGTGCACAAGGGCGACACCGTTCTCGTGATCGCAGGCAAGGACAAGGGTGCCAAGGGCAAGGTCATTCAGGCCTACCCCGCTGACTCCAAGGTTCTCGTCGAGGGTGTGAACCGCATCAAGAAGCACACCGCGGTCTCCGCCAACCAGCGCGGAGCATCCTCGGGTGGCATCGTCACCCAGGAAGCCCCGATCAACGTATCGAACGTCGCAGTGGTCGACTCGGACGGCAACCCCACTCGCGTGGGCTACCGGACCGACGAAGAAACCGGCAAGCGCGTTCGTGTTTCCCGGAAGAACGGGAAGGACATCTGAGATGACTACCACCGAAAACATCGCGGGCGAACAGCCCCGCCTCAAGGCGCGCTACCGCGCCGAGATCAAAGACGCCCTGAACACCGAATTTGCATACGAGAACGTCATGCAGATCCCCGGCATCGTCAAGGTCGTCGTCAACATGGGTGTCGGTGACGCCGCCCGTGACGCCAAGCTGATCAACGGTGCAGTTGCCGACCTCGCCGCCATCACCGGCCAGAAGCCGGAGATCCGCAAGGCACGCAAGTCCATCGCACAGTTCAAGCTGCGCGAAGGAATGCCCATCGGCGCACGCGTCACCCTCCGTGGCGACCGCATGTGGGAGTTCCTCGACCGTCTGGTCTCCATTGCCCTTCCCCGAATCAGGGACTTCCGCGGCCTCTCGGGCACGCAGTTCGACGGCAACGGAAACTACACGTTCGGCCTCAACGAGCAGTCGATGTTCCACGAGATCGACGTGGACAAGATCGACCGTCCGCGCGGCATGGACATCACCGTAGTAACCACCGCAACCAACAACGAAGAAGGCCGCGCGCTGCTCAAGCACCTCGGCTTCCCGTTCAAGGAGAACTGAGTCCATGGCGAAGAAGGCATTGGTCAACAAGGCCAACAAGAAGCCGAAGTTCGCGGTGCGTGCATACACTCGCTGCAACCGCTGCGGCCGTCCCCATTCCGTGTTCCGCAAGTTCGGCCTCTGCCGTATCTGCGTGCGCGAGATGGCACACGCCGGAGAGCTTCCCGGAGTTCGCAAGAGCTCCTGGTGATCTGAGGCCTCCGGGCTTCACCACACCACGCTGATGGGCGTGGGTTCCGACAGGAACCCACGCCCATTTCGTGTTTGCTCACCTCTCCCATCTCATACCGACCACACGTCGTTTCGTAGATCGAGTGACCGAGTCAGATCCAGCGCAGCTCGACGGCCGTCGTTGTCGACAACCAGAAGAAGGCCACGCTCGGACATCGACGACGCGAGAGCGTCGATGGGAACGGTTCGACATCCGGGTGGCATACCCGAGACTCCGAGCTCTCGATAGGTATCGGCAATCGCGACCACGTCCTCGACGGTGTCCATTCCCAGGATGGTCACGAAATGGCCTACGCTCCAATCGAATTCGGTCAGTTCTGCGGTGTGTACATTCGCCAGCAGGCCGAATCGGAACTGCACGTCGGTAAGGCGGGCAAGTAGCAGGCGCAGACCCTCGGCACCGGGCCCCATGATCGGAACCACTGCGACGCGTCCTTCGGTCGCTGTCGCGATGCCCGTCGCAAGACCTGCCGCTGTGGTCCCGGCCGTGTCGATCGATGCGGCCCTGGGCAGGCAATCCCACCCGTCGGTGATCCGGGGCGTTCCCGGAGGGCGAGCCGAGTCGATCTCGCCCGGCCAGATCGCAGATCCCGATGCGATCGCGAGTGCAGTGACGTCCGGTGTGTCGCCGACGACGGCTGTCAGCGCTATCGACGCCGAGAACGGTCCGCAGAGTTGATCCGGTTGTGGCAGAGCGATGTCGAGGGCCGAGACGATTGCGTCCACGCCGGGGAACCGTCGCAGCATGTCAGTAGATCCAGCGCAGCGATTCGAGCAGTTCGTCCTCGGTGTGGCTTTCCGCCCACGCTGCATCGGCGTCCCGGCAGGCAATGAATGCGCCCAGAAGGTCTTCGCCCAACACATCTGCGACCAGCGCGGACGACAGCAGGTTCTCCCGTTGTTGCGCATGGGTCGTCGCAAGTGGGGAGATACCGGCGGCGTCGCGACGGGCATCGTCCCAGCCGCCCACATCCTCCTGAACCGGTGGCGACAACTGCGCGTCATCCGCCACTCCCGACAGGCCGGCCGCGATCGTGACGGCCAGCGCCAGGTACGGATTGGCGGAAGCGTCGCACGCCTTCAATTCGACGTTGGTGTGATTCGGACCGAGGAGAGGGGTAGCGGGTACGAGTCGTACTGCCGCCTCGCGGTTCTCGACGCCCCAGAAACCGAAGGCACCGGCCCAGTATCCGGGTCGACGTCGGAGCAAGGATCCCGAACTCGGTGCAGTAACGGCGGTGACTCCCGGCAGCTCTCGAACCAGGCCTGCGATGTACGACTGCCCGGTTTCGGACAATCCATGGTCACCGTCTCCGGTCAGAGCGTTCCGACCGTCGCGAACCAGTGACGTGTGCAGGTGCCATCCGTTCCCCGCATTGCTCGACGACGGCAGGGGAGCGAAGCTCGCCCGCAAGCCGTGAGTTTTCGCCGCCGAGTGGATGGTCTGCCGCGCGAGAACCTGCGCATCGGCCGCAGCAAGTGGATCGAGTGGAGCGAGCGCGATCTCGAGCTGGGAACTGCCGTACTCGGCATGAATCTGACCGATGCTCACACCGTTCGCAGACAGGGCGTTCAGCAGCGATACGACGAAGTCGTCGACATCGCGTAGTGCGTTGGCGGAGTACGCAGGTCCGCGATGAGCGGAGATGCCGTCCGATTCACGGGTCAGGGCGAACTCGATCTCGAATCCGGCCCGCACCTCGAAGCCGGCATCGGCAGCCAGTTGCACCTGGCGCTCGAGAACCGCGCGTTGATCGTAGGGCCAGGGCGAGCCGTCCGCCGAGAGCTGCCTGCCATGTATCCAGGCAAGCCCTGGTTGGTTGGAGAGCGCGACCACGCTCGACGCGCTGTCGATCACCGGAATCAACCGCACATCGCCCGACGGCGTCGACAATCCATCGTGAGCGAAGGTGATCCCGTCGTGCGAATCGAAGACCGCGAACACCGCTGTGATCCCTACTCCGCGGTGTGCGACTGCGGTCAATTCTGCGGTCGGTACGGTGCGCGATCGGACAATGCCGTTGTTGTCGACCCACCCGATCGTCACCCCGGCGATGTTGCGGTCGCGCAGAGTGTGGGTGAGGTGGTCGATGTCGACTGCCTTCGAGTCCGTCATGGTCCGACGTTAGCGAAGAAGTGGACGCCGGGGTGTCCGACTGGACCCGAGCCGTCGCACAATGGTAAGGCGATTTGGTCTTCGGGGGTGCGATGCCTACACTAGAGCGGTTGCCCGGGCTTCGTCGTGCCTGCACGCGAGTCCTTGCAATACAGAACGCAACCTCGAGTTCTCCGTACGTCAGCATCGAAATGCGGAAGCTCGAAACACCTGGCAGTGCAGCGATGCATTGCTTGGAGCGCAACCCCTGACCGGCAACAGTCGGTCAGGACATGTTCACTTCGTTGTAGGCCCACGATGTGACGAGCCAGGCCCGCCGGGTTTTCGAGAATCCAGGGGCACCAGCTCGCGCGTGCTGCATGGGAACCGCTGCGAGAAAGGTGCACAGGTCACACCATGACGATGACCGATCCAATTGCAGACTTCTTGACCCGTCTGCGCAACGCCAATTCGGCGTACCACGACGAGGTGAAGCTTCCCCACTCGAAGCTCAAGGCGAACATCGCCGAGATCCTCAAGCGCGAGGGCTACATCTCCGATTACCGCACGGAAGACGCCGAGGTGGGCAAGACCCTCATCGTCGATCTGAAGTACGGCCCGAGCCGTGAGCGCAGCCTCGCCGGCGTGCGACGCGTCTCCAAGCCCGGTCTCCGGGTATACGCAAAATCCACCAATCTGCCCAAGGTTCTCGGCGGCCTGGGCGTGGCGATCATCTCCACGTCCACAGGTCTGCTCACGGAGCGTCAGGCGGCCAAGCAGGGTGTGGGCGGAGAAGTCCTCGCCTACGTCTGGTAGGGGAGGCCACCACCATGTCACGTATTGGAAAATTGCCGGTACCGGTCCCCGCTGGAGTCGATATCACCATCGACGGCCAGAACGTTGCGGTCAAGGGCCCCAAGGGTGCCCTGAGCCTGACGGTCGCCGAGCCCATCCAGATCGCTCGCGCCGATGACGGCACCATCGCCGTCACCCGGCCCGATGACGAGCGTAAGAGCCGTGCACTGCACGGACTCTCGCGCACTCTCGTCGCGAACCTCATCACCGGTGTCACCAACGGTTACACCAACAAGATGGAGATTCACGGCGTCGGTTACCGCGTCGTACTCAAGGGCAAGGACCTCGAGTTCGCACTCGGTTACAGCCATCCCGTGCTGATCGAAGCACCCGAGGGCATCACGTTCACGGTCGAGTCGCCCACGCGATTCACCGTTGTCGGCATCGACAAGCAGAAGGTCGGTCAGATCTCTGCCAACATTCGTCGTCTGCGGCGTCCGGACCCGTACAAGGGCAAGGGCATCCGCTACGAGGGTGAAGTGATCCGCCGCAAGGTCGGAAAGACGGGTAAGTGATATGAGCCAGCAAACAGCAGACAAGGCGAACGTCGTCAAGCGCACTCCGCGTGGCACCGACGTCTCGACGAAGCGTCGCCTGTCGAAGGCACGTCGTCACTTCCGCCTTCGCAAGAAGATCTCCGGCACGCCCGAGCGTCCCCGCTTGGTCGTCAACCGGTCCTCGCGTCACATCCACGTGCAGTTGATCGACGATCTCGCCGGCCACACGCTGGCCAGCGCGTCGAGCATCGAAGCCGATGTGCGCGCCCTCGAGGGCGACAAGAAGGCCGTCAGCGCGAAGGTCGGCGAGCTCATCGCCAGCCGCGCGAAGGCAGCCGGCGTCGAGGCAGTCGTGTTCGACCGCGGCGGCAACAACTACAGCGGCCGCATCGCGGCACTCGCAGACGCAGCCCGTGAAGGCGGGTTGACGTTCTGATGATGACAATGACTGACAACGGAAGGACAGCCTGATGCCGGGACGTCAACGGCGTGACGGCGGAAGCGGCCCCGCCGGACAGAACAGTGGCCCCAACGCAGGTGGCGACAACAACCAGCGCGGCGACAACCGCGGTGGCGGTCGTGACCGTCGTGACAACGGCCGTGGCGGCAACGCTGCGGACAAGTCGAACTTCATCGAGAAGGTCGTCACGATCAACCGCGTCTCCAAGGTGGTCAAGGGTGGTCGACGCTTCAGCTTCACCGCCCTCGTCATCGTCGGTGACGGCAACGGACTGGTCGGCGTCGGCTACGGCAAGGCCAAGGAAGTTCCCGCGGCCATCCAGAAGGGTGTCGAGGAGGCTCGCAAGAGCTTCTTCCGCGTCCCGATGATCGCCGGCACCATCACGCACCCCATCCAGGGCGAAGCCGCAGCAGGCGTCGTCATGTTGCGTCCGGCCAGCGCCGGTACCGGCGTCATCGCCGGTGGCGCTGTGCGCGCCGTGCTGGAGTGCGCCGGTGTCCACGACGTGCTGTCGAAGTCGCTCGGTAGCGACAACGCCATCAACGTCGTGCACGCGACCGTCGCAGCCCTCAAGGGTCTGCAGCGTCCCGAGGAAGTTGCGGCTCGCCGCGGCCTGACCCTCGAAGAGGTTGCACCCGCCGGAATGCTGCGCGCACGCGCACAGGCAGGAGCGGTGAAGTAATGGCTCAGCTGAAGGTCACCCAGATCAAGAGCACCATCGGCCAGAAGGCGAACCAGCGTGACAGCCTGCGTACTCTCGGGCTCAAGGGCATCCGCCAGACGGTCGTCCGCGAGGACAACCCGCAGAACCGCGGACTGGTCAACACGGTGCGCCACCTCGTAACTGTTGAGGAGGTCTAACCATGACCATCAAACTGCATCACCTGCGCCCCGCAGCCGGATCCAAGTCGACGAAGATTCGCGTCGGCCGTGGTGAAGGTGGCAAGCGTGGCAAGACCGCAGGTCGCGGTACCAAGGGAACCGGCGCACGCAAGAACGTGCCGGCACGCTTCGAGGGTGGCCAGATGCCCCTCCACATGCGGCTCCCGAAGCTCAAGGGCTTCACCAACCGCAACCGTGTCGTGTTCCAGGTCGTGAACCTGCGCGACATCGAGCGTCTGTTCCCCGAGGGCGGTCAGATCGGTATCCCCGAGCTCATCGCCAAGGGCGCTGTTCGCAAGAACGAGCCCGTCAAGGTTCTCGGCGACGGAAACCTGACCGTGAAGGTCGAGATCTCGGCCAACAAGTTCACGGGCTCCGCCAAGGAAAAGATCGCCGCTGCCGGCGGTTCTGCAACCGAGGTATGAGCATCGGTTCGATGTGCTGAGTAGCAGCGCATCGACCAGCAGTTCGTGACGATGGCCGCAGCCACAGCTCTCGCAGCTGAGCTGCGGCCATCGTTGCCTCGGCACCACGTGCCGTGGTCGACCGAACGGACAGGGTCCAACACTGACCGTCGGGCGGTTCGATACGCACTGTTAGAGTTCTAGAGTTCACAGAAGTTCGTTTCGATGCGGGCGACGCATGTCGCCTGCAGTCCATGCTCGTGAGGCTCACGGGAGCGCCGGTTGCGCTCCCGACTAAGCACTCGCAGCGTCAACGCAGTCGTGCCAGGAGGATCTTTGCTTTCCGCCTTCGTGTCGGCCCTCAGGACTCCTGACCTGAGACGGAAGATCCTCTTCACGCTCGGTCTGGTGGCCCTGTATCGCTTCGGTGCCACGCTGCCGTCGCCGGGTGTCGACTACGCCAATGTCCGAGCATGCATCGACCAGGTCTCCGGTGGAGACTCGGCCGGCATCTACTCGTTGATCAACCTGTTCTCCGGTGGAGCGCTCCTTCAGCTCTCGGTGTTCGCGATCGGCATCATGCCGTACATCACCGCCAGCATTATCGTGCAGCTGCTCACCGTCGTCATCCCGAAGTTCGAGGAACTCCGTAAGGAGGGACAGTCGGGGCAGGCCAAGATGACGCAGTACACGCGTTATCTGTCGATCGCCTTGGCCATCCTGCAGGCGACCGGCCTGGTGGCCCTCGCCTCGCGCGGCCAACTGCTTCAGGGATGCCAGCAGGACATCATCGCCGACCAGAGCATCTTCGGTCTCGTCATCATCGTGCTCGTCATGACCGCCGGCGCAGCCGTCGTCATGTGGTTCGGTGAGGTCATCACCGAGCGCGGCGTCGGCAACGGCATGTCGCTGCTCATCTTCGCGGGAATCGCCTCGCGCATTCCGTCCGAGGGCAACTCGATCCTCGAGAGCCGCGGTGGGCTGGTGTTCGGGTTCGTCTGCTTCGCAGCGTTCCTGATCATCACCGGCGTGGTCTTCGTCGAGCAGGGTCAGCGCCGAATTCCCGTCCAGTACGCCAAGCGCATGGTCGGTCGAAAGATGTACGGCGGCTCGTCCACGTACCTTCCGCTCAAGGTCAACCAGGCCGGCGTCATCCCGGTGATCTTCGCGTCCTCGCTGCTGTACCTGCCCAACCTCATCGCCCAGCTCACCTCGGCGAGCACCGCGGTCGATCCGAGTTGGTGGCAGCGCATCATCAACGAGTACCTGGTGAACCCTGCGAACCCGGTGTACATCGCGATCTTCTTCGGTCTGATCGTCTTCTTCACGTACTTCTACGTGGCGATCACGTTCAACCCCGAAGAGCGCGCCGACGAAATGAAGAAGTTCGGCGGGTTCATCCCGGGCATCCGTCCGGGCAAGCCGACCGCCGACTATCTGAACTACGTCCTCAGTCGCATCACGTTGCCGGGCTCGGTGTACCTGGGCACCATTGCCGTGCTCCCGAACCTGTTCCTCGACATCGGAAGTTCGGGTGGAGGACAGAACCTCCCCTTCGGTGGCACCGCCGTGCTGATCATGGTCAGCGTGGGTCTGGACACCGTGAAGCAAATCGAAAGCCAGCTGATGCAGCGAAACTACGAAGGGTTCCTCAAGTGAGACTTGTTCTGCTCGGTCCCCCCGGTGCCGGCAAAGGCACCCAGGCCGTCCTCCTGTCCGAGAAGCTGGGTGTTCCGCACATCTCGACCGGCGACCTGTTTCGGGCGAACATCGGTGAGAAGACGGCGCTCGGACTCGAAGCGAAGAAGTACCTCGATGCAGGCGACCTGGTTCCCAGTGAGCTGACGATCGACATGGTCCGCAGTCGCCTCTCCGAGCCCGATGCCGTCAACGGCTTCCTGCTCGACGGCTTCCCACGTTCGGTGGGTCAGGCCGAGGCACTGGTCGGCATCCTGGCGGATCTGAACGCGAAGCTCGACGCCGTCCTCTCCTTCGTCGTCGACGAGGATGTCGTCGTCGAACGGATGCTCTCGCGTGGACGCGAGGACGACAAGGAAGACGTCATCCGGAACCGACTCAAGGTGTACCGGGACGAGACCGCGCCGCTGCTCGACTACTACGAGGGTCAACTCGTCACGGTCGACGCGATCGGTGAGGTGGACGAGGTCAACGCTCGCGCGCTGAAGTCCATCGAGGACCACGGCAAGTAATGGCGTTCGGCCGTAAACGCAAGGTCGTGCCGTTCCGCAGTGCCGGCGAACTCGACGCCATGGCTGCGGCCGGCGCGGTCGTCGGCGCTGCTCTGGTGGCCGTCCGCAACGCTGCGGTGCCCGGTGTCTCGACTCTCGAGCTCGACCGAGTGGCCGAGGCGGTCATTCGTGATGCCGGTGCGGTGCCGTCGTTCCTCGGTTACCACGGCTTCACCGGCAGTATCTGTTCGTCGGTGAACGACCGTGTGGTGCACGGCATTCCGTCGGCAGACGAACTCCTTGTCGCAGGCGATCTGGTGTCCATCGACTGTGGGGCAGTTCTCGACGGTTGGCACGGAGACTCTGCTTGGACATTCGGCGTCGGCGACATCATCGAGGCCGATGCGATGCTGAGCGAGGCGACGAGGCTGTCGATGGAAGCCGGCATCGCCGCGATGCTTCCCGGCAACCGGCTCACCGACGTCTCGCACGCCATCGAATCCGGAACTCACGCAGCCGAGCAGGCTCACGGCCGCAAGTACGGAATCGTCGACGGGTACGGCGGTCATGGCATCGGCCGTGAGATGCACATGGACCCGTTCCTCGCGAACGAGGGTGCGCCGGGTAAGGGACCGGAGTTGGTTGTCGGATCCACTCTCGCGATCGAGCCCATGCTGACCCTCGGTACGTACGACACCGACATCCTCGACGACGGGTGGACGGTCGTGACCACCGACGGATCCCGGTCGGCGCATTGGGAACACACCGTTGCGGTCACCGAGGACGGGCCGCGGATCCTGACGCTACGACCCAGCTAGGGTCACCAGGCCAACGACCCGTATCGCCGACCTCCGCGGACCAGTCCGAGGTGCGCAGCCACCAGACGTAGCCAGAGTCGAGTTGGCATCTTGGTCACCGCAGTGGGAAGCAGCGGGTTTCGTATGCCGAGCATCAGCAGAGCGACCGAGATCGAGCGTGCCCGGAAGGGCGGGCAGCCGTGTACTCGGTAGAGGCCGCGCACGTGAGCCGATCCGTACCCCAGAGCGCCTGCCTGCTTCCAGTTCTCTCGATGGCCGGTGCGCAGTCGGTACGAGACCAGCGGTTCGGCGATGAAGTGCAATCGATATCCCGCGTGCTGTGCGCGCCACGAGAACTCCATGTCCTCGCTGGCGTGTACGTACTCGAGCATGCCGCCGAGCTGACGGTAGGTCGATCTGCGGCACGCCATGCTGGCACCGATGGCGAACGGTAGGAATGTCGACTTGCCCTGATCCGACGGCGGCGCGAACGGTGTCGATGCTCGCGTGGCAGCGGAGTTCAGGGTCTCCGTCTCCAGGCCGGTGCCCACCAGGTCGTACTCGTCGAGGCCGGCAACGATGCGCCGGAGCCAGCTCGGGTGCACCGCGTCGTCCGCGTCGCAGAAGGCGAGCAGTTCGCTGCGGGCGGCGTCTGCACCCCTGTTCCGTGCGAACGATGCGCCCGGTTGTCCCGCAGCATCGACGTACTTCAGGTCCAGGGCTCCACGGAGGCAATGGTTGTCGATGTGTTCGCGCAGGCCGTCGGTCGAGCCGTTGTCGCTGACGATCACCGTGAAGGGATGCTCGTAGTCCTGTCGAGCGAGAGCTCGTAGTTGGTCGTCGAGAACATCCTTGGAGTTGTGAACCGGAATGATGACGGATACGACCGGGTTGCCGGTGCGCGTGTCTGAGCTCAGGGGGGGCCTTGTGGTCGTCGTCGCGGACATGGCCGCCGCTGCGAGCGCAGGCGGGACGGCCTGAAGTGCGGCTGTGATGCAGCCCAGCAGAACGTTAGCTCAGGAAATCGAACTGGGGCAACCGTTGACCTGGAGCATGGACGCGGGACGCATTTGGCCAGACGTGCATTACCCGGTAACATAGATCGACGGTGCGCCCTGCGTACCGGATGTTCGCGTGCCCTGGTGGCCTGCGAACCGTTCCGGCGACACATCGGCCCGTTGACTCGGGTTGGTCAGTGGGCATCACGGTAACGGAAACAGATGCAATCAACCAGGTGTGAGAGCCAGGATCGCGGAGGATATGGCCAAGAAAGACGGTGCTATCGAGGTAGAGGGCCGAGTTGTCGAACCGCTGCCCAATGCGATGTTTCGCATTGAGCTCGAAAACGGCCACAAGGTACTCGCTCACATCAGCGGAAAGATGCGTCAGCACTACATCCGCATCCTTCCCGAGGATCGCGTCGTGGTAGAGCTTTCGCCCTACGACCTCACGCGTGGACGCATCGTTTACCGCTACAAGTAAGAGCTTCCCCGGCCACGTCCGGTCGGGGAGAACCATGCTCGGGTCCACTGCATGCAGCGGGGCCGAGCTACACACAGGAGATCAACGACGTGAAGGTTCAGCCGAGCGTCAAGAAGATCTGCGAAAAGTGCAAGGTGATTCGTCGTAACGGACGCGTCATGGTGATCTGCGACAACCTGCGTCACAAGCAGCGTCAGGGATAACCACCGAGCATTTCGCACGTCGGCTTGGCAACAGCTAGAAGATGACCTCCCAGCACCAACCGTGACACACGCGTCACGGCATACCCCCGGCACGGAGGCCGGGGCCCCACTGAGTTTGTTGAAAGACGCTTCACACCCCAGCGGTGAGAAGGACACAGGGGACGGACTGGGAGCAGACCTCCGGACAAGAAAAGGAAATGCCACATGGCACGTCTCGCAGGTGTGGATCTGCCGCGCGAAAAGCGCATGGAGATCGCACTGACTTACATCTACGGCGTCGGCCGTACCCGCTCCAAGGAGATTCTCACAGCGACGGGCGTCAGCCCCGACCTGCGAAGCAAGGATCTCGGCGACGACGATCTGCGCAAGCTCAGCGATTACATCAACGAGTCCCTCAAGGTCGAGGGCGACCTGCGCCGCGAGGTTCAGGCCGACATCCGTCGCAAGATCGAAATCGGCTGCTACCAGGGTCTTCGCCACCGTCGTGGTCTGCCCGTCCGTGGACAGCGCACCAAGACCAATGCGCGTACCCGTAAGGGACCCAAGCGCACCATTGCCGGCAAGAAGAAGGCGAAGTAATGCCCCCCAAAGCACGCGGTACCGGTCCGAAGAAGGCGCAGAAGACGCGTCGCAGGGACAAGAAGAACGTCCCGCACGGATCTGCGCACATCAAGAGCACGTTCAACAACACGATCGTGTCGATCACCGACCCCGCCGGAAACGTCATCTCGTGGGCGTCCTCGGGACACGTGGGCTTCAAGGGCTCGCGCAAGTCGACTCCGTTCGCCGCACAGCTCGCAGCCGAGAACGCTGCGCGCAAGGCACAGGAGCACGGCGTCAAGAAGGTCGACGTCTTCGTCAAGGGTCCCGGCTCCGGCCGTGAGACCGCGATCCGCTCGCTTCAGGCCGCTGGCCTCGAGGTCGGCACCATCTCCGATGTCACCCCTCAGCCGCACAACGGCTGCCGTCCGCCCAAGCGGCGTCGGGTCTAGCGGGAAGGAAAGGTTTAGAAAATGGCACGTTATACCGGTCCTATCACCCGCAAGTCGCGTCGTCTGCGCGTCGACCTCGTCGGAGGCGACCAGGCGTTCGAGCGTCGTCCCTACCCGCCCGGCCAGCACGGCCGCGCGCGGATCAAGGAGAGCGAGTACCTGCTCCAGCTGCAGGAGAAGCAGAAGGCTCGCTTCACCTACGGCGTCATGGAGAAGCAGTTCCGTCTGTACTACAAGGAAGCCAACAGGACGGTCGGCAAGACCGGCGAGAACCTGCTGACCATCCTCGAGAGTCGTCTCGACAACGTCGTCTACCGCGCCGGATTGGCACGTACGCGTCGTCAGGCCCGTCAGCTGGTCACGCACGGTCACTTCCTGGTGAACAACAAGCGCGTCGACATCCCCAGCTACCGCGTCTCGCAGTACGACATCATCGACGTCCGTGAGAAGTCGGCACAGACGCTGCCGATCCAGATCGCCCGCGAAAGCTACGGCGACCGTCCCGTCGCCCCGTGGCTGCAGGTCGTTCCCAACCGTCTTCGCATCCTGGTTCACAGGTTGCCGGAGCGCGCACAGATCGATGTGCCGCTCCAGGAGCAGCTCATCGTCGAGTACTACTCGAAGTAAGGCGCGGCACGCATGTGAGTCTCCCCGCGAGGCTCACATGCGTCTTCGCCTCCACACGTGGGCGTCAAATAGCGGACGCCCGTACAGGAGGAACACACAATGCTCATTTCACAGCGCCCGACGCTGACCGAAGAGGTCATCGCCGACAACCGCTCGAAATTCGTCATCGAGCCGCTCGAGCCCGGCTTCGGCTACACACTCGGCAACTCGCTCCGCCGCACCCTGCTGTCGTCGATCCCCGGCGCTGCTGTCACCAGCATCCGTATCGACGGCGTCCTCCACGAATTCACCACCGTCCCCGGAGTCAAGGAAGACGTCACCGACATCATCCTGAACCTCAAGGGCCTCGTGGTGAGCTCCGAAGAAGACGAACCGGTCACCATGTACGTCCGCAAGCAGGGCCCCGGCGCTGTGACCGCAGGCGACATCGTGCCTCCGGCCGGCGTCACGGTGAACAACCCGGATCTGCACATCGCGACCCTGAACGACAAGGGCAAGTTGGAGATCGAGCTCGTCGTCGAGCGCGGTCGCGGCTACGTCCCCGCCGTTCAGAACAAGGCATCGGGTGCCGAGATCGGCCGTATTCCGGTCGACTCGATCTACTCACCCGTGCTCAAGGTCACTTACAAGGTGGAGGCCACCCGCGTCGAACAGCGCACCGACTTCGATCGGCTCGTTCTCGACGTGGAGACCAAGAATTCCATCACCGCGCGGGACGCGCTCGCTTCGGCGGGCAAGACCCTGGTTGAGCTCTTCGGCCTCGCCCGTGAGCTGAACGTCGAAGCAGAAGGCATCGAGATCGGACCCTCGCCCGCCGAGGCCGATCACATTGCTTCCTTCGGACTCCCCATCGAGGATCTGGACCTCACCGTCCGGTCCTACAACTGCCTCAAGCGCGAGGGTGTTCACACCGTCGGCGAGTTGGTTGGTCGTACCGAGTCCGATCTGCTCGACATCCGTAACTTCGGGCAGAAGTCCATCGACGAGGTGAAGGTCAAGCTGCATTCGCTGGGCCTCTCCCTCAAGGACAGCCCCGCGTCGTTCGATCCGAGCACCGTGCCTGGCTACGACGCCACCACGGGCACGTGGAGTGACACCGACGCCGGCTCCTTCAGCGACACCGAAGGTGCCGAGCAGGACTACGCCGAGACAGAACAGCTGTAATCAGCTCGCTGGAGCTCTTACTAGGAGATTCATCATGCCCAAGCCCACCAAGGGCCGCCGTCTCGGCGGGTCGGCGTCGCACCAGAAGGCCATCCTGGCCAACCTGGCGACGTCACTCTTCGAGCACGGCCGCATCACCACCACCGAGTCGAAGGCCAAGCGCCTTCGTCCCCACGCCGAGAAGCTCGTCACCCATGCCAAAAAGGGTGATCTGGCGCATCGTCGTGAGGTTCTCAAGACGATCAACAACAAAGATGTCGTGCACAAGCTGTTCGCCGAGATCGGGCCTTTCTTCGCCGATCGCGACGGTGGCTACACGCGCATCATCAAGACCGTCCCCCGCAAGGGTGACAACTCGCCGATGGCCATCATCGAGCTCGTCAACGAGCAGACGGTGTCCAACGAAGCCGATCGCGCACGCCGCGTGAAGGCTTCGCAGGCTGCTCCCGCCGCAACCGAGGCTCCGGCCGAGGACGCGACCGACGAGAACGTCGTCGAGGCTGTCGAAGCCGACGCGACCGACGCCGAGGTGGCCAACGCCGACGCAGTCATCGACGGCATCGAGGACAACGACGCACACGCGTCGGACGCCCCCGAGGCCGAGGAAGCAAAGAAGGACTAGTCCTTTTGAGCTCCGAGCACGATCGAAGCGGGCCCGCCATTCCCTCAGGGGAAGGCGGGCCCGCTTTTTCGGTACCCACCAGATATCGGCTCGACATCTCCTACGACGGCACGAACTTCTCCGGATGGGCGCGCCAACCGGGTATCCGCACCGTCTGCGGAGTGCTCGAAGAAGCTTTCTCCACGGTGCTGCGGCAACCGATAGAGCTGACCGTGGCGGGGCGAACCGACGCGGGAGTCCACGCAACGGGACAGGTGGCGCACTTCGATGCCGTCGACGTTCCGGACGATCACGACAGACTGGTCCGGCGAATGGCCCGGTTTCTGCCCACCGATGTTCGAGTGCGGGCCATCAGCACCGTCTCCCGCGATTTCGACGCCAGGTTCTCGGCGTACCGCAGGCACTACGAGTACCGATTCGGCACGGCGCTCTACGGCGTCGACCCCCTCGACGTCGCCGGTGTCGTCTCCTGGCCGAGGCTCGTCGATCTGGGCGCGGTGCGCGAGGCATCCGCGGGATTGATCGGTCTGCACGACTTCGCCGCGTTCTGCAAGCGACGTGACGGTGCTACCACCGTTCGGGAACTGCAGCGGTTCGACTGGGAGCGCGACGGCGATCGCCTCACCGCGTACGTCAGCGCCGACGCATTCTGCTGGTCGATGGTCCGCAGTCTCGTCGGTGCTATGCAGGCTGTGGGGGAAGGCCGCCGAACTCCCGACTGGGCGCGGTCGCTGTTGACTCGCCGCGAGAGGGCGAGCGAGGTGGCGGTGGCTCCGGCGCACGGCTTGTCCTTGGTTCGAGTCGACTATCCACCGGCCAACGAGCTGGCCGCCCGGAACGCGGCCACCCGAGAAGTGCGGTCGGCGATCGCCGGCAACGGTTGCTGTGGGGGAGAGGGCTGACCGAGCGCCACCGGGTCTACTGTCGGAGCGATGCAGCCGATACAGCTCGCGATCGTCGTCGGTAGTGTGCGCGCCGGTCGAGTGGGTCCGACCGTCGCCGCCTGGGTTCGAGGTGTCGCCGCCGAACGCACCGCCGTCGAGGTGGTCGACGTCGATTTGGCCGACTTCGAGTTACCGAATTCCCTCGTTCCGTGTGAGGCCTCCGAACGCTTCACCCGGACCGTCGGCGGTGCCGACGCCTTCGTGTTCGTCACCCCCGAGTACAACCACGGCGTGCCCGGTGCGTTGAAGACTGCTCTCGACACGGTGAAATACGAGTGGCGTGGCAAGCCAGTGGGATTTGTCTCGTACGGCGGGCTCGGCGGGGGAATTCGAGCCACCGAACAATTACGGCAGATCACCGCCGAACTGCACATGGTCTCCGTCCGAGACGCCGTGTCGCTGCATCGGGTGCGCAAGCGGTTCGACGAGTCGGGACGCATCGACGACGCAGCCGCCGTCGACGCTCTCGGGCGTCTTCTCGATCAGCTGGAGTGGTGGGCCGACGCAGTGGCCGGCGCACGTGGGCGGGCCGACTACCCCGGCTGAGAATCGGTCATGCACGTACTGCGGGGCGCAGACTCCGTGGCCGGCCGATGAATTCTGTTTCCTGCGGAATCGTGACCAGCGTCAATTCGACGTCGAGCGGACCGGACCGGACTCGAATTCGATCACCCGACGCATGGGGCTGCACGATCGTCAGATCCGGCTCCGATCGCGGCATACTCAGCTCCTGATCGGTGCGGCCGGTCCGCGGCACATGCTCGGACAACGAGATCACCGTGACGCCTGAAAGTCCCTGTTGCGCAGGCGGTGCCGAACCGTCGGCGAAGTCGATCAGGATCACGTCGTACGACGGGCGGGATCGGGACGTGGTGCCGTCGACCAGTAGTCGATCGGGAGCGCCGATGGCGTCGAGAAGCGCGCGCCAGGCGTGGGGGCGGTCGGTGCGGACGAGGACTCTGGCACCGGTGGCGATGGCTCGGAAGAGCAGTTGCTGAGCGAGGTAGAGCTCTCCCACGACTCGAACTCGTGTCAGTCCCGGTCCGAACAACCGCACCGCGACGCCGTGTCCGTGGGCGTCGGATCCCAGCAGCTGGCCGCAGCCGCTCACCGGGAGCATCAACTCGTTCACTGTCGAGACATCGAGAATTCGGCTGGGAGACAACGATTTCGGTACGGGTACGGCGAGTGGAAGCTGTGCGAGGATGCCGTCGCGTTGACTTCCGCTCATCGAGGTCAACGCGCGTACACGAGGCTTGGTGATCGGTGTACGGGCGGCGAATCTGCACGAGCCACCCACGCGCACCGTGCCGGTGTCGCGGGTCGGCTGCAGGTGGAGCGACATCGTCGTTCCGAGGGACGGTGTTGCCCACAGGGTTGCGATGTCCTCGGCAGTGATTGCGCTGCAATCGATTCCGAACACAGTGCTCGACGCACCCGGCAGGGGCGCTGTCGACCATGTCTGGGTCAGATCGTCGGTACCGACCCCCCGGCAGAGGTGCAACACGGCCGACCGGAGTTCGGAACCCGTCAACAGTCGCGAGGACAGACCGTGGGCGTGTAGAGCGCGAAGGACCCTCGTGGTCGCGACAACAGCGGTGCGGGCGCCGCCGGCCCTGCCTCCGCCTCTGGCCTCGATCGCCCGAGCATTCGCGCGCAGGTCGAGAGTGACTGCCACCCAGACGGTTCGCACCGCTACGGCCGGTAGCGGACCGATGAGTCCCTCGTACACCTCGGTGGCGACCGAACCTGCCGAGGTTCGGAAACCGAGTGCGACGACGTCGATCGAGCAAACCTCGATGTCGTGCTGTCGAAGACATGACGCCAACGCGTCGACAGGAAGTGCGTGCTGCGTCTCGGCGCTCGCCCTGCCGAGGACCGTGGTGGCGTGCTCGGGCGCGGCGATTTCGATGGTGCAGGTGACGGTGTCGCGCTGCCAGTGGACCCCGACCGGGCCGTCCGAGGTGTCGGTGTGTTCGGTGGTCACGCCGACATCGGGGACACGATCGGCGAGAAACCGCCAGATGGCCCGGACCCAGTCGACGACCGGTCTGCGCCGAACGGCCACGAACGGAACGAGCGCTACTGCCGCAGCGGCGAGCAGCACCCACCCGGGCCGCACCTGCGCCGCCAACAGAGCCAGACCGGTGGCCACGGCTGCGGTCTCGGCCACGATCACCCGCCGAACCGTTGGTGCGACGAAAGGAACGGCGGCTCGCCCCCGCCCTGCCCAACCGGTACGCGTCATCGAAACCCTCCCCCCGAAGGTCGCAGTGCCCCATCGATGACCGCCAACGCGGTCGCCGAGGTGTGCGGACGAACTGTACTGTGTCGCGTGACCCGAACGGGGATCGGGTCGTCTGCACAATCCTGGGGAGGAATCGTGGCGTCGACGCCGACAACGAAGTGGCAGGTTGGCGGCTACCGCTTTCTCGTCCGCAGAATGGAACATGCGCTGATCAGGCGCGATGTTCGGATGTTGCACGATCCGATGAAGTCGCAGTCGCGGGCACTGCTGGTGGGTGTCGTCATCGCCTGCATAGGCTTGGCGGGATGCGCTGCCCTGGCACTGTTTCGGCCACAGGACAAGATCGGCGACGCGTCGATCGTGGTCGGCAAGGACTCGGCCGCGATGTTCGTGAAAGTGGACGACGTGTTTCATCCGGTGCTCAATCTCGCGTCGGCTCGATTGATCGTCGGCAAACCCGACAACCCGTTGACGGTCAAGGAATCCGAATTGTCGTCACGACCCCGCGGCGCGCTGGTGGGTATTCCCGGTGCTCCGTCTGCGCTGCCGCACGACGGTGACGGCAGCGCGCAATCGTGGACCGTATGCGACACCGTCGACCCGATCGCCGGAGTGACCTCGACGACGGTGCTGGTGGGCGATCCTCGCTACGGTGACAGCACCGCCGCGCTTGCCGATTCCGAGGCGTTCCTCTGGACATCCAACGGCACTGCGTATCTCGTGCACGACGGCACCAAATCACCGGTCGACCTGAACAACAGGGCGGTGGTCCGCGCACTCGGACTCGAGGACGCGACACCGTCCCCGGTCAGTACCGGTCTACTCAACTCCGTGCCCGAATCGCCGCCCGTCGCAGCACCGTTCATTCCACGAGCAGGCGAGGCTCCTGCGTTCCCGTTCGACGGCCGGACGATCGGTTCGGTCGTCCAGGTCGCCGGTCGCGACGTCCAGTACTACGTGGTTCTCGAGGACGGAATCCAAGCGATCAACGAAACTGCGGCACTGCTCATCAAATTCACCGATTCACAGGGCAGTCCGGATATCGCAGCCGTCAATCCCGACCTGCTCGCGGATGCTCCCAAAACCTCATCCGGACTGGAGGTTTCGACGTTCCCGGCGACCACTCCCGCGATCGTCGATACCGGTGAGCGCCCTGTCGGATGCTTGACGTGGGAGCCACTCGCAGTTGCCGACGGCGGACCGTCGGCTCGACTGGTCGAGTCCGCCGGTCGTGGGTTGCCGCTCGAGACCGGTGCACAACCTGTTGCGCTGGCTCAGGCCGATGGCGGCGGCGACGCCGTCGACCAGGTCTATCTGGCACCCGGTACCGGCGGGTTCGTCCGCAGTACCGGTATCTCCACGTCGAGCACGCGTCAGGGCAGCGTCTTCTTCGTGGCCGACACCGGAGTGCGGTACGGCGTCGACGGTGCCGAGGCCGCGTCGGCGCTGGGATTCGGACCGCCTGCACCCGCACCCTGGCAGATACTCCAATTGCTCGGCAGTGGACCCACTCTGGGGCGCGGACAGGCCCTGACGATGCACGACGGTGTTGCTCCCGACCCGCAGGCCGCGGCACTTCCCACGAAGTAGGCCCGGCTCAGTCGGGTCTGCCGCGTCGGCGCAGAGGTACCGACAGCGCGAGCCCGAGTGCCAGAATCACCGCCACCAGCACCGATCCGGTGACCGCTGCGGTCCGCGGGCGATGATCCGGCGCAGGCGATGGCAACGGCGCACTCATCGCAACACTGTCTGCAGGAACCGACAGGGGAGCGGGCGTCACCGAATCGGTCACCGCGGCGAGCGGATCGACGATGCCGTGGCCTACGAGGGGATTCCACCCTTCGGCCGGCGCATGCGCTGTTCGTTCGATCCGGTCCACCACCTCGAGCGCCGACAGTTCGGGCCGGTGGGCGCGCACCAGCGCCGCCACCGCAGCCACCAGTGGTGCCGCAAAGCTCGTCCCGGTCATGGGAATCACGCCATCGGTGCCACGGGTGCCGTTCGCCAGTCCGTTGCCCGTCGGTGACAGCGAGGTCATATTCGAACCGGGTGCTGCGACGTCGACCCACGGACCGGCCAGGCTGAACGAAGAAGGTGTACCGTCCGACTCGACCGAACCGACAGTCAACACGTCGTCGAACCAGGCCGGCGTCGCGATGGTCGCGAAGGAGGCCCACGGGTCCGCGTCGGGCCGAAGCGGGTCGGTCATCGGGTTCTGTGCCTGGCAGGCAGCGCTGCCGAGATTACCGGCTGCTGCAACGACGACGACATTCTTCTCTCGGACGGCGTACTGCACGGCCGCGCCGAGCGGACCGTCGGGCACACCACCTCCCGCGGGCACGCAGGCGACCTCGGAGATGTTGATGACCGAGGCACCCGAGTCCACCGCAGTTCGGATGGCCATGGCCATGGTGCGTACGTTGCCGTAGCCGGCGGCGTTCTCCGGCTCGCCCGCCTGCTCCTCTTCCGGCCTGTTGTCGACGATCTGAAAGACATTGCTGGACTGGCGAATCGACAGAATTCGTGCGTCGGGTGCGCCTCCGGCGAATCCGCTGCCCGGTGCGGTCTGCGCGGCAATCAGACCGGCGACCATCGTTCCGTGCGCGTCGCAGTCGAACAACCCGTCACCGGCGCTGACGTAGTCACCGCCGGCGATCAGACCCGGTAGGCGTGGATGAGCGGTGACCCCGGTGTCGATGACGGCAACCGTTTGACCTGCCCCACGGGTGATGGGCCAGACCGACGTGAAGTCGAGCGCCTTCAGCGCGGTCGGCACGTCCTGAACATCGGTGGCCGCGGACGGAAGGGCGCAGGCGTTCTTCTGTTCCGTGGGTTCGAGAGGGCCGGGAGGACTCGGCGGAGGCAGCTGGAACGGGTCGATCACCGGACGTTCGGCGCGTGCCGGATGCACGCCGACGACCGCGTCGAACGACAGGGCGAGAGCAGTGAACGCCGCAATGACGATCGTTCGCTGCCTGCGCGGCGTCACAGCCCGCGGACGACGCTGTACAGACCGCACACCCACACTGCGATCGGAATGACCAGGGCGATGGTGGCATATTCGAGCAGTTCGGCCGACCGGCGCATCACCGGCGAGTACGTGCGTGTGGGCACGTATGCCCCGAAGATCGATGCCGTCACCGCACCGGCCAGTGCCACACCGAACAAGGCAAGAGCATTTTCGGGTAACGCAACGACCGCACCGACGACAAGCGCCAGCAGAATCGTCGTTCCGCCTGCGACCAGCGGGACAGCGTGTGTTACCACCGCATAGGTGCGTCCACGCAGCAGCAGGACGAGCGCACACAATCCCGCGAGCGCGACCGCAGGCCACCGCACGCCACCGTCGGAATCGGCTGCCGCCGCAACGAGCACGCCCGCCACCACGGCGACGGTGAACGCCGACAACAGGCCGGTCAGATAGCTACGCGCTCGGGCTGCGGCGACTTGCAGATCGGCGAACGAGATCGCGTCGAGTTCGGCTTCCTCGACCGTGTCCAACGGTGCTCCTGCGGTGGGAACCGGGGGAAGCGGCAACTTGGCCTGCATCATCGACACTCGGGCAGAGAGCGCAATTCCCGCCAGGCCGGTGAGAGCAGCCGCAGTGCCGATGGTCGGCTGCGGCATGGTGGTGAACAGTGTGCACACCGAAGCAGCGAACGTCATGAGTGCGAGCACGATCGCAGCGGTGAACACAGCGAACCCGGTCCCGCCGATACGAAGGGACAGCAGAGCAACAGCGCCGGCCATGGCCGAACCCAGCATCAGCTGAGCTGCACCGAACTGCCCGGGCACCAGCACAGTTCCGCCGGTGAACATCAGCGCGACGGCACATCCGCCGAAGAGGACAGCGACGGCGTACTGGTGATACACCCGCCCCAGAATCACCCCCGCAATCGCGAAGAGAATCGACGCAGTGACGGCAGCAAGCCCCTCGACGAGACTGCCGACGTGCTCGGATCCCGCCTGGATCGGCCCACGCAACACCACCGCGCACGCCAGCAACACCAGCAGACCGGTGACCACCGAACCCACTGTGCGCGCCGTACGCGCAGTCCAGTGCGGAACATCGTCACTACCCGACCGCGCAACGGAATACATGAGGTCGTCGAACAGCGGAACCGGCGCGGGCCACTCGGCCACACCCAGCACGAGCAACTCCCCGTCGCGCACCGACAGCTCGGCCAACGTCGCAGTCGGCGACAACGGTGGAAACCCGATCCGCGCGAGCGTCCACGCAACGGGCAACCCGTCCGACGCGGGATCCCCGTCGCTCGGCTCACCGCGCCCCGAACCGGGCAGGACTCCCGCTCTCATGGGTCGTTCCGCGGGCTCCACTCCCGCCGCAATCATGTCGACGATTCCCGGAACGAGAAGCGATACCGGAACGTCCACCGGCAGCGCCATGTCCACTTGCGTGGACCTGGCCAGCACCGTCACCCGACAGACTTCCTGCGCGAAGACGGCCTGTGCACCCGATGCCCGCCGACTCGCGTCCGCCGCGGCGGGTGACTGTGTCGGATCGGCAGGTGCCGTGCGTGACGGCGCAATGCCGGCCGATGGACGGCTGTCGGCGCGTGTCATGAAGATCCCCCCGGATACGTGCGATTCGCGTGCCGATGCCCGCCCCAGTGGGCATCGGTGTCCAAACCTTACGACATCGCGGCGACAAGCAATCGCCCGTCGGGATCTGCCGATGTGCGCAGCTCTCAGGCAGGAACCAGATCACTCACCTGTGCGAGCAACTCGAACGAGCGAAGCCACGATGCGCGGTCGGACACACCGGACGCGACGATCAGCTCGTCGGCCCCGGTGCGTTCGGCGAATCGATCGAGGTAGTCCTTCACCATGTCCGGAGTGCCGACCGCCGAGTACTTGGTCATCTTCGCGATCTGTTGGCCCGCAGGCGCTTCGAGGACCATGTCGGCTTCCTCGTCGGTGAAGGTCCGACCGCGGCCAAGCAGCAGGCTCACGCGACTGCGCTTGGTCCGCAGGAACTGCGCCTGTGCCTCGGCCAGCGAATCGGCCGCGATCACGTTGACACCCACGATCAGGTGCGGCTCCGACAGTTGCGCGGACGGTCGGAAGTCCCGTCGATAGATCTCGACGGCTTGTTCGAGGGCGTCGGGTGCGAAGTGCGAGGCGAAAGCAAAGGGCAGGCCGAGTGCTGCGGCGAGCTGCGCGCCGAAGAGCGACGACCCCAGGATGTACAGCGGCACCTCGGTACCTGCGCCGGGAGTCGCGCTCACTCCGGGGATCAGGGACTCGGACGACAGGTAGCCCTGCAGTTCCTGAACGTCCTGGGGAAAGCGATCGGCCGACGCGGGATCGCGCCGCATCGCCCGCATCGTCACCTGGTCGCTGCCGGGGGCGCGGCCCAGACCCAGATCGATTCGTCCCGGGTGCAGCGTTGCCAAGGTGCCGAACTGCTCGGCGATGGTCAGCGGCGCGTGATTGGGAAGCATGATCCCGCCGGATCCGAGCCGGATTCGCTCGGTGTTGGCAGCGACGTGTGCGATGAGAACCGACGTGGCCGACGACGCGATCGTCTTCATGTTGTGGTGCTCGGCGTACCAGATGCGTCGGTATCCCCAGTTCTCGGCATGCTGAGCGAGTGTGACGCTTGCATCGAAGCTGTCGCGGACTGTTTCGCCCTCGCCCACATGAGCGAGATCGAGGATGGACAGGGGTACGGACACGGTTGGGGCCAGCCTTTCGTTCGTGGAGCACGCAGCCGGAAAGCCACATCAAGGTGCAACGGCGTCGGGCAGCGTTCTATTTCTCGTCGGACCGACCGGCAGTTCGTTCTTCCGACGGACGCGACGGCAGCTGTGGACCGCTCGGTCTTCGATGCGTTAGCCTGTCGTCCTGCGGCCTCGGGGGGAGGCTGCCGCGATGCAGTTCTGGGGGCGTAGCCGTGGGGGCGGATCGATGAGTACCGTGCGTTTCGTTCGCGGTGCCCGACGGGAAGTACCTCGATCTCCTGGCGGGGAAGTCACCCTTCAGCCGCCGCCCGAGATCCCGCGCGCGGTGCCGGGCAACCTGCTGATGAAGCTGATGCCGCTGGTGATGGTTGCCGCGATGGTCGGGATGGTCGCGCTGATGTTCACCTCCGGTGCAGCGGCTAACCCGATGATGTTGATGTTCCCGGCCATGATGCTGATGTCCATGGTGGGGATGATGGCCGGCGGCGGGAAGTCGGGCGGCGCGCGCACGGCCGAGGCGAACGAGGACCGCAAGGACTACCTCCGCTATCTGGATCAGCTCCGCCGCGACGTCGCCGAGACCGAGCGCGCTCAACGCAGAGCCCTCGAATGGAGTCACCCGGCCCCCGAGACGTTGTGGTCGATCGCCGGAACCGAGCGCATGTGGGAACGGCGACTGGCGGATCCGGATTTCGCGCACGTACGCGTCGGCCGTGGGGATCAGCGGCTTGCCACTCGACTGGTTCCGCCGGAGACCGGGCCGGTGGAAGAACTCGAACCCGTCTCGGCCGTGTCTCTGCGCCGATTCGTGCGGGCGCATTCGGTGGTTGCCGCACTGCCGACTGCGGTGTCACTGCGGGGATTCGCGGCGCTGTCCATCGCGGGAGATCGAGACGACGCCCGGGCGATGGTGCGCGCGATGTTGGCCTCGCTGTGCAGCTTTCACGGACCCGACCACGTCGCTGTCGCGATCGTCTGCGGTCCGGACACCGTGCAGCAGTGGGAGTGGGCAAAGTGGCTTCCGCACACCCAGCACGACGCTCTGCGCGACGGGGCCGGGTCCGCTCGGATGATCTTCGGCAGCTTCCTCGAACTCGAGGGCGCGCTCGGCGACGTGCTGTCGATGCGAAATCGGTTTGCGCGCGGAGCTGTGCCGGTTGCAGGCGTCGTGCAGTTGGTGATCGTGGTTGACGGCGGGCTTCTGGACAACCGATCGACCGATCTCACCGACACGGGCCTCGATTCCGTCACGATCATCGATCTGTCCGGCCTGTGCCCAAGACTCGCTGCATCGCGTGGCCTTCAGCTGTTCGCCGAGAACGGATCGATCGGGGCGGTCAGCGGAACCACGGTCGAGGTGTTCGCCGTCGCGGATTCCATGAGCACCACCCAGGCGCACACCGTGGCTCGACGCCTGTCGCCGTATCGTGCGCCGTCGTCTTCGTCGGTGGTCGACGTCGTCGACGACGGCGGAGTCCCGATCTCGGGATGGAACAGCCTGGTCGGTATCGCCGATGTCGGTGCACTCGACACGGACCGCGCGTGGACGATGCGGCGCGGACGCGAGAGGCTGCGGGTACCGATCGGGGTCGCCCCCGACGGCAGCGCCGTCGAGATCGATCTGAAGGAATCCGCCGAGAACGGTATGGGACCTCACGGATTGTGTATCGGGGCAACGGGTTCCGGAAAATCGGAGTTTCTTCGCACGCTCGTGCTGGGCTTGGTGTCGACTCACTCGCCGGAACAGCTGAACCTGGTGCTCGTCGACTTCAAGGGCGGAGCGACGTTCGCGGGCCTGGAGTCGGCACCGCACGTGGCCGCGGTCATCACCAACCTGTCCGAGGACTTGGCGTTGGTGGATCGAATGCGCGACGCGTTGGCCGGCGAAATGAACCGGCGGCAGGAGTCGCTGCGCTCGGCCGGCAACTTCGCGAACGTTTCCGACTACGAGAGGGCGCGAGCCGCGGGAGCGGATCTGGCACCGATGCCCGCCCTGTTCGTGGTGGTCGACGAGTTCTCGGAATTGCTCAGTCAGCAACCGGAATTCGCCGAGCTGTTCGTCGCGATCGGCCGACTCGGACGTTCTCTGCACATGCACCTGCTGCTCGCCAGTCAGCGCCTAGAAGAGGGAAAGTTGCGCGGTCTCGACAGTCACCTGTCGTACCGAATCGGCCTGAAGACGTTCTCCGCGAACGAGTCTCGATCGGTGCTCGGAGTTCCCGACGCCTATCACCTGCCTGCGCAACCGGGTGCGGGCTACCTCAAGTGCGATTCGGCCGAGATCGTCAGGTTCGCTGCGGCGTACGTTTCCGGTCCGTACTCGCCGCCGCGTTCCGGTCCTGGCGCGCGGCCCTCGCTCGGAGGCGATATCAGGCCGAAACCCTTCACCGCCTACGCGGTACCGCTCGACTCCATCGACCTCGGGCGCATCGAGGCTGCCACTGTCCCCGAAACAGAACCCGATCCGGTCGACTCCGAGGGCACCGGTGCGACGGTGCTCGACGTGGTCGTCGGACGAATCCGGGGTCGCGGAATGCCGGCCCACGAGGTGTGGTTGCCGCCGTTGGACACCGCACCGACGTTGAACCGGTTGCTGCCCGGATCGGTTCTGACCGAGCGCATCGGTCCGCTCGCCGCCCTGCGTGCCCCGATCGGCATCATCGACCGGCCTTTCGATCAGCGCCGCGATCTGCTGACCGTCGATCTGTCCGGTGCTGCGGGCCACGTCGCCATCGTCGGTGCCCCGCAATCGGGAAAGTCGACGGCGCTTCGGTCCTTGATTCTGGCTCTCGCGATGACGCATTCACCCGCGCAGGTCCAGTTCTACTGCTTGGATTTCGGCGGCGGAACGCTGGCCGGGCTGGCCGATCTGCCGCACGTCGGATCGGTGGCCAACCGGCTCGATGTCGATCGGGTTCGGCGGACCGTGGCCGAGGTCGCCGGCATCGTTCGGCAGCGAGAGAAGACATTCCGTGATCGCGGGATCGACTCCATGGCGGAATTCCGACGTCGACGTGCAACGCAACCCGTCGACCCCGAGGATCGGTTCGGCGACGTCTTTCTCGTCATCGACGGTTGGCCGTCCATCAGGTCCGATTTCGAGAGCCTCGAACAGCAGATCGCCACCTTGACGACGCAGGGCCTCGCCTTCGGTCTGCATCTGATCCTCACCGCGTCTCGGTGGGCGGAAGTTCGGCCTGCGACCAAGGACCTGATCGGCACCAGACTGGAACTGCGGCTGGGAGATCCGTCGGATTCGGACATGGGCCGAGCCAAGGCGGCGAGCGTTCCCGAGGGGCGGCCGGGCCGGGGCATGACCAGAGACGGACTGCATCTGCTGATCGCACTTCCACGGGTGGACGACGTCTGCTCCGTCGACGACCTGTCTCGCGCAGTCGGTGAGTCGGTCGCCGCGATCGCGGCCGCATCTGCGGGAACCCCAGCGCCGCCGGTGCGGATGCTGCCGGAGCTGCTCGAACGATCCGCGGTTCTCGATCAGCTCGGTGATGCGTGGCCACGAACCCGTGGCGGTATCCCGGAGCTCGGAGTTCCCATCGGCATCGACGAGGCCGAACTGGCACCGGTCGTGGTCGATTTCGCGGAGAATCCACACTTCGTCGTGTTCGGCGACAGCGAGTGCGGCAAGACTTCTCTGTTGCGCGGAATCTGTCGATCGCTCGTCGAGGCGAACTCGTCCGACAGCGTCAAACTCATCGTCGCGGACTACCGCCGAACTCTGCTCGGCACCGTCGATTCCGAGCATCTGGCCGGGTACGCGGCCTCGCAGGCGACGCTGACGGCCATGCTCGTCGACCTCGCCGGCCGGATGTCCGATCGCATGCCAGGTGCAGACGTGACCCAGCAGCAGCTTCGCGAGCGGTCGTGGTGGAGCGGCCCCGAGGTGTTCGTCGTCGTCGACGATTACGACCTGGTCGCCACATCGTCGGGAAATCCGTTGGCCCCGTTGGTGGAACACCTTCCCCACGCGCGAGACATCGGGCTACACATCATCGTGGCGCGTCGTTCCGGCGGAGCAGGCCGGGCGCTGTTCGACCCGGTGATCGGACGGTTGCGCGATCTGGTGACGCCGGGACTGGTCATGAGCGGAAGCCGCGACGAGGGGAACCTGCTCGGGACGGTCCGTCCCAGTGCCATGCCGCCCGGACGTGGGGTATTCGTCGACCGCTCGGGCCAAGCACTCGTTCAGCTCGGACATTCGAGTTGACGAGCCCCTCGTGGCGTTATGCCGCAGTGCATCTGGGCTACACGGAGATCTCCGTCGTCGCCACGGGCGGAGCCTTCGAGGGTCCGAGAGAAAGCGTCGGATCGGCGTTCGCCACGGTGGAGGGTGGCCGTCTGGTGTTCGGCCTGAGCACGGCGGGGGACGAGATTCCGCCTCTGCTCTGCATCGACGATGCGTCGATCCCGGTGGGGAGCACGGTGTGGGACCGGGAGGCGGTACTCCACGGAATCGTGTGGTCGGCCCTGCAGGGTGCCGGGGTGCACGACCGACTCGACGTGCTCGAGATCGCGTATCCGTCGACCTGGGGTGAGCAGCGCTCGGGCATCGTTCGCGCGATGTTTGCGACCTCGGCGAACGAGGTGGTGCTCGTGGAGACGGCCGAGGCCGCCCTGTCGTGGTCGGGTGAACGCGCGCCGTCCGCCGCAGTGGTCGTCGAAGTCGGGGCTCTCGATACGTCCGTCGTCGTCCTCGACGAATCGGGGGCGCACGGCGGAGACACCGGCGCGATCCTGCCGTTCGGTACGGGCGACGACGACGGTTGGCGACGAGCGGTCGGGGAGTACGTTCGGTCGTCGGTCACGCACTGCCCCGACGAGGTGTACGTGGTGGGGGCACCCCGCGCCGGAGCGGATCTCGTCGTCGATCACCCCACGCAATGGCTGACCGGACTCGATGTCGCCAAGTCGCTGTACCGGCGAGCCGGGGCGGATCTCGTCCCGGCACCGTCGGTCCGTGCGGCGACGACGCGATCGGCGGCATGGCTCGACGACGTCACCGCACCGCCGCGGCCGCGGGAGAAGCGACGTCCACCAGTGCTCGTGGCAGTGGGCGCCGCGGCAGCGGCTATCGCAATAGTCTGCGCAGCTGTGTATTTCACCGGACAGCCTCCGAGTAGTTTCGATATTGCTGCGGCGCAACCCTTTTCGTCTGTCGAGTCCCCGGGTTCTACGCCGTCCCTCGTCGAACCGCCACTTTCAACGACGACCGCTGTGCCGACGCCGGTCGAGACGATGACGTTCGTGTCCGGGCGGGTCTCGATGCGGTTGCCGGGTACCTGGACGAAGGTGGACGACCCGGACCGCATGGTGCTGATTCCGCCGACCCCGCCCGAGCGTCGGATCGTCGTCACCGTGGCCGACCTGTTGCCGGGTTCGACACAGGAGCAGGTTGCCGACGAGCTTCGGTCGGCCATCGATGCACGTGGGCCGGATTCCACCATCGGATCTCTCGAACCCACCCGCGATTTCGGCGGCCGCGTCGGGATCGCCTACACCGAGAGACCGATCGACGACTCGACGGTGCTCTGGCGCGTGTTCGTCGAGTCGGACCTACAGGTCAGCATCGGTTGCCAGTTCGAGGGAGAGGACGCGACGGTGATCGACGCCGAATGCGGGCAGGCAACGCAGACGTTGGAGATCGTCCCGGCGTCGTGAGAGCCGCCCACAGTTTTTCGCGTACGGCCGGAACCGAATCGAGGTGTCGTTGCGTCAAAGGAGATGTAGGGGAGTGAGCGGGCCGACAGTGGCCTCTCGGTCGAGCAGCACGTGTACCGCGGGTGCATGTGAATCGAGTATCGAAGACAAGGAGTCGAAGTGGGATATCCAGGGGGACCGGAAGCTACGGGTTCGTCGAACGGCGTCACGGTCACACCGCAGGAGCTCGTCGCTGCCGGAGCCACGATCGAAGGTCTGAGCGTGTCGTTCAACGCGTCCAATTCGGCCGTCCGCTCGATCGTCGAGCAGACCGCCGAGGCGTGGGTCGGCAAGGCAGGCAAGTCCTTCCAGGACGTCATGGCCCAGTGGGACACCAGTGCGCAGAAGATGCGGAGTGCGCTCGAGCAGATCTCCGCGGACATCAAGACCAACGGCCACGGTTACTCGGACGCCGACGACGACAACGTGTCCGCCGTGAACCAGGTGGCCGGATCCCTGAACTCGGGACTGTCCTCGTTCAAGTGAACGTCGCATCCGGTGACCACACGACAATCCACACGACCACGCTCGACCAAGGAGACCGATCCGACATGAAATACGACTTCGCGCAGATCGCGGCGCTGACCGAGGCGATGAACAAGCAGGCGAACGTGACCAAGGACCTGCTCGGGGACGTGGACAGCACCGCGAAGCGGCTCTACCAGTCCTGGGAGGGTGACGCGATGACGTCCTACTACGAGCTGCAGCGTCAGTGGACCTCTGCATCCGACGAGCTCAACCTCATTCTGTCGAGCCTGGTCGCGGCCGCCCGCACCGGTGGCGAGACGATGCACGGCGTCGAGATGGCCAACAAGGCGCGGATGGCTCGCTGACCTGTCTCGACAACAGGCATCTGCCCCGGCCGAGAACATCGGTCGGGGCAGACGTCGTTTCGTCGCATGCCGGTCCGTCGCGGTGTCTACTGGTGCGGTGACGGACTTCGGAGCAGTACTGGGGGTCGAGCGGTCTCGTGCCGAGCATCGACTGGCGTCTCTTCGGGCCGAACTGGCGTCGGTGATCGAAGGATCGCGGCTGACCACCGACGACGACGAGCACGATCCCGAGGGGTCGACGATTGCGTTCGAGCGAGCGAAGATCGCGGCGCTCATCACCGACACCGAATCCGAGATTCGCGAGATCGACGCGGCGGTCTCGCGGCTCACGGCCGGGACGTACGGTTCCTGTGAGCGGTGCGGAAGCGAGATCCCGGCGATCAGGCTCGAGGCGCTGCCCGCTGCCCGTCGATGCATGCAGTGTGTGCGCCTGCGCTGACGACGTCGGCGAGCGGAGGGGTCGGCGAGCGGAGGCGTTTTGACCTGGGCGTCCGCTCCCGGTATCGTTCCCCGTTGGCGTGTATGGGCTCGCCGCGTACTGATGTGCGTATCGAGCCCTTGTCCTCGGGTCTCAACTGGCCGCCGAGGGCATCCACTCGTCTTGGCCAGCAGCGACATCATGAAGACAGGAATTTTCTGTGTCTACTTACGCCCCGAAGGCCGGGGACACCACCCAGACGTGGCATGTGATCGACGCCACGGACGTCGTGCTCGGACGCCTCGCCGTCCAGGCCGCGACTCTGCTCCGCGGTAAGCACAAGCCCACCTACGCACCCAACGTCGACGGTGGCGACTTCGTCGTCATCATCAACGCCGAGAAGGTTGCCATCAGCGGCAACAAGCTCGACGGCAAGTTCCACCACCACCACTCCGGCCATCCGGGCGGTCTGAAGTCGCGCTCGACCCGTCAGGTCCTCGAGAGCAACCCCGATCGTCTCGTGGAGAAGGCCGTCGTCGGCATGATCCCCAAGAACAAGCTCGGTAGTGCCATCGCGAGCAAGCTGAAGGTCTACGCGGGACCGAACCACCCGCATGCCGCTCAGCAGCCCGTTCCGTTCGAGATCAAGCAGGTGTCCCAGTGACGGCGCCGGAGGGAAATGACGTGACGTCGCAGGAGAACATCGAAGAGATCGCCGCCGACGAGTTCGTGGCAGTCGAAGATCCCGAGGTGGTCTCGGACATCGAAGCTGCGGCCGCTCCGGCCCCGATCGTGTTCGATCGCCCGATCCAGACCGTCGGTCGCCGTAAGGAAGCCGTCGCTCGCGTTCGGTTGTCCTCGGGCACCGGCGGATTCAAGCTCAACGGCCGCACCCTGGAGGATTACTTCCCCAACAAGGTGCACCAGCAGCTGATCAAGGCTCCGCTCGTTCTGGTGGACCGCGCAGAGTCCTTCGACATCGTCGCGCTGCTGCACGGTGGCGGACCGTCGGGACAGGCAGGCGCACTGCGTCTGGCCATCTCGCGCGCACTGATCGAACTCGCACCCGACGATCGCCCGCCGCTCAAGGCCGCGGGCTACCTCACGCGTGACGCGCGTGCAGTCGAGCGCAAGAAGTACGGCCTGAAGAAGGCCCGTAAGGCGTCGCAGTACTCCAAGCGCTGACGCGTCTTACCCGTTTCATCCTCGAGGGCAGGCATCCAGCAGTATCGGACGCCTGCCCTCGAGGCATTTCCCACCACATTCTCTCCCTCGAAGGGGTTCTTGGTTCATGGCGCGATTGTTCGGCACCGACGGAGTTCGGGGACTGGCGGGCGGGGTTCTGACCGCTGAGCTGGCGTTGAGGATCGCGCGCGCCGCAGCCGCCGTGTTGGCACCGAACGTCGACGGCGTCAGGGCTGTGGCAGTGGTCGGTCGTGATCCGCGAGTGAGCGGGGCGATGCTGAGCGCAGCCGTTTCCGCCGGACTCACCGCATCGGGGGTCGACGTGATCGACGTCGGAGTACTGCCCACACCCGCAGTCGCCTACCTCACCGCCGAATACGACGCGGCGCTCGGTGTGATGATCTCTGCATCCCACAATGCGATGCCCGACAACGGAATCAAGATCTTCGCCGCGGGCGGGCACAAGCTGGACGACGACGTCGAAGACCGGATAGAAGCTGCCCTCGATCCCGAGGGGCGCTCCCGGAACGACGCACAGCCATTCGACGCCACCGGTGCCGCGATCGGCCGTATCGAGCTCGCGCACGACGCCGCGGCGCGCTACATCGAGCATCTCGCCGGATCGGTGTCGCATCGACTCGACGGTGTGACCGTCGTGGTGGATTGCTCGCACGGTGCCGCCTCGGTCGTCGGGCCCGAGATCTACCGGCGGGCCGGCGCGACGGTCGTGGCGATCAATGCAGAACCCGACGGTCTGAACATCAACGACGGGTGCGGGTCGACGCACCTCGAGGGCTTGCAGAAGGCCGTCGTGGAGCATGGCGCCGACCTCGGTATCGCGCACGACGGAGACGCAGACCGATGCCTTGCCGTCGATGCGTCGGGTTCCGTGGTGGACGGCGACGCGATCATGACGGTACTGGCCATCGCGATGCACGACGCCGGCCACTTGACCGACGACACGTTGGTCGCGACGGTGATGAGCAACCTCGGTCTGCACATTGCGATGCGCGAGGCCGGAATCACGTTGCGTACCACAGCAGTCGGAGATCGGTACGTGCTCGAGGAGCTGCGCCGCGGCGGCTTCGCGCTCGGCGGCGAGCAGAGTGGACACGTCGTGCTGCCCGCGGTCGGAACGACCGGAGACGGGATCGCCACTGCCCTGCGACTGATGGAGCGGATGGCGCAGACCGGGCGTTCGCTCGCGGATCTGGCGTCGGCCATGCGGACATTGCCGCAGGTGCTGATCAACGTGCGCGTCTCCGACAAAGCAGCGGTGGCGTCTGCACCGTCGGTATCGGACGCCGTGGCGTCGGCCGAGCGCGAACTCGGGGAATCGGGTCGAGTTCTGTTGCGCCCCAGTGGTACCGAACAGTTGGTGCGGGTGATGGTCGAAGCGTCCGAACTCGACGTCGCGACCCGGCTCGCCGAAGAGCTGGCGGGCCGGGTCGCGTCGGTCTGACGTCTCAGGCGGTCAGTTCGCGCAGTGCGGTCAGCTGCGCGACGCGTCCTGCGGTGTTGTCGGCGAGCGGCGCGACATTGAGAGTGGTGACACCTGCTTCGGCGAAGGCTGCCACTCGCTCCTTGACGAAGCTTTCCGGTCCGATGAGGTTGACCGCGCGTGCGAGCTCGTCGGGAACTGCCGCAGCGGCCTCCTCCTTCTTGCCGGCCAGGTACAGGTCCTGGATCTTCTCGGCTTCGGCCTCGTACCCGTATCGCTGAGCCAGGGAGTTGTAGAAATTCTTGCCCTTGGCTCCCATGCCGCCGATGTACAGCGCCAGGTGTGGCTTGACCCAGGGGAGGTACTTCTCCGCATCCTCGCCGATGGCGAGGGTGGGACTGGCGAAGACCTGGAGTTCGCCTAGTGACGGGTCACGCTTGGCCTTGCCTGCGGCGAGCGAATCGCCCCACACGTCGGCGGCTTTCTCCGGGAAGTAGAAGATGGGCTGCCAGCCTTCGGCGATCTCGGCGGTGAGTTCGACGTTCTTGGGTCCGAGTGCGGCAATGACGACCGGAATGCGATCGCGCACAGGATGATTGATCAGCTTCAGTGGCTTGCCCAGGCCGGTTCCCTTGTCGGCCGGCAGCGGGATCTGGTAGTACTTGCCCTGGTGCTGCACCTTCTCGCGGCGCCAGACCTGGCGGCAGATCTCGATGACCTCGCGGGTCCTGGCGATCGGTGCGTCGTACTTGACGCCGTGGAAGCCCTCGACGACCTGCGGTCCCGATGCACCCAGTCCGAGTACGAACCGGCCATCGGAGACGTAGTCGAGACCGGCGGCGGTCATCGCGGTCAGTGACGGTGTCCTGGTGTAGATCTGGAAGATGCCGGACGCGATCTTGATCGTGCTCGTCTTGGCCGCGAGGAATCCGAGTTGGCTGACGGCGTCGAACGAGTAGGCCTCGGGCACGAAAATGATGTCGAGACCTGCCTTCTCGAGCTCGGCGACCTCGGCAACGGTCTCGTTGAAACCACCGCTGTAGTTCAGCATCGTTCCGATGTGCATGGGACTCCTCGTTCGGTGAGCAGCTGGTGCAGCCACTTCAGGTACCTGTTACGGACATTTCACATCGGGACGTTACCGCTCCCTGGGGAACCGATGTGAGTCGGCGCACGTCATAGTGAGATAGGGGCACTTCGAGGGGGGAACGGGAACGTATGAGCGACGGAGTTCGGGTGGACGCAGACCGAGTTCGCGGCGTGGCAGATGCATTGGCGGTGTCTGCGGAGGCGCTCGGCGACGCCGCCGATTCCGTTGCCGACGCAGGCTTCGGTACAGCCGGGGCCGGACGGAACTACGGTGACCTCGGCGCTGCCTACTCGCAGGCGCACCTCGGGCTCGGGCGTGCCGTCCGGGCATGGAGGTCCTCGGTCGACGACATTTCCGATGCCCTCACCACCGCGATGAACGAGTACGAGCAACAGGACGACGCCACCGCGTACGCGATCGAGTCACACCGGTGACACCTCCTCCGGCCTCGTCCGGCGACGAGGCGTCGATCGACGAGATTCTCGATGCGAACGCAGAAGGACTGCTGTATTTCGAGCGCTTCCTGCCGCTGGCCGGCCGTGTTCCGGGCGTCGACGTCCCGCAGTATCAGGACGTGTGCGCCAGGTACGACGAGCAGCGCGGACTCAACCTGGGTGCGCTCGGAGACGATGCCGACGCCGTCGGGGCGGTGTCCGCAGTACTCGCCGATCAACTCGAGGAGCAGATTCAACTTCGCCGGGTCCTGCAGTTGCGCTGGCACGGTGATGCGGGGGAGGCGGTGCAGACCTATCTGTCGGCCGAACAGGAAAAGGCTTCGCAGTTCCTCGCGTCGATCGAAGATTCTCATCAGACGATGTGTGCGGCCGTCGACGTGCTCCGTGACGCGGTGACCGAGAAGGCGGAGCTCGTCGGCGGCATCGACATCGACCTGGTGGACGGCAAGGATGTCGACCAGATCGACGCCATTCTGGTTGCGTCGGGAATCGACTGCGTCCCGGTCGATCGAGAGTCGGTGTTCCCACGATTGGCGTCTGCCTTCGAGGATCTGAACGCCAGGGCGCGCGGCGGCGATGTCTCCGACGAGTTCGCTGCCGAGGTGGCCGAACGCTGCAGGCGCTGGATCGACACCGAGTTCGTTCCGCGGGTGCAAGGTACGTGCGAGGCGGTCCTCGGAGCATGTGGAGCCACGGACACCGCTGTCCGAAGCTGTCTGGCATTGGTGGTGGACGTTCTGGGCAGTGTCCACGAGCCATCGTTCGGCGAACTCGACGAGGGCGGTTGGGCGATTGGACCTGGAGTATCAGCGCTGTGGCCGGGGCCGGACGGCTCGCCCGCAGACCCGGCTTCGGCCGAGATCGGTTCGGCACCCACCGGTTCCGGAGCCGCACCGGCGGCTGTCGGTTCGGCAGCGGTCGGGGACGCAGCGGTCGGACCGGCGGCGTCACTCCCCGGCGGCCACGCGCCCGTCGGAGCAGACGGCGTGGATCCGTCCGGATCTGTCAACGAAGACGGTCCCGTCGGTGACCAGCTGGAGGATTCTCTGGACGGGCTCGTGGATCGAGTGGTCGCCGGCATCATCGACCGCGTCGACGATGCGCTGACCGAGACGATCGACGGTCGAGATCTCGAAAGCTCCGGCGACACCGCAGACGACAACCGGGCCAGTGACGACAACACGATGGAGGCTGCTCCGGACGGGAGCGGCGACCAGAGACCCGAGTCGGCACCGCTGCCGCAGCCCGGGCAGCCGTGGCCTGCGGCCACCGACGAGCGTGGTCATCTCGAGGCCGAGCTCGATGGGCATCGGGCCCGCATCGCGCTGACGCACGACGGTGCGGTGACCCTCGAACTCGAGACTCCTGGACTCGGAACACGCTCGTTCGAGCTCGGAATCGGACCGTTCGGCCTACCCGAGATCGTCGAGGTTCCCGGTGGCACCGACGCGGTGGACGCACCGGCTTCTGCTGCAGCGTTACCGTCCGATTCGGTACCCACGGCCGAATCCGTCGCTGCAGCGGAACCCGTCCCAGCTGCCGAACCTGTGGTTGCCGCCGAACCCGTGCCCATGCCTGCGACGGAACCAGCGCCGCCATCCGAAGCCGATTCGAATGCACAGGAGCAGTGCCCAGCCGAATCACCCGACATCGAGCCGCCAGCGGTGCAGCATCCGGTAGTTGCGGACCGGCCGGTCACCGATGCGCAACCCGCCGACACAGGAACCGGTGCGGGCCTGAGTGAAGCAGGGGAGCTGTGAGCACCGACAGCGGGTGGCGTCGGGAATTGCATCGAATACGCGACGAGCATCGAATCGCGATGTCGCGGGCGGCCGAGGCGTTGAGTCGGGCCCAGGCTCCTGGAGTCGACCGAGCCGGACGGAATTCAGTCGATGTGAGCGGCGCGGACTCCGACATCGAGCCGGTGTCGGGCTCGGTGCTGCAGCCGGCTCACCTGGACCGGCGAGAACCCACTCCGCATGTCGAGACCGATCCCGACGAACGGCCGAGGTCCTGGCTGGTGTGACACCGGTCGGTGACGATCGGGACTAGCCCCGTCCGAGCAGCGCCTTGATCGACGCTGTGGCTTTGGGCTTGGGCTGCTCGTCGAGCGGAGCGTGCGGATCGACCGCCCTGGTGCCGTCGATCTCTCCTGCTGTTCCGGCCAGCTCCTCGTAGTCGGAGTCACCGGTCAGGTGGAACAGCAGGAATGCGGTCAGGACCGCGCGGGTGCGTTGCTGAGTCTTGCGGTCGGGCTTGTTGATACCGAGTGCGCCGAGGATCCGGCGGCCCTCGACGAATCCGTCCGCGGTCGAGCCGTCGATTCGTCGCAGGATGGACGGTCCGTTCCAGGCCTGGGCGAGCGCGAGCGAGTTGTCGGTGAGCGAATCCGCGTTCGAGTTGTCTCCGACGACGAGTCCCGGCACGGTGAGGCCCGCGGCGGCGTCCTCGGACGAGGGTGCCGTCGGTGCGGGGAACAGCGCGGCGACGGCCTTGATGTCGGATCGCCGGGAGGCGGCAAGAACCGCAGTGCCTGCACCCATTGCGTGGCCTGCTGTGGCGAGTTTGTCCGGATGCACGCTGATGTTGCCGGGGCCGAGACGCACGCCGGTCATGATGTCGAGCACAGTGCCCAGATCGGTGGCGAGGCCGCGATGGGACGGTACGAGACCGCGCTCGGTGTCCGGTGCCGCAACCACGATGCCCCAGGACGCAAGATGCTTCAGGGTGTCGGTGTAATGGCTGGGACGCAGCATCCAGCCGTGTGCGAAGGCCACGCCGGGCAGTCCGAAGCCCTCGGCGGGGGTGTAGACGACACCGGGTTGCCCGGCGAGGGCCAGGTCGCCTCGGAGCACCTTGTGCGGGCCGCGCTTGGAGAGAGCAGATGCCAGCTTCTTCGGTTTCGCCACGAGAGATGACGCTACCGAATCGATGCGCATCAGGGGGACACCGGACACGTCGACCCGAGCGAATGGGTCGTGCGCGCCCTGCCGAGTACCCTGGTTGTCCATGTGCGGAATCGTGGGTTACGTCGGCCACCGCCCAGCTCTGGGTGTGGTGGTCGAGGCGCTTCGGCGTATGGAATATCGGGGTTACGACTCGGCGGGCATCGCCATTCTGGACGGCGAGGGAGCGACGGCAGTCGAGCGCAAGGCCGGTCGCCTGGCGAATCTCGAGGCGGAACTGGACGACATCGGCACCGACACGTTCGTCGGCACCACCGGAATGGGTCACACCCGGTGGGCGACGCACGGCCGTCCCACCGACCGCAACGCTCACCCGCATCGGGACGCGTCAGGAACCGTTGCGGTGGTGCACAACGGAATCATCGAGAACTTCGGTCCGCTGCGTGCCGAACTGGAAGCAGTCGGCATCGAATTCCTGTCCGACACCGATACCGAGGTGGCCGTCCATCTCGTCTCGCGTGCCTACGCCGAAGGCCCGACTGCGGGCGACTTCGTGGCCAGCGCGAAAGCAGTTCTGCGTCGTCTCGAGGGTGCGTTCACCCTGGTGTTCACCCATTCCGATCACGCGGACACGATCGTCGCGGCTCGTCGCTCCACACCCCTGGTACTCGGTGTCGGCGAGGGCGAGATGTTCCTCGGGTCCGACGTCGCTGCGTTCATCGAGCACACCCGCGACGCCGTGGAACTCGGCCAGGACCAGGTCGTCGTGATCACCGCCGACGGCTACGACATCAGCGATTTCGAGGGCAACGAGGCGCAGGGGCGTCCGTTCCGAATCGACTGGGATCTGGCAGCCGCCGAGAAGGGCGGCCACGACTACTTCATGCTCAAGGAGATCCAGGAGCAGCCCGCAGCGGTGGCGGACACATTGCTCGGTCACTTCGACAACGGTCGAATCGTGCTCGACGAGCAGCGACTGTCCGATCAGGAGCTGCGCGACGTCGACAAGGTGTTCGTCGTGGCCTGCGGTAGCGCGTACCACTCCGGCCTGCTCGCCAAGTACGCGATCGAGCACTGGACCCGGCTGCCGGTCGAGGTGGAACTGGCCAGCGAATTCCGCTACCGCGACCCGGTCCTCGATCGATCGACCCTCGTGGTGGCCATCTCGCAGTCCGGCGAGACTGCGGACACTCTCGAAGCCGTTCGGCACGCCAAGGACCAGAAGGCGCGGGTTCTCGCGGTGTGCAACACCAACGGCTCGCAGATTCCGCGCGAGGCGGACGCCGTGCTCTACACGCGGGCCGGTCCGGAGATCGGCGTCGCGTCGACCAAGGCCTTTCTCGCCCAGGTGACCGCGAACTACCTCGTCGGGCTGGCGTTGGCGCAGGCTCGCGGCACCAAGTATCCCGACGAGGTTGCGCGTGAATTCGCCGAACTCGAAGCGATGCCCGAGTTGGTGCAGCGGGTGCTCGAGACGGTCGAACCGGTTCGGGCGCTCGCGCGCGAGCTCTCGACGGCCACGACCATTCTGTTCCTCGGCCGACACGTCGGATACCCGGTTGCTCTCGAAGGCGCGCTCAAGCTCAAGGAGCTGGCGTACATGCACGCGGAGGGCTTCGCGGCCGGCGAGCTCAAGCACGGTCCGATCGCGCTGATCGAGGACGGCGTTCCGGTGATCATCGTGATGCCGTCGCCGAAGGGTCGGGCGGTGTTGCACTCGAAGATGCTGAGCAACATTCGCGAGATCCAGGCGCGTGGTGCGCGAACGGTCGTCATCGCCGAAGAGGGCGACGAGGCAGTGCGGCCCTTCGCGGACAACTTGATCGAGATCCCGGCGGCCTCGACGCTGTTGCAACCGCTGCTGTCGACGATTCCTCTGCAGGTGTTCGCCGCCGAGGTCGCCCAGGCGCGCGGCTACGACGTGGACAAGCCGCGCAACCTGGCCAAGTCCGTCACCGTCGAATAGCGCTCGGCATGCGCGGCTACTACACACCCGAGCAGATTCGGAATGCGGAAGCGCCGCTGCTGAATTCCCTGCCGAACGGCGTTCTGATGCGCCGCGCCGCGTACGGACTGGCCACGGTCGTGGCGGGCGAGCTGGCTGCGCGTACGGGCGGCGTCGTGGGGCGTCGCGTGACGATTCTGGTGGGCACGGGCGACAACGGCGGTGACGGTCTGTGGGCCGGGGCGTATCTGCGTCGACGCGGTGTCTCGGTGTCGGCTCTCCTGCTCGACCCGACGCGGGTGCATGCCGAAGGTCTCGAGGCCCTGCGCTCGTCGGGCGGACGCGTGGTGACTCGGTGCGGACCTGCCGACATCGTGGTCGACGCCATCGTGGGGATTTCCGGCAAGGGTCCGCTGCGGCCCGATGCTGCTGCCGTGGTCGAGCAGATCACCGCACCGATCGTGGCAGTGGACGTTCCCAGTGGAGTCGACGCGGAGACCGGTGCCGTCTCGGGGCCGGCCGTGACGGCCGACGTGACGGTGACGTTCGGTGCCCGCAAGCCCGTTCACGTGCTGGCCGTTCCTCGTTGTGGCCGAATCGAACTCGTGGACATCGGCCTGGAGCTGCCGGCTCCGGCGATGGCGTCGTTCGAGCCGGCCGACGTGGGACGGGTGTGGCCGATCCCGACAGCCTCTGACGACAAGTACTCGCAGGGTGTGGTGGGTGTCCTGGCCGGCAGCGCCACGTTCCCCGGTGCCGCACTGCTCTGTGTGGGAGCGGCGGTCGCGGCCACGTCCGGAATGGTCCGCTATGTGGGAACTGCAGACGCAGAGGTCGTTTCGCACTATCCGGAGGTCGTTGCCGCCCCGGAACTCGACGCGGCGGGAAAGGTGCAGGCGTGGGTGGTCGGTCCCGGTTTCGGCACCGACGACGATTCGGCGGAGATCGTGCGTCGAGTTCTGGACACGGATCTGCCGGTCGTCGTCGACGCGGATGCGCTCACGATCCTCGCCCGCAACGAACGCTGGGTCGCCGGCCGCGCCGCACCGACTCTGCTGACCCCGCATGCCGGGGAATTCGCCCGCCTGACGGGATCCGACCCTGCACCCGACCGAGTGGGATCGGTTCGAGATCTCGCCGCGCGCTGGGGCGTCACCGTGCTCCTCAAGGGGAGAGCGACAATCGTCGCCGATGCGGACGGCGCCACGTTCGTCAGCGACGCCGGGGGATCGGCTGCATCGACCGCAGGCTCGGGCGACGTACTGTCGGGCATCCTCGGGGCCCTGCTCGCGTCGGGAATGACGCCGTCCACCGCGGCTGCCTGCGGAGCGAAGGTCCACGCACTGGCCGCGGCCCGTGCGGCTCACGGGTCGGACGGAGAGTTCGCGGCACCCATTTCTGCGAGTCCGCTGTGCGAGTCCATCCCCGAAGCCATCCGAACCGTGCGCTCGCTCACAGTCTGACCATGGTCGTGCGTGGCCCACTTCCGGTTCGTGATGTGTCACGAGATGTGCCACCCTGATCCGTCGTATCGGCGGCTCGGATGGCACTATCGAATGTTGTGACTATCGGCTGCGGCGACGAGAGGACCGATCCTCGGACGGGTTCGGGCGCTGTGGCGTCCGTCGACCTCGACGCCGTGGCCCACAACGTTCGCGTGCTGCAGCAGTTCGCCGGGGACGCCGCCGTGATGGCGGTGGTCAAGGCCGACGGATACAACCACGGTGCCGTCGAAGTCGCACACGCCGCAGTCGCAGCAGGGGCGCAGGAGCTCGGCGTCACCACCATCGGTGAGGCCCTCGAACTCCGCGCTGCCGGTGTAACGGTCCCGGTATTGGCGTGGTTGCACCGAACGGACTCCGATTTCGCCGCGGCGATCGCCGAGCAGGTGGGGATCGGGGTCTCCACGGCTGCCCAGCTCGACGCCGTGGTCGAAGCAGCACGCCGAGTCGGTTCCACCGCTGATCTCTCGCTCAAGATCGATACCGGGCTCAATCGCAACGGGGTCGCGGAATCGGATCTCGACGCCGTACTCGACGCCACTGCGGCCGCCGTCGCGGAGGGCGCAGTGAGATTGACCGGAATGTTCTCGCATCTGGCCTGCTCGGACGAACCGGCACACCCCGCCAACGACGCCCAGGCCGAGCGGCTTCGCGACGCGGTGCGGCGCGCCACCCGACGCGGAACGCCTCCCGCCGTCGTGCACCTGTCCAACTCGGCAGCCACGCTGACCAGACCCGATCTCGGTTTCGACCTGGTCCGCCCGGGTATTGCTCTGTACGGATTGTCGCCGGTCCCCGAGCTGGGAACGTTCGGGTTGCGCCCGGTCATGACGCTCTCGGCGCAGGTTGCGAACATCAAGAAGGTGAGCGAGGGTGAGTCTGTGTCCTACGGCTACACCTGGACCGCTCCCGCCGACACCGTGGTTGCGCTCGTCGCACTCGGATACGCAGACGGGGTCGTTCGCCGCCTCAGCGGGCGGTTCGAGGTGACCATCGCAGGTCGTCGCTATCCCTCGGTGGGACGAGTGTGCATGGATCAATTCGTCGTAGACCTCGGTGGTGACCGCTCGGGTGTCGCGGTCGGCGACGAGGCGCTACTGTTCGGATCAGGGGACAGGGGAGAGGCGCACGCTCAGGATTGGGCGGATGCGCTCGAGACAATCAGCTACGAAGTCGTCACCGGCGTTCGTGGACGCGTCCGACGACGGTTCGTCGGCGCTCGCGCAGGGGAGGCGACGATCTAGATCATGCTCGGATTGCTGGAGAGTATTGCGATTGTGGTGCGCGAGACGGCGTTCCGGTCCAACAAGGACCCGCTGGCCACCGAGAACCTGGACCTGATGGACGCCGATCGCGGCAGTATCGTAACGGCGGACGACGGTGTGCCGCTTGCGGTACGCGAAGTGGGTCCGTCGGACGCCGAGACCACCGTGATCTTCGTCCACGGCTACTGCCTGCGCACGTCGTCGTGGCATTTTCAGCGCCGCGCTCTCGAACAGCAGTGGGGCTCTGCGGTCCGCATGGTCTTCTACGACCAGCGCGGTCACGGACGTTCGGGAGTGCCGAGCCCGGAGAGTTGCACCATCGGCCAGCTCGGCCTCGATCTCGATGCGGTGATTCGCTCGGTGGTACCCAAGGGGCGCATCGTTCTGGTCGGGCACTCGATGGGCGGAATGTCGATCCTGTCCATGGCGCGGCAACGATCGGACGTGCTCCGTCAGCGAGTCATCGGCGCAGTCCTGATCTCGACGACAGCTGCCGGTCTCGCGCAGTCCGGGGTGGGTCGTAGTCTGCAGAATCCGGCGGTCGACGCGTTCCGGCTCGCGGTGCGGACGTCGCCCGGCTTCGTGCAGTTCGGTCGCGGTGCTGTGCGTGCGCTCATCTCACCGGTACTGCGCGCAGCGTCATACGGCACCAGGGTGTCTCCGCGCCTGGTGGCGTTCTCGCAGTCGATGATCGACGACACCTCCGTCGTCACGATCGTCAATTTCCTCGAGACGCTCGAGTTGCACGACGAGTCCGAGGCCCTGCTGGAATTCGAGAACATTCCGGTGTCGGTGGTGTGTGGCGACGAGGATTGGATCATTCCGTTCGCCAGCTCGGAGGCGCTGGCTCAGGCTCTGCCGCGTTCGGAGATGGTGCGGGTGCGCCAGGGTGGGCATCTGGTCCAGCTCGAATTCCCCGAACAGGTCAACGGCGCGATACAGCGGCTCGTGGCACGGGCAACGGAGGCCGCGGGCAAGAAGCGACGGTGGGGCGTTGTCTGACGAGCCGCTGACTCTACCGGTGGACGTCGAATTGGTCACTGCCGCAGACACTGCCGAGTTCGGCACCCGGCTTGCGGACGTGCTGGTCGCCGGCGATCTGGTGATTCTCGACGGCCCGCTCGGGGCCGGAAAGACCGCCATGACCAAGGGGATTGCGGCCGGACTCGGTGTGCAGGGCCGGGTCACCTCGCCGACGTTCGTCATCGCCCGCGAGCATCGGCCCGGCTCACGGCCCCATGGATTGCCGCCGGTTGCGCTGGTCCACGTCGATGCCTATCGGCTCGGGATGACGGGGCAGTCGGCGGTCGACGAACTCGATGCCCTCGACCTCGATACCGACCTCACCGATGCCGTCGTCGTGGTCGAGTGGGGCGAGGGATTGGTCGAGAAGCTGACGGACGGCCATGTGTCGGTTCGTCTGACGCGTGATCCGGACTCCGATGTTCGGCGCGTGACGGTGAGTCGGGTGCACAGCGGGGTGGATCCGCGCGAGCGGCCCTGACCGGGTACCGGGTGCGCGGCCGTATCCCCGGTGACGGGTAATCTGAAATATCGTGCTTGTACTTGCCGTCGACACCTCGACCCCCGCCGTCACCGCAGGTGTGGTGAGCCTGACCGAGTCCGCCGACGGTGCAGCGGTCACCACGCTCGCCACCCGGGTTCGGGTGGACGCGCGATCGCATGCAGAAATCCTGACACCCAACATTCTCGAATGCTTGGCAGAGGCCGGCATCACCGCGGCCGAGTTGGGGGCCGTCGTCGTCGGCGTCGGCCCCGGGCCCTACACCGGCCTACGGGTAGGAATGGCGACGGCTGCGGCATTCGGTGACGCACTCGGTCTTCCGGTGTACGGCGTCTGCAGTCTCGATGCCATCGCCGCAGATGTCTCCGAGCCCGGGTCGCTGTTGGTGGTGACCGATGCGCGCCGACGCGAAATCTATTGGGCGCGTTACGAAGCGGGAGTGCGGGTGGCGGGACCCGACGTTCTCGCCCCGGCCGAACTGGATCCCTTCGGTGTCGACGCGGTCGCCGGATCGGCACCGCATGCTGCGGCTTTCGAGCTTCCGATCCGTGATGTGCAGGCACCGTCTCCGGCCGGGTTGGTCGCGGTTTCTGCCGCCGATATCGGCAGCGGTATCGTCCCGGGCCCGCTCGTCCCGTTGTACCTGCGCCGCCCCGACGCCAAGACGCTCGACGAGCGCGCCGCAGCGAAGGCTTCGAAGTGACGGTGTCGATCGAGTCGATGACGGCGGCGGACGCTGCTCGGTGCGCGTATCTCGAGACCGTGCTGTTCCCGGGTGACGACCCGTGGGCCGAGGATGCATTCATCGCGGAACTGGCGGCGCCACACAATCACTACGTCACCGCGCGGGAAGACGGTGAGGTCGTCGGCTACGCAGGCATCTCGCTGCTGGGGCAGCCGAGCCGCGGAGCCTTCGCCGTCGGAGAGTCCGAGGTGCACACCATCGGTGTCGATCCGTTGCATCACCGCAAAGGTATCGGTGGGCAACTGCTGGGCGAATTGCTGCGCGTGGCCGACGAGCACGGTGGGCCGGTCTTTCTGGAGGTCCGCACCGACAACGAGCCCGCCATCGAGTTGTACCGACGCGAAGGGTTCGAGATCGTGGGCACCAGGGCGAAGTACTACCAACCGAGCGGGGCGGATGCCTTCACCATGCGTCGGTCCGAGAAGACAGAGGGATCAGCTCGATGATCGTTATGGGTATCGAAAGTTCCTGCGACGAAACAGGAGTCGGGATCGTCCGCTGGGGCGGAGCGGGGACCTGCGAGCTGATGGCCGACGAGGTGGCCTCCAGTGTCGACGAACATGCGCGGTACGGCGGAGTGGTGCCCGAGGTGGCGTCGCGCGCGCATCTCGAGGCCATCGTGCCGACCATGCGGCGGGCTCTGGCGGCCGCAGACATCGAGCGTCCCGACGCCGTCGCGGTGACGATCGGGCCGGGGCTGGCCGGCGCGTTGCTGGTCGGGGTTGCCGCTGCCAAGGCGTACGCCGCGGCCTGGGGTGTGCCCTTCTACGCGGTCAACCATCTCGGCGGACATGTCGCGGTCGACACACTCGAGCACGGGCCGATGCCGTCGTGCGTGGCACTGTTGGTCTCGGGTGGGCATACTCATCTGCTGCACGTCGACGATCTGTCCCGGCCGATCGCCGAGCTCGGGACCACGGTCGACGATGCAGCCGGGGAGGCCTTCGACAAGGTCGCGCGGCTGTTGGGATTGGGCTACCCGGGTGGTCCGGCCCTCGACGATGCTGCGCGCGAGGGTGATCCGGCCGCGATCGCGTTTCCCCGAGGAATGACCGGCCCACGCGACGCCCGCTACGATTTCTCGTTCTCCGGGGTCAAGACGGCTGTTGCTCGGTTCGTCGAGGCCAGGCACCGTGCAGGAGATCCGATTCCGGTCGCGGACATCGCCGCGTCCTTCCAGGAATCCGTCGCCGATGTCCTGACGATGAAGGCCGTTCGTGCGGCAACCGACGTCGACGTCGACACGATCGTGCTGGGTGGGGGTGCCACCGCCAACTCTCGCATTCGATCGCTGATCGAAAGTCGTTGTGCCGAGCAGGGTTTGACGCTGAGAATTCCGAAGCCGCGACTGTGCACCGACAACGGCGTGATGATCGCCGCACTGGGCGCGCACCTCGTCGCAGGTGGAGCAGAGCCTTCGGCGTTGACCGCGGTGACCGATCCCGGCCTGTCGGTGGCGACCAGTCAGGTACCCGGCTGAGCGTCCTGCGTGGACGCGGCGGTGGTCTCGGACGAACGGGTTGTCGACGGCACGGCCGCGGACAGAGGCTCACTCGAGGGGGCCGGTGCAGGCGGCGACCATACCGTCGGCGGTGCCGTCAGTTCCGGCGTGGGCTCCGAACCGCTGACATCGGTGGTCGGCACACTGATCGACTCGGTCGGCACCGGAGTGAACTCGGGAGTGACCTCGGCCGTGGGCTCGGGCGTCGGACTCGGAACGATCTCGGTCGTATCGCTGGGGTCCGAAGGCTCGATCGGTTCGGAGGGCCGAACCGGAATCGTGGTCACCGACGTCGGCGGTTCGATCGGGATTGCGGTGGTGACATCGGGGGACGCAGGATTCGACGTGGGGTCGATCGGCCACTCGATCGGTGGGAGGTCGGGTGCCGGACGCAGCGTCGGGGTACTGGTCGGTGGAGCGGTCGTGGTCGACCGCGACGACGATCCGGTGGCGTCGACCGAGGTTGCAGTCGGGTCGGATCGATCCCCGGAGGTGCGTCCCGTCGTCGGCGGGTTCTCGTCGGGGGACCAGCCCTCGGTGACCGGCGTACCGGCGTCGTTCGATTCGGTCGCGGATCGGGCGGCACTTCCGGCCGGTGAGACGTTGGGATCGTCGGCCGGCGTCATCGTCTGCACACCGTAGGCGAGCACCAGTCCACCGGCGACGACGGCGGCCGCGATCGCACCGGAGTAGCGGCTCATCCGGCCTGCGCTGTTGCGCGTGGCCGAGACGAGTTGGTAGCCGCCGCCGACGGCCGACGCGGCGACGGCAGCGGCGCCGACTGCTAGAACGGCGTCGGGTTCCGGCAGTCGAACGACCGGGGCGTGGAACTGATCGGTGAGCGTGGCGGCGAACCGGGGAATGTGCGCCCCTCCGCCGATCAGCACGATGGCCTCGGGTTCGTGAGTGCTCTCGGCGAACACCCCGCGGACGAACTGAGCGGCGGTGTAGAAGATCGGGGTCACGGCGGTGTCGAACGCGTCACGGGTGACCGTCAGAGGGATTCCGCTGTAACGCTCGATGCGAACTTCGTCCTCGTGGGAGAGCTGTTCCTTGATCGATCGGTACCGCGCAGACCCGATTCCGCGGTCGTCGCGGATGTCGTCCCGAAGGTTGTCACGCGTCATGTCCTGCACGAGGTTCTTGACGAGCACGTCGAGCGCGTCGCCGCCGACGGCGTCCGACCGGCCGTGCGCCAGCACCGTTTCGGCGGTCCGATCGGTGACGGTGACCGACATCCCCGAGGCTCCGAGATCGACCAGCGCGATCGTGTCGTACCGATCGATCAGGCCGGTGGGTGCCAGGTACGCGGACGCGGCTGCCGATTCCGGCACCAGTCGAACATCGCGCGTGGTGTGGGCGAGCGCCGCGCGAATACCCGCAGCGTGCTCCTCCGTGCGATAGGTGACGGCGATCGCGTCGGGGGAGCGGTGGCCGGGGATCAGAGAGGCCATGAGTTCGATGGCCGAGGTGACCAGATCACCGATGTCGGTGTTGGCTTGGCGATCGGTGGAGACGGTGCGGTACTCGACCGTGCGACTACCGTCGGTGTCGACGGTGACGAGGGCTGCGCACACGACCTCGGATCCGGTGGATATGCCCACTCCTACCCGCATGCTGCACCTCCCACCCCTGTGTACGTGTCCGGAATCGACTGCTCTGTGTGCCATGTCGCGGCACAGCTGTCGATCGTTATCGTTCGGACAGCTCCGTTATCGTAACGTTACTTCGCGCTCCGGCGCGAGCGTGATATGCCGCTCGGTCGGTTGCTCGGTGCGTGTCGATCGCCTCCTACCTGGCTTTTCGATCGCTCGACGAAGGCTGGGAAAAAGGCGAGAAACGACTGCGATGCTCGGCGTTTCGGACCCGAATTCGGCCGCTTTCGAATCTCCGCGGTCGTGCCGAACGGTGCGTGACCACTCTCGTGCGCACGCGTGCGACCACGGCGTCGCGAACCTGGCGAACCCAGCCCTTGAGTGCTGGCACTCTCGTGTATAGAGTGCTAGTTGGCACCGAGCGAAGTCCCGGCACCCGCGACGACGGGAACGAGCTCAGGCCGTGATTGTCAGAACCGCACGAGAAGTACTTACACACAGCTGTCCGGGGATCCGACCCCGGACGCGTACCCCATAACTTTGGAGGGCTCAACGTGGCGAGCGTGAAAATCAAGCCGCTCGAGGACAAGATCCTCGTCCAGGCCAACGAGGCCGAGACGACGACCGCCTCCGGTCTGGTCATCCCCGACACAGCCAAGGAGAAGCCCCAGGAGGGCACCGTCGTCGCCGTGGGCGAAGGCCGTGTCACCGAGAAGGGCAACCGCATCCCGGTCGACGTCAAAGAAGGTGACACCGTCATCTACAGCAAGTACGGCGGCACCGAGATCAAGTACGCCGGCGAGGAGTACCTGATTCTGTCGGCACGCGACGTGCTGGCTGTCATCGCCAAGTAGGCCACAACGCATCCCGCCCCGGTATCCGATTTTCGTGTCGGTCCCGGGGCGGTGTGCGTTCGATCGAGTTTCTTTACTCGAAGGAGTAACACCGAAACATGGCAAAGCAAATCCAATTCAACGAGGAAGCGCGCCGCGCACTCGAACGCGGCGTCGACAAGCTGGCCGACGCAGTCAAGGTGACGCTCGGACCGCGGGGACGCCACGTCGTCCTGTCCAAGGCATTCGGCGGTCCGACCGTCACGAACGACGGTGTCTCGATCGCTCGTGAGATCGACCTGGAAGATCCGTTCGAGAACCTCGGCGCGCAGCTGGTCAAGAGCGTCGCCACCAAGACCAACGACGTTGCAGGCGACGGAACCACCACCGCGACGGTCCTCGCGCAGGCGCTGGTGCGCGGCGGTCTGAAGAACATCGCCGCGGGTGCCAACCCGATCGCGCTCGGCACCGGCATCTCCAAGGCGGCCGACAAGGTCGCCGAGGCTCTGCTCGCCGCCGCAACCCCGGTCGAGGGCAAGCAGGCGATCGCTCAGGTCGCCACCGTGTCCTCGCGTGACCCCGAGATCGGCGAACTTGTCGGCGAGGCGCTCACCCGCGTCGGCGCAGACGGAGTCGTCACCGTCGAGGAGTCCTCGACGCTGCTCACCGAGCTCTCGGTCACCGAAGGCGTGCAGTTCGACAAGGGCTACCTCTCGCCGTACTTCGTCACCGACGTCGACGCGCAGGAAGCAGTTCTCGAGGACGCCTACGTCCTGCTGTACCGCGAGAAGATCACCTCGCTTCCGGACTTTCTGCCCCTGCTGGAGAAGGTTGCCGAGAGCGGCAAGCCGTTGCTCATCATCGCCGAGGACACCGAAGGTGAAGTTCTCTCGACGCTGGTCGTCAACTCCATCCGCAAGACGATCAAGGCCGTGGCAGTCAAGGCACCGTTCTTCGGTGATCGCCGCAAGGCGTTCCTCGACGATCTTGCCGTCGTGACGGCCGGGCAGGTCATCACCGCCGATGTGGGTCTGAGTCTGAAGGAAGCCGGCCTCGAGCTGCTCGGTCGCGCTCGTCGCGTCGTCGTCACCAAGGACGACACGACCATCGTCGACGGTGCGGGCACGCAGGACGACATCGATGCACGCGTCGGTCAGCTCCGTCGTGAGATCGAGAACACCGACTCCGAGTGGGATCGCGAGAAGCTCGAAGAGCGTCTGGCGAAGCTCTCGGGCGGTATCGCGGTCATCAAGGTCGGCGCTGCCACCGAGACCGAGCTCAAGGAACGCAAGTTCCGCGTCGACGACGCTGTGGCTGCGGCCAAGGCTGCCGTCGAAGAGGGCATCGTCCCCGGCGGTGGCTCGGCTCTGACGCAGGCAGCGTTGGCTCTGGCCGACGACCTGGGCCTGACCGGCGACGAAGCCACCGGTGTGGCCGTTGTGCGCACCGCACTCAATGCACCGCTGTTCTGGATCGCCTCCAACGCGGGCATCGACGGTTCGGTCGTCGTCAGCAAGGTGGCCGAACTGCCGAAGGGCCACGGATTCAACGCCGCGACCCTGACGTACGGCGACCTGCTGGCCGACGGCGTCGTCGATCCGGTCAAGGTGACTCGCTCCGCTGTGGTCAACGCCGCGTCGGTTGCTCGCATGATCCTGACGACCGAGAGCGCGATCGTGGAGAAGCCGGAAGAGGCCTCCGAGCCTGCTTCCGGGCACGGACACGCTCACTGACGTTCGGTGACACGAGAAAGCCCCCGACCCGAAAGGGCGGATTCTAGGGGTCCTCGCAACACCTGATGGTCAGATGCCTGTCAGTAGATCACGTAAACGCTCGGCTGGAGTTTTCCAGCCGAGCGTTTTGCGTGGACGGGAGTTGAGGCGGTGGGCAACGTTCTCGAGGTCGGTGGCGCTGTACACGGACAGGTCCGTGCCTTTGGGGAAGTACTGGCGTAGCAAGCCGTTGGTGTTCTCGTTCGATCCGCGTTGCCATGGTGAGTGTGGATCGCAGAAGTACACCGGCACCCCGGTGGCGACGCTGAACTGCTTGTGCGCTGCCATCTCGCACCCTTGGTCCCACGTCAGTGAACCGCGCAAATGCGTTGGGAGAGAACCGATCAGAGGAACCAGAACGTCCCGGACCTCCTCTGCAGTGTGCCCGCCGGGGAGGTGACCGAGAAGCAGGTACCGGGTAGAACGCTCGACCAATGTCACGATCGCCGACTCCGATCGAGTACCGACGATCAGATCACCCTCCCAGTGCCCGGGCACGGAGCGGTCGGCGACCTCCGCCGGCCGCTCGGAGATCATCACCATCGCATCGACGAATCGTGAGGTGCGCTGCTCGGGTGAGCGGTGCTGTACGCGGCGAGTACGTCCGGTGCGCAATGCGGCAGCAACTTCTCGGCGTAGTCCGCCGCGCGACTGTACGTAGATGGCCTGGTAGATCGTTTCGGTGCTCACACGCATCGCCTTGTCATCGGGGAAGTCGACAACTAGAGCGTGGCAGATTTGCTCGGGCGACCACTGCAGGGCGAGTTTGCCGGCGACGTAGGACCGGAGCGAACCCTGTGCCGCCAGCTTCGCCGGTTTCGGCCGGGCACGCGAGATAGCCCACAGCCGATGTGCCCGGTGCGGGTGGTACTCGTCGGCGATGCCGTAGGTGTCGATCTCGCGTTTGACGGTCGAGGCCGCCCGGCCGAGGCGGCGTCCGATCTCACGCAGCGAACACCCGGCTCGACGCAGGTCGGCGATGTGTTCACGGTCGGTCACCGTCAGATACCGAGGGTGCAGTGTGGACTCGATGCGGGCCAGCGACGGCCTCTGAGCAGCGGTGACGAACGTTGTCATACCGGTTTTGTAGTCGATACGTCGACCATCCGGGTGCAGGCGCGCACCACCGATCTTGCGGATGCCCCCGTCCCAGTCCTGCGCGGTCCGGAGGTGGACCCCAACCTCCCGAGCAGCCTCGCGCCGCGAGATTCCCGACGAGCGGAGTTCCTCGTATCGTCCCCGACCCGAATGCTCGGCCCGGCCGCTCTTTCCGCGCCCTTGCACACCCGCCTGACGAACCCACCCGAAGGCAGTGTTCCGGTTCACCCCGACACAGCGTGCGGCCGCGCTGACATTCCCGTCCTCACGGTCCAACGCCTCGAAAAACCGCACCTTCAACCCAGCACATGCCACGATCCCCGCAACTCCCTCAAATCGAGGGTGTTGCGGGGATCGTTAGAACCCGCCAAGGGTTGGGGGCTTTCTTGCGTGTTCGGGTGACTACACCGCGATGCGGCGGCGGTTGTGACGAGCGTGCAGTTCCCGCTCGGTCTCCGACATTCCGCCCCAGATCCCGTATGGCTCGCTGACGTTGAGAGCGTGTGTACGGCATTGTGCGAGTACGGGGCAGCTGCGGCACATTTCCTTGGCCCGCATCTCGCGCTGTGCTCGTGCCCGGCCCCGCTCGCCGTCCGGGTGGAAGAACATGGACGAATCGACGCCACGGCACAGGCCGTGCATCTGCCAATCCCAAATGTCGGCGTTCGGCCCAGGGAGGTGATTCGGCTGCGGCATGGAAACTCCTAGGGTGGTGTGGCTTCTCGGATTCGTGATCCGAATGCCGACAACGTTATGTGGGTCGACGAAATCGAGTCAATAGTTCTCTGTCGTGGGCAAATGCATAGTTATGGGGCAAAGAATTAACACAGGCGATATTTACTTCGACTCACCCGCGTGCGTGTCCTTCCTGTTGAAGAATCCGCCGACACGCGAGACGATGGGAAGCGCACCGGCTTTCCGGCTGCTTGTGCGGTGCTGCGGAGCGCAGGCGGCCCGAGTCGGGCGACAGGGCCGAGGCTGGATCCGGCAGTCCGTCGTTGTCGGTGTTTCCGCTGATCACAGCCTTGTCGATAGCGTCGAGGGCGCTCCGGCTCCATGCGTCGGGTTCTACGTCGGTTCGCTCGCTCCAGCCCACGCGAGGTGTCCGGCGCGATCGCGCGGATCGCTGGGCAAAGGCGGAGTGGGCGCGCATTCGGCAGGCGACTGGTCGGAGGTCGATTGTGTGACCGAGTGCGCCGATTAACCTATTCGCCACACAGCGTTCAGATTCTCGTCTTCGAGTCGGCCCGTGTTCACATTGTTAATTCCTTGAAAACTGCATTCTGTGTGCGCGAAACGATGCAGTGATACCCCTTTCGGACCGTTGCCGAATTCGCCCGTGCAATTTGCGTCGCGTCGAATCGGTAGGGCTCGGGCGCAGTTCGCCGCGCGCGAAGGCCCTACCCTCGAGTCCGTGCCAACAGAGCAGAGCTCGCTGTTCACCGCGACGCAGTCCGAACTCTTCGACGCTGCCTTCGGCAGCAACCCCGGCCGATTCCCGCTCCCCGCCGCCACCGATTCGCGAGAGAGCTGGTTTCGCAGTGTCGCGTTGGCAGGCCAGGGGCGGTACAGCGCCGCCGAAGTCGAGCTTCGGCGGCATCGACCCCACAGCCAGGAACTTCGGTCGCTGCACGCCTCGACCAGAGCATCGTGGTTGCGTCAGGTGGGCGAACACGAGCGAGCCCGCCGCTTCGACGGCATCGCGGTCTTTCTGGTCGGACTCGTGGGACCGCCGACATCGACGGACGCGACAGAGGCCCGTAGCGATGCGCTGACCGGCCTGGCCGCAGATGCATTGGGAAGCGGACGTTTTCATCTCGCGGACGCCCTGCTGGCCCGCAGTACGGAGCAATGGCAGGGCCGCGTCGGTCGGGGGCTGTGGCGTCCCGCACTGCGAGCGGCGTGGGTGGCGGCCGAGCTGGCGATGATGCGCGGCGACGGACCCGAGGCGGTCCGACACGCCGAGGCCGCTCGCGCTCTCGCCAACGATGCCGATTCGTTACGCCACGTCGTCAAGACCGACCTGGTGGCTGCGGCGGCACTGAGCTGTGTCGGTGAGACCTCCCGTGCCCGTGAGAGGGCCGTCCAGGTGGCCTGCGCTGCGGAGATGGCCGGTCTGCTGCCCCTGCGCTGGGCCGCCACGATGCTGTGCGAGGGAACGGGCGGGCTCGACGCGGGGATGACCTCGTCCGTCGACCTGGCCGCCGCCATCGATCGTCCGGGTGGTTCGACGGTCGGTTGACCAGGACCTGGGTCGGAGGCGGACCGAGTGGTTCGGTTGTGACCGGGTGGTGTCGCTATCCTTGGTCTCGTTCCACCACCACGTGGAAGCGCTCCCAGGCGGGTGCGTACCTGTAACGCGGGGAAATTTGTCGACGATGAACAGTGCGGGTGAGGAGTTGGACTCTTTCGTCGTTGCCGCAGCGCAAGGCGATCGACTGGCTCTGTCCCGGGTCTTGGAATTCATCCGACCACTCGTCGTTCGGTACTGCCGGGCACGGGTCGGTTCGGCTGAGCGCGGTCAGCTTTCGGCCGACGACGTGGCGCAGGAGGTCTGTTTGGCAGTCATGACCGCCTTGCCGCGATACCAGGACCAAGGTCGTCCGTTCATGGCATTCGTGTACGGCATCGCGGCTCACAAGGTCGCCGACGCCCATCGCAGCGCCTCGCGTAACAAATCGGACCCGGCCGCCGAAGTACCAGATGTCGTGTCGATGGAGCACGGACCGGAGCAACGAGCTCTCGAATCCGAGTCGAGTCGACAGATGACTGCACTGCTGGACACCTTGCCCGCCAAGCACCGCGAGATTCTGGTGCTCCGACTCGTAGTCGGATTGTCGGCCGAGGAAACAGCAGCCGCCGTCGGCAGCACTGCAGGCGCTATCCGCGTGGCTCAGCACCGAGCTATCGCAAAACTGAAGAACGAAGTTGTGAGAGCAGGTGAAATGTATGGCTAGGGACAATGGTCACGGTGGCCCCGGTGAGACGCCGCGTCGCGGAATCTCGCGTATCGGTGAGCACGTGAGCTCCACTGGACCGAAGCAGAACGATCCCTATGCCGACATCGGCGCAGACGGTGGTCCTGTGGACCTCGTCGCCGTACGTCGTGACGATGCGTTCATCGACGCGATCAGTGGTGACGGACCGATTGCCACCGATGACGCAGACGAGTACCAACTCGCCCTTCTGTTGGCCAATTGGCGAGCAGACGTGGTCACGCCGGCGATGCCGGCCGGCCCCTCCCTCGATGTGGTCGTCGCCTCGGTCGAACGCGAGAAGCTCGCCGCCGACATGGCGCGCTCGAGTTCGGCCAACCGCGGTGGACGGATGCGTTTGCTGCGTCCCATCGCCGGTGCCGCAGCCGCGATCGCCGTCGTGATGGGTGGCCTGGTGGTCATCTCGTACAACTCGACACCGGACGATCCGCTGTGGAGCGTCAAGTCGGTCGTCTTCTCCGAGCAGGCCGATTCGACTGTGGCGCAGATCGATACGACGTCCAAGCTGCAAGAGGCGGAGACTCTCCTGTCCTCCGGGGACACCACTGCCGCTCGCGCACTGCTCGACGGCGCGTCGAACAGCAGTTCCGCTGTGCTCGACGACGGTCAGCGCGCCGAGCTCGATCAGTGGCTGGCGCGTCTGCTGCAGGAACTGCAGGCACTCACGCTGCCCGCGCCTGTGCCGCCCCCGGCTCCGGTTCCTCCGGCTCCGGTCCCCAGTCCCGAGGCCTTCGTGCCGCCGGCACCGGTGGAGCAGGTCACGCCCGACACCACGGGTGTGCCGACCACTCCGGCTCCGACCACGACGACGCCCGTGGTTCCGCCCACGACGACGACTCCGAGTCCGACAACGACCACGAACGTCCTGCCGACGGTGCTCGATGCGCCCGATCAGCCGACGGCGACTGCCGGTGGTAGTAGTTCGTCGGAGAACCGCGACCGCATGTCGGTTCCCTCCGGCGGCAGCTGACCGGTTTTCGCGTCCCTCCCGAACCGCGAAGAAGCCCGACACGATGATCGTGTCGGGCTTCTTCGTGCGAAGGTGTCGAAAAAGTCAGCTGTCGAATCCGTCGCCGTGCAGGGCGTCGTTCATCGAGGCGTCCGCGAAACCGCGGCAGTAATCCCAGGTCACGTAGGCGTCGGGCACAGGGTCGTAGGCAGGCTCGTGCGGCCGGACGGTGCCGTCGACCAGGAGCTGCAGAAGGTTCGCCCGCAACATGTCCCAGTCGTGGTAGTGGTCCTGCTGGCAGTCCTCGCAGCACACGACCAGTCCGCGAATTCCGCGGTGGCCGAGCAGTGCCTCGTAGACGGCCAGGTCCGCCAGATCCTCTTCGACGGCCAGGCGCTCCTGAGGATCTAGGGGTTGGCCGGGCTCGATAGCGTCGAGGGCGGCCGACGGGTCGGCTGGGTCTCCGGCGAACGGATCCGGGGGTAGACCGGGAGGCAGTTGATCGCGCACGCCTCCACGGTACGCAGGACTGGTGGGTCTGCGCCAGCCGTTCGAATGCGACATGCCGGACGCGTCCGCCGCCGACAATGCTGCGGACCGCGATTTCGGTGCTCGAAGGCCACTCACAGCGGGAGGCATTCGCACTGGTTGTGCCCTAGCCGATACCATGGTTCACGGCGCTGAACAGATGAGTGCAAGTGCCGAAACTCCATCCGTTCTCCAATCCCGCACTGCGGTGCGCCTGCGAGCTCTCACCGGCCGCACGCCGCGCCGAAGTGCAACCAGGCTCTAGGGAGGGCCAGATTCGCATGAGTAGTCCCGGAGCCCACGTCCGCACAGGCGGCGACGATCCCAACAAGGTCGCGATGCTCGGCCTCACGTTCGACGACGTCCTGCTGCTGCCGGCCGCTTCGGATCTGATTCCGAGCTCGGTCGACACCTCCAGCCAGATCACCCGCGAGATTCGCCTGCGGGTGCCGCTGGTCAGCTCCGCCATGGACACCGTCACCGAGGCCCGGATGGCCATCGCCATGGCCCGCGCGGGCGGTATGGGCGTGCTGCACCGCAACCTGTCGCTGCAGGATCAGGCGTCGCAGGTCGAGACGGTCAAGCGCTCGGAGGCCGGGATGGTCACCGACCCCGTCACGTGCAAGCCCACCGACTCGTTGGCCGAGGTCGACGCCATGTGTGCGCGCTTCCGTATCTCCGGACTTCCCGTCACCGACGAGACCGGCGCGTTGGTCGGCATCATCACCAACCGCGACATGCGGTTCGAGGTCGATCAGAACCGGCGCGTCGCCGACGTGATGACCAAGGCACCGTTGATCACCGCGCAGGAGGGCGTCACCGCGGAAGCGGCGCTCGGCCTGCTGCGTCGCCACAAGATCGAGAAGTTGCCGATCGTGGACGGCAAGGGCGCACTCACCGGCCTGATCACCGTGAAGGACTTCGTCAAGACCGAGCAGCACCCCGATGCCACCAAGGACCGTGACGGTCGCCTGCTGGTCGGTGCCGCTGTGGGCGTCGGGCAGGATGCCTGGGCTCGGTCGATGGCACTGACCGACGCCGGGGTGGACGTCATCATCGTCGACACCGCGCACGGCCACAATTCGCAGGTACTCGAGATGGTCAGCAAGCTCAAGGCCGAGGTGGGCGACCGCGTACAGGTCGTCGGCGGCAACGTGGCCACTCGCGCGGGGGCACTCGCCCTCGTCGAGGCAGGTGCGGACGCGGTCAAGGTGGGCGTCGGACCGGGATCGATCTGCACCACCCGTGTGGTGGCAGGCGTCGGCGCCCCGCAGATCACCGCCATCCTCGAAGCCGTCGCCGCGTGCAAGCCGCACGGTGTGCCGGTCATCGCCGACGGCGGTCTGCAGTTCTCCGGTGACATCGCCAAGGCACTCGCTGCCGGTGCGTCGACCGCCATGCTCGGATCGTTGCTGGCCGGCACCGCGGAGTCCCCGGGCGAGCTGATTCTGGTGGGCGGCAAGCAGTTCAAGAGCTACCGCGGCATGGGTTCGCTCGGCGCGATGCAGGGACGAGGGGGAGCGAAGTCGTTCTCCAAGGACCGCTACTTCCAGGACGATGTGCTGGCCGAGGACAAGTTGGTGCCCGAGGGCATCGAAGGTCGCGTCCCGTACCGCGGACCGTTGAACCAGGTCATCCACCAGCTCACCGGTGGTCTGCGCGCTGCGATGGGGTACACCGGGTCCACCTCGATCGAGGATCTGCAGAACGCTCAGTTCGTGCAGATCACTGCGGCCGGGCTCAAGGAGAGCCACCCGCACGACATCACGATGACCGCAGAGGCCCCGAACTACACCACCCGATAGTCGCTTCGGCCTATCCTCGGCCGATTCGATTCGCTCTCGAAGTAGAAAGGTGCGCGCGTGCGCGACCTCGTTGAAATCGGCATGGGCAGAGAAGCCCGCCGCACCTACCAGTTGGACGACATCGACATCGTGCCGTCCCGTCGTACCCGCTCGTCGAAGGAGGTGTCGACGGCATGGCAGCTCGATGCGTACCGCTTCGACATTCCCGTTCTGGCGCATCCGACCGATGCTCTGGTCTCGCCCGAGTTCGCGATCGAGCTGGGTCGCCAGGGTGGGCTGGGGGTCATCAACGGTGAAGGACTGTGGGCACGCCACTCGGACGTGCAGGCCAAGCTCGATCAGCTGATCCACATCGCCGAGACCGATCTCGATCCCGACGCCCCGATCGCCTTCCTGCAGGAACTGCACTCCGCGCCGATTCGGCCGGATCTGCTGGCCGCAGCCGTCGGTCAGGTCCGTGACTCCGGGGTGACCGTCGCCGTTCGGGTGAGCCCGCAGAACGCTCGCTCGCTGACGCCTGCCCTGGTGGCATCGGGCCTGGATCTGCTGGTCATCCAGGGCACGATCATCTCCGCCGAGCACGTGGCTCACGGTGAGGACGAGCCGCTGAACCTCAAGACTTTCATCGCGGAGCTCGATGTTCCCGTCATCGCCGGTGGCGTGAGCGATCACCGCACCGCACTGCACCTGATGCGCACCGGCGCGGCAGGCGTCATCGTCGGTTACGGCTCGGTCGAGGGTGGCACGACCACCGGTGAGGTGCTCGGTATCGGCGTTCCGATGGCCACCGCCATCGCCGATGCGGCCGCGGCACGTCGGGACTACCTGGACGAAACCGGCGGGCGCTACGTGCACGTCATCGCCGACGGCGACATCACCACCTCCGGTGCCCTCGCCAAGGCCATCGCCTGTGGGGCCGATGCTGCGGTACTCGGAGCTCCGCTTGCCGTCGCTGCGGAGGCTCCCGGTGGAGGTTGGTACTGGCCGTCCGCCGCGGCGCACCCGTCCATGCCGCGCGGCGCGCTGCTGCCGATGTCGGCGGGGGAGCGTCCGAGCCTGGATCAGGTGCTCAACGGACCGTCACGTGAGTCGTACGGCTCGATCAACCTCGTCGGTGGACTGCGTCGGTCGATGGCGAAGTCCGGGTACTCCGATCTCAAGGAATTCCAGAAGGTGGGCCTGAACGTCAGGGCTTGATCGAGACTGCTTCAGCAGGGCGCGCACTCCTTTCACACAGGGGTGCGCGCCCTTTCTGCTGCATGTAGTCCACGTAAGTCGACCCTGGGTTGGTGATACCTCTCGTAACAGCTAGAATCGGTTGTGGCGGTAGTCACATGGGGTGTGCATACTGTTCGACAGCATCGGATGTAGCGGAGGTCACCATGGGTTCAGCTGTTCGCGCAACGGATTACGACGTCTTGATCGTCGGTTCGGGCTTCGGCGGGAGCGTCACCGCGCTTCGGTTGGTGGAGAAGGGATACCGCGTCGGCATCCTGGAAGCCGGACAACGCTTCGAGGACAAGGACTTCGCGAAGAACAGTTGGGATCTCAAGCGCTTCCTGTGGGCACCGAAGCTCGGCCTCTACGGCATCCAGCGCGTGCACCTGCTGCGCGACTGCCTCATCCTCGCCGGTGCCGGAGTCGGCGGCGGCTCGCTGAACTACGCGAACACCCTCTACAAGCCCCAGGCACCGTTCTTCGAGGACAAGCAGTGGGCGCACATCACCGACTGGAGCAGTGAGCTCTCGCCGTTCTACGACCAGGCCACCCGCATGCTCGGCGTCGTCCGCAACCCGCACATGACCCCCGCCGACGAGGTGATGAAGTCGGTTGCCGAGGACATGGGCGTCGCCGATACCTTCATCCAGACGCCGGTGGGAGTGTTCTTCGGGGAAGAACCCGGCAAGACCGTCCCGGACCCGTACTTCGGCGGTGCAGGCCCCGAGCGCACCGGATGTATCGAATGCGGCGAGTGCATGACCGGTTGCCGCCACGGAGCCAAGAACACCCTGCTGAAGAACTACCTCGGCCTGGCCGAGCGCGCAGGAGCCGAGATCGTGCCGATGACGACCGTCACCGGTCTCGTTCCCCGATCCGACGGCACCTGGGACGTCGACACCGAACGAACCGGTGCTCGGCTGCGCAAGGGGCGCAAGACCTACAGTGCGGCCAACGTGGTTCTCGCCGCGGGCACCTGGGGTACGCAGAACCTGCTGCACAAGATGAAGGACACCGGCGCGCTGCCCCGTCTTTCGGACACGCTCGGGGAACTGACGCGCACCAACTCCGAGTCGATCGTCGGGGCCGCGAAGTTGGCGGTCGATCCGAACATGGACCTCACGCACGGTGTAGCCATCACGTCCTCGTTCCACCCCAGCCCCAACACCCACATCGAACCGGTCCGCTACGGCAAGGGCTCGAACGCGATGGGCATGCTGCAGACACTGATGACCGACGGCGGCGGAAAGATCCCGCGGTGGCTCAAGTTCGTGTTCGCGATGATCGCTCATCCGATTCAGTTCGTCCGCGTCGTCAACGTTCGGCACTGGAGCGAGCGCACCATCATCGCGCTGGTGATGCAGAACCTCGACAACTCGATCACCACGTTCACCAAGCGCGGCCCCTTCGGCCGGAAGATCTCGAGCAAGCAGGGTCACGGCGAGCCCAACCCGACGTGGATCCCCGAGGGCAACGACGCCACTCGACGCATTGCCAAGAAGATCGGTGGTGTGGCAGGCGGTACCTGGGGAGAATTGTTCAACATCCCGCTCACGGCCCACTTCCTCGGTGGATGTGCGATCGCCTCGGATTCCGAGCACGGCGTCATCGATCCGTACCACCGCGTCCACGGCTACCCGACGCTCAGTGTGGTCGACGGGGCTGCCGTATCGGCCAACCTCGGAGTGAACCCGTCGCTGACGATCAGCGCGCAGGCCGAGCGTTCCGCGGCGCTGTGGCCGAACAAGGGCGAGCTGGATCTCCGTCCGGCACAGGGCCTGCCGTACCAGCGTCTCGACCCGATCGCCCCGAACTCCCCGGTCGTCCCGGTGGATGCTCCGGGAGGTCTGCGACTGCCGATCGTCGAGATTCGGTCGGGTTCCTCGGCGAGGCCCGTCGAGCATTCGGGTGTTGCATAACCACCACGACAGTCCCACTAGACTGACCCGGTGACCGACTCCTCTGCACATGATCCCGCACACGCACGCCCGGTTCTCGTCGTCGATTTCGGCGCCCAGTACGCGCAGTTGATCGCCCGCCGTGTGCGCGAGGCCAATGTGTACTCCGAGGTGATCTCGCATACCGCGACCGCCGAGGAGATCGCGGCGAAGAACCCTGTCGCGCTTGTGCTTTCGGGCGGACCCTCCAGCGTCTACGCCGAGGGTGCGCCCGAGCTCGATTCCGCGCTCCTCGACCTCGGCATCCCCGTGTTCGGCATCTGCTACGGATTCCAGGCCATGGCGCAGGCCCTCGGCGGAACCGTCGAACACACCGGAACGCGGGAGTACGGTCGCACCCAACTCAGCGTGGACGGCGGTCGTCTGCACGACGGTCTGCCCGCCACGCAGCCGGTCTGGATGAGTCACGGTGACGCCGTCACCGCGGCCCCGGAGGGCTTCACCGTCACCGCCACCAGCGCGGGCGCGCCGGTCGCAGCCTTCGAGAACGAGGGCAAGCGGATGGCGGGCGTGCAGTATCACCCCGAGGTTCTGCACTCCCCGCACGGCCAGCAGGTGCTCAGCCGGTTCCTGCACGAGACGGCGGGCATCGCTCCGGACTGGACTGCAGCCAACATCGCCGACGCTCTGGTCGACGCGGTGCAGGAGCAGGTGGGCCCCACGGGCAAGGCCATCTGTGGCCTCTCGGGCGGCGTCGACTCCGCGGTTGCGGCGGCACTGGTGCAGCGGGCGATCGGTGACCGGCTGACCTGTGTCTTCGTCGACCACGGACTGCTGCGCGCCGGCGAGCGTGAGCAGGTGCAGCAGGATTTCGTCGCCGCGACGGGTGCAAAGTTGGTCACCGTCGATGCGGTCGATACCTTCCTCGGCGCGCTCGAGGGCGTCTCCGACCCGGAGGAGAAGCGCAAGATCATCGGCCGCGAGTTCATCCGGAGCTTCGAAGGCGCTGTGGCCGAGGTGCTGGGCGAGAACGCCGAGCACGGCGACGCGGTCGAGTTCCTGGTGCAGGGCACGTTGTACCCGGACGTCGTCGAGTCCGGTGGCGGGTCCGGTACCGCGAACATCAAGAGTCACCACAACGTCGGCGGGCTGCCGGACGATTTGCAGTTCGCGCTGGTGGAGCCGCTTCGTGCTCTGTTCAAGGACGAGGTGCGTGCGGTCGGGCGAGAATTGGGATTGCCCGAGGACATCGTCGGCAGGCAGCCGTTCCCCGGACCCGGTTTGGCGATTCGCATCGTCGGCGAGATCACCCGCGACCGTCTGAACACGCTCCGTCATGCCGATTCGATTGTCCGCGAAGAGCTTACGGTCGCGGGCTTGGATCAGCAGATCTGGCAGTGCCCGGTGGTGCTGTTGGCCGACGTGCGCAGTGTCGGAGTGCAGGGCGACGGCCGTACCTACGGCCATCCGATCGTGCTGCGTCCGGTCTCGAGCGAGGACGCGATGACTGCGGACTGGACTCGTTTGCCGTACGACGTGCTGGAAACGATTTCGACTCGGGTGACCAACGAGGTTCCGGAGGTCAACCGAGTCGTTCTCGACGTCACGAGCAAGCCGCCGGGCACCATCGAGTGGGAGTAGCGGACTCAGCTCTTTCTGCTGGGGCCCAGTAGTAGCGCGAAGCCGACCACCACCGCGGCGACGACGAACACCCAGCGGAACTGGACGTCGCCGAGTGCCGCGATGGCTCCCTGGCCGATGAGGGCTGCGACCGAGACGACCATGGCGGCCAGCCCGGCGAGGAGCAGCAGTGCCGAGGGGCCGCGTCGGCTCGACGTGCGATCCTCGGTGGCTGAGTCGTCGTAGTCGCGGCCGACACGGTCCGTCTTGTTCTTCTTCACTGGTTCCCCACTTTCAGTTCGCCGAGTGCCAGATCCCCCACGATCGTCAGTACCGGATCGTCGCTGCTCGTTCCCGGACCGAACCTCGAGTCGGTAGGGCACGAACCCAACGTCGCCTCGCACTGCACGATCACGTTCATCGAATCGGGCACGGTCACCGATGCACTGCCCAGGGCCACATCGATCTCGACGGTGCGGTCCTCGGTGAGGTCGAGGCCCGTGAGGTCGAGTTCCAGCTCACCCATACCGACGTCGTAGGTGGCGTCGAGCTCGGCCACGGTGATCGGTGCGATGCGCTGCGTTCCCGACGCACTGTTGCCCACGTCCATCGGACCGACAGCTGACGCCAGGACGACGAAGCCGGCCAGGGGTGCCGCGACCACCAACAATCCGTAGCCCTTGCGCAGGAATGCACCGAGCACGAGTCCCACGGAGATGACCGCGAGCGCGACGGCTCCGACGCGGCCCGCCGAGGCCCAGTCTCCGCCGGTTGCGGCACCTACCGCCGCGGTGATGCCGGCAGCGAGCAGAGCCAGGCCGAGAAAACTTGCCGTCCAACGTGATCGACGCTTGCGTTCGATCGCCGCAGGCGGGAATGTGCCTGCCGGTTCGGGAAGATCCCAGGCGAACGGTGCCACACCGAGTGGATCCCACGACGGGGGAGTCACGGTGGGCATATCGGTCGGCGTGTCGTTCGGCTTCTCGGCGGGTGCGGTCGCCTTGCTCAGGTTCACGGTGTGCGCGTCGGCGTCGGCTTCGGTGTGCTCGACCGGCTTCGGTGTCGGAACGTAGCTCTTCGGCAGAGTCGTGTACGGGGTGTAGCTCTGGTGTTGGAACTGCGGCGGACGATACTGCGCGGCCGTCCACTGCTCGGCCGATGTGCTGGGAGAGCCGAACGGTCTCGGGGCGTATCGGTTACGGGAGAACTCCGGCGTCCGCATGTACGGCGGCGGCTCCGGGCACCGTTGGTGCAGCAACCACAGTCCACCGAGCATCGCCACCAGAGAGATCAGCCCCGAACCCCCGAGTCCGACACCCACCGGGCCGATCGTCGACACCGCGATGACCAATGCCACCGCCACGACCACCATCTTGGTTGTCGAATCGGAGCTGTTGCCGCGCCCGACCAGCGACTCCGCGCCCGACGCCGTGTCACCGGCGCGGTTCAGCACCAACCACCCCGCCAGATACAGCACGATGCCGGTACCGCCGAACAGGGTGGAGACGACGAACGCGATCCGAATCAGAACGGGGTCGACGTCGTAGCGATAGCCGATACCGGCCGCAACACCCGCCACATGCCCGCGTTGCGGCAAGCGGTGCGGACGGGTGCGCCACATCTGCTGAAGTTGATCCGAGACGGTCACGTTGCTCATGACAACCATCGTGGCCGCCACGAGCACCGAACACATCAGGGATACCCCTGATCTTCATCCCCGAAATCGGGTCCACCTCGCCGGATCCGCGAAACATCAGGGCGAACCCTGATGCGACGACCGCCGCATCCGTGCCAGGATCGAAGGCGTGCACCCTGTCGACAATCCACCCGTCGACGCCGCCCGGAACACACCGTCCCCGGCAGGCGACGCGACGGCTACCCATGGCACGCCGACCGCTGTCCCCGTCGCTCCCGTTGTCCCTGTCGCTCCCGTTGTCCCTGTCACTCCCGTTGTCCCTGTCACTCCTGCATTCCCGGTCGCTGCTGCAGGCTCCGCTCCTGCATTTCCGGTCACGCCTGCAGGCTCCGCTCCTGCCCCCTTTCAACGCCGCGGCGGCGGACGCATCGTCGGCGGCGTGGCGGGCGGGCTCGCCGACCATCTCGGCATCGACGTGTTCAAGGTTCGGGTGGCGTTCGCGCTGCTTGCCGCGTCCGCCGGTGCCGGCATCGCCGCATACGGATTGATCTGGATGTTCACGCCCGCGGGCGAGGACACTGCACATCCGAGTGCCGCCGAACGCCAGCGTGCGCTCGGGTTGGCTGCTATCGGTCTCGGCCTCGCCGTCGGTCTCGCCTGGCTGCTCAGCGGTACCGCTGCTTCGGTCATCGTGCCGGTCATCGTCGTGGTCATCGGTGCGGCCCTGGTCTGGCGCGAGTTCGACTCCGAGGGACCGCGAACAGCTCTGGGTCTGCCCAAGCATCCGACCGTGTTGAGTTGGGCGAGGGTCGTCGGCGGAGCGACGTTGATCGTGCTCGGCCTCGCCGTGGTGGTGCTCGCCCGCGTCGATCTGGCCGCACTGCGCTCGTCGCTGCTGGCGGTGGTGGTCACTCTCGTCGGCGTCGGCCTGTTGACGGTTCCCATCTGGTTGCGCACCTGGCGCGCGCTCGGTGCCGAGCGGTCTGCACGCATCCGCAACGACGAACGCGAGGAAATCGCGTCGCACCTGCACGATTCGGTGCTGCAGACACTGGCCCTGATCCAGAAGCAGTCCGACCAGCCGCAGGAGGTGATGCGGTTGGCGCGGGGGCAGGAGCGTGAACTACGCAAATGGCTGTTCGACGGCGGCGACACCGACAACTCCAGCTTGGCCGACGCGCTCAAGACCATCTCCGGTGAGGTCGAGGATCAGCACGGCGTGACGGTTCGCCCCATCACAGTCGGCGACGTGCATCTACTGCCCGACGACGTCGAATCGGGTCTGTCCCGTGAGAGCTTCACCGCGCTACTGGGTGCCACGCGAGAGGCTCTTGTCAACGCGGCCAAGCACTCCGGGGAGACCAATATCGATCTGTTCGCCGAAACCGAACCGGAACAGGTCAGCGTCTTCGTCCGCGATCGCGGTACCGGGTTCGACGAATCCGAGGTACCCGAGGATCGACGGGGACTGGCGAAGTCCATTCGGGGACGCATCGAACGTCGCGGTGGCACGGTGCAGGTACGGTCGACAGTCGGCAAGGGAACCGAAGTGCGAATCTTCATGCCCCGCAACGGCTCCTCCGTCACCACCGAATCGTCCGAATCCACCCAGCAGGAGCAGCCGACGTGACCGAACCTTTCCGCGTTTTCCTGGTCGACGACCATGCGGTGTTCCGTTCCGGTGTGCGAGCCGAGCTCGCTCGCGAGGCGGACATCGACGTCGTCGGGGAAGCCGGCGGTGTCGCCGAGGCGGTCTCGGGCATCGAATCGACGAAGCCGGACGTGGTGTTGCTCGACGTGCACATGCCCGACGGCGGCGGCGTGGCCGTGTTGAACCGCATCTCCGAGGGGCCGGTATGTCTCGCCCTGAGTGTGTCCGACGCCGCCGAGGATGTCATCGCCGTCATCCGTGCCGGGGCGAGGGGGTACGTCACCAAGACGATCTCCGGCTCGGAGCTCGCCGACGGTGTTCGACGCGTCGCCGGGGGAGATGCCGTCTTCAGCCCCCGGCTGGCCGGGTTCGTCCTCGATTCGTTCACCGGTCGCAGCGCCGCCCCGGAGCCCCCGCTGGATCCGGAACTCGATTCGCTGACGCCCCGTGAACTCGAGGTGTTGCGGCTGCTGGCGCGCGGATACACCTATCGTGAGATCGCCGAGGATCTGTTCATCTCGGTCAAGACCGTCGAGACCCATGCCTCGAATGTTCTCCGAAAGACTCAGCAGTCCAACAGGAATGCGCTCACCCGATGGGCGCACAAGCGTCGAATCGACTAGGGGGCCTACGTCGATCGGAGAAGTGTCGCCAGGATCGTCGCGTGACGGAGCAGGAACGTGTGCTCGTCGAGCTTCTTGCGTCGGAGCCACCCGGTCACTTCGCTGTTGTGTTTGCTGGCGTTGCAGGAGGGGCAGGCAGGCACGACGTTGTCGAGTGTGTACCGGCCACCGCGAGAGACCGGCGTGATGCAGTCGCGTTGCAGCGGCGCACTCGTCGCGCGACAGTAGGCGCACCCTCCCCAGGCTTCGAGAAGTTCCGCCCACTGGGAGGCGGTGAGGTCGTTGTCCACTCGGGCGAGCCGTCGTCGCCGTCGTTTCGTGTAGCGCGCCCGCGTTGCCTTCGGCAGCTCAGCGGCGGGGAGCTTGCGGCGAGGGTGCACAACGGCGACGATACTTCGGCCGCGGCAGCACTTCCGTGTTTTGCCTCCGCGCGCCGAAATTCACACCGTTGCCGAGTGTCGCCGGAGGATGAGCATGGCAGACGACACGGGCCACACCGGCCCGGACACACAGTGCTTGACCTTCGACCAACGCGAAGCCTCAGGATTTCACCATGACTGATTCGGAAGAAGAATTCCTGACCATCGGTGCGTTCGCTCGCTCGAGCGGGCTGACCCCCAGCGCCCTGCGGTTCTACGACGACTGCGCGCTGCTCGTCCCGGCCTTCATCGACGCCAAGTCCGGCTATCGCTACTACACCCGAGCACAAGCGAAGCGGGCGAACATCATTCGACAACTCCGGGAGATCGGTATGCCGCTCGACAAGGTGGCCTCCGCCCTCGACGGCGACGGAGCTGCAGCGGTCGACATCGTGGATCGGCACGTCGACGAGCTCGCTGCACGGGCGCGGGCAGCAGCCGAGGCCGCAGTGTCCATCCGCCGGTTGTTCGACGAAAAATACTGCACAGCAACGGTATCTGCCGCCGAGTTCGCGTCGGCGGTGGAACAGGTCGCGTCTGCGGCCGGGACCAGCGAGGAGTTTCCAGTGCTGCGGGGCGTGCTGGTCGAGGCGGACGGTGGCACTGTCACCCTCACCGCGACGGATCGGTACCGACTCTCCACCCGCAGCCTCGTTGCCCAGAGCTCGCCTGGTGCATCCTGGTCGCGCATTGCAGCGGTCGGCTCTCTCGGGGTTCTACCCGTGTCGGGAAACTGCGTGCTGACGGCAACCGACGACGCAATGGTGCTCGAGTCCGAAGGCGTCCAGCACACTGTGGATCTCGTCGACGGCGACTTCCCCGACTGGCGGACGATCATGGACGGTCTGGCTCCGACCGCGACGAGGGTTGTGGTGCAACGAGATTTCGTTCCCCTCGACAGCGGCACGCTGCGGATCGACGCCGGACCGGACGGCCTGAAAGTCGAGGGTGTTGCCGTCCCCGCACGGGTCACCGGTTCCGAGATGACGGTGTTCTTCGACGCGGCCGTCCTGCAGGCTGCCGTCGCATCGGCTGTCGGACCGGACCTGATGCTCGACATCGCTGCTACGGACCATCCGATGCTGGTGCGGTCGGCAGTCGACGGAGCTCTGACGACACTGGTGATGCCCGTTCTCGGCTGATCGAGTGGTTCCTGCCGTCGAAAGTCGGCCAAGTGTCGACTTTCGATGACTGGGTACCAGCTCCCACTGTCGATACCGTGAGGGTATGGACGACAAGATGCTCGGGGAGACCTCGCCGGCGGTGCTGTGGTTCTCCCGTGGTGATCGGTTCTTCCTGATCGCCGGTGCCGTGGTGATCGGTGGGTTGCTGGGATTCACGGTCCCGTATGTGGCTGAGTGGGGAGCGTCGCTCACCTGGATACCGTTCCAGGGTCCGTTGGAATTGATCGCGTCGTGGTCGCAATGGTGGGTGCGATACGTCTGCATCGGGGTGGGGATACTACTGGGGTTGGCGCTGGTGGCCGTCGCGTTCTACGAGACCGCGCGAGTGACGGTATCGACGGCGCAAGTGCGCATCACCGAGAGAGGCGAGACCGCCACGGTCTCGAAGTCTCGAGTCGGCACAGTCTTCGTGGACGGCAAGGAACTGGTTCTGCTCGACGATGCCTCGCGTCAGTTGGTGCGGGTGCCGAGCGAGGAGAAGCGTGATGCCATCGAGGCGGCGTTCGAGGAGCGGGGATACTCGGTCGCGACCGGCGATCCGTACGACGACCTCTATCGCCTGTGGGTGCCCGAAACTCCTGGCCTGGCACCGGAGGTGAACGCGGTGCTCAAAGCTCGGGATATGGCGTTGAAGAAGAAGGCCGCTTCGGATGCGCGCGAATTGCGTTCGGAGCTGGACCGACTCGGCGTGGTGGTGCGCGACAAGAAGACGAGCCAGTACTGGCGTCCCCTGGTTCGATCGTGACGGTTCGATGATGGCACTGCTGCGACGACATCGGGAACGTGCATGGGATGTCGCGGCCATCGCGTTCGCGCTGTTGTTGGTGCTGTTGGTGGCCGCAGGCACCGAGGGAATGACCACCACTCGAACGGTCGTCTCGATCGTTGTCGGTGTTCTCGGCGCAGCGTTGCTGTTGTGGCGTCGTCGGTGGCCGATCGAGATCGCCGTAGCGCTGGCGGTGTGTGCTGTTCTGACCGATGCGGTGGGCGGTGCCGAACTGGTGGCCGTCTTCACCGTGGCGTCTCGAAAGTCGTGGCGGGTCACCGCAGCTGTGGTGGTTCTGCACGTTCTGGCCTCGATGATCTGGACGACTGTGTGGGTCGAGCAGTCGATTCTGTACATCGCGACAACCAGTCTCGCCTTTCTGAGCATCCCGGCAGCGTGGGGCATCGTCGTCAAATCGCGTCGCGAGGTGATCGATTCTCTGCGTGAGCGGGCCGAGCGAGCGGAATCCGAATCGAATCTGCGCGGCGAGACCGTTCGCGGACTCGAACGCGAGCGGATCGCGCGCGAGATGCACGACGCTCTCGCACATCGGATCTCGTTGGTCAGCCTTCATGCCGGAGCGCTCGAGGTCCGGCCGGACGTCGGTCCGAACGAAGTCGAGGCGATCGCATCGACCATCAGACTCAACGCACACGGTGCTCTCGAGGATCTGCGGGAGATACTGGGAGTGCTCCGATCGGGTGTCGCGGCGTCGGCGCGTCCACAACCGGGTGTGGCGGACATCGGCGAACTGATCGAGGATTCGGAGAAGGCCGGTACTCGAGTGTCGTTCGTCGACGAGATGCCCTTGGACACAACGCTGACGCCCTCTGTTTCCCGCACCGTTCATCGGGTGATTCAGGAAGGTCTGACCAACGCCAGAAAGCATGCGCCCGGCCTACCGGTGCGCTGCGGACTTGCGCTGGTGGATGGCGATCTTCGAGTGTGGCTCGAAAACGGTCTCCGTACAGAGAGTTTCGCGGCAGTACCCGGTTCACGGTCGGGAATGATCGGTCTGAGTGAACGTGTCGCGTTGGCCGGCGGACGAATCGAGTACGGCATCGCGCGTCGCGGCGACGGAGTGGTCTACCGTCTGGAAGCGTGGTTGCCGTGCCCGAAGTAGCCGATGGTCCCGATGCGCTCACAGTGTTGCTGGTCGACGACGACGCGTTGGTTCGCGCTGGCCTGTCGCTGATCCTGAGCTCGGATCCTGGAATCACGGTGGTCGGTGAGGCGGCCGACGGTCGCAGTGGCATCGAAGCAGTGCATACGTTGTCTCCAGACGTGGTTCTGATGGACGTGCGGATGCCGGTCCTCGATGGTCTCGCGGCCACCGAAATGCTTCGCGCAGAGGGGTTCGAGGCAGCCATCGTGGTGTTGACCACCTTCGATACCGACGAGTATCTGCTGCGGGCACTGCGGGTGGGCGCGAACGGATTCCTGCTCAAGGACACACCGCCGCGGGACATCGTCGACGCGGTGCATCGCGTCGGAACCGGGGAATCGATGCTGTCGCCGACCGCCGTCGGACGCTTGGTTGCCCACTGGCGCGAGCAGGACGCTCGATCGCACGACTCCGCCACCGCGCGGGCGCGGGCCCTGCTCGATTCCCTGACCGATCGCGAAGGCGAGGTGGCGGGTGCTGTCGGGTCGGGGAAGTCCAATGCCGAGATCAGTGCCGAGTTGTACATGAGCGTCGCGACCGTGAAGACCTACGTCTCACGGATTCTGACGAAACTGGAGTGCAGCAACAGAGTTCAGATCGCGATCATCGTGCACGAGGCGCGTTGATCAGGTGCCCGATGTCGGTCACATCACAAGCATGATCACCAGAACGACAGCGACCACGACGGCGAGCACGAGTGCTGCGAGGATCGCGGTCGACGGAATCGACGTTCGGTCACCGATGACGTCCTCGATGCGCATCAGGACGTCGTCGATCGGGTTCTTCTTCTTTTTCGGCAGATCGAACGGCGGTGGCGAATACGTCGACGGAACCGGATTTGCTTGGCTCTCACCGGGTTGCACGGCCGGCAGGCCCGCGATGGTTCTTCCGAACTCTCGCGACGGACGGCGAGACTCGGAGACCGGTGTCGAGCGCCTCGCCCACGCCGGGACCACGCCGTCCGCAGACGTCAGGGGTACCCCGCGCAGCTGAGCTATGGTGCCGCGCTTGCTGATCGCGGCGACGATGATCTCGTCGCGGGCCTGCGCCATGGTGGGACGTCGGGCAGGATCGGGCTCGAGCATGTGCAGCAACGGGCCCGTGAGATCACCGCTGCGAGTGGGAGCGATGATCTGCCCCTTGGCAACTCGGTGCAGCAGTGCGATCGAATCGTGGTCGATGTCGAACGGTGGTTTTCCTTCGATGGCCGTGTACAGCGTTGCGCCGAGGGAGAACACGTCGCTGGCTGCGGTGGGATCCTGTCCGCGCGCGACCTCGGGTGCGAAATATGCCGGGGTTCCGGTGATCACGCTGTCGTCGGCTGCTTCGACGTCTCCCTTGGCTCGGGAGATACCGAAGTCGCTGATCTTGACGATGCCCAGATCCTTGCCGCGATCGGCGATCAGAATGTTGCCCGGCTTGATGTCTCGGTGCACGATCCCGGCCTCGTGCGCCTCGGTCAGGGCGTCGGCGATCTGTGCGCCGATCTGAGCGACCTCGAACGGTGGTAGCGAATCGGTGGTGCCGAGTGCCTGCGCGAGACTGCGCGAGGACAGGTATTCCATGACCAACCACGGCTCACCGTCGACGAGAGCGACGTCGTGCATCGCGATGGCGTGGGGGCTGGAGAGCCGGGCAGCGATGCGACCTTCTCGCATGGCCCGGTTGCGTACTTCCACGGCCTGCTGTGGAGTCAACCGAGTGGTGGACGTGACCTGTTTGACGGCCACCTGACGGTGCAGAAGCGTGTCGGTGGCGAGCCATACCGCGCCCATGCCTCCACCGCCGAGTTTGCCGGCCAGGCGGTATCTGCCTGCCAGGAGGTAGTCGGGCCCGACGCCCCGTCGAACACGCTGCTGATCCGTCACGTCCACAGGTTAGTTGACGATGGCGGGACGTGCCTGCAGCCGCGGAACGGAGGCATCTACCAGGGGCTTCGGCATCACCTTGACGAGTTGCCGTCCGAGCGGCTTTACTGAGTGCAGATCGAAATTGTGTTCGAATACGCCACTTCCCGCGTTCGTCGAACACCGAAGTTTCGGGTCGATTTTCTACGCCGCGAAGGGGAGTGACATGACTGTATCGGGAGCTTCCGTCACGCCGGATGTGCTCGACGGGTTGTCGCTGCCGGAGCGCGTGGCGTTGCTGCGTAGCCGGATGGCTGCCGTACCTTCCCGGGGCGAAACGGCGTCGGTGCGCATCGAGAATTCGGACCCCGTCGAGCCCATGCACCCGGAACCGTCGACGCAGCGTCCAACCCGTCAACGACCCGTTCTTCCGGTGCCGTCTGCGCTGATCGACGTGCTGCCGCACGGCGGCCTGGTGCGTGGAACGGTGGCCTCGGTGTCCGGTGCCGGCTCGCTCCTGATCGGGTTGGTGGCTGCGGTGACCGGTGCCGGTGGGCATGTCGCCGTCATCGGGCAGCCCCGTTTCGGGATTCTGGCCGCGGTGGAGATGGGCGCACAATTGAGCAAGTTGGCTCTGATTCCCGATCCCGGTCCCGACCCGGTGGAAGTGGCGGCCATTCTGCTCGACGGTGTCGACCTCGTGGTACTCGGTCTCGGCGGTCTGTCGGTATCGCCCACCCGGGCCAGGGCCGTGGTGGCCAGGGCGCGGAGCAAGGGGTCGACGCTGCTGGTGACCGATGGGCACTGGGACGGGGCAGAGCTACGACTGGACGCGTCGGTGCACGGATACGACGGCCTCGGCACGGGCCGGGAACTGGGCCGCGGCCGACTGCGCGGCGTCCGATTGTCGGTGTGCGCTCGCGGCAAGGCGATGCGGCCCCGCACCGTTCGACTCGACCTGCGTTCGGAGAACGGCCGCATCGAGTGGCATGCCGAGGAGCGCGAGCAGAATCCATTGTCGATCGCGGTCTCGACATGAGCATCGACCGTTCCAGCCGTGTTCTCGCCAGCCGTGTTCTTGCACTGTGGTGCCCCGATTGGCCCGCTGTTGCAGCAGCGGCTCAGGCCGATCTGCCTGCGACGCATCCGGTGGTCGTCACCTCGGCCAATCGGGTCGTTGCCTGCTCGGCGACGGCACGGGCCTCGGGTATCAAGCGCGGCCTGCGCCGTCGGGAAGCGCAGGCGCGGTGCCCGGATGTGCATGTCGCTCTTGCCGATACCGATCGTGATGCGCGACTGTTCGAGCCCGTGGTCTCGGCCGTCGCCGCCATCGCGCCGGGGGTGGAAGTGCTCAGGCCGGGCCTGCTGGTTCTCTCTGCCCGCGGCGTCGGACGGTATTTCGGTACCGAGCATCGGGCTGCGGAACGGTTGATCGACGAAGCGTCGGCTGCCGGTGTGGAATGTCAGATCGGTATCGCCGACGAGCTGTCAACCGCGGTCGTCGCCGCGCGGTATGCGCAGGTGGTGCCGCGCGGCGGGGGTGCAGGCTTTCTCGCGCCGTTGCCGGTGGCAGAACTCTCGGCGGAACCGAGCATGTCGGCTGCCGATCGGGGCGAGCTGGTGGATCTGTTGCGGCGCTTGGGTTTACGAACTATTGGTGACTTCGCGGCACTGTCTCCTGGGGATGTGGCGTCGCGCTTCGGTACCGATGCCGTGTTGGCGCATCGCAGTGCTCGAGGTGAGCCCGAACGTCCGCCGTCGGCCAGAGCCCTACCGCCGGACCTGGATGTGGAGTACCAGTGCGATCCGCCGATCGATCGGGTCGACGCAGCTGCGTTCGCCGGGCGCGGGTTGGCCGAGCAGTTGCACACCAAGCTCGCTGCCGCTGCCGTTGCGTGCACTCGTCTGCTGGTGCATGCCAGTACCGGTAACGGCGAGAATCTGTCGCGGATCTGGCGGTGCGCCGAGCCGTTGACGCCGGAGGGAACAGCCGACCGCGTGCGGTGGCAACTCGACGGCTGGATCACCGGGCGCAGCGAGAACAAGCCGACGTCCGCGATCACCGTGCTGCGGCTCGAACCGATCGAAGTGGTGGCGGCCGGTGAGCTGCAGCTGGGGTTGTGGGGCAGCGTCGGGGACGAGGACGAGAGGGCGCGTCGGGCGTTGGTGCGCGTGCAGGGTCTGCTCGGCGGCGAATCGGTGCTCGGTGGTGTGCTCAGCGGTGGCCGCGGGCCGGCAGAGCGGATCACGCTGCGTCCGCTCGGCGACGAACTGGTGCCGATGTCCGATCCGTCGGATCCCTGGCCGGGACGGCTACCGGAGCCTGCTCCGGCGGCAGTGATCGAGACCCGTCCGACGGTGACGCTGATGAATCGGGCGGGAACCGGAATCGGCGTCACCGATCGTGGTGTGTTCGATACGCCGCCGTCGCGATTGCGCTGGGGGACCAAGGAATGGCAGTTGACGGGTCTGGCCGGACCGTGGCCGGTGGACGAGCGATGGTGGGACAGTGGCCACGGGTCGACGGGTCCGACGGCGCGAGCTCAGGTGGTGCTCGACGACGAAAGGGCCCTGCTGCTGGTGTTCGACGAGGGTCGATGGCGGGTGGAAGGAATCTACGAATAGCGGCACCGCTACATTCGAGGGAATGCAGATGATGTCGGAGACGGTCGACCTCGATGGCGTCGATATCGCGTATCGCTCGTTCACCCCGCGGGGGCAGGCGAACTCGAATTCGGCACCGGTGATGCTGGTGCACGGCATGGGCGGCGACAGCACAACCTGGGATCGGTTCACCCGTGCACTCACCGCGCAGGGCAGCCGGGTGATCACCGTCGATCTGCGCGGACACGGCAAGAGTGCGCACACGTCCACGTACGAGTTCGATTCCTTCGGCGCAGACCTGCTGGCGTTGATCGACCATCTCGGGCTGAACGAAGTCGATCTCGTCGGCCATTCCCTCGGCGGATACGCGGTCTCACTCGTCGCTCAGCGTCGCCCGCAGCTCGTCCGCCGTCTGGTCCTCGAAGAGCTCCCGATACCGATTCGGCCGGGGGACGCTCCGCCGACACTGACCGGCAAGATGCCGTCGGTCACCGAACTCTGGCACGCAGCGACCAGCGTCGTTCTGCATCCCCGCGCGGTACTCGCCTTCGATCGCTCGATGACCACCACTGCTCTCGAACAGTTCCGTCGGCCGAATCCGCAGTGGTGGGAGTCGTTGGCCGACATCACTGCTCCGACGCTGGTGCTTCGAGGCGGTCCCGGCGGCATGGTCGATCCGATTCGGCTCGACGCGATGGTCGCCGAGATTCCGACCTGCCGCGTCGAGGCGTTTCGTACCGGACACAGCATCCATCGCGACGGATACTCGGCGTTCGAGGCCGCCGTTCTCCCGTTCCTGACGCACTAGGGTCTGCAGGCATGACACTCGGTGCGCTCGATCGCAAAATGTTGGGATGGTCGGCACTGTTTTTCGTATCCCAGGCCAACATTGCCCGACTGCTCGGCCCCGCAGCCCCGAAAGTGCTTGCCGTGCAGACGGCGTGGTCCGCTCAGCGTTATCGGCAGATCCTGGCGAGCATGGACGAGACCGAGATCGCTCGGTTCCGCAGCCACTATCTGCCCGACTTCGTGCATCCGGCGATATACGCCATCGCACTACGTGCAGGAGCGAGGAGCCTGGCGGAAAAGACCCCGCTGAGCCCTGCGGTGACGACGGCATTGGCCGTCGCGCCCGTGGCCTCCGCTGCCGGCGACTACATCGAGAACATCGTCGGATTGATACTGGTCGACAACCGCGAACAGATCACCGACACCGTCGTCCGTGCCACCACCGTGGTCAGCACCGTCAAATGGGTTCTGGCCATCGGCACTCTGACATACCTGAGTCAGGGATTCCTGCGGGCCTGGGGAAAGGCTCTGCTGCGCTGAGTTCTGCCGGTCACCAACTGGTGCCGGGGACCAATCTGCCGACGCGTCGGATCACTTTGCCGATGCGTGCGGTTGGAGTTTTCGGATCGTACCGGCGGACTCGGTAGGGCACTTTCCCGTTCTCGATCGTGACCGGCGCTTCACCTTTGGCTGCAGCGGATTCGGCGAATTTGCGGTAGTGCTGGTGCATCGTGCGGTCTTTGCCCTTCGGCGCGAACATGGCACCGAATTGTCCGAGTGTTCCCAACGGAGTGTCGATTCGCTTCGGCTTGTCGCTCAGTGCGCGAATCACGATGGCGGCAGCCTTCTCCGGTGAGAAGACCGGGCCGACGTTCTTGTCGCCCGTCGGGGTGATCATCGGCGTGTCCACCAGGGGCATGTGGATGGTGGTGTAGGTGATTCCGTCCGAGAGTGTCTCTGCGGCAGCCACATCGGTGAAGCCGTCGAGTGCTGCCTTGCTGGCCACATAGGCGGAGAAACGGGGAGGGTGTCCGAGGACCGCAGCGCTGGAGATATTGACGATGTGCCCGAAGCTGCGTTCGCGCATGTGTGGCAACAGTGCCAGCACCAGTCGTATGGCCCCGAAGTAGTTGACGGCCATGGTGCGCTCGTAGTCGTGCAACCGATCGGTGGATCGATAGAGTGCGCGGCGGATGGACCGACCGGCGCTGTTGACGAGCATGTCGACGTGATCGTGTTCGCTCAGAACGGTTTTCACGGTCTGGTCCACCGACTCGCTGTCGGTGACGTCGCACGAGTAGCCATAGGCGGTGCCGCCCGATTCGCGGATGTGCTCGACCACCTCGTCGAGTTGGTCCTGACCGCGCGCGAGCAGAATGACCACTGCGCCCTTGCGGGCAGCTGCCTCGGCGCTGGCTCGGCCGATTCCGGACGAGCCACCGGTGATGACGATGTGACGGCCGAACAGCGGCCCGCGTGGGTCGTTTCGGCGGTTGCGCTTGGGATCGAAGTTCTCCCGCCAGTGCTTCCACACGCGATCGGCGTACGTTCGCAGTGGTGGCGGTGTGATCGAGCTGCCCTGCAACGCTTTCTGTGTCGATGCCGACTCGAACACGGTGGGCAGAGTCAGGTGTTCGAGCATCACCGGTGGCACACCGACATCGCGGAGGGCGGCGTCGCGCTGTTTGCGCACGGCCCTGGATTTGGGAGAGACGACAGGAGCGACCAGCGCCCCGGGTACATCGATGATCCTCGCGCGAGATCCGGCTGCGGACGAGAACGCGGCATAGACCTCTGCCATCGACTGAGGCGTCGGATTGACCAGATGGAACACGCTGCCGGGAGAGGTGTCTCGATGTACGAGCTCGACGATGGCGTCGGCGACGTAGTCGACCGGAACGAGGTTGGTAGCGCCCATCTTCGGCACGGTGATCGGTAGGGCGGACGGCAGCTTGGCAAGTTCCGCGAAGAACGGGAAGAAGTAGTACGGGCCGTCCACCTTGTCGATGGCACCGGTCTCCGAGTGCCCGATGATCGCGGCGGGCCGATACACCCGCCAGTCCGCAGCGCTGTCGCGCACCAACTTCTCGGACTCGAACTTGGTGCGGTGATAGGCAGTCGGAAATTTCTGACCGAGGTCGAAGTCGTTCTCGGAGAACGTTCCTCGATAGTCACCCGCAACGGCGATCGACGAGATGTGGTGCAGGCGGGCCCCGGTCTTCTCGGCGAGGCCGATCACCGAGGCGGTTCCGGCAACGTTGGTCGGGGTCTGCTCGTCGCCTGCGGTCAGGTCGTAGACGGCCCCGAGGTGGAGGATGTGGTCGATGTCGGCAGGCACGTCTCGGAGTCCGAGCTCCGGTTCGGTGAGGTCGCCGACCAGCGGGTGAATTCGGTCGCCGCCGTCGAGGTGCTCTGCGAGTCGCTCGAGGCGAGCCACCGATTGGGGACGCACCAGCACGTGGATCGCAGCGAGCGCATCACGTTCGAGCAATCGGGGCAGGACGTTCTTCCCGAGAAACCCGGTACCGCCGGTTACGATGTAGTTCGCCATGCGAGCCGACCTTACTCTTAAGTAAGTTCCGGGGCTAGTGTCCGATACCGGCTTTTTCGTGCACTTTCTTCATCCAGGCCGGTGCCCACCAATTGGCCTCGCCCATGAGTTTGACCAAGGACGGAACCAGCAACATACGGATGATCGTCGCGTCGATGATCAGGGCCAAGATGACTCCGACGCCGAGGAATTTCATGATCGACAGACCCGAGATCGTGAAGGCTCCGGTGACGACGATAAGAATCAACGCCGCCGCAGTCACGATGCGTCCGGTGCGTTGAGCGCCGAAGATCACCGCTTCCTCGGTACTCGCTCCAGCCGCGCGGGCCTCGACCATGCGCGACATCAGGAACACCTCGTAGTCGGTCGACAAGCCGAAGATGACCGCGAGAATGAGAACCACGAACGTCGACTCGAGCGGTCCGGGGGTGACGCCGAGCAGGCCGGCTCCGTGGCCTTCCTGGAACACCCACGTCAGTGCGCCGAAGGTCGCGGCCAGGCTCAGTCCAGCCATCAGGACCGCCTTGATGGGCAGCACGATCGATCCGAACGCGAGGAACAGCAACACCAACGTCGAGACGACCATGATGGCGATCATCACCGGTAGCCACTTCGCGATCGCAGCGTTGCCGTCGTCGACGTTGGCTCGCCCGCCGCCCACGAGGATCTCGCTACCGTCCGGGGGAGCGATCGAGCGCAGCGCCGCCACTGCGTCGGATTGGGATTCGGCCTCGCTCAGTCCCTGGGTCGGTTCGCTGTACGACGCCTGAAGCGTCACGAAATCGTCCTTGGAGCCCAGGAATTCGGCTCGGGCGATGCCGGGCGTGGATTCCACAGCGGAGGTCAGTGCCGCAATCGGTGCGCCCTGAGGCTTGACGCCGTCCAGGCCGCGCAGAACCACGGTTGCGCCCTCGCCGGTGGATTCGAAGTCGGAACCGAGAGTCTCGAATGCCATGCGCGCAGGGTTGTCCTTCGGCAGCGCCGTGTAGTCGACCTCTCCGAGTGAGACCTTCAGGATCGGGGTGGCAATGATCAGCAACCCGGCGACGATGACGGTAGCGACGATGCCTGGATGCTTCATGACGCGGGTGACGATGCCGCCCCAGAACCTGTGTGCGCGTGCATCACTGCGATCGGACGCGGTGCGCGACCACGTCCAGGAGTTGATGCGGGTGCCGAGAATTGCGAGTAGGGCCGGGACCGCGGTCAGGGACAGGACGGCTGCACTCGCCACCGCGGCCATTGCCCCGAACCCGAGAGATCGGATCACCGCCTGCGGGAAGACGAGCATCCCGGCGAATGCGCAGATCAGCAGCAGTCCGGAGAAGACGACGGTCTTGCCTGCGGTGGCGACGGTGCGGATTGTCGCGTCGATCGGCGTCAGTCCACCGCGTAGCTCCTCGCGGAACCTGCTGACGATGAACAGTCCGTAGTCGATGGCCAGGCCCAGTCCCAGCAACGACGCGACGTTGATGGAGAACGAGCTGACTTCGGTGAATTCGGTGAGTATCCGCAGGATCGCCAGGGAGCTGAGCACGCTCAGAATGCCGACGAACACCGGAACGGCTGCAGCGATCACGCCGCCGAAGATGAAGATCAGCAGCAGCAGGGTGATGGGGACAGCGATGATCTCGGAGCGGATCAGGTCGCTTTCGAGGGTCTCGCTGAGCGAGACTCCCACCACCGACGCGCCGGCGAACTGCGATTCGACGCCGGGCACTTCGAGCTGGGGCGGAAGTTCGCCGAAGGTGTTGAACGTGACGCCCGAGTTCGCGCCGAGGGACACCGTGGCCAGCGCCTTGGTTCGGTCCTTGGAGACCAGAAATTCCTTGCTGATCGGGTCTGCGCTCCAGTACGAGCTGACGTTGCCGAGGGTGTATCGACTGCTGAACTCGTCGAGCGTCGCCTGCACCTGCGGCCCGATGTCGTCGATGGTCCTGCCCTCGGGAGCGGTGTAGATCGCGACGATGTCGGGGGTCGGTTGGCCGATTCCCTGCACCAGTCGCGCGACCTCGGACGATTCACTGCCTGCGTCGGCGTAACCGCCCTCGCTCAGTTTCGAGAAGACGCCGAGTCCGAAGATCCCGCCGACGGCGACGACGGCGACGACAACTGCGAGTGCCCATCGTTTGTGCGATACGACGAACGAGGCCCAACGCGTCACGTCTGTGCTCCGGCTCTGTGAAAGGGGATTCGGTGAAAAGGGTCAGTGGCGATTCGACTCTAGTTGATCCGTGTCGGACCCTCGTGTTCTCATTAGAACAAGTGTTCGATGGCACGGCGGCGTGAAGGAGGTGGGCTCGATGGGATGGAACGACGGACCACCCACGTGGTCGGAGATGGAACGAGTCCTGTCCGGACGTCCGAAGCCGGTGGCCGAGGGGGACGGCGGCGACAGCCCGGCCTGGTCGCGAAAGAGGGACGTCTACGAACGCACCATCGACAAGCCCGTGCTGTCGGTGACGCCGTACGCGGAATTGCATGCGCACTCGGCGTTCAGCTTTCTCGACGGTGCCTCGCAGCCCGAGGAGATGGTCGAGGAGGCGGTACGCCTGGGCCTCGAGTCCATCGCCATCACCGACCACGACGGTTTCTACGGGGTCGTGCGGTTCGCCGAGGCAGCCAGAGCTCTCGGTATCGGAACCGTGTTCGGTGCCGAACTCTCGCTGGACACGCATCGATCCCGAGCCGGGGAGACCGATCCCGACGGCACTCACCTACTGGTGCTCGCTCGCGGCCAGGAGGGGTATCGCCGGCTCTCGCGTCGGATCGCTGCTGCACACCTGGCAGGCGGGGTCAAAGGTAAGCCGCAGTACGACATCGACGAACTCACCGAATCAGCAGGCGGTCACTGGCAAATTCTCACCGGTTGCCGAAAGGGCCATGTTCGGCAGGCGCTCTCGCGTGGTGGTCCGGAGGCGGCAGAGGCCGCGCTGCGCACTCTCGTCGACCGGTTCGGATCCGATCGTGTCACCGTCGAACTCACCCGGCACGGCGTCGCAGACGACGACGAGCGCAACGACGCTCTCGCGACGCTGGCTCGGCGGTACGGACTTCCGACGATCGCCACCACGGCCGCGCACTACGCCGGCCCGCGCAGCAGGAGATTGGCCATGGCGATGGCCGCTGTGCGCGCACGGAGCAGCTTGGACGACGCCGCCGGGTGGTTGGCACCGACCGGCGGCGGACATCTACGGTCCGGGGCGGAGATGGCGGAGATGTTCCAGCACTATCCGGGCGCGGTGCGCGGTGCCGTCGAGCTCGGTCGGGAGTGCTCGTTCGATCTGAAGTTGATCGCGCCGCGCCTGCCGCCATTCGATGTGCCCGACGGTTACACCGAGATCAGCTATCTTCGTCGACTCACGTTCGAGGGGGCCGCTCGTCGGTACGGCCCGCAGTCGGCGAACCCGGCGGCCTATTCGCAGCTCGAGTACGAGCTCGACATCATCGAGAGGCTCGAATTCCCCGGTTACTTCCTGGTGGTCCACGACATCGTCCACTTCTGCAAGACACACGACATCCTCTGTCAGGGAAGAGGTTCCGCGGCCAACTCGGCTGTCTGCTTTGCGATCGGCATCACCAACGTCGATCCGGTGGCGAACAAGCTGCTGTTCGAGCGCTTCCTCGCACCCGAACGCGACGGACCACCCGACATCGACATCGACATCGAATCCGACCGTCGAGAAGAGGCGATCCAGCACGTCTACGCCAAGTACGGCCGCACTCATGCCGCTCAGGTGGCCAACGTCATCACCTATCGCGGTAAGTCCTCGGTGCGAGACATGGCCCGTGCGCTCGGTTTCTCGCAGGGGCAGCAGGACGCATGGAGCAAGCAGATCACCCGCTGGTCCGGAGTCGGTGATCAGGAAGGTGACGGTATTCCCGAGTCGGTTCTCGAACTCGCGCGGCAGATCGAGGGCTTCCCGAGGCACCTCGGCATTCACTCCGGCGGCATGGTGATCTGCGATCGGCCGATCGCCGACGTCTGCCCGGTGGAATGGGCGACGATGGAGAACCGCAGTGTGCTCCAGTGGGACAAAGATGATTGTGCCGCAGTGGGTTTGGTGAAGTTCGACATGCTCGGGCTCGGCATGCTCTCGGCGCTGCACTACATGATGGACCTGATCGCCGAGCACAAGGGCATCGATATCGAACTCGCCTCGATCGACCTGTCCGAGCCCGAGGTGTACGAGATGCTCCAGCGAGCCGATTCGGTGGGGGTGTTCCAAGTCGAGTCCCGCGCGCAGATGGCCACTCTGCCGCGGCTCAAGCCGCGGAACTTCTACGATCTGGTGGTCGAGGTCGCCCTGATCCGTCCCGGTCCGATCCAGGGTGGCTCGGTGCATCCGTACATCAAGCGCCGCAACGGACTCGAGCCGGTGATCTTCGAGCATCCGTCGCTCAAGAAGGCGCTCGATCGAACTCTCGGGGTGCCGCTGTTCCAGGAACAGCTGATGCAGATGGCCATCGATGTCGCGGGGTTCAGTGCTGCCGACGCCGATCAACTGCGCCGTGCCATGGGGTCGAAGCGATCACCGGAGAAGATGGAACTGCTGCGTGGTCGGTTCTACGACGGGATGCGCGATCTGCACGGCATCACCGGCGCCGCAGCGGACCGAATCTACGAAAAGCTGTCGGCTTTCGCCAATTTCGGCTTCCCCGAGAGCCATTCGCAGAGCTTCGCCTCACTGGTCTTCTACTCGTCGTGGTTCAAGTTGCACCATCCGGCGGCATTCTGTGCCGGTTTGCTGCGCGCCCAACCGATGGGTTTCTACTCACCGCAATCCCTGGTCGCCGACGCCAGGCGGCACGGGGTGCTCGTCCACGGTGCAGACGTGAACGCCAGTCTCGGCCACGCGAATCTCGAGGCGGACGGCCTCGAAATTCGCATGGGGTTGGCGGATGTGAAGTTCATCGGTACCGCACTGGCTCAGAAGATCGTCGACGCGCGAGACGCACACGGGCCGTACACCTCGTTCCTGGACCTGACGGGACGAGTCGAACTGTCGGTGGCACAGGCGGAAGCGCTGGCAACGGCAGGCGCACTCGGGTGTTTCGGCATCACTCGCCGAGAGGCACTGTGGGCTGCGGGTGCAGCGGCAGGGGAGCGTCCGGGCCTGCTCCCTGGCATCGGAGCGTCGACGAAAGCGCCTGCACTACCGGGAATGTCGGATCTCGACCTGGCCTCGGCGGACGTCTGGGCGACCGGTGTGTCACCGGATTCCTATCCCACGCAGTTCTTTCGAGATCGGCTCGATTCCCTCGGCGTGATTCCCGCGAACCGGCTGCTGCAGATTCCGGACGGAGACCGAGTGCTCGTCGGCGGAGCGGTGACGCATCGCCAGCGGCCGGCAACGGCAGGAGGCGTCACGTTCATCAACCTCGAGGACGAGACCGGCATGGTCAACGTGGTGTGCTCGGTCGGGTTGTGGGCCAAGTACCGCAAGCTGGCGATCACGGCTCCGGCGTTGCTGATTCGAGGCAAAGTGCAGAACGCCGAGGGTGCGGTGACCGTGGTGGCCGATCATCTGCAGCTGATGGATCTGCGCGTTGCGTCCAGATCGAGGGATTTTCGCTGACCAAGGAACCTGAATTTGCATAGCCTTGCCTAAGTGATACTTTACTGCTCAACCAAAGCCCCGGTAAACATCGAGCAACGGAGTACACCGAAGTGAGAACGTTCCGCGCCCCCCGTCTACTCGTCGCAGCCGCCGCGACTTCGATGCTCGTACTCGGTGCGTGCAGCACCGATTCGACCACGGGCGAATCTGCCGACGCCGCAACCGTCACCGTCGAGACCAACAACGGCAGCATGGAGGTTCCGGCAAATCCGGTGCGCGTGGCAGCGCTGGACAACACCTCGTTCGAGACGCTTCGGGCGTTCGGTGTCGAGCCGGTTGCTCTTCCCAAACCCATCATGCCGTCGACGGGCTTCGAGGAGTGGATCGACAACGACGCCATCCTGGACGTCGGCACCCATCGCGAACCGAACCTCGAAGTGATCAGCGAAGCAGAACCGGATCTCATCATCGGCGGCTATCGATTCCAGGAGTACACCGAGGAGCTCGGCCAGATCGCGCCGACCATCGACATCTCGCCCGACGACGAGAACTTCGTCGAGACGCTGAAGACTCAGACCGAGACGCTCGGCGTCATCTTCGGCCTGCAGGACAGAGCGGCCGAGATCATCGCGGCCCTCGACGCGGCCGAGGCTTCTGCTGCAGCGCAGACCACCGGACAGACGGTATTTCTCGCCAACGTCAACGGCGGCAAGATCGACAATGGTGCTGCGCGCATCGGTCGTCTGCTCGAACCCCTCACCCTGACCGACGTCTTCGCAGGTGAGGCAGGCGATGTCCACGGTGACTCGGGTCTGGCACCGGAAACCATCGCTCAGGCCAACCCCGATTGGGTCATCGTTCTGGACCGCGACGCCGCAGCCGGTGAGCCCGGTTCCTCCCCGGCCAAGGCCGTATTCGACGCACAGGAAGCGTTCGCCGAGACCACCTTCACCACCGAGGACCAGATCATCTACCTCGATCCGTTCTTCTACACCCGCGAGGGAATCCAGGCGTACACCGAAGCGTTCCAGTCGATCTCGGACGCGTTCGAGAACGCCGCGTAGGCCGGACGAACACCGTACGACGGATCACCGACATGACGAACAAGAGACTGCTGCTTGCCGCGATCATGGGAGTAGTGACGCTGCTGACCGCCGCGTCACTACTCGTCGGCGGATACGACATCACCGTCGCCACGATGATCGACGATCCCGCGGCCAGAAACATGTTCCTGATCTCGCGGGTTCCGCGCACTCTGGCGTTGATCTTCGCAGCCATGGCCATGAGCATCTCCGGGGTGATCATGCAGATGATCACCCAGAACAAGTTCGTCGAACCCACCACCGCCGGCACGGCGCAGTGGGCCGGACTCGGTGTCCTGGCCACATTGATCGTGCTGCCCGACGCGCCGCCGATGACCAAGATGCTCGTCGCCACGGTGTTCGCTCTGATCGGCACGCTGCTGTTCGTCGGTGTGCTCCGGCGGCTGTCGGTCCGGACCACATTGGTGGTCCCGCTCGTCGGCATCATGCTGGGTGCCGTCGTCGGGGCCGTCACCACGTTCCTCGCCGGGACTTTCGATCTCCTGCAGGCGATGTCGGCCTGGCGGTCCGGCGGATTCAGCGGCATCGTGCGAGGGTTCTACGAACCGATGTGGGCGGTGATCGTCATCGCGGTGCTGGCATACCTGCTGGCGCATCGCTTTACCGTTGCCGGACTCGGTAAGGAGCTCGCCACGAACGTCGGGATGAGGTACGAGCAGATCGTTCTTGTCGGCGTCGCGATGGTCGCCGTGGCCACCGGCGTCACCACGGTGGTCGTCGGGTTCATTCCGTTTCTCGGACTCATCGTGCCCAACCTGGTGTCGATGATGCTCGGCGACGACGTTCGCAAGAACCTTCCCTGGGTGGCGCTCGTCGGTGCAGGTCTCCTGTTGGCATGCGATCTCGTCGGCCGAACGGTCGTGGCACCCATGGAAATTCCCGCATCGGTTGTTCTCGGAGTTCTGGGGGCAATCGTGTTCGTCGTTCTGATCGTGAGGCAGCGTCGGCATGTCAGTGCTTAGTTCCCGTGTGGGCCCGCGCATCACCGGACCGATGCCGCACGGACCGAAGGCGTCGCGCTTCACGCCGAGGATGCGGTTGGCGGTGCTGTCGGTGATCGTGGCGATCGCCGTCGTGTGTTTCCTGTTCCTGTTCGTGCGCGGATCGTTCGCCTTCGCGTTTCCCCGGCGGCTGAACATGGTGGGAGCCATGGCCGTTGCGGCGTTCACGCACGGCCTCGGCACGGTGGTCTTTCACACCGTCACCAACAACCGCATTCTGACGCCGTCGATCATCGGATTCGATTCGCTCTACACGCTGATGCAGACGATCATGGTGTTCGTCTTCGGTGGCACCGTCATCGCCAACACCGAGGGCATCCCGAAGCTGTTGGCCCAGACGGCATTGATGGTCGCACTCGCCACGGTTCTGTACGGCTGGTTGTTCTCCGGCAAGCTCGGCAGCCTGTTCCTGATGCTGCTCGTCGGAGTTGTGCTCGGTCTGGCATTCGACAGCATCTCGACGTTTCTGCAACGCCTGCTCTCACCCACCGAATACGACATGCTGTCGGTTGAACTGTTCGGCCGACTCAGCGCTGTGAAGGGCGATTACCTGCCGTTGGCGTTCGGGGTGTGCCTGTTCGCCGCAGTAGTGCTGTGGAAGCGCCGACACCACCTGGACGCTCTGCTGCTCGGACGGGAGGCAGCCATGGGGATCGGGGTGTCCTACAAGCGCGAACTGATGGCGATGCTGATGCTCATCGCGCTGCTGGTGGCGTTCTCGACGGCTCTCGTGGGACCGATGACATTCTTCGGTTTCATCGTCGCGACGCTGGCCTACCAGGTTACCGGCAGTTACAAGCACATCTACGTCCTCCCGATGGCGTTCCTGCTGGGCTTCCTGACATTGCTACTTGGGCAGTTCGTCATGCAGCACGTCTTCTATGCCGGCGGGTTTCTCACCGTCATCATCGAATTCGCCGGTGGCATCTTGTTCCTCATCATGATTCTTCGTAAGGGGACGCTGTGATCGACTTTCGTGATGTGACCAAGTCCTATCAGGACACCACCGTTCTCGGTCCCGTCACCGGTGCCATTGCAAAGGGCGGGATCACCTCTCTCGTCGGGCCGAACGGAGCAGGGAAATCCACCCTGCTGACGGTCATCGGGCGATTACTCGACCCGACCACGGGCACGATCACCGTGGGCGGGATGGACGTTCGCGTGGCGAAGTCTCGGGAACTTGCCAAGCACCTGTCGATCCTGCGCCAGGAGAACCACATCACCGCGCGGTTGACGGTCCGTGAGCTGGTCGGGTTCGGCCGGTTCCCGCATTCGAAGGGAAAGCTCGGTCCCGAGGACGAAGCGCACGTCGACGAGGCCCTCGAATTCTTGAATCTGGCTGCCCTCGAAGGGCGATTTCTGGATCAACTCTCCGGCGGGCAACGGCAACGAGCGTTCGTGGCGATGGTGCTGGCCCAGGACACCGAGTATCTTCTGCTCGACGAGCCCTTGAACAATCTCGATCTCAAGCACTCGGTGCTGATGATGAAGCAATTGCGTCGTGCTGCAGACGAACTGGGCAAGACCATCGTGCTCATCGTGCACGACATCAACTTCGCCGCCGCCTACTCCGACAGTATCGTCGCCATGCGCGACGGCATCATCGTCAACACGGGCACTGCTGAGGAGATGATGCAGGACGACGTGCTGAGCGAGGTGTTCGACACCCCGGTTCGCGTCCACGTCGTCGAGGGACACCGCACTGCCGTCTATGTGCGGTAGTCGATCGGCGACGTGCACAATCGAGTGGTGAAGCTGCTGCTGATTGCCGATACTCATCTCCCGAAACGGGCTCGCGCCTTGCCCGACGAGGTATGGACCGCCATCGACGACGCCGATGTGGTGATCCACGCAGGTGATTGGGTGAATCTGGCCGCGTTCGAGGAGCTTTCGCAGCGGTCGCGTCGACTGGTCGCGTGCTGGGGCAACAACGATGGCGAGGACCTGCGGGCACTGATGCCCGAGCGCGCCGACGTCGTACTCGGCGGGGTGCGGTTCACCGTGACCCACGAGACCGGTGCCGCGACGGGACGGGAACGACGGATGGCGGCCGCGTACCCGGAAACGGATGTGCTCGTGTTCGGCCACAGTCACATACCGTGGGATACGTTCACAGACAACGGTCTTCGGCTGCTCAACCCGGGATCGCCGACGGATCGGCGTCGGCAACCGTTCTGTACCTACATGACGGCCACAGCCGAAGACGGCGCGCTGACGAACGTGGAGCTGCATCGCATCCCCCCTCGATAGCGGCGATGCGAAGTACTCACATTCCGCCGGCCACCCTGATGACGGTTCCGGTCGCGTATCGCGCATCCTCGGACAACAACCACGACACCGCCCCGGCGATCTCGTCCGGCACACCGGGGCGGCCGAGCGGGATGCTCGACGCCATCTTCTGTGGCCGCGCCCGATCTCGATGGAAGTCGGTCTCGATGACGCCGGGTGCCACTGCATTGACGCGGATAGTCTGCGCAGCAACTTCTTTCGACAGTCCGACCGTCAGCGCATCGACGGCGGCCTTGGCTGCCGCGTAGTGAACGTACATCCCCGGACTGCCCAGGGTCGCCGCAGCGGAGGAGATGTTGACGATGGAGCCACCCGATTCGGCCATTGCCGTGATCGCGTACTTGCAGCAGGTGAGTACCCCGACGAGGTTGACGTCGACGTCCGCTCTGATGGTCTCGATGTCGTTGTCCACCAGTGCCCCTACGGCACGCGCCGAACCGGCGTTGTTCACCAGGCCGGTGACGGTGCCGATCCGTGCGGCCGCGGTGAAGAGGTCGATCACCGATTGCTCGTCGGTGGTATCGGCCCGTACGGCAATCACCGTTCGGCCGTCGGTCGACAATTCGCTCGCCACTGCTCGAGCCGTAGCGGAATCGGAGCGGTAGCCGACCACCACATCGTGCCCGTCGGCCACCAGCCGCCTGGACACCGCAGCGCCGATTCCGCGACTTCCGCCGGTGACGACGGTCAAGGGAGCACTCATCTGTCGACAATATCCACCGAGCAGCAGGCACAATTCACTGCAGGTGCGATGCGCACGCACGGAAAGAAGGAACCGACGTGATCGATCGACCGGAATTGGCAGCGTTTCTCCGGCAGCGACGGCAGTCACTGCAACCGGAGGACGTCGGGCTGCCACGGGGGCAGCGCCGGCGCACACAAGGCCTCCGCCGGGAGGAGGTCGCAGAACTGTGTCACATGTCGACCGACTACTACGCACGACTCGAACGGGCCACCGGACCCGCCCCGTCGGCGCAGATGATCGCTTCCATCGCACAGGGATTGCATCTGTCGCTCGGCGAGCGTGATCACGTGTTCCGACTCGCCGGGCACAATCCTCCCGCCCGCGGGTCGTCGAGCGAGCATGTCAGCCCAGGAATGCTGAGAATTCTGGACCGCCTGAACGACACGCCCGCCGAGATCGTGTCCGAAATCGGAGAAACTCTGCGCCAGACGCCGCTGGGAGCGGCACTTACCGGGGATGCGTCGTTGCGCACCGGGCCGAATCGGAGTCTGGGATACCGATGGTTCACCGACCCCGAGGTGCGGCAGTCGTACCCGCCCGAAGAACGTGCCGTGTTGTCTCGGGTGTACGCGTCGGGGCTGCGCGAAATCGTCACTCTTCGCGGACCCGACTCGCGAGCAGCGCACCTGTCAACAGAGCTGCTCGAGGTCAGCGAGGAATTCCGAACCCTGTGGGGGAAGCGCGAAGTAGGGGTTCACCCACCCGAGTCCAAGCGGTTTCTGCACCCGACGGTCGGCCTGCTGCAACTGAACTGCCAGACCCTGCTGGACCCCGAGCAAGCGCAGCGACTGCTGGTGTACACGGCAGTCCCCGGCAGCGAGAGCTACGCCAAATTGGAACTGCTCGCGGTGGTGGGAACTCAGGTTCTGTCCTGATTCGATCCACGGTGTCGGTCGTATCAGTGGATCGGGAAGTCCTGGATAAGCCCGGCACGGTCGTCGAACATGGGTTCTGCAGGTCGAATCCGCACGATCAACACCAGCACAGGAGCTTGCCATGGGCCGCACAACACACATATCCCTTCCCGATCTGACGGGGAAAGTTGCCGTCGTCACGGGAGCGAGCGACGGCATCGGAACGGTCATTGCCACGCAGCTCGCCCGCTCCGGTGCCGAGGTCGTCATGCCGGTGCGCTCTGCCACCAAGGGGGAGCGGGCAGCCGAATCGATCCGAGTCGCGGTACCGGGAGCGAAGGTCACCACTCGGGCGCTGGATCTGTCGTCGTTGGAGTCCGTTTCCGCTCTGGTGAACGATTTCTCATCCGATGGCCGGGCGATCGACATACTCGTCAACAACGCAGGTGTCATGCAGCCACCTGCGCGTCAGGTCACCCAGGATGGATTCGAGCTGCAGTTCGGTACCAATCACCTCGGCCACTTCGCGCTCACCCTAGGTCTGCTGCCGCTGCTGCGGAAGGGTAATGCGCGGGTCACCCATCAGACGAGCATTGCGGCACGGTCGGGGACCATCAATTGGGACGACCTCAACTGGGAGCGGTCGTACGACGTCATGAAGGCCTACGGCCAATCGAAGCTCGCGGTGGCTCTGTTCGCACGCGAACTCGAGGCTCGTAGTAGCGCAGGCGGCTGGGGAATCACCAGCAACATCGCTCACCCGGGAGTTTCGCCGACCAATCTGCTTGCGGCACAGCCGGGATTGGGGCGGCCGAAAGACTCGGCCGGCAGACGGTTGATCGGCGTTCTCGCCCGCGTCGGCATTGCGGGCACTGTGGACAGCGCAGCGCAGCCGGGATTGGTTGCGGCTGCGGGTAGTGACGCGCACGGAGATCAGTTCTTCGGCCCGAAGCGACTCATCGGCGGGCCACCGACCGAGGTCGCCATGTGGAAGCCGATGCGCAGGATGGACGATGCGCGTCGCCTGTGGGAGGCCTCGGAACAGCTGACCGGTGTGCGGCTCTCGTCCTGAACGGCACTGATTCTGAAGGCCACTGGTTCTGCCGGGTTCTCGGCCGTCACTGCGGCACCCTGACGCACGCGTCACTGCGGGGTAGGCGCGGGCTCCCGGGCATGGTCGACCAGGTCGTGCACCAGCCCGATGATGACGTCCATCTGAGCGATGACCTCGACGCGCAGTCGGTTCTGCTGGTCTTCCGGCATATCCGGAGTGTCCGGCCGGTCGAGCGACATCAGTAGATCGATGTTGGTGCGCAAGGCTGTCAGCGGCTCCATCAGTTCCGCGCCGGCATCGATGATCAGCTGACCCTGCCGTGCGCGCGAACGAGACAGGGAGGCCAACATCTCGTTGAAGCTGTTGGCCAGCGATGCCAGTTCGTCGTCACCGTTGACGTCGATGGGCTCGAAATCTCCTGTGCGGGCAACACGTTCGGTACCGGCCCGCAGTCGTCTGACCGGGCGGAGTCCGGTGCGTGCGACGGCGGCACCGGCGACACCTGCCAGTGCGACGAGGAACGCACCGACGAGGACCAAGGCGAGCGTGAGCTTGCCGAGTAGCGGTGACGCCGCGCTGAGCGATTCGGCCACCAGGATCGTCTCGCCGGCATCGGTGCGCTTGGCCGAGATGTAATAGCCTCGGACCTCGCGCAGCGACTGGTCGGTGTCGCCGTCGATGACAGATCTTTCTGCATCGTCCAGAACTCCGTTGGAATTGGTGAACGGCTCGGTGCCGTTAGTCGACGTCACCAATGTGCCGTCGCTGGTTGCGAAGGCGACCTTCACCGCGGTTCCCTCGGTATCTTCGATGCCGAAGCCGAAGAGATCGGCCGGGACGCCGGATGCGGCGCTGGCAATGATGGCGTCGCTGTTGCGTTCCACGCGGTCCACGATCTGCGAGCGGAGGGCTTGCTCCGCGACAAGATAGATCGCGAGAGCACTCACTGCGACTGCCAGGGCTGCCACACTCATCGTCAACACTCGGATTCGGCCGTGCAACGTCAGTGCTCTGGGGCGAGCGGCTGCACGTGGATTGCTCATTTCTCGAGTATGCCGGTCGTCGAGCGACGATCATTCTGCAGGCCGTGTGGACCGGCGTCGACATTCGGCAATGGTCGACGGTCCATCGAGTTCGTGCACCTGGGCTCGGCTTCCCTACCTTGGTGCGAGCGCCGGCATGGGTCCCAGGCCTCCGCGAAAGTTCGATCTTCAGAAGGGTGGGGTGTCGGTGTCTTCGGCTGTTGGTTCTGTTTCGGGGTCGTGGTTGTCGGGTGGGTTGGGGTAGGCGATGATGCCGGATCGTTTCGGTTTGGTGGGGATGTGTGGTCTGAGGTCGTTGCCGAGGATGGGTACTGCCGTGCCGTTGGCGGGCAGCGTGATGCGTGCGGTCTTCGAGGTCGAGGTCCACAGGATCGCGCCGCCGGGGAGCATGACAGCTTTCCAGTAGCCGGCGGTTTTGACGGAGTGGTGGTATTCGCAGAGGCATTGGAGGTTGTTGACGGTGGTCCAGCCGCCGCCGAGGGGGTTGGTGTGGTCGAACGGGTTAATGTGGTCGAGTTGGCAGCGTGCGGCGGGGCGGTGGCAGCCGGGGAATCGGCAGTGTTTGTCGCGGTGGCGGACGGCTGCGGTGGTGAGGGTGTCGGGTCGGTAGGTGAGGGCTCGGTCGGTGAGTGGGTCGCGGGCGACGGATTTTCCGAGGGTGGGGTCGGCGGCGATGGCGGCTTCGAGTGCGGCGGCGAGTGAGGCGGTGCCGATGTAGATGCCACTGGCTGTACAGCCGGTGCGGTGGTCCGGCCGGATTGTCGAGCGCAGGTCGAGTGCCCGCATGTTGCGGGCGGGATGCCTGACGCCGTCCAGATCGAGGGCAGAGCTGTGCCGTGTACCCCTGCCGATTGGGGTGTGGGTGCAGAACATCGCTGCGGCGGACGTCAGGGATTGCGTCCGTCGTTGGTTGTCGCTGCCATCTGGGGTGGGTGGGTCACGTAAGTCGTCTGGTGGCGGTCCAGTGGTCGGTGTCGGTGTCGGTGTGACTGTCCTGATTTCCTCGGGTTGACGTGAAGAAGTGTGGGTTTCGGTTCGGTCGGATGCAGTGCTGGGCTCCGGCATCGGCGCAGGTGCCAAAGCTGGATCCGGTGTTCGAGGTGGTCCGCCGGTCGGGTCGGGTGTCGGACTCGATGTGCCGGCCGGACCTCGGGCGGATGCTGCATTCGATGGTGCTGCATCGGAGCCACGGTCGGGATCTGTCTCCTGGCCGGGAGCAGAGTCCGCTGCCGTCGCGGGTGCTGATGCGGTTGCTGTAACTCTGGTCGGCGACTGCGACGATGGCGAGGTGATCGTGGTCGGTGCGCTGGTCGGAGCGGGCGCGGGGGTCGGTGATGGTGCTGGGTTTGATTCGGTGTCGGGGTCACTGTGCGTGGCGGACTCGTTCGCCGGTTCCATTGTCGGTGCAGTAGTTGCCTCGGCGGCGGTGGAAGCGTCTGTGGCACTAGAGGCCTCGGACCCAGACTCGGCCTCGGTCCCCGGTTTCAAGTCGCTGCCGGTGCGGCTACGCGTCTCGGTCCCGTGTGCTGCCGAGTCGGTGTTCGTCGCCCTATCAGCATCTTCGTCTGTATCCGACACTGAGTCCGGTTCCTGCTTCTGGTCTTTCGGTGTTCGTTCCCAGTCGCCTGTCTCTGGGTTCTGGTGTGCGAGGCCGAGGGATTCGGCGAGGGTGATCGCCTCGGTGAGCAGGATCTGCCAGTGGCTGGTGCGGGCCAATTCCCGCGCGAGGTCCGGGTCGATGGAGCCGTGCCCGGCGAGGTAGGCGGGGTTGGCGAGTAGTCCGATGAGGGTGGCGATGTCGACGGTGATCATCGTCAACGGCACCCGCCGATCCGGCAGCACCGCATCCGCTTTCGGGCAGTCGGGGCGTTGGCACAGGCATGTCAATCGGGGTTCGCCGTGCATGCGGGCCATGAACGCATCGCACAGGCGTTCCTTCTTCCCGCGCGGGTCTTTCGGGCAGAGGGTGTCTGCCATCTCCTCGAGCAGCTGCCATGCGGCGGCGGCTTCGGGTGCGGTCAGCTCCGCTCGGATGCGGGTGAGTTCTCCGGCCGGGGTGTAGGTGACGGTGCGGAACTTCTTCGCGAAGTCCCGCAACGCCGCTGCTTCCTCGGGTGCGACCCGCACCAGGATGTCCCAGATCTCCTTCTCGAGCGGACCCGGGGACGACCTGAGCGCCGCCTCCACCACTTCTTTCTCGACCAACGTGACGATGGCATCGGAGAGGTTGTCGAGGATCCGGCATACGGTGCGTACTCGTGGGAGGTCGACCTCGCCGGTCTCGAACGCGACCTTGAGCAGTGGCAGTCGGGTGTGCAGGGCAACGGCGACGGAGACGTACGCTTCGGCGACCGTCGCGGAACAGCCGAGGGCTACCGCCATCTCGGTGCGTCCGTATCGGCTGTAATGCTTGTGCTTGGTGTCGAGGGTGATCCAACTCCGATGGACGTCGTAGCAGGCGGAGATCTTGCGGGCCGCCTGCCGATTCTCCTCACGCGCGGCCGCGGTCAACGCCTCCAGTGACACAGCTGGCAGAGCACCCATCTTTCCACCCCCCGGTGAGCAACATTTCAGAACGTGCGTTCGAACTGAAAAGAGAGTAACCCGGGCCACCGACAAGAATGGAAAAATACTCCGGGAGGCCTACGCGTCTGGTCAGGGGCGGTGGTGGGCCGGGTCGGTGCTCTCGTTCCACCGTTGTGCCCATTGCCAAAGCGGTTCGAGTGCCGGCCCCAACTCATCGCCGAGTTCGGTCAGGCAATAGGAGCCGTCGGAGTCCTTGATCAATACGCGCGCGTCGACGAGGGTGCGCAGTCGCGTGGCGAGCACGCTGGAAGAGATGTCGTCGGTGCGTCGTCTGAGTTCGAGAAAGCCGAGCGGGCCGCTCCGCAGCTCCCAGAGAATGCGCATGTTCCATCGCTGTCCCAGGAGATCGAGTACGGCCATCATCGATTGTCGGCGTGCGTTTGCCATTTCCATCGCGCTCGATCATAGTAGTTCGAAAATCGAAGCAGTTCGAAAATCGAAGCGGAGGGTGTCTATGGAGCATCGCGCGTCAGGAAAATCTGTGCTGATCACGGGTGCGTCCCGGGGCATCGGAGCGGAAACGGCGGTGCAACTGGGTGCCGAAGGCGCTGCAGTGGCGGTGAACTTCCGTGAGAAGAAGCGCAGAGCCGATGCTGTTGTGCACTCGATCGAGGAAAGCGGAGGACGCGCACTAGCGGTCGGTGCCGACGTCACCGACCCCGAAGCAGTCGACGCGATGCTGAACGCCGTCGCAGCCGAATTCGGCGCAATCGACGTTCTGGTTCTCAATGCTTCTGGTGGGCTCGAGCTCGGTGCAGATCCCGGCTACGCCATGAGCATCAATCGCGACGCGCAGGTGGCGATGGCTCGAGCGGCCGCCGACCGCATGAAACCAGGCTCACGAATCGTCTTTCTCACCAGTCATCAGGCGCATTTCTACGGCAGGAAGCCCGTACCCGTCGAGTACGAGCCCATTGCTGCGAGCAAGCGAGCAGGCGAGGATGCCCTGCGCGACATGATTCCCGAATTGAATTCTCGGGGAATCGACTTCGTCGTCGTGTCCGGTGACATGATCGAGGGCACCATCGTGGTCACTCTGCTGGAGCGACGAAACCCCGATGCTGTGGCCGCCCGCGCCGCGCACGGTGCGCTCCCGACCGTTGCCGAGTTCGCTGCGGCCGTGGCGGCTGCAGTCGTCACGCCGATCGAGAGGTCCGGTCATACCGTGTATGTAGGTGGAGCCGATTACCTCGACGAGTTCGTGTCGGGGTAATCGGCTCCGTTCGACTGGATTCGTACTGTGCAACCGGGCAATCAGCTACCGAGGACGCAGAACTGGCCGCTCGTGAGGTTCAGTGCCAGTGACAGGGGGCCGACGCAATCGACGCCCTGACCCTCCGAGGTAGCGCCGGATCCCCACCCGGCGACGGCGACAGTCGTCTGTCCGGCATCGGCCCACGAGTGAGCGATTCCGCCGCCGAGTGCCAGTGCGTAGGCCGTCCCTGCATTCTTGCTTGCTCCGAGGGCGACGCCGTATCCGTTGGCGTAGGTGGTCGTCGCGCCGGGGCCGTCGTTGACGCTGACGGCGGTGCCGCTGTCAGCAGCGCCTGCGGTGGCCCGCCCGGTGCCGTTCGAGGTGGCTCCGCAGCTCGCGGTGTCGTCGACCTGGATGTCGTTGGCGGAAGGCGGAGACACACAGTTGACGGGGGCTGCCGACGCAGTGGCCGTGCCCGACAGGGCCGCGACCGTCAATCCCGAGCCCATGGCGAATATTGCTGCGGTGCGGGCAATTCGACTACTGAACCGACTGGACGGGCGCGCGGAGGAGGAGTTGGGGGACGAGAGACGGGGCAGGGAAACAGAGAACAACAGAAAGCTCCTTCACGAGCGAAACGGGCCGGTGCGGCACACGGTACCCCGCCCCGCGAGTCCATGGCAGCAAGCCGGTGAGGTTTGTGTAACGGTGCCGCTGGCATCCGGGGATGAATCGTCGTAGAAGTCCGGTTTCTCGGACCCCGGCCGCCGCGGTCGTGGCCGCCCGATGCACGTTGGGGTCAATACTGCGTTCTGCGTTCAATACGTCGAGTTCTGTTCCACCACTTGATATGTCGATGCGACGAACAGGTCCCGCGCTCGTGCCCGGGATGGCCGGCGACTCCGAACGGTAGCGATCCACGGCACCGGTCGAACGAAAGAAAATCGTTACCGGGCAGCTCTCGATGATCGCCGGAAGTCGCGCAGTGGAGACGGTGACGGTGACGGCCACAGGCGGACGGATCGAAGCGGAATCGGTCCTGTCGAGCCGCCACGGCGACGTCGACAGTTCGGTGTCACAGAAGAACCACCTCTCCGACCTGGTCGATTTGTCGACGCTCACAACAAGTTCCAACTCCGACACCGACGGCACACCGACGAACCCGGGCAACTTCTGGAACGCAATGCAGGGCTGCGGTGCCGCGCTCCCGTAAGTGTCGACATCGCAGCGGACCTGACCTAGCGATTGTCACGGACCGGTGGCACCGCCGTACGTTGCGATCTTGTATTCGGTTGCCACGAGCGAAAGTTGCAGTTCTCGGATTCGACGTCGGACGGCGTCTCGATGCCCGACGAGCATGTCGAGTCGTTCCGGAACGGTATGTTCTCCGCCGTCGACGAGTTCGACGTAGTGCTGCAGGTCGCGCATCGGCATCCCCGACAACCGCATGCGAGTAAGGAACACGATCCGTCGGACGGCCGCGTCGTCGTACCGTCGATGGTCGAGTGCGTCACGCGCAACCTCGATCAGGCCACACCGCTCGTAGTACCGCAGAGTGTGCGCGGAGATGTCGAGGAGCTCGGCAACCTCGGCGATACCGAGTGGTTCGGCGAGCTCTCCGGGTTCGATCAGCTCGTGCACCAGTTCGACGGTCAACTGTGCGTCCGAATCCGCCACGGCCGCCAGCGCCCTGTTCATCAAATCCGTCGTCGCCATGAGTACAGAAGATAGTCCGGGCGGTGCCGTCAGACCGGGCGGACGGATTCGGGTACACCCGGGAAGTCCGCACTCCGACGCAAACCAGTCAGACGCTGCCTTCGTACCCGTGCTGGCGCCATGCCTCGTACATCGTCACTGCTGCCGCGTTCGCCAGGTTCAACGATCGGCGGCCCGGAATCATCGGGATCCGCAGTCGATCGGTCACATGTGGGTCGTCGAGGACGTCGTCGGGCAGTCCCGTGGGTTCCGGTCCGAACAGGAGGACGTCGCCGGGTTCGTACGCGACGTCGGCGTAGGACCGGGCTGCGTGTGCGGTGTAGGCGAACACGCGAGTCGGTGCCAGCGCAGACCAGGCCGAGGAAAGGTCTGCGTGCACCGTCACCGACGCCAGATCGTGGTAGTCCAAGCCTGCCCGCTTGAGCTTCGGCTCGGACATGTCGAAGCCGAGCGGGCCCACCAGGTGCAGTTCGCAGCCGGTCCCGGCGACCAGGCGAATTGCGTTGCCGGTGTTCTGTGGGATGCGGGGCTCGAAGAACATGAGTCGAAACACCCGGTTCACTCTGCCATCACGAGCCCGGGAAGTATGGGGCAGGTGGACGACGAACAGACGATCGGCGAGGACTTTTCCGACACTCGACTGGACGGGCAGGAGTGGACCGGTAGGCAGTTCGTTCGGTGTACTTTTCGCGACGCGGACATGAGCGGCGTTCGAACCGACTCGGTGGTGTTCACCGAATGCGACTTCACCGGCACCGATCTGACCGAATCGGTTCACACGAACTCTGCATTTCGATCGTGCACCTTCACTCGGACCAACCTGCAGCACAGTACCTTTCGTCACTCGACCGTGATGGGATCGACGTTCGTCGACAGTCGTATGCGTCCAGCGACATACGACGAGGTCGACTTCACCCTCGCATCACTGGGCAACGCGGACCTTCGCGGTCTCGATCTGACGGGGTGCCGGATGAGGGAAGCGAACCTCGTGTCCGCAGACTTCCGGAAGGCAACTGTGCGCTCGGTCGATTTCTCGGGTGCCCGCGCCGTCGACGCGAAGTTCGACGAGGCGGATCTGCGGGGAGCCGTCGCCGACGCATCGCTGTGGGTGAGCGCGAGCGTGCGCAGCGCGAAGATCGAGCTGATGCAGGCGGTGGCCTACGCGGCAGCGCACGGGCTCGTTGTCGAGGGCTGACGGTGGGGATCGGACCGGTGCGCCGCTGCTGACGCCGAACCTGGAACAATGACCGGGTGACTGCAACGATTCTCGATGGCAAAGCGACCCGTGACGAGATATTCGTCGATCTCACCGCCCGCGTGGCGACGCTGCGTGAGAAGGGCATCACCCCAGGTCTGGCGACCGTACTGGTGGGCGACGATCCGGGTTCGGCCGCGTACGTCCGGGGCAAGCACAACGACTGCGCCAAGGTCGGCATCACCTCGATTCGTCGCGACCTGCCCGCGGACATCACCCAGACAGATCTCGAAGCCGTCATCGATGAACTCAATGCCAACCCCGAATGCACCGGCTACATCGTCCAGCTGCCGTTGCCGAAGCATCTCGACGAGAACGCTGCGCTCGAGCGAATCGATCCGGACAAGGACGCCGACGGTCTGCACCCGATCAACCTCGGCCGTCTGGTCCTGGGCAAGGATGCCGCACTGCCGTGTACACCTCGCGGGATCGTGCACCTGCTGCGCCGCTACGACGTTGCTCTCGACGGTGCGCACGCAGTGGTCATCGGCCGCGGAGTGACGGTCGGGCGACCCATCGGGCTGCTGCTGACGAGGCGTTCGGAGAACTCGACAGTCACGTTGTGCCACACCGGAACTCGTGATCTGGCCGCCGAGGTCTCCCGCGCGGACATCGTGATCGCCGCGGCCGGAGTACCTGGATTGATCACTGCGGACATGGTCAAGCCCGGTGCTGCCGTGCTCGACGTCGGGGTGACCCGCACCGAGGACGGACTGCGCGGCGACGTCGCCGACGGTGTCGCGGAGGTGGCCGGATTCCTTTCGCCCAACCCCGGCGGCGTCGGACCGCTGACGCGGGCCTTCCTGCTCACCAATGTCGTCGAGCGCGCCGAACGCGTCGCCGCCGAGAGCTGAGCGAATCGGACGTGAACGATGCAGAGGATGCACGAAGCGAGCCCGACGCGGGATTTCGCGCGGCAGTCGCGCGCAACCTACCGATCGTCGCAGTCTCGGTCGTCGTCCTTGCCGCGCTGATTCTGGTGCTGGCCGATCGCTGGCGGCGCGGCGCATTCATCTTCGGATGCGCAGCGCTGCTGGCGGCCGTCCTGCGGCTGTGCCTGCCCGAAACACGTGTCGGCACACTGCAAGTGCGCAGTCGCGTGTTCGATGTGCTGGCGCTGGGCTGCGTCGGCGGTGCAATTGTCTTTCTGTCGCTGTCTATCGATCCGCTGGGAACCGACTGACCTCAGGGCTGCAGAGCCCGGTGAACGAGAGTGGTGTCAGCGCCGGCCCAGGCGGGCCAGCTCCATCGTCTCGGCGAGCAGCTTCGCCACCGAATCGGCCTCGGTGAGGAAGCCGTCGTGTCCGTCGCGCGACTGGATCACTTCGAGTCCGCGGCACTGGGGGAGTTCGCGAGCGATCTCCTTCTGCAGTCGAAGCGGATACAGGCGATCGGAGTCGACTCCGCCGACGATGGTCGGAACCGCTGTGGACGCAAGGGCTTCGGCCACTCCGCCGCGGCCGCGGCCCACATCGTGGCGGTTCATCGCCTCGCTGAGCAGGACGTACGTCGCCGCGTCGAACCGGTTGACGAGCTTGGCAGCCTGATGCTCGAGGTAGCTCTGTGCGGAGTATCTGCCACCGGCCCACGGGTCTTCGTCGTTCTGCGGTGAGTTCCCGAACCTGATGTCGAGTTCGCTCTCGGTTCGGTACGTCAGGTGCGCGATGCGCCGCGCGATGCCGAGTCCGGCCGTAGGCGAGGTGCCGGTGTCGTGATAGTTGCCGCCCAGCCATCCTGGATCGGCCTTGATCGCGGCGATCTGTGTCGTCTGGGTACCGATCTGATCGGCAGTTGCTCGGGCACCGACCGCAAGGACCAGCGCGGCCGCCACTCGATCGGGGTATCCCACGATCCACTCGAGGGTGCGCATCCCGCCCATCGAGCCGCCGACGACGGCTGCGAACCGCTCGATTCCGAGGACGTCGGCCACGGCCGCCTCGGCAGCGACCTGATCGCGGATGGAGATGTCCGGGAAGCGAGACCCGTAGGGCGTGCCGTCGGGCGAGACGCTGCTCGGGCCCGTGGTCCCGCCGCACCCGCCGAGCACGTTGGTCGCCACGACGCACCACTCGTCGGTGTCGATGGGGCAGCCGGGACCGACCATTCCGTTCCACCAACCGGGCAGAGCGTGATCGGCGTCCGGCGGACCGGACACATGCGAGTCCCCGGTCAAGGCGTGTTCGACGAGTACCACGTTGCTGCGGTCGGTGGCGAGTTCGCCCCACCGTTGCACCGCGACGGTGACCTGGGAGATTCGAGCGCCGTTCTCGAGATCGAGACCACCGATGTCGATGGTGCCCAACCGCCCGTCCGGAGACGGAAGAACCGCCTCCGGACGAACGCCTGTGTCGCAGCTGTGACTCAAGATGCCGCCGCGCTGAATCCGACCTCGAGATCGGCGATGATGTCGTCGATTCCCTCGATGCCCACGGCGAGACGCACCAGGCCGGGAGTGACGCCCGACGCCAGCTGCTCTTCCGGAGTCAGCTGGGAATGCGTGGTGGATGCGGGGTGGATGACGAGTGAACGCACGTCTCCGATGTTAGCGACGTGGCTGTGCAGGGTGAGTGCGTTGACGAACTTCTTGCCCGCGTCCACACCGCCCTTCAGCTCGAACGCGATGATCGCGCCCTGCCCCTTCGGCAACAATTCCTGCCCGCGCTGGTACCACGGCGACGATTCGAGTCCGGCGTAGTTGATCGAGACGACGTCGTCGCGACCGGCCAGGAACGCGGCGACCTTCTGTGCGTTCGCCACGTGCCGCTCGATCCGAAGGCTCAACGTTTCCAGACCCTGGCTGATGAGGAAGGCGTTGAACGGCGAGACCGCAGCACCGATATCGCGCAACAATTGAACGCGTGCCTTCAGCGCGAACGCGGGCGCACCCAGATCGGCGAACACGACGCCGTGGTAGCTCGGATCTGCAGTGGTGAAGTTGGGATGACGGCCCTGCGTCCAATCGAAAGTACCGCCATCGACGATGACGCCCGCGATGGCCGTTCCGTGTCCGCCGAGGTACTTCGTGGCGGAGTGCACCACGATGTCGGCACCGTGCTTCAACGGCTGCAGCAGGTACGGCGTCGCCACGGTGTTGTCCACGATCAGCGGAATGCCGTTCTCGTGGGCCACTGCCGAGATCCCCGGGATGTCGAGAATGTCGTTCTTCGGGTTCGAGATCGACTCGCCGTAGAACGCCTTGGTCGACGGAGTGATCGCGGCACGCCACTGCTCGAGGTCGTCGGGATCGTCGACGAACGAGACGGTGATGCCCAGCTTGGGGAGCGTGTAGTGGAACAGGTTGTACGTGCCGCCGTAGAGCCGCGGGCTCGACACGATGTGGTCGCCCGCCTCCGCGAGGTTCAGGATCGCGAACGTCTCGGCGGCCTGACCCGACGCGAGCAACAATGCCGCGACTCCACCTTCGAGGGCGGCGATGCGCTGCTCGACGACATCCTGAGTCGGGTTGATGATGCGGGTGTAGATGTTGCCGGGCTCGGCCAGACCGAACAACGCCGCTGCGTGATCGGTGTTGTCGAACGTGTACGAGGTGGTCTGGTAGATCGGCAATGCACGAGCCCTGGTGGTGCCGTCCGGGGTCTGACCCGAGTGGATCTGCTTGGTCTCGAAGCTCCAGTCGGCTGCGGGATCGGTGAACGGATCCTCGGTGGGTGCTCCGGTGGCGTCGACGACGTCTGATGTGGAATCGGTCATGGCTGCTGATACTCCGGTTTCTGAGGCAAGACTGTCCGAGACGAGTCTGTCTAAGACAAATCGAATGTCGAATGAAGCTCGAGAAGTCGAGCGCTACGGGGCGTATCGGTACAGCAACACATGAGAGAACCTCCTGACAGGCTTCGGCCCCTGGGGACCGAAGGTTCAGTGGGTCCGCTTCCTGCGGACCCGCGCTTGTCGATTCGGCACTCGCGTGCCGGACCGGCCTGGTCGTTCACCCGGGGCACCCCACCGCGGTTGGAGGGTTGCCGGCCAGCAAGCCGGGGCTCGATGCTGGCACTCATGACCTGGCGAATATCTTAGCGGGTGACGGCACCCCACCGGAACGAGGGCACGCGAGGGGTGCCGGTACAGCTCGAGCAGATGCTCGGGTGAGCACTATCACCGTGCATCGACGCGAGAACGAGCCATCTGCGGGAAGACAATTGACCGGAGCGACGTTCCTGCTTCGGTCGGCTTCCGATCGCAGGCTCGAATCCCGTCCGCTTCTTCTGCCCCCGATTTGCACACGAAGGTTGTACTGCTGTGACTGTCACCGATTCCGCTCTGTCCCGAGTCAGCGCTGTGCGCGGCAAGGTGTCGAGTGGCCTGAGTGTCAGTCACCGACCGCACTCGACCCGACGCAAACTCGCGATGTTGGCACTGTCCATCGGCGGCTTCGGGATCGGCACCACTGAATTCGCATCGATGGGTCTGTTGCCGGACATCGCGACGACGATGGGGATCTCCGAGCCCTCCGCCGGCCACATGATCTCTGCGTACGCGCTCGGTGTGGTCGTCGGCGCGCCGACCATCGCAGCCCTGGCTGCTCGCGTTCCGCGCAGGATGCTGTTGCTGGCGCTGATGGTGGCCTTCACCCTCGGAAACCTCGGCACCGTTTTCGCGCCCAGCTTCAACGAGTTGGTGGCCTCGCGATTCGTTGCAGGGCTGCCGCACGGTGCGTACTTCGGAGTAGCGGCCCTGGTCGCTGCCCACCTGGCCGAACCGGGGAAGCGAGCCAAGGCCGTCGCGATGGTGATGATGGGACTCTCGGTCGCCAACGTCGTCGGCGTACCGGTGGCGACCTGGATCGGGCAGGCGCTGGGATGGCGCAGTGCATTCACGCTCGTGGCGGTCATCGGTGCTCTCACCGTTGCCGCGCTCGTCCTCTGGATGCCACGACTCGACGCGATGCCGACCACCAGCCCCATCACCGAGCTGGGCGCACTGCGCCGCAGCCAGGTGTGGATGACCCTGTTCGTGGGAATCGTCGGATTCGGTGGCATGTTCGCGGTGTACACCTACATCGCGTCGACGCTGACCGACGTCGCCGGTCTCGCCCGCGCCTTCGTTCCGGTGGCCCTGATGATCTACGGACTCGGAATGGTCGTCGGAAACTATGCCGGCGGATGGCTCGCCGACCGGTATCAGCTCAAGGGCACCTTCGTCGGCCTGGCCGCCACGGCCGTGTTCCTTGCGGTGTTCGTCGTGGCCGCACACAATCCGATCACCGCCCTACTGCTGGTGTTCCTCATCGGCGCGTCCGGCTCCTCGGTTGTACCCGGTCTGCAAACGAGGTTGATGGACGTGGCCGAGGACGCCCAGACGCTCGCCGCATCGCTCAACCATGCCGCGTTCAACCTGGCCAACGCCATCGGAGCTGCCGTCGGCGGTGCCGTGATCGCCGCAGGATTCGGCTACACGGCACCCGCCGCCGTCGGCTCGGGCCTGGCGGTGGCCGGTCTCGGTGTACTGGCCACCGCCATGTGGATGGACAAGCGTTCCGCCGCTCGGTAGCGCCCGAGATCAGCCGGTGATCGTTGCCGGCGTTCCGTCGAGGGCTTCGTCCAGTGCCGGGGCCAGCTTGTCGATCACGTACGGCAGGCTGAGCACGCTGGTGAAGTAGATCGCGCCCGCCGTCACGCCGTCGGTGAACACGAGGTTGCCGTCCTTCACCGGCTCGAGGGCGTTGTACACCGCTTCCTTCTCCAATTCCGCGCGGTCGCCCGGGCCTTCGGTTCCCCAGATCAGCACGTCGGCGGCGTTGAGGACCGACAGGTTCTCGAGCGGGATGCTCGCCTGGCCGCCGCCGTCCGCCGGAACGTAGGCGTCGATGTCGTCGGGTACGACGAAGCCCAGCTTGGTCAGGAAGTCCGTGCTCAACCCGTCCTGGTAGGCGATCGCCTTGCCCTCGTAGAACGCGTTCTGGAGAAAGATCGCCTTCTTGTCGGCGAATTCGGGGTGCGCGGCTGCGGCGTCGGCGAACTTCTGGTTCACGCCGTCGATCAGGGCGTCGACCTCGGTCTTCTTGCCGAGCGCACGTCCGATTTTCTCGGCCTGGACGTCCCAGGGCTCGAAGTAGGCGGTGGAGGCGTCCGATTGGGCGAGTGTGGGAGCGATGTCGCTGAGCCTGTCGTAGGTGTCCTCGGTGAGGCCTGCGTTGGTGGCGATGATCAGATCGGGTTCGAGGGCGGCGATCTTCTCTTCCTCGAAGCCGTCGCCGGTGGCCGAGAGAACTTCGGGCTGCGCGTCGCCCAACGCGGCCTGCGCCCAGGGCCAGGTGGCGTAGGGCTGGTCGCCGTACCACTCCGTGACGCCGACAGGTACGACGCCGAGTGCGAGGACCGTGTCCTGCTCGGTGTAGCCGGCCACCACGATACGAGTGGGTTCTTCTGGCACGACGGTCTCGCCGAATGCATGCTCGATCGTGACCGGGAAGACCGCCGAATCGGAGGACGTGCCGGCCATCGGTGACGCCTCGTCGGCGGAGTTCGAGCATGCAGTCAGCAGCCCCGCGGTGGTCAGCGCAATCGCGCACACCGTCCAGGTTCGGTGAAGTGGTCGGATGTGCATCGAGACGCCTTTCGGAAGGGTTGGCCAACAGCGGGAAGGGTAGCCCACCCTAATTTCGATGCGCAGTCGAGTCCGTCTGCCGACGCGACGTGAATTGCCTGGCTTCAACCTTCACCGAACCTCCACATTTCCCGACGGGCTCCTCCATGTGCGCCCTCTAGGGTCAGTTCTCATGAGCCGCACAGTTCTCGTCGTCGACGACGAGCCCACGATCTCCGAGGCCGTTGCCGCTCGGCTGCGCGGCGAGGGGTACGAGGTCGTCACTGCCGCCGACGGCCCGTCTGCCGTCGACGCGTGCGCCCGGATCGATCCCGACGTGGTGGTGCTCGATCTGATGCTGCCCGGGTTCGACGGACTCGAAGTGTGTCGTCGTATCCAGGCGGCCCGCCCGGTGCCGGTGTTGATGTTGACGGCCAAGTCGGACGAGACGGACATGCTCGTCGGCCTGGGCGTCGGTGCGGACGACTACCTGGGTAAGCCGTTCAGTATGCGCGAGTTGGTCGCTCGCGTGCACGCCCTGGTTCGGCGTGCCGAGCGTACGGTGACCGCCGAACCCCAGGCAGTTCGAGTCGGTGACGTGCAGATCGATCACCGCGAACGGCGGGTGACCAATCCCTCCGGTGACATCCATTTGACCAGAACCGAATTCGACATCCTCGCCTACTTGGCTGCTCGGCCGCGCACGGCGGTCTCGCGCGAAACCCTGCTGTCGGAACTGTGGGGCTGGGACGATTCGGCCAGCAGCAGGACGGTCGATTCTCACGTGAAAGCGTTGCGTCGCAAACTCGGTGGCGATCTCATCCGCACCGTGCACGGCGTGGGCTACGCCGTGGAGTCGCCGCGATGACGCGAATGCTGCCGCGCCCGTTGGATCCGTTGCGGTCGTTCAAGCTCAAGGTCTCGCTCGTCGTGGGCATCGTGCTGGTGCTCGCGAGCGTCGTCTTCTGGATCGGAGCGGGCTGGCAATTTCGCTACACCCTCCTCGCAGCGCTCGTCGTGTCCTTGGCCGCAACACAATTCGTCGCCCACGGGATGACGTCACCGCTGCGCGAGATGACCTCGGCCGCCAAAGCGATGGCGCGAGGCGACTATTCGACGCGAGTGCGGGCAACGTCCAGGGACGAGGTGGGCGAGCTCGCCACGGCGTTCAACACCATGGCAAGTGATCTGGAAGCCGCCGAGAAGTACCGCCGCGAACTCATCGGCAACGTCTCGCACGAGTTGAAGACGCCCATCGCCGCCCTGCGTGCCGTGCTCGAGAACATGGTCGACGGGGTGACCGACGCGAATCCCGCGGCGCTGTCGGTGGCGCTGCGCCAAACCGAGAGGCTCGGAGATCTGGTCAGCGAACTGCTCGACCTGTCGCGGGTGGAGGGCGGTGTGCTCACCATCGCCCCGGAGGAGTTCGCAGTGCGGCAATTCCTCGAGGATGCGACCTCCGTTCACCGAGAACGAGTGTCGATAGTCGTCTCGCCCGACGATTCGACCGTAGTGGCCGACCGATCTCGCATGACACAGGTGATCACCAACCTCGTCGACAACGCCGTGCGGCATTCGCCCCATTCGAGCACCGTGACACTGCGGGCCCATCGAATCGGCGGAGCGTATGCGTTCGACGTCGTCGACCAGGGCCCAGGCATCGCCCTCGCCGATCGCCATGCGGTGTTCGACCGATTCACCCGCGGCGGATCCACCGACGGCGGAACAGGTCTGGGCCTCGGCATCGCCCGCTGGGCCACCGAACTGCACGGCGGAACCATCGAAGTTCTCGACAGCGAAGTCGGCTGCCACATCAGAGTGGCCATCCCCGAGCACTGACTTTCTCGATCCACCCGAACCGCGACTGCACGTCCCCGGACCGCAGCCGCCGACCTTCCATGCCCGAAACACAGAAGAAGGAAGCGCCATGACCACGATCGACACTCCGATTCATCCGACAGCGAAGCACGGTCACTCTTTCTGGGGGCCTCGCACCTGGCCGGTGTTGCGGTATGCGCAGGCCCCCCGTGCGGCGCTGATCGGGTCTGCTGTTGCCGGGCTGATCGGTGCAGTGACGTTGGTGGACAACACGTTCGGTGTGCTGATCACCGCCCTGGCCTTCGTGGCCGTTGTGCTCGCAGCTCGCCGCGGCAGGCTGTCGGGGTGGGAATGGGCAGGGGTGGCAGGAGTGCTTGCATTGGCGAGCGTGTCTGCACTGCGATCGGCCGAGTGGATCGTGACGATGTCGACGACGCTCGCCGTCGTGGTCGCAGTGGTGGTGCTCTCCCGCGCCTGGACGTGGACGGGAATCGCACTCGGCGGTCTACTACCGGTGTTTCTGCCGGTGCGCGTGGCTCGGTGGACCGAGCGCGGAGCCGGTTCGATCGACCTGGAAGGGCCACGGCCGGTCCGGATCGGCATGGTCTCCATTGTCACGATCGCGCTCCTGGTCGTGTTCGCAGCGTTGTTCGGTGCGGCCGACAAGCGTTTCTCGGATGCGCTGAGCGCGGTGACACCCGAGTTCGATGCCGCGTCCGTCGCCGGTCGCATTCTCGTCTTCGTGCTCACCGCAGCAGGTGCGCTCGCCGTCGCCTACGTCGCGCTGCATCCGCCTCGGTTCGATCGCCTCGCACCGTCGCCGCGTCGAACAGTGCAGTTGTGGGAGTGGATGGTTCCCCTCGGGGCGGTGGTGGCCCTGTTCGTCGTGTTCGTCGGGTTCCAGGTGCCGACGCTGTTCGGCGGGCAGGGGCACGTCCTCACCACCGAGGGTCTGACCAACGCCGAATACGCCCGGCAGGGCTTCTGGCAATTGCTCGCGGTCACGGTACTGACACTGCTCGTCATCGCGGTCACGGTCGCGAAGGCCCGCCGCGACGATCGGCGTGAACGAATTGCATTGCGGACGTTGCTCGGAGCGCTGTGCCTGCTGTCGCTGGTGATCGTTGCGTCGGCCCTGCATCGAATGTCGTTGTACGAGCAGCAGTACGGCTACACGACGCTCAGGTTGTTCGTCACGGCTGTCGAGTGGTGGCTGGCATCGGTGTTCGTACTGGTTCTGGTCTCGGGCGTGCGGATGTCGGGGCGCTGGCTACCGAGAGCAGTAGGTGTCGGTGCAGTTCTGACCGTGCTCGCGCTGGCGGCACTGAATCCGGATGCGTACATCGCACGGCACAACGTCGATCGGTTCGAGCAGACCGGACGAATCGATACGTCCTACGTGGGTGGGTTGTCGGCCGACGCGGACGCGGAGCTCGAGCGACTGCCCGACTACGTGCGTCCCTGTGTACAAGCTCGCGGTCCGGTGTTCGTCGGCGATACCTGGCACCTGTGCACGGACCCTTCGGTATCTGTACCCTGAGCAACAACTCAGTTTCAGTGGCACACCAGGGAGGTGCGGAATGAGATACCAGAGCATGGTCGTCACTTCGCTGCTCCTCGTGTCGCTGTACCTGACGATGCCTACCGCAACCGCAGACGTGGCTCTGATCCTCGTCGCGGCGCTGGCAACGCTGATGGTGCTCGCGCACCGAGTCGATGTTCCGGCACTGCTGCGCCTACTGCCGAATGTCGGCCCCACCGCAGAGGAACGCCACCTTCGAGGTGCGTTCCGGCGTCAACATCGCCCGGATGCTCCCGGCCGCCCTCAACCCCGTGCACCCGGTGCATTGGTGGGGGCACTGTAACTCGAAAGTTCCCCCACGCCTTCGCGACCCGTTGTCCGCGAGGTTTGCCGGGAGAACAATCATGCTCGTCATCAACGACGCCACCAGGCGTTTCGGTTCGCTGACCGTCTTCAGCGACATCTCGTTCGTCGTACCGGAGGGATCGGTGTGTGCGCTCGTAGGTGCAAACGGTGCCGGAAAGACGACCCTGCTCCGCTGCGTCGTCGGAGCAGACAATCTCGATTCCGGCACCATCACACTTTTCGGGAATGCTGTCGACGAAGCCGCGCCCGATTTCCGCGCGCGCGTGGCATCGGTCCTGGACGATCCGGGGACGTTCCCGCATCTGTCGGTGAGTGAACATCTGCAACTCGTTGCTGCGGCCCACGGAGTCGCCGACCCTGCGAGTGCAGCAGAGCGGGTGATCGAGGGACTGGGGCTCGGCCACGTCGTCGATCAGCTGCCAGTCACGCTGTCCAGCGGTCAGAAGCGAAGGCTGGCATTGGGTTCGGCGTTCGTGCGACCGCGAGACGTACTGGTGCTCGACGAACCCGAGCAGCGGTTGGACGCCGAAGGCAAGCGCTGGTTGGCTCAGGCCATCGTGCGCGAGAAGCAGGCCGGCTGCATTGTCCTGATGGCATCTCACGACCCGGATCTCGTCGAGCAGGTAGCCGACACGAGCGTGGACGGTGACCGATGGCGACAGTGATGACGGCCGTTCCCTCGCCACGCGTAGTCCGTAGCCGGATTCGCGGCTGGACACGCGCGAGGAGGCCGATCGACATCGGCGCTGTCCTCGCGGTGTGGGGACTACCGGTGTTCGTAGCGACGGGACTGCTGTGGCACCTTCTCGGGCGCTTCGAGCCCAACCGACCCGAGTCTGGGAACCCGCTTGCGGGGCTGCTGCTGGAGGTCGACTCACTGTTCGCGTCCGGCCTCGCAATCGCAGCATGCGGCCTGGTCATGGCTGCGGTGCGGGCGGTGGGGCCGGTCGTGGTGGATTCTGCCGAACAGTTCTGGATTCACTCGACCCCGCTCGATCGGTCGGGTGTGCTCGCTCCGCGATACTGGACTTCGACAGCATGTGGCGGTGCCCTGGGTGTGCTGATCGCGCGAGTAGCAACACTGTTCGGTACGACTGCCCACAGTTGGTGGTGGTTCGGCGGCATGGGAGCAGCGATAGGTGCGAGCGTTGTCGGATGGGGAGTGCTGGCGCAGACATCGCGGTTCTGGGAGGGGTGGTACCGGTCAACCTCGCTCGGGTTCGTGTGCATCGGCGTCGTCGGCTGTTCGGTGTCCGCCGTCCACGCGCCGGTACTGCCCGCACTCTCCATCGGGTGGCCGTCGGCCGTGGCCCTCGTCTTCGGTGTTGCGATCGTGTGGGTCGGTCGATCCCGCATGCATCGACTGAATCGGTCTGCGCTGGAACGCGGTTCGGGGTTGGTGACCTCTCTGTCGGTGGCGATCGCGACGATGGATACATCGTTCGTTTCTTCCCAAATGGATTCGCGCACTTGGCGTCGTGTGGGACTGGTTCGGTCTCGGTCGTTTTCGGGTTCGCGTCGGCGAATGTTCGTGGATGCCGATGCTCGACGCGTACTTCGCGACCGGCGCGCGGTGCGCACTCTGGTTTCGGTCGTCATCGCGGTCTACCTGTGCGCGGCGGTATTCGCGCTGCCCCTGCGTCCGGTTGCGTTACTGCTCGCATGTTGCGTCGTAGGCACCGTATGCGGTCGCGGGCTACGAGACGTCAACTCGTCCAGTGCGTTTCGTGCGGCTCTCGGAGGGTCCGATCGCAGTCTGCGGGTAGCGCATCTTGTGGTGCCTGCAGTCGGAATCCTCGCTGTATTCGGTGCCTGCCTACCGGTCGTGTTCGGAGCGTCGCTGTGGGCATTGCTGCCGACCCCGTTCGTAGCGCTCGTTGCTCTGTATCGATCGGCGTCGCGTCCGCCACTCGAATACGGAGGGCTGATACTGGAGACGCCGATGGGGCAGGTGCCGGTTGACATGCTTCGGCAGTTGTTTCGCGGTTCACTTGTCGTTTTCGCGTGTGCGGTGGTGCAGATAGCAGTGGGTATCGGATGAGCCGGTCGAGTACCCATCGCTCCGTGGCCACTGCGCTCGGCGTCGTCGCCGTCCTGCTCGTCGTCTTCGCCGTCGTCGACGCCCAACCCGCCGCACAGATAGCGATGTTCGGTGCGCTGGTCGCGGCGTCCCTGGTCGTCCTCGGTGCGCCGTCCGACCTCGCCGTGATCGCACCGCTGTCGTCGTGCGCTGCAGGCGCGGACGGGCGGCGACTTCGGGGATCGTTCCGCAGGCAACAGCAACCCGATGCGCCGGGTCGCCCCATGCCCAGAGCGCCCGGTCCGGTCCGTGGACCGGACCGGTGGCTCGAGTTCTCCTGAGCCACTGCGAGATCCGGTCGAGACGCCAACCGACCGCTTTCTCTCACAGTGAGGTGCTCCACCATGCTCGATTTCGTCTACTATCCCGTCTCCGCGGTGCTGTGGTTCTGGCACAGAGTCTTCGGGTCCGTGCTCGGCCCCGACAACGGCTTCGCCTGGGCGTTGGCGGTGATATTCCTGGTCTTCACACTGCGTGCGCTGCTGATCAAGCCGTTCGTCAGTCAGATTCGTTCCCAGCTCGCCATGAAAAGGCTCCAACCACAGATCAAGGCCGTACAGAAGAAGTACTCCGGGGACCGTGCTCGGCAGGCAACTCAGATGCGGAAGTTGCAGCAGGAACACGGTTTCAACCCCTTGATGGGGTGCCTGCCCCTGCTGGCGCAGGGCCCGGTTTTCATCGGTCTGCTGCACGTGCTGCGCTCGTTCAACCGAACCGGAACCGGATTCGGTCATCTCGGTATGACGGCGCAGGAGAACGCGAACACCGCGAACTACGTCTTCAGCCCCGCTGATGTGCAGTCCTTCCTCGACGCACGGCTCTTCGGTGCGCCGATCTCGGCTGCCGTCAACAGCTCTCGGGAGGTGCTCGAGGCCTTCGGTCCGTTCGGGGGAGTGCCGTCGGTGTGGAGCATCGCGTTCGTTGCGGTTCCGTTGATGATCGTCGCTGCGGTTGCCACGCACATGAACTCGCGGGCGTCCGTAGCCCGGCAGGACGCAGCGGCGCTCGCCAACCCACAGACCGCGATCATGAACAAGCTCGTGCTCTGGGTGTTCCCGGCAGGCGTGCTCGTCGGTGGGCCGGTACTTCCGGTTGCGGTGTTGCTGAACTGGGTGAGCAACAACATCTGGACCTACGCCCAGCAGCACCTCGTCTACCGACGCATCGACCGAGAACCGAGTACGTCGACAGAGGCGACATCGGCGGTCACCGCGCCGAAACCCGGGGCCAAGCCGAAGCGTCGGTAGCCGGCCTGCAGGAACGACCTCGGATGAACGACCCAGCTGCGGTCTGTCGGTGGGCTCGGTTACCGTCGTCGGCGTGCCGATCACTGTTTCCACTGTCAACGTCAACGGAATTCGCGCAGCTGTTCGCAAGGGCATGCTGCCGTGGCTCGAGGCCACCGATGCCGACGTCATCTGCCTGCAGGAAACCCGCGCCAACGACGGGGAACTGACCAAGGCGCTGGCCCCGGCCCTCGATGCGGGCTGGCACCTGGCCTCGGCCGAGCCGTCCGCGAAAGGACGCAACGGGGTGGCCTTGCTGTCGAAGGCGGCTCCCGATGCGATTCGCACCGGCATCGGGGCCGTCGAGTTCGCCGATGCAGGTCGCTACATCGAAGGTGACTTCGGCGACGTCACCGTCGCCAGCCTGTACTTGCCGTCGGGCGAGGTGGGTACCGAGCGTCAGGACGAGAAGGAACGCTTCATGGCGGCGTTCGCGAAGTATCTGGCCAAGACGGCCAAGGCTGCGAAGTCCGACGATCGCGACGTGGTGGTGTGCGGCGATTGGAACATCGCCCACACCGAGGCCGATCTCAAGGCATGGAAGACCAACCGCAAGAACTCCGGCTTCCTGCCCGAGGAACGCGAGTGGGTGACGCGGTTGCTCGCCGACAAGGCCCCCTGGACCGACGTCGTACGGGCGCTGTACCCGGGCGTCGAAGGTCCGTACAGCTGGTGGTCCTATCGCGGCAAGGCCTTCGACAACGACGCCGGCTGGCGGATCGACTATCAGTTGGCCACCGGTGATCTGGCCGAGCGCGCCAAGGAAGCGATTACCGAGCGGGCCGAGGCGTACGACCAGCGATGGTCCGATCACGCTCCGGTGACAGTGCGCTACCGCTAGAGCGGAGCCTGCGGAGCGACTTGTGTTCTGGAGCGGAGCCTGCGCAGTGAACCGTGTTGCTGGAGCGGAGCCTGCGCAGTGACCATCTCGGCAGGCAGGAAGTGGGCGTCGACGGGGTCGTGAAAAGATTGCGGCATGTCTTCTTCCGACTCCATCGACACTCCGCAGGGTCCGCGTCGGCGGGTGCTCTCCGGCATCCAACCGACTGCCGATTCTTTCCATCTCGGTAACTACCTGGGTGCGGTGCGGAACTGGGTGGAGTTGCAGGACGAGTTCGACGCGTTCTACTTCATCCCGGACCTGCATGCGATCACCGTTCCTCAGGATCCCAAGGAGCTTCGGCGTCGCACCCGAGTGGCCGCAGCGCAGTTGCTCGCGGTGGGAATCGATCCGGAGAAGTCGACGCTGTTCGTGCAGAGTCAGGTGCCCGAGCATGCGCAGTTGGCGTGGGTTCTGAACTGCATCACCGGATTCGGCGAAGCTGCGCGGATGACGCAGTTCAAGGACAAGTCCGCCAAGCAGGGTCGCGATCACACCAGCGTCGGACTGTTCACCTACCCGATTCTGCAGGCCGCCGACATCCTGCTCTATCGGCCGAATCTGGTGCCCGTGGGCGAGGATCAGCGGCAACACCTGGAGTTGACTCGCGATCTGGCGCAACGTTTCAACACGCGGTTCAAGAAGACGTTCGTCGTGCCCGATGCGCACATCATCAAGGGCACCGCGAAGATCTTCGATCTGCAGGATCCCACCGCGAAGATGAGCAAGTCCTCGTCGAATCCGGCGGGCATCGTCAACATCCTCGACGATCCGAAGGTGTCGGCGAAGAAGATTCGTTCGGCAGTGACGGACAACGAGCGCGACATCGTGTTCGATCCGGAGAACAAAGCGGGCGTCAGCAACCTGCTGGTGATTCAGTCTGCGCTCTCGGGCGCGAGTATCGACGATCTCGTCGCCGGGTATGCGGGCAAGGGATACGGCGACCTCAAGTCCGACACCGCCGACGTTCTGACCGAGTTCGTCGTTCCGCTACGGGAGCGGATGGACGGGTTCATGGCCGACGTGGCCGAACTCGATCGCATCCTCGCGGCCGGTGCGGATCGAGCCAGGGAAGTGGCGAGCCGAACGCTCGCTCAGGTCTACGACAGGGTGGGTTTCCTGCCGCCGGGTGCATAGCATTTACGGCACACTGAGTTTCGTCGTGCTGCGTTTCGGCAAGAAATGCTTCGAGGCGTAGCACCGCGGTGACACGATCCGACAGCAGGCGACGACAGCGAAAAGGTGAGTGCCATGCCCGATTTCAAGGCGATCCTCGACGACCGGCGTAACCGGTGGCCCTGGCTCGATCACACTGTTGTTGCTGCGCAGCGCTATCAGGGTCAGAAGGGCGACTACTACGCGGCAGGCATGACGTATTTCAGTGTGCTGGCCTTGTTCCCGCTGCTGATGGTCGCGTTCGCGATCGCCGGGTTCGTGCTGGTGAATCAGCCCGAGTGGCTTGCCGAGATCCAGTCGCAGATTGCCGAGAACGTGCCGGGCAGCTTCGGGGAGACAATCAATTCGCTGATTCAGACGGCCATCGAGTCTCGGACGAGCGTCGGCATCATCGGTTTGCTCGGTGCCTTGTATGCAGGTCTCGGTTGGATCGCCAACCTGCGCGAGGCATTGACCGCCATGTGGGAGAGCCAGCACGAGCAGGGTGGTTTTCTGGCCACCAAGGCCAAGGATTTCGCCGCGCTGCTCGGGCTGGGGACCGCGCTGGTGCTGTCGTTGGCGTTGTCGGCGCTCGCCGGTGGTGACCTGATGCGCAGCATTCTCGAGTGGGCCAATCTCGATTCAGTCCCAGGAGTGGGCATCGCCCTGCGCGTCTTCTCGATTCTGCTCGCGCTGGCGGGCACCTGGGCGTTGTTCACCTGGGTGATCTCGCGTCTGCCGCGCGAGCCGGTCTCGTGGCGCAGCGCAGCCAAAGGCGCTCTGCTCGCTGCCGTCGGTTTCGAGATCTTCAAGCAGCTCGGTGCCATCTATCTGGGATCGGTGACGAGCGGCCCGGCAGGCGTGGTCTTCGGACCCATCATCGGTCTGCTGGTATTCGTGTTCACGACGTCACGGCTGGTGCTGTTCTCCACTTCGTTCGCCGCGACGACTCGCGAGAGCTTGGCCGAAGCTCATGTCCCGGCCCCGGAGCCGGCGGTGATCAACACGAGGGTCGAGGTCAGCGAAGGACCGGGCGTGACGGGGGGCCTGGCGCTGGTGGGTGCCGGTGCCCTCGCCGCTCTCGGCCTCGCGGGACTGCGCAACAGACGTCGCTAGATTGCTCGCAATCGCTGTATCGGAGGACCCGGTTCAGCGGTTGCGCGACAGCCGTCGAGCTCCCCACAACAAGCCGATCACCACGATCGAACCGATGACACCTATCGCGATGCGAACGACGGTGTCGCCTTGCGCCTGCATCTCGGACTGGCGGGAGCTCGACCCCGACGCCGATGCGGGCGGCTGAGCGAGAGTCGGCGTGGCCTCGGGCGCGCGCGTACTCGTCACCGCGGCCGTCGACTGCGGCTCCACGAGTTCGCCCACGCCGCGACTGGAATCGAGCGCGAACCCGTAGTCCAACAGGCGGGCCGCTTGCTCCCACGGCCGGATCGGCAGCACGTCGCCCTTCATGATCGTCACGACGAGACGCCTGCCGCCCCGTTCTGCTCCTGCGACGAACGTCTGGCGAGCATCGTCGGTGTACCCGGTCTTGCCTCCGAGAGCTCCCTCGTAGTTGTAGAGCAGCTGATTGTCGTTGGAGAGGGTGAACCCGGGCCGGTCCTGGTCGTCCGGGATCGTGGGGTCCTTCGGGTATCCGGGAAATTGAACGGTTTCGGTCGAAATCAGTTGCGCAAAGGTCGGATTGCGCATGGCCGCGCGGTAGATCAACGCCAGGTCGTAGGCAGAGCTCGCCATGCCAGGACCGTCGAGACCGGACGGTGTGGCGGTGCGAGTGTCGAGCGCACCCAGTTCTGCGGCCTTGGCATTCATCTTGTCCACGGTGGCCGCGTCCCCACCCAGCTGCCTGGACAACGCATGCGCTGCATCGTTTCCCGATGCCATCACCAGGCCCTGCATCAATTGGAGATTGGTGTAGACACCGTTCTCTCCGATGCCGACGGCACTGCCCTCGGCACCGGCGTCCTCTGCGGTCGCGGTGATCTGGGAATTCAAGTTCAACTCGTCGAGGGCGACAATCGCAAGTAGCACCTTGATCGTGCTCGCCGGCCGATGCCGCCCGTGCGGATCCTTGGCGGCCAGAACGGAGCCGGAGTCCATGTCGGCCACCACGAACCCGGTGGCCGAGATATCGGCAGGCAACGGGGGAGCCCCGTCCGGCAGCACCGCTCCACACTCGGCGAGCCGATCCCCGCCGACGGCCTCAGCGGGAATCGGGAGTGGTTGCGGGGCAGTGCTTCCAGGGGCCGGTACCTCGGACAGGTCGATCGCCGGGGGAGGTGACGCGGCGAACGGGCAGCTGTCGGTGTCGGGCGTAGTGAACGGCGGTGTCGTCGTCGCGGCTGGTGGCTCGGCGGCGGGTTGCGCCAGAGCCGGTCCACAGCCGATGCCGACGAGAACCATCGACACTGCCGACGCTGCCACGCACACTCGAATCCTTTTCATCGCGAATCACCATAGGCGCTCGGGGGTCGGTCGACGTGGCGACCCACCGGCGAGCATCGCCCCAACGACCGCCCTGGTTCTCGTCCCGACATCGTCACCGGTAACGGCCGAATGTCGACCCACGCGCCCGTCACCAGTATGAGAACTCGCTCATGTTGTGCTCCTTCGGTTCTCACGTTCGACAGAGATCGTTGAGTCATCACCGAAACGGTGGCCCACAGGACTCGGATCGAAGGAGCAGACATGAGAATGCCAGGAAAGTTCATGATCGTCGGTGCAGCAGCCGTTGTCGTCACCCTCGGAAGCGTCGGCGCACTCGCGATCGCCGACGACGACCCCACCCAGCAGCGGCCGTCCTCGATCTCGGTGGAACAGCCTCTGTCGGAGGCGGATTCGGCTCCGAACCCGCCGGCAGCTCCCCAGCAGCCCGCACCGACCCAGATCCCGGACGACCGCTACGACGACGACTGGGACGACCGCAACGACGACTGGGACGACCGCAACGACGATCTGAACGGTCGTGACGACGACTGGGACGATCGCAACGATGATCTGGACGACGACCTCGACGACGACCTCGACGACGACCTCGACGACGACTGGGACGATCTGGACGACGACGACGACGACAACGACGACAACGACTGGGACGACTGAGACGACTGAGACTCGAGCAGTGGCGTCGGCAACCGGCCGACGCCACTCATGTCTCGGACAGTCGGTATCCCATTCCGCGGACGGTCTCGATTCGTGCGGCACCGAATTTCGCCCGAAGGTAGCGGACATAGACATCGACGACATTCGAGCCCGGGTCGAAGTCGTAGCCCCACACCTGCGACAGGAGTTGCTCTCGCGAGAGGACCTGACCGGGGTGGCGCATGAAGGTCTCGGCCAGCGCGAACTCACGGGCCGACAGGTCGACGGTCCGGTCTCCCACCACAGCTCTCCGGGTACGCAGGTCGAGGGTGAGGTCGGCGACCGCGAGCTGGTTGGTGTCGACGGTTCGTTTGCTGCCCAGTCGAACTCGGATGCGCGCCAGCAGTTCCTCGAATCGGAACGGCTTGGCCATGTAGTCGTCGGCACCGGTTTCGAGACCGGACACCACGTCCTGGACGCTGTCGCGTGCGGTCAACACGATCACCGGTATCTCGCACTGCTCTCCGCGCAGTCGCTGCAGTACCTCGAAGCCGTCCATGATCGGCAGGCCGATGTCGAGTACCACCAGATCGAAGTCACCGCTGCGTGCGTGTTCGTATGCGGATCTGCCGTCGGAGACGGTCGTCGTACTGAAACCGCTCGCTCTGAGCCCCTTGTGAACGAACGAGGCGATGCGGGGTTCGTCTTCGGCGATCAGGATGCGGGCCATGGTCGATCCTTCTGCGGGGGAGGGGAATCGGTCAGTGGAATCGTGATGGTGAAGGTGGCCCCGTGCCCCGGGGCGCTGCCGACACTCACCCGCCCACGATGGGCCTGTGCGATGGCGGTGACGATGGACAATCCGAGCCCCGCGCCCTCGGTGCGTCGGGTTCCGTTGCGCCCGCGGGCGAAGCGCTCGAAGATTCGTTCCTGCTCGTCGCGCTCGATTCCCGGACCCGAGTCGGTGACCCAGAACCGGATATCGCCGTCGGACAGTTGCGATCCGATGCCGACGCGACTGCCGGGCATCGTGTGGTGAGTTGCGTTGTCCGCCAACGCCAACAGTGCCTGGGTCAGTCGTTGCGCGTCGAGTGGCGCGTGGACGGTTGCGCTCGCCTCCAGCACCCATTCCCGGTCGGCGAGGGTGGTCACCTTGTCGAACACACTTCGAGTGAGCGCGTCGACATCGGTGTCCACCGGCGTGACGAAGCTCGTCTGGTCGGCCCGGGTGAGCAGCAACAGATCGGCGACGAGTCGGTTCATCCGATCCAGTTCGTCGTCGACGAGCGCGACGGTGTCTCGAACGTCGGCGGGGTCGCCGTGGTCGAGAACATCGAGATGACCTCGGACGATGGTGATGGGAGTGCGGAGCTCGTGGCCGGCGTCGTCGAGGAATCGGCGCTGACTCGCCGCGCCGGACTCGATTCGGTCGAGCATCGAGTTCAGTGTGTCGATCAAATCTCCGATGTCGTCGCCTCGACCGGCCGTTCTGGCGTCGGTGATTCGGCCGGACAGGTCGGTTTCGGTGATCGTTCTGGCGGTGGCCGTGATCTGTCTGATCGGCGACATGATGCGTCCCGCGACGAACCACGCCCCTACTGCCGCCAACACCGAGGTGACGCCGCCGACGACGAGCATCAGGGTCGCGGTCTCGTCGGCCGAGGCGCGTTCCTGGTCGGCGAAGTACGCGGCGACCACGACGCCCGGCACCGGGTCGCCTGCCAGCGAGACCGGCACCGCGAGGTACACAACTTCGCCTGCCGCGCTCGAATACGAACCCTCGACCGGTGCGGTGACGGAGCCGACCTCGGCGGTGAAGCCGGTGTCGTCGGACAGTCGTACCGGCGCCTGCTGCCTGCTCTGTACGGCGAACGCGCCGTCCACGTAACCCAGGAACTTCTCGTTGGGGCGGGCGAGGTTGTAGGTGATCACCACGCGGAGCACGTCGTCGATGTCGTCGAACGGTGCGCCGGTTCCTGGATCGACGCCTGCGTCGGTCAGGGTGGTGAACTCGGCGATCTCGGTGCGCAGCGATTCGCGCATGCGATTGTCGGTCGCGCGGATCATGAGCAGCCACGTGGTGACGGTGACGGCCGCCAGCGACGCCAACACCAGCAGCAGCACCCACGAGAAGATGCGGCTCCGAGCGCTCGTCGGGCGCAGGGCGAGCAGTCGCGTCCGCATCACGTGGTCGGTCTCGCAGCAGGGTCAGTCGTCGTCGTCATCGTCATCCCAGTCGTCGTCGAAGTCATCGTCCCAGTCGGCAGGCGGCAGCGGCGGCGGCGGCACGAATCCGTCCGGTGCCACCGGCTGTGGCGCGGTGGTGGGCGCGGTGGTGGGCGCGGGATCGCCCGGTCCCGGTGCAGGGGGAACGGGCCCCGGAGCACCCGGGGCGGATTGCACGGGTGCGGCGGGTGCGACGATGGGTGCGGGCAACGGGGTCTGCTCGCCCGTCGACCGAGTCGTCAGCAATGCCACGACGAGCACGGCGAGCGTGAGCAGTCCCAGGGCCGAGACGATGATGGTTCGCACACAGACGACTTTGACGACGGTGGATTGTGGCTACGTGAATCGGAGATGAGAGTTCTCTCATGTCCGAGGTCCGGTGCTGCGCATACCGGTTGCGTCGCGTGACGAATAATCGTCGAAGATGCGTGACGGGTACCGATCGTTTCTTACAGTGATCAGGTCGGCGGGTCGGATTCGACGGTTGTTCGACAGGCCGAATTTTCGAGAGGCCGAATTTTCGAGAGGAAGTGCAATGAGGTTTCGGCAACGGCGCGGGCCGATCGCGGTCGGCGCGGTCTGTGCGGTCGCGGCACTGACTGTCGCTGCCTGTTCGAGTACCGGTGGTGCTCCTCGATCGTCCGACAACGGAAGCAACGCGGGTGTCGCCGACACGCCGTCGGCGACGATCGCGATGATCACGCACGAGGTTCCCGGCGACACCTTCTGGGATCTGGTTCGCAAGGGTGCCGAGGCCGCTGCGGCCAAGGACAACATCGAACTGCGCTACTCGGCAGATCCCGAAGCGCCCAACCAGGCCAACCTCGTCCAGAGTGCGATTGACTCGAGGGTCGACGGTATCGCGGTCACGCTGGCCAAACCCGACGCGATGGCGCCCTCCGTCGAGGCCGCGACCGCCGCGGGCATCCCGGTCGTCGCGTTCAATTCCGGTTACGACTCCTGGAAGGACATGGGAGTCCAGCAGTACTTCGGCCAGGACGAGACCATCGCCGGACAGGCTGCCGGGGCTCGCCTCACCGAGGACGGTGCACGCAAGACACTGTGCATCATTCAGGAGCAGGGTGCCGTGGCACTCGAGGCTCGCTGTGCCGGCGTGACGGAGGGCTTCGGAGGCACCACCGAGATCCTCAACGTCAACAGCAAGGACATGCCGTCCGTGGAGTCGACCATCACCGCCAAGCTGCAGCAGGACCCGAGCATCGACCATGTCATCGCGCTGGCCGCTCCGATCGCCTTGACGGCCGTGCAGTCCAAGAACAATGCGGGCAGCGACGCCACGATCGTCACGTTCGACACCAATGCCGCACTCGTCGACGCGATCGAGTCGGGTGACGTGGCGTGGGCCATCGATCAGCAGCCCTACCTGCAGGGCTACCTGGCCATCGACTCGCTGTGGCTCTACCTCAACAACGGCAACACGATCGGTGGCGGCACCCCGGTGCTGACCGGGCCCGCGTTCATCGATTCGACCAACATCGATGCGGTCGCCGAGTACGCCCGTAACGGCACACGCTGAGTGCGTCGCCTCGGCGCGGAAGGAAGATCATGTCCACACAGGCCGATCCGGCTCTGTCCGAACACGCCGTGATCGCAGATGAGCGGGTCAAGAAGCGGAAACCGCTGCAGCGGTTGCTGATTCGACCGGAGGTCGGGGCGCTGTTCGGCGCGGTCGCCATCTTCGTCTTCTTCTGCATCGTGGCACCGCCGTTTCGATCGCCCGAAGCCCTCGCCACCGTGCTGTACGCATCCTCGACCATCGGCATCATGGCGATCGGTGTTTCCCTGTTGATGATCGGCGGTGAATTCGACCTCTCCACCGGGGTTGCGGTGACGTTCTCCTCGATCATGGCCTCCATGCTGGCCTACAACCTGCACCTGAACGTCTGGACCGGCTCGGTGCTGGCGCTGGTGCTGGCACTGGCGGTCGGGTTTCTCAACGGCTACCTGGTGATGACGACCAGGATTCCGTCGTTCCTGATCACGTTGGCGTCGTTCCTCATGCTCACCGGTATCAATCTCGCCGTCACCAAGCTCGTTACCGGCCAGGTCGCCACCCCGTCCATCTCGGACATGGAGGGATTCGACTCGGCCAAGGCAGTGTTCTCGTCCTCGTTCTCGCTGCTGGGGGTCTCGGTCCGCATCACCGTCGTGTGGTGGATCGTGTTCACCCTCGCCGCAACCTGGGTGCTGATGAAGACCCGCATCGGCAACTGGATCTTCGCTGTCGGCGGCAACCAGGAATCGGCGCGTGCGGTCGGGGTCCCGGTCACGCGGGTCAAGATCGGCTTGTTCATGTTCGTCGGCTTCTGCGCCTGGTTCGTCGGCATGCACCTGCTGTTCGCGTTCGACACCGTCCAGTCCGGCCAAGGCGTGGGCAACGAATTCCTCTACATCATCGCCGCGGTCATCGGCGGATGCCTGCTCACCGGTGGATACGGCACGGCTGTCGGTGCCTTCATCGGAGCGTTCATCTTCGGCATGACCAACCAGGGCATCGTCTATGCAGGCTGGAACCCGGACTGGTTCAAGTTCTTCCTCGGTGCGATGCTGCTGTTCGCAGTGATCGCGAACAGCTCCTTCCGCAACTACGCGGCGAAAAGGTGACCATGACGTCCTCCGCGAACACGCCCCTCATCGAACTGAAAGGCGTGGGTAAGAGCTACGGCAACATCATCGCGCTGCACGGGATAGACCTCCGCGTCGGTGCCGGTGAGGTCACCTGCGTTCTCGGTGACAACGGCGCAGGCAAGTCCACTCTGATCAAGATCATGTCCGGGTTGCATCGGCAGTCGGAGGGGGAATTGCTCGTCGACGGCACGGCGACCACTTTCGGCTCGCCGAAGCAGGCGGTGGATCAGGGTATCTCCACGGTCTACCAGGACCTCGCGGTCGTCTCCCTGATGCCGGTGTGGCGCAACTTCTTCCTCGGTCAGGAGCTGCGCAAGGGCAAGATCTTCAAGACCCTCGACACCCGAGCGATGCGCGCGAGAACCATCGACGAACTCCGCAAGATGGGGATCGATCTACCGGATGTCGATGCCCCCATCGGCTCACTGTCCGGTGGTCAACGTCAGTGCGTGGCCATCGCGCGCGCCATCTACTTCGGTGCCCGAGTTCTCATCCTCGACGAGCCGACCGCCGCTCTCGGCGTCAAACAGTCCGGCATGGTTCTCCGGTACATCTCGGCGGCCCGGGAGAAAGGCTTCGGCGTCGTGTTCATCACCCACAATCCGCATCACGCGTACATGGTCGGAGATCACTTCGTCCTCCTCGATCGTGGACGTCAGACACTGGACTGTGCGCGCGACGACATCTCGCTCGACGACCTCACCAAGGAAATGGCGGGCGGCGACGAACTGGCGATCCTCTCCGACGAACTGCGCCGCTGACATCTCGGGGCCGCGGTGCATGCGTGAGAATCGGGCGCGGCGGGTAGAGGATCGGTAGCGGTGCTCGACGGAGGCACCAGACGAAGGAGCCGAACATGAGCGAGCACGAGCCCCTCGGACCACTGGCGCCGGACTTCCTCGAATCCGATTTCTACGGGTATCAGAGCATGCTCGACGACGCCGAGACCGAGATCGTTCTGCGTACTCGTCGATTCCTGCAGGACGAGGTCGCGCCGCGAGCGAACGAATTCTGGGAGAAGGCCGCCTCTCCGGTGCACCTGATGCCGAAGATCGCCGAACTCGAAATCGCCGGTCTCGGCTACGGGTTCGACGATCGCAAGGCCTCGCGCAAGCTGCTCACCGGCTGGCTCGAAATGGAGTTCGCGCGAGTCGATCCGTCCACGGGAACGATGTTCAGCGTGCACAGTTCGCTGGCGATGAGCAGTATCTCGATTCTCGGCTCCGAGGAGCAGCGCCAGCGCTGGTTGCCCGCCATGCGCCGAATGGAGACGATCGGCGCGTTCGGACTGTCCGAACCGCACGGTGGGTCCGACGTCGCAGGCGGACTCGAGACCACCGCTCGCCTCGACGGTGATCACTGGATCCTCAACGGCAGCAAGCGCTGGATCGGAAACGCCACCTTCGCAGACCTGACCATCGTGTTCGCCAAGGACGAGGCGGACGGCGAGGTCAAGGGTTTCGTCGTCGAGCAGGGATTCGAGGGTTTCCGGGCCGAGAAGATCGAGGGCAAGTACTCGCTCCGCGCGGTCGAGAACGCGGACATCCATCTGGAGAACTGCCGAGTCCCGGTCGCCAACAAGCTGGCCGACGCCAACTCGTTCGCCGACACCGCGAAGGTGCTCCGTTTGACCCGCGGAGGAGTGGCGTTCCAAGCGGTGGGCGTGATGATGGGCGCGTACGAGCGGGCCGTGGCCTATGCGCGCGAACGCGAACAGTTCGGATCTCCGATCGCGTCGTTCCAGCTGATCTCCGACCTGATCGCCCGCATGACGGCGAACATCACCGCCTCGCTCGGCATGGCGATTCGTGTTTCTCAGCTGCAGGGCAATGGCGTCCACCACGACGAACATGCGGCGCTGGCCAAGACGTTCTGTACGACGCGGCTGCGCGAGGTCGTCGGCTGGGCCCGAGAGATCCTGGGCGGCAACGGGATTCTCATCGAGCACGACGTCATCAGATTCTTCGCCGACGCCGAGGCCCTGTACTCCTACGAGGGCACCGCGCAGATCAACAACCTGATCGTCGGCCGCGGAGTGACGGGCTTCGGCGCGTTCGTCTGACCGAGAACGAAAAGCGCCCCTTCGCGTGTGCGAAGGGGCGCTCGACGTCGGGCGGGAGAAGCTGTCAGCGTGCGAACAGCAACGCGCGCTTGACTTCCTGAATCGCCTTGGTCACCTGGATGCCGCGAGGGCATGCGTCGGTGCAGTTGAAGGTGGTGCGGCAACGCCACACACCCTCGACATCGTTGAGGATGTCCAGACGCTCGGTTGCACCCTCGTCACGGCTGTCGAAGATGAACCGGTGCGCGTTGACGATGGCGGCCGGACCGAAGTAGCTGCCGTCGCTCCAGAACACGGGGCACGAGGTGGTGCAGCACGCGCACAGGATGCACTTGGTGGTGTCGTCGAACCGAGCGCGGTCCGCTGCGGACTGGATCCGCTCGCGGGTCGGCTCGTTGCCCGTCGTCATCAGGAACGGCTTCACGGCGCGGAACGCGTCGAAGAAGGGTTCCATGTCGACGATGAGGTCCTTCTCCACCGGCAGGCCCTTGATGGGCTCGATGGTGATGTTCAGCGTCTTCGACGAGTCCTTGGGGAGCATGTCGCGCATGAGCACCTTGCAGGCGAGACGGTTGACACCGTTGATCCGCATCGCGTCGCTGCCGCAGACACCGTGTGCGCACGAGCGACGGAACGTCAGGGTGCCGTCCAGGTAGCCCTTCACGTACAGCAGCAGGTTGAGCAGTCGGTCGGTGGCCAGGGTGGGGACCTGGAAGGTGTCCCAGCGCTGACCGTCACCGTTCTCGGGATTGAAGCGCGCGATCTTGAGGTTGACCATCACCGCGCCCTCGGGGACGGGCGGCAGGTCGGACTCGTTGGACTTCTTGTCCAGTGTGGGTGCGCTCATATCAGTACTTCCGCTCCATCGGCTCGTAGCGGGTTTGGATTACCGGCTTGTAATCCAAGCGGATCTCGGTGAGCAGACCTTCGCCCTCTTTGTAGGCCATGGTGTGCTTCATGTACTCGGCGTCGTTGCGCTCGGGGTAATCCTCGCGAGCGTGTCCGCCGCGCGATTCCTTCCGGTTGAGTGCACCGACGACCGTGACCTCCGCCATTTCGAGCAGGAAGCCGAGTTCGATGGCCTCGAGCAGGTCGCTGTTGTAGCGCTTGCCCTTGTCCTCGACGGTGATCTTGTTGTACCGCTCCTTGAGGGCGCGGACATCCTTGAGCGCCGTCTCGAGACGTTCCTCGGTACGGAACACCGATGCGTTGTTGTCCATCGACTGCTGCATCTCGGTACGGATGTCGGCTGCGCGCTCGTGGCCGTGGTCCGACAGGATCAACTCGAGCCAGTCCTGCACCATCTTCGCCGGCTCCTCGGGGAGCGGGGTGAAGTCGACCGAGTTGGCGTACTCGGCCGCGGCGATGCCGGCACGACGTCCGAAGACGTTGATATCGAGCAACGAGTTGGTGCCGAGACGGTTCGCTCCGTGCACGGAGACGCAGGCGCATTCGCCGGCCGCGTAGAGGCCGGGGACGATGTCCTCGTTGTTGCGCAGAACCTCGCCGCGGATCTTGGTGGGGATGCCGCCCATGACGTAGTGACACGTCGGGTAGACGGGCACCGGCTCCTTGACGGGGTCGACACCGAGATACGTGCGCGAGAACTCCATGATGTCCGGGAGCTTCTCGTCCAGAACTTCCTCGGGAATGTGCGTGACGTCGATGTAGACGTAGTCCTTGTTCGGGCCGCCACCGCGTCCTTCGAGCACCTCGAGCACCATCGAGCGCGCGACGATGTCGCGGGGCGCGAGGTCCTTGATGGTCGGTGCGTAGCGCTCCATGAAGCGTTCGCCCGACTCGTTTCGCAGGATGCCGCCCTCGCCTCGCACTGCCTCGGAGATGAGAATGCCCAGACCTGCAAGACCTGTCGGGTGGAACTGGTGGAACTCCATGTCCTCCAAGGGAAGACCCTTGCGGAACACGATGCTCATGCCGTCACCGGTGAGGGTGTGGGCGTTGGAGGTGGTCTTGTAGATCCGGCCCGAGCCTCCAGTGGCGAAGATGATCGACTTCGCGTGGAAGATGTGCAGCTCACCGGTGGAGAGCTCGTAGGCGATGATGCCGGTCGCGACGGGACCGTCGTCGGTCTCGGTCAGACACAGATCCAGTGCGTAGAACTCGTTGTAGAACTCGACGTCGTGCTTGACGCAGTTCTGGTAGAGCGTCTGCAGGATCATGTGGCCGGTGCGGTCGGCTGCGTAGCACGCACGCCGCACCGGAGCTTTGCCGTGATCGCGGGTGTGGCCACCGAAGCGCCGCTGATCGATCTTGCCCTCGGGTGTCCGGTTGAACGGAAGACCCATCTTCTCGAGATCGAGAACTGCGTCGATGGCTTCCTTGGCCATGATCTCCACCGCGTCCTGGTCGGCGAGGTAGTCGCCGCCCTTGACGGTGTCGAACGTGTGCCACTCCCAGTTGTCTTCCTCGACGTTGGCCAGGGCGGCGCACATGCCGCCCTGAGCTGCGCCGGTGTGCGAGCGCGTGGGGTAGAGCTTGGTCAGTACGGCTGTGCGAGCACGGGGTCCGGCCTCGATCGCAGCACGCATACCGGCACCGCCTGCGCCGACGATCAGTACGTCGTAACGATGTTCCTGCATGTAAGCGTCAGTGTCCTTAGCTCGCCGTGATGTTGGGATCGAACGTGAAGATGACGTAGGTGCCGACGCCCATGATGAGGATCATCGACAGCACCAGCAGCGTGGTCAGCCAGAAACGCGTCGAATCCTTGCGGGAGTAGTCCGCGATGATCGTGCGCAGGCCGTTGCCGCCGTGCAGCTGCGCCAGCCACAGCATCGTCAGGTCCCAGAACTGCCAGAACGGGCTGGCCCAACGACCGGCGACGAATGCGAAGTTGATGCGGTGCACACCGTCGTCGAGCATCAACATGATGAACATGTGGCCCAGGACGAGCACGACGAGTGCCAGGCCGGAGAAGCGCATGAACAGCCATGCGTAGAGCTCGAAGTTGCCCTTGCTCTGGCGCCGCGGCGAACGCGGGTTGGCCAGGCTGGCCGGACGGTCGTAGTTCGTGCCGAGGACCTTTGCCTCGGGACCCTGCGTCGACATCAGTGACCACCCGCCGTGAACATGTTGTAGAAGATTCGTCCCGCGCCGGGGATCATGACGACGAGCCAGACGACTGCGATGACCCACAGCATCGGCTTCTGGTACTGCGGTCCCTTGGACCAGAAGTCGATCAGCATCACGCGGATGCCGTTCAACGCGTGGTACAGCACCGCGGCGACGAGGCCGATCTCCATCAGACCGACGAGCGGGGTCTTGTAGGTCTCGATGATGGCGTCGTACGTCTCGGGGTTGACCCGAACCATCGCCGTGTCGAGAACGTGGACGAACAGGAAGAAGAAAACCAAGACGCCTGTGATTCGGTGAAGGACCCAGGACCACATGCCCGGATCCCCGCGGTACAGCGACCGCTTGCGCTCCTTGACCGGAGCGGCTTCTGTCGTGCTACTCATCGAGTGCAATGCCTCCAACGTCGTTGGTGGACGCATCGAGCCCGGTGGCCGGTCTTGTCGTGGCTCGATTTGTCGCGATTCGGCCCTAGTGCTGGTTGTACTAGCCGCTTACAAGAAACTGTAAACCCATTCGAAACACGGAACTAATTCGACTCGAGGTTCGTACGCTGCCGAAATCTGGTGTTAGGTTTGCCTTCCCAATTGATGGACGCACTTCAGGCCGGATCTCTGCATCAATTCAGACAGCGTGATTGGATGGTGCACCATGAACGAAATCGACTGGAAGACGTTGCGCGACAATGCTCATGAGGCAATGGGCCGTGCCTACGCCCCGTACTCCAACTTTCCGGTCGGCGCCGCAGCTCTGGTGGACGACAATCGGATAGTCACCGGGTGCAATGTGGAAAATGTCTCATACGGTTTGGGGCTCTGCGCGGAGTGCGGGTTGGTGTCGAACTTGCACTCGACCGGCGGCGGCAGACTCGTGGCCTTTTCCTGCTGCGATTCCAGGCGTGAAATTCTGATGCCGTGCGGGCGATGCCGGCAGCTGCTGTACGAGTTCGGCGGCCCGGATCTGCTCGTCGACACCGCCTCGGGACCGGTTCGACTGGCAGAGTTGCTCCCGAACGCTTTCGGCCCCGACAACCTCGACGAAGGACGCGTGAACAACCATGCCTGACGCCGTATCCATCATCAGCGCCAAGCGCGACGGGCGCGTTCTCGACGACGAGCAGATCGAATGGGTGATCGCGGAGTTCACCCGCGGATCCGTCGCGCCGGAACAGATGTCGGCTCTCGCAATGGCCGTTCTGTGGCGCGGATTGTCGCGTCGCGAGCTCGGTACGTGGACGAACGCGATGATCGCGTCGGGCACACGGATGGACTTCTCGGCGCTGCCGCTGCCCACCGTCGACAAACACTCGACCGGTGGTGTCGGAGACAAGATCACGCTGCCGCTGGCTCCGCTCGTCGCCGCCTGCGGAGCCGCTGTGCCGCAGCTGTCGGGTCGAGGACTTGGCCACACCGGCGGGACGCTCGACAAGCTCGAGTCCATCCCCGGATGGCGAGCGGATCTGAGCGGCGAGGAGATGCACCGCATCCTGGCCGATCCGGCGATCGGTGCTGTCGTGTGCGCTGCCGGTGCCGATCTCGCTCCGGCCGACAAGAAGCTCTACGCATTGCGAGACGTGACGGGAACGGTCGAATCGATCCCGCTGATCGCCAGCTCGATCATGAGCAAGAAGATCGCCGAGGGCACCGGGGCGCTCGTGTTGGACGTCAAGGTCGGTGCCGGTGCGTTCATGAAGAACGTCGACGACGCACGCGAACTCGCGACCGCCATGGTCGAGCTCGGAACCGATGCGGGGGTACGAACTCTGGCGGTGCTGACGGCGATGGACACCCCGCTCGGGCTCACCGCGGGCAACGCGCTCGAGGTGGAGGAATCGGTCGAGGTACTCGCCGGAGGTGGGCCGGCCGACATCGTCGAGCTGACGATCACGCTGGCGCGCACGATGCTCGCGGCGGCCGGGATCGAGGGCATCGATCCGGCCGACAAGCTCGCCGACGGTTCGGCAATGGATCGGTGGCGAACGATGATCGCCGCGCAGGGCGGCGATCCCGATGCCGCGCTCCCCGTCGCCCGCGAAAGCCAGGACTTCGTCGCCGCCACCGACGGTGTCGTCACCGGTTTGGACGCAATGGGTGTCGGACTGGCGGCGTGGCGGCTGGGCGCGGGCCGCGAGCGCCAGGGTGAACCGGTGCAGAGCGCAGCCGGTGTGCGGCTGCACGCCAAGCCAGGCGATCGGGTGCGCGCAGGAGATCGGCTGGCGACGCTGTACACCGACACCCCCGAGCGTTTCGAGTATGCACAGCAGGCACTCGAATCCAGTTGGGAGATAGGGGCCACGGCCTCGCAGCCGAGGCCTCTGGTGATCGACCGGATCGGGCAATAACGAGCCCGGTCAGATCAGGTTGCCGGCCTCCGTCAGCACGCTGCGCAGGATCTGCTCCATCTCGTCGAACTCCTTCTGACCGCAGATCAGTGGCGGAGCCAGCTGCACCACCGGATCGCCGCGGTCGTCGGCACGGCAGTACAGGCCTGCGTCGAACAGGGCCGTGGACAGGAAGCCGCGGAGGATGCGTTCTGCTTCGGCGTCGCTGAATGTCTCCTTCGTGGTCTTGTCCTTGACCAACTCGATGCCGTAGAAGAATCCCTCGCCGCGCACGTCTCCGACGATCGGGAGGTCGTGCAGCTTCTCGAGCGTCGCACGGAACGCCGGGGCGTTGTCTGCGACGTGAGCGTTGATGCCCTCGCGCTCGAAGATGTCGAGATTGGCCATGGCCACGGCGGCGGAGACGGGGTGGCCGCCGAAGGTGTACCCGTGCGCGAAGCTCGACGTGCCGTCGTCGAACGGCTCGAAGAGCTTGTCGGAGGCAATCATTGCGCCGATGGGTGAGTAGCCCGAGGTCATTCCCTTTGCGCAGGTGATGATGTCCGGTACGTAGCCGAAGTCGCTGCAGGCGAACATCGACCCGATCCTGCCGAAGGCACAGATGACTTCGTCGGAGACGAGCAGAACGTCGTAGCGATCGCAGATCTCGCGGACCCGCTCGAAGTATCCGGGCGGGGGAGGGAAGCAGCCGCCGGCGTTCTGAACCGGCTCGAGGAACACCGCGGCAACCGTGTCGGGGCCCTCGAATTCGATGGCCTCGGCGATCCGGTCCGCGGCCCAGATTCCGAAAGCCTTCGGATCGGAGTCCAGGGGAGCGGGGGCGCGGTAGATGTTGGTGTTCGGCACTCGGAACGCGCCCGGTGTCAGCGGTTCGAAGGGTTCCTTGAGCGCGGGAATTCCGGTGATGGCCAGCGCGCCCTGTGGGGTCCCGTGGTAGGCGATCGCCCGCGAGATCACCTTGTGCTTACCGGGCTTGCCGACCTTCTTGAAGTACTGCTTGGCGAGCTTCCATGCGCTCTCGACGGCCTCGCCGCCACCGGTGGTGAAGAAGACTCGATTGAGATCGCCCGGGGCGTAGCCGGCGAGCCGCTCGGCCAGCTCGATCGCAGGTTCGGTCACGTACGACCACAGGGGGAAGAACGCCAACTCCTTGGCCTGCTTCGCGGCCGCCTCGGCCAGTTCCTCACGGCCGTGCCCCACCTGCACCACGAACAGCCCCGAGAGACCGTCGATGTAGCTCTTGCCGTTCGAGTCCCAGATGGTCGAACCCTCACCGCGCGTGATGATCGGGGGAGTGACCCCTGCGCCATGGCGGGTGAAGTGGCCCCACAGATGCTTGGCTGCGGAAGCGTCGAGCTCGGATGTCGTTCGCTTCATCGTGTTCCCCAATTGTATTGCTGCTTGACGAGTTTGAGATAGACCAGCGTTTCGGTGCTGGTGACACCGTCCAGACTGCGGATCTGTTTGTTCAGGATCTGCAGGAGTTGTTCGTCGTCCTCGCACACCACTTCCACGACGACGTCGAATGACCCTGCGGTGAGGACGACGTAATCGATCGCATCGATCGCCGACAGTTCCTCGGACAGTGCATAACTGTCGCCGGTGCACTTGATGCCGATCATGGCCTGCCGCTTGAATCCGACCTGCACCGGATCGGTGACCGCGACGATCTGCATGACGCCGGAGTCCGTCAGGCGCTGAACCCGTTGACGGACAGCCGCTTCCGAGAGTCCGACGGCTTTGCCGATGGCAGCGTACGAGCGACGCCCGTCCTCCTGGAGTTGCTCGATGATCGCCTTGGAGACGTCGTCGAGTGCGATGGGCGGTTGCTCGGGCATGGGTCGATCTTGTCATTGTCGTTGCCGTAAACACAACCCGTCGACGATGAAAAGCGCGTCGATTGTGGATTCAGACGACAGAATCAGTTGTCGAAAGGCCGGAAACAGAGAGAATCAGTGGATCCGACGGTACTGTCGCAGGCATGGCGAACATTCCTGGTTGTTGGATCGACGGACGCGCGGTGGACGGTAGTGGTGATCGGTACGAGGTCGACGATCCCGCGAGCGCAGCCGTCGTCGCCGACGTCGGTCTGGCCACCGCCGCCGACGTCGATTCGGCTCTCGCGCAAGCCCGATCGGCCTTTCCCGCATGGTCCACCGCCACTCCCGCGCACCGCAGCGCGGTGTTGATGGAACTCGCGCGTCTGGTTGCGGCCGACGCGGCGAACTTCGTGTCCGAGGAAGTGGCACAGACCGGCAAATCGACCAGGCTGGCAACGGAATTCGATGTTCCGGGCAGCATCGACAACATCGAGTTCTTCGCCGGAGCGGCGCGGCACCTGGACGGCAAGGCTGCTGCGGAATACTCGGGTGAGCACACCTCCGCCATCCGTCGCGACGCCGTCGGAGTGGTCGGGTCGATCACGCCGTGGAACTATCCGCTGCAGATGGCGGTGTGGAAAGCGATACCGGCGTTGGCGGCCGGGTGCTCCATCGTGCTCAAGCCCAGTGAACTCACCCCGCTGACCACCTTGCGGCTGGCCCGCCTGGCCACCGAAGCGGGCGTTCCCGACGGGGTGTTCAACGTGGTCACCGGAACCGGTCTCGACGCAGGGGTCGCGCTGTCCTCCCATGCGGGTCTGGACCTGATGACGTTCACCGGCTCCACTCCTGTCGGCAGGCGCGTGATGGCGCAGGCCGCCGCGCACGGCACACGCGTGCAGCTCGAGCTCGGCGGCAAGGCACCGCTGGTGGTGTTCGAGGACGCCGATCTCGACGCAGCCATTCACGGAGCCGTCGCGGGATCGTTGATCAACGGCGGTCAGGACTGTACTGCTGCCACCCGCGCCATCGTCGCCGAATCCCTCTACGAGGACTTCGTCGCCGGAGTCGCCGAGTTGATGGGTCGCGTCGTCGTGGGAGACCCGACGGATCCGGCGACCGACATGGGATCGTTGATCTCCGTCGCGCACCGCGATCGTGTCGCGGCGATGGTGGATCGAGCCCGGGACGCGGGGGCCAGGGTGGTGACCGGAGGTCGTGTCCCGGAGGGCCGGGGTGCGTTCTATCCGCCTACCCTGATCGCCGATGTCGGTGAGCAAGACGAGATCTATCGCGACGAGGTGTTCGGTCCGGTGCTCACGGTGTCGAAGCATCACGGGGACGACGATGCGATCCGGCGCGCCAACGACACCGAGTTCGGACTCGCCGCCTCGGCCTGGACCAGGGACGTGTACCGCGCGGGCCGAGCGATGCGGGAGATCGACGCCGGCTGCGTCTGGATCAACGACCACATCCCGATCATCAGCGAGATGCCACACGGCGGATTCGGGGCCTCGGGGTTCGGAAAGGACATGTCGAGCTACTCGCTCGACGAGTACCTCACCGTCAAGCACGTCATGACCGACATCACCGGTGTAGCCCGAAAGAATTGGCACCGAACGGTATTCGCTTCAGCCGATCCCGAAGCGCAGGTGGATGCCCGATGAGCGCATCATGGGCAACCGCACCCACCGAACGCGGCGTGGCGATGGTGGCGGGCGCGGCACCGGAGTCCTACTGGCTCGACCGTCCCGAACGCCCCGCTCCGCGCAGTCGGCACACCGGCTCTGCGGCAGCGGATCTGGTGATCGTCGGCGGCGGGTTCACCGGATTGTGGGCGGCTCTGCACGCGGCAGAGGAGAACCCGAACCGATCGATCGTGGTGCTCGAAGGCGACCGCATCGCCGAGGGCGCAACCGGACGCAACGGCGGCTTCTGCGCTGCCAGCCTGACGCACGGACTGAGCAACGGACTCGACCGCTACGCCGACGAACTACCCGAGCTGCTGCGCATGGGCACCGAGACGCTCGACGCGATCTGCGCGACTGCGGACCGGTACGGAATCGACGCAGACATCGAGCGGACCGGCGAGCTGGACATCGCCAATTTCGACTGGCAGGTGGACGACCTGCGTGAGCTCGGCGACGAGGCGACGCGGTTGTCTCAGCCGATGGAGTATCTCGACGCCGCTGCGGTGGCGTCGAGAGTCACCTCGCCGATGGCGCGGGGCGCACTGTTCGACCCCGACGTTGCGATGATCGATCCCGCCAAACTCGCCTGGGGCCTGGCCGACGCGGCCGAGTCGCTCGGCGTTCGCATTCACGAGAACACCCGGGCGCTGTCGATCGACAAGTCCGGCAACGGAATTCGAGTGAAGACGGGATACGGCACCATCGAGGCCGCCAAGGTCCTGCTGGCCACCTCGGCATCGAAATCGTTGCGCCGCAAACTCCGTCACTGGATCGTCCCGGTATGGGACTACGTGATCATGACCGAGCCGCTGAGTCCGTCGCAGCTCGCCGACATCGGTTGGTCTGGCCGCGAAGGATTGGCCGACTCCGGCAACCGTTTCCACTACTTCCGGTTGACGGCGGACGATCGCATCCTGTTCGGCGGGTGGGACGCGCACTACTTCTACGGTAGCGACACCGACCCGCGCCTAACCCAACATCCCGAAGAGTTCGCACTGCTCGCCGAACACCTGCTGCAGATGTTCCCGAGCCTCGAAGGAATTCGCGCCACCCACGCCTGGGGCGGATCGATCGACACGTGCTCGCGGTTCAGCGCCTTCTGGGATCTCGGAATGAACGGACGGGTGGCCTCGGTGGCCGGGTTCACCGGACTCGGCGTCGGCGCGTCGCACTTCGGGGCCCGCACCGCTCTCGATCTACTGGACGGCAAGGACACCGAACGAACACGCCTGAAGATGGTGCGCACCAAGCCGCTGCCGTTCCCACCCGAGCCACTCAAGTCGATAGGGATCAACATCACGCGTGCACAATTCGCCCGAGCAGACCGCAACGAGGGACGACGGGGACTGTGGCTGAAGGGTATGGATGCGCTGGGTCTCGGCTTCGACAGTTAGACGGTATGGAGGTCTTGGCTGGGGCCCCTCCGCATGTAAGCGTGGGTTGCCGACAGGAGTGGGTCCTGGCCGGTAGAGCCACAGATGTGGGA
>NZ_JBFBMS010000006.1:0-286251 GCF_040702765.1 Rhodococcus sp. NPDC076796 | reverse complement strand
GCCCAGCAATGGGTGCAGGTGACTGGTACTAATAGGCCGAGGACTTACCACAAAGAAGCTACGCGTCCACTGTGCAATATCTGAAACAACACACGAGTTGATTCAGCAACACAATCGAATACACGAATCCGCTACCCACACACGTGTGGGTGAGAGGTTTCGCTCGTGACACTGTTTCGCAGAGTTACGGCGGCCATAGCGGAGGGGAAACGCCCGGTCCCATTCCGAACCCGGAAGCTAAGCCCTCCAGCGCCGATGGTACTGCACTCGACAGGGTGTGGGAGAGTAGGTCACCGCCGAACACAACATTCCAGAATGGCCCCCGACCACCAGGTCCGGGGCCATTCTGCATTTCGAAACCACCCACACACCACACCAACAAACGCGCGCGCACTTTCGATACGCGCGCAGAATGGCACACCGACCGCTCACCAATCCCCGCGCACCTGACACACGCGCGCGCATTTGCGGACGCGGGGGACTGGACCCGGGTGTCGGCGTTTGACGCGGCCGTGGTCACGAGGACAAACGCGCGCGCGTTCGCCACCCGCGCGCAGAATCGCACCCGGACCACCGACCATTTCCCGTGCACCTGACGAACGCGCGCGCATTCGCGGATACAAGGGGTCACAGGACGGCTGCCGGCGCGCGAGGCGGCTGCGGACTACGACGCGCTAGGGCAATCGCGCGCGCACTTGCGATACGCGAGCAGAATCGCACTCCGACCACTGACCGTTCCCCGCGCACCTGACACACGCGCGCGCATTCGCGGAAACCAATGCCGACGCGCAGGTCAACAGCAACTGCAATGACCGGAAATGCGGGTCAGGCGTGCACGGCAACAGGCTTGTCGGCGGTGACTTTCACATCTTTCGGATTCGCGAGGACTGTTTGCGCGGAGCGTCCACGGAGGGTTACCGAATCACCGAATTCCCAACGATGGGCTTCGTCGTCTGCGGCACCGTCGACTGCCGTTTTGGAAGCCAGGATCGCCCCTGGAGCGTTCTTCGCCAGTTCGGAGAGGCGAGCGGCCTCGTTCACCGGGTCTCCGATGACGGTGTACTCGAATCGGGACTTCGCACCGACGTTGCCGGCGACTGCGCGTCCCGCGGCGACACCCACAGCGGCACTGCATTCGGGGACTTCGACCACCAGCCGTCGGGCAATGGCTCGGGCTGCGGCCAACGCGGAGCCGCAGTGATCGGCAATTTCGTTGGGGGCCCCGAAGATTGCCAGCGCGGCGTCGCCCTCGAATTTGTTGATGAAACCGCCGTGTTCGTCGACCTCGTCGACGACTACTGCGAAGAACCGGTTGAGCAGATGCACGACCTCGGTGGGCGGCCGCGATGCTGCCAGCTCGGTCGAACCCACGAGGTCGATGAAGAACACCGCAATATCGCGTTCCTGTCCGCCGAGTTCGCTGTCGGACTGCAGTGCTTTTTCGGCGACCTCATGGCCGACGTGCCTACCGAACAGGTCGCGAATCTTCTCCCGATCGCGTACTCCGTCGGCCATCCGATTGAACCCACTCTGCAGCTCGCCGAGCTCGGTGCCGTCGTACACCGCGAGTCGGACGTCCATGTTGCCCTTCTCCACCTCGGCCATCCCCGCTCGTACGTTGTTGATGGGAGAGGTCGTCGCGAATCCGCCGAGGACAGTCAGTGCGAATCCGAACACGATGGTGATTCCGCCGAGCGCCAGGATCGACACAGCCAGCTGCGCGGACGTCGTCTCGGGTCTGAGGAAGCGGAAAACCGCGATCATCATGAGTCCGGTGACCGGAACACCCGTTCCCAACAACCACGACAGAATGGAACGACCCATGACACCGGCGATGCGGATCCGACGTGGGTCACCTGCCTCGAGCGCCCGAGCCGCGATGGGGCGGAGGGCGAACTCACTGAGCAGGTAGCTGAATGCGCAGACGACTGTGCCGCCCGCGGCGATCGTGAAGGCAACCTTGGGGATCGCCTGCGGATCGATGATGCCGTCGATCGTGGTCAACAGGATCAATGCGCCGATCCACAGCGCTATCTGGATGCGCGTCAGGCGCCAGGGCATTGCGAGAGTCGCGACCTGTTCGGACCGTGTGGGCTGGCGATCCTCGATGCCCCATCGCAGACTGCTCAGCGCGCTTGTGGTGCCCCAGACGACGCCGACCACGAAGGCGAGAAAGACGTACACCGGGACGACGATGAAATTGACCCACCAATAGCGATCCATGTCCAAGACGTCCGGGCCCGGAACGACGACGCTGATCAGAACGCCCACGATGACTGCGCCGATCAGGTTCGACAGGACCAAGAAGACGGTCAACAGCAGCTGAATTCGGATCCGTCGTCGACGTGGAGACTCGGAGGTGTCGCCGAGCAGTCGGGAACCCAGGGGAGCGGCAGATCGTCTCAATTGCGGCATGGTCGTCACAGACTAACGGGGGCTCCTGCCTTAAGGTGGTCGAGTGCGTCTAGTTATTGCTCGTTGCCAAGTCGACTATGTCGGCCGTCTCACCGCACACCTCCCGTCCGCCCGCCGCCTGCTTCTCGTCAAGTCCGACGGATCGGTCAGCGTGCACGCGGACGACCGGGCCTACAAACCGCTCAACTGGATGTCGCCGCCCTGCTGGATGGTCGAGACCACCGAGGACGAGACGACCAAGTGGGTTGTCACCAACAAGGCCGGCGAGGAACTTCGCATCACCATCGACGACGTCGAACTCGACTCCAGTCACGAGTTGGGCATCGATCCCGGGTTGGTGAAAGACGGTGTGGAGGCTCACCTTCAGGAGTTGTTGGCCGAGCACGTCAGCACCTTGGGTGACGGCTTCACGCTGGTGCGACGCGAGTACATGACGGCCATCGGACCGGTGGATCTGCTGTGCCGCAACGCCGATGGCGGAACAGTGGCTGTGGAGATCAAGCGACGTGGTGAGATCGACGGCGTCGAACAGCTGACTCGCTATCTCGAGCTGCTCAATCGCGATCCGCTGCTGGCCCCGGTCAGTGGAGTGTTTGCTGCGCAGGTCATCAAGCCGCAGGCGAAAACGCTGGCCACCGATCGCGGCATTCGTTGTCTCACACTCGACTACGACGTCCTGCGGGGAACCGACAGTACCGAGTTCCGGCTTTTCTGACGGCTGTCGGTATCTACCGGCCCGTTCTCTACACTGGACGGGTGCCTCGTCGTAACCAACCCCGCCGACCGAATCGGAGCGGCCCGAGTGATCTCGGTCCGGCAACCGATTCCGTGCTGGGCGGCAACCGGGTCGAGGTCGGTCCGGACGGTGACACCTATACGACGCGGATGGTCCCGGGTGCCAAGGCCGTGAAGACCTATCGATGCCCCGGCTGTGACCACGAGGTGCGGCCGGGCGTCGCACATATCGTCGCGTGGCCGTCGGACGATTTCGGTGGTGCCGACAATCGCAGACATTGGCACACCGGATGTTGGTCCGGCCGAAACACGCGAGGCCTCACCCGCAGATGGTCGTAGCGGGGGAGGCCAGGCGCAGGACGAGCCGAATCAGGACGAGGAGTCAGCCGATTCCTTCTCGTCCTCGGCCTTCGCGGCTGCCTTCTCTTCTTCCTTCTTCAGGATGGCCGTCGGGTCAGGATTGTCGAGCAGTTCGCTCTCACGATTGACCGAGGCGAGCATCGCCGGAACCGAATCGAGCTGGCCTCGAATTCCGAGCAGCTGGGCCAGCACTCGACTGCGAAGCACGCGCAGCTCCTCGGCCAGTTCCTTCGAGTGCGCGATGCGTCGCTCGGCCTGCTCACTCGCGGACTGGAGGCGTCGAGCAGATTCGGTGGTCGCCTCCTCGATGCGGCGGGCAGCATCGGCCTTGCTGGACGCTTCGAGTTCCTCGAGAGCGGTGAGCACCTTGGTGCGCCGCTCGGCCATCGTGATCTCGAAGTCTTCCTGCACCTTGGCGCGCTTGGCCTCGGATTCGGCAGCCAACTTGTCGCGCTCGGCCTGCGCGGCCTCGACCACTCGGGCGGCCTCGGTGCGCGCCTGAGCCATGGTCTGCTGGTGTTCGGCTTCGAGTGCCGTTCGACGCTCTTCGAGCTCGGCCACCAGTGACTCGTGCCGCCCGCGGAGTCGGGCACTCTCTTGCTGCGCAACGGAGATCATTTCCTCGGACTCCGAGTGCGCCTTGGCACGTACTTCCGATGCCTCGTCCGAGGCCAGCCGCAGCATGCGTGAGATTCGATCGCTCATGCCCTCCGCGGTGGTGGGCGGAACCGACAGGCGATCGATGTCCTTGCGGAGTTCGTCGATCTCGTCGCGAGCGTCGTCGAGCTGCTTGGCCAGATCACGAGCCTGCGCGGCGGCCGCATCACGATCCGCGGTCGTCAGACGTAGTTCGGCGTCGAATCGCTCGAAGTAGTTGGTGACTTCGTCGCGATCGAACCCCTTCCGGACGATGGAAAAGGGAAGTTGCACCGTGGAAGTGCGCTCATGATCGATGGCCATGGCCGTCAATTTACCGGTGAGTCAAGTAGAGAGCCATACGGTTGGTTCCCGGAGTTCGTTCAGTGCCCGTCGGGGTTCGGTTCGACCAGTTCGATGAGCACTCCACCGGCGTCTTTGGGGTGGACGAAGTTGATCCGAGAATCGGCGGTGCCGCGGCGCGGGGCGTCGTACAGCAACCGAACGCCGCGAGCGCGCAGCTCGGTCGAGATCTCTTCGATATCGGTGACGCGGTACGCCAATTGCTGCAGTCCCGGGCCGTTGCGGCCGATGAACTTGGCGATGGTGGACGACTCGTCGATCGGGGCGAGCAACTGCAGCGCAGCGGACTTCTCCGTGGCTCCGGGGAAGGAGAGCATCGCCTCGCGAACGCCCTGTTCCTCGTTGATCTCCTCGTGCACTGCAACCATGCCGAGGTGGTCGGTGTACCAGGTGATGGCAGCGTCGAGATCGGGCACCGCGATACCCACATGATCGATAGCCGTCACCAGATCGGAGCGCAGCGGGGCTCCCGTGTAAGACTGCGTGCTGGAGGTCATGGCCATGACGTTAGCGCCAGCTACGTTTCGGTGCTCCGCCCGGCCGGTATCGGTAGGGGGCGTCGGAGCGTTGATCTCGACAAGGCCGTCTTCATACTTTCGGAGGAAATCGTGACCACAACAGTCATCGTCGCCGGCGCTCGCACGCCCGTGGGACGTTTTTCGGGCGCACTCAAGGACTTCTCGGGATCGGACCTCGGCGGGATCGCCATCAAGGGTGCACTCGAGAAGGCCGGTGTCCCGCCGGATCAGGTCGACTACGTCATCATGGGCCAGGTTCTCACCGCTGGTGCCGGCCAGATTCCGGCCCGTCAGGCTGCGGTTGCCGCGGGCATTCCGATGACCGTGCCCGCCCTGACGATCAACAAGGTGTGCCTGTCCGGAGTCGACGCCATCGCACTGGCCGACCAGCTGATCCGCGCCGGCGAATTCGAGATCGTCGTCGCCGGTGGCCAGGAGTCGATGACCCAGGCACCGCACATGCTCGAGAAGTCGCGTGCCGGATTCAAGTACGGCGATGTCACCATGCGTGATCACCTCGCCTACGACGGCCTGTACGACATTTTCACCGATCAGGCCATGGGTGCACTGACCGAGCAGCGCAACCAGAGCACCGAGGTCATCACTCGCGAGGAGCAGGACACCTTCGCCGCCGCGTCGCATCAGAAAGCTGCTGCGGCCTGGAAGAACGGCGTCTTCGACGACGAAGTGGTCCCGGTGTCGATTCCGCAGCGCAAGGGCGAGCCGATCCAGTTCACCGCGGACGAAGGCATTCGCGCCGACACCACCGTCGACTCCCTCGGCAAGCTTCGCCCCGCCTTCGACAAGGCAGGCACCGTCACCGCCGGATCGGCGTCGCAGATTTCCGACGGTGCCGCCGCCGTCGTGGTGATGAGCAAGGAGAAGGCGGAGTCGCTCGGTCTGACCTGGCTCGCCGAGATCGGTGCCCACGGAGTGGTGGCCGGTCCCGACTCCACACTGCAGTCGCAGCCTGCTCGCGCGATCGCCAAGGCATGCGAGAAGAACGGCATCGATCCGAAGGACCTCGACGTCGTCGAGATCAACGAGGCGTTCGCAGCGGTCGGAATCGCGTCGACGCGTGAGCTGGGCATCGATCCCGAGATCGTGAACGTCAACGGCGGAGCGATCTCGATCGGGCATCCCCTCGGCATGTCGGGAGCTCGCATTGCCTTGCATCTGGCTCTCGAGCTGCAGCGACGCGGCGGTGGAGTCGGCGCGGCCGCCCTGTGCGGCGGCGGTGGACAGGGCGACGCCCTCATCGTTCGAGTGCCGAAGCAGTAGGACTCGTGGTGGCTCTGGAGAAGAACTGAGACCAGAGCCACTACGTTCTGTCGTAGCAAACCGGGCACAATAGCGGGCATGACCAACTTCTTCGACCTGAGCAGCACCGCAAAACGATTCCGCTTCATCGCTGTGCTCGAAGCGTTCACCTGGCTCGGACTGCTGATCGGAATGGCCTTCAAATACATCCCCGCCGACGGCAACGAAATCGGAGTGAAGATCTTCGGACCGATTCACGGTGGGGTGTTCGTGGTGTACCTGGCCGTCGCCGTGTTGACGGCGGTCAAGCTCAAGTGGGACATCAAGGCCACCCTCTTGGCGCTCGTCGCGGCGTTCCCCCCGTTCGGCACCGTCATCTTCGAGATCTGGGCCGCGCGCACCGGCCGTCTCGCCGAGCTGAGCACCGGCCGGCCCGCAGCCGATGCCAAGGTTCTGTCCTGACCTACCGGCACCGCCCGCCAGTGGATGACGCATCGTGTTAGTGACAAACTGTAGGGCGTGACTCGACCCGGTTCCCGTCCTCCCGCCCGCCCGTCAGCCGTCGTTCCCGCATCCATTGCCGGTGCCGTCGACCTGTCCGTTCTCAAGGACCGTCCGGCACCTGCACCCGCGGCCGAATCCGCGGGCGACGCGGGAGGACTGGCACCGATCGTGGACGTGACTGCGGCTACGTTCGAGGCCGAGGTTCTGCAGCGGTCAACGCAGGTGCCGGTGATCGTCGACCTGGGTTCGGCTCGTTCGCCGCAATCCCAGGCGCTGACGCGTCAGCTCGGACAGTTGGCCGTGGAGGCCGCGGGTACGTGGGTGCTCGCGCGGGTCGACGTGGACTCCAATCCGCAGATCGCGCAGGCGTTCGGTGTGAAAGCCATTCCGACGGTGGTTGCCGTTGCAGCCGGTCAGCCGCTGGCCGACTTCGAGGGCACCCAGTCTGACGAGCAGCTGCGTCAGTGGCTGCAGGCAGTGGAGCAGGCGACGGCCGGAAAGCTCAGTGGCCCACCCGGAGTCGCGGCTGCCGAGCCGGAACCCGAGATCGAGGATCCGCGGATCGTCGCCGCCGAAGAGGCCATCGACGAGGGCGATTTCGACAAGGCGGAAGCTGCCTACCAGGCGATCATCGACGCCGAACCGAAGAACACCGAGGCCGTCGCCGCACTGCGTCAGGTCAAGTTCCTCGCGCGTGTGCAGAACCTGGCACCGGACGCGATTGCACTCGCCGACGCCGACGCATCGAATGTGCAGGCCCGAATCGAGGCCGCGGACGCCGAGATGGCCGGTCAGCAACCGGAGCAGGCCTTCGCTCGTCTGATCGAAGGAATCAAGATCAGTGCCGGCGACGACCGGACCGCGTTGCGCACTCGACTTCTCGAGTTGTTCGAGTTGTTCGACGCAGCCGATCCGCTGGTGGTCTCCGCCCGACGCAAGCTCGCGTCGGCCCTGTACTGACAGCGGCACTCAGCTGTAGCGCGCGTCGCACCGTTCCTTGCCGCCGAGAACTCCCGAACGGAACGCGTCGACTCGCGAGAAGCCGGACGGCAGCGTCGTACCGTTCACGTCACTGGCGGCCAGGCCGTCGCTGAGCAGGCCGGACACGGCTTCGTCGAGATCGCCGGGGGAGAGCCAGACTTCGAGGTCCGTCGTTCCGCTCTCGACGCTCATCGCCGAGGTGATGACGCCCGACAGGCACGCCGAGCGCAGGGCGGCCTGCGGGTCGTCGAGCGTCTGGCCTGCTTCCTTCTGCACCGCGAGCGTGTAGCGCGAGGCGAACAGCACGTAGGCGCTGTAGTCGCCGGAAACGTTGAGCGGCAGGATGTCTCCGCGTCGGGGTGTCTCGGGCTGTCCGACTTCGGCCAGGTCCTCGACGTCGACACCGATGGTGTTGCTCGACGGACAGTAGGACACCGGCGCGGTGGCTTCGGCGTCCGAGCACCCGGTGTCCGAACCGGAGTAGTCGATTTCTGGTGGATCGGCCACGGGCAGCACAGATTCGAAGGATCGAGTGAAGGCGCCGAGGGTGTCCTCGGTGACCGGTAGCTCACCGGAGTCGTCGGGGTCGCTGAACTTCTGCGGCAACGATGCTCGACGCGAATCGATCTCGGCCTCATCGATACCGGTGCAGACTGCCGCGCCCTCGGTGAAGCCGAGCTGCACCGCGGTGACCCGCTCGAAGGCAGAGCCGTGTACCGATTCCGGATCGTTGGGGTCGACGTCGCGCACGGCGACAGTCGCGGCGAGGACGCCGTTGAGGCCGTCCGAGGTGTTGATGGTGAAGTGCGGCGCATCGTCTTCGGCGACGTGCCGGATGAACGCACCGGCGAAGCAGTCGGCCTGTTGCTCGGCAACGATGGTCGGGGTGTCGTCGCCGACGAGACCCGATTGATGCTGGATGGCGTGACCGTATTCGTGGGCGATCACCATCACCACCGACATCGGACCGAACGCGTCGACGAGAGCCGGGAGCAGGATGGTTCGATCCCACCCGATCGAGTCGTCGCGAGTGCAGTAGGCGGCGTTGGGAATACCGCCGGTGCGGTCTCCGCAGAATCTGATGCCCGATCCCTCGTCCTCGGACGCGTCCCACGAGACGACCTTCGAGACCGGGGTGAACGAGCCCTTGAACAAGCTGGGGTACTGCTCGGCCCAGAACTGCTGGATGTCGTCGACCGCGTTCGTGGCGAGGATGTCCGAGTCGGTGCCCTCGGCGTTCTCCACGGTGATCGTCGAATCGGGGACATCGGGACGGGGTCCGCTTGGCCCACTCGTGACCGGGAGCCCGGCGACGGTGAACGGGTTCTCGTAGATCGATACGGCGTTTCCGCTGACGGTCTGTGCGCACGAGGTCAGCAGGAGCAGCCCTGCAGTGGCGGCCGCGGCCAGTAGTCGGGGTGTGCGGCCGCCACTCATCTATCGCTCCAGTTTTATCCAGATCGCCCCGTTGGCGGGTAGGGCGACCTGGCCTGACGCCGGTCGTCCGTGCCACGAGTGCGATGTTGCCGTCACTTCACCCAGGTTGCCCACGCCGGAGCCGCCGTACTCCGTTGCATCGGTGTTGAGGATCTCGATCCAGCGGCCGGGTTCCGGTAGTCCCACACGATAGCTGCCGTGCTCGTTTCCGGAGAAGTTGAAAATACACGCGACGACCGAACCGTCGGATCCGTACCGCAGAAAGCTCAGCACGTTGTTCTCGGTGTCGTTGGCGTCGATCCACGAGTATCCACTCGGCGACGTGTCGAGCGTCCACAGTGCCGGATGGGACTTGTATGTCGAGTTCAGATCGGACACAAGGGTTTTCACGCCGTTGTGCAGCGGTTCCTCGTCGATCTGGTACCAGTCGAGGCCGCGCTCCTCGGACCACTCACGAGTCTGTCCGAACTCCTGTCCCATGAACAGCAGCTGCTTGCCGGGGTGCGCCCACATGTAGGCGAGCATGCCGCGCAGGCCGGCCGCCTTGGCGTAATCGTCGCCGGGCATCCGGGTCCACAGCGTGCCCTTGCCGTGTACCACCTCGTCGTGGCTGATGGGGAGCAGGTAGTTCTCACTCCACGCATAGACCAGAGAGAAGGTGATCTCGTGGTGGTGGTAACTGCGATGGATGGGATCACGCCCGAGGAAGCCCAGGGTGTCGTGCATCCAGCCCATGTTCCACTTCATGTTGAACCCGAGTCCGCCGACGTTCGTCGGGCGGGTGACGCCGGGCCATGCGGTCGACTCCTCGGCCACGGTGACGACGCCGCGGTGCTTCTTGTGCACCGTCGCGTTCATCTCCTGCAGGAAGGTGACGGCCTCGAGGTTCTCGCGGCCACCGTAGATGTTCGGCGACCAGCCACCCTCGGGGCGGGAGTAGTCCAGGTACAGCATCGACGCCACGGCGTCGACGCGCAGTCCGTCGATGTGGAACTCGTCGATCCAGTACAGCGCGTTCGCGACCAGGAAGTTGCGTACCTCGCGTCGACCGAAGTCGAACACCAAAGTGCCCCAGTCGAGTTGCTCGCCGCGTTGGGGGTCACCGTGCTCGTAGAGCGGGCCGCCGTCGAACTGGGCCAGGGCCCATTCGTCCTTGGGAAAGTGGGCGGGAACCCAGTCGACGATGACGCCGATTCCGGCGCTGTGGAGGTGGTCGACGAAGTAGCGGAAATCGTCGGGACTGCCGAAGCGCGAGGTCGGTGCGTAGTACGAGGTCACCTGGTAGCCCCAGGACCCGCCGAACGGGTGCTCGGCGACCGGGAGCAGCTCCACGTGGGTGAAGCCGGTTTCGGTGATGTACTCGGCCAACTGCTCGGCGAGCTCGCGGTACCCCAGGCCCGGCCGCCAGGATGCCAGGTGGATCTCGTAGACACTCATCGGTGCCTGCGTCGGCTCGATGCCGGCCCTGGTGTCGAGCCAGGACTCGTCGTTCCAGGTGTACGAGGACTCGGTGACGACCGAGGCCGTCGACGGGGGGATCTCGGTGGCGAAGGCCATCGGGTCGGCCTTGTCCTTGACCGAGCCGTCGGCACCGTGGACGCGGAACTTGTACAGCGCGCCCGGTGCGATGTCGGGAGCGAAGATTTCCCACACTCCGGTCGAGCCCAAAACGCGCATCGGCCACGTTCGACCGGTCCAGCCGTCGAAATCGCCGACCAGCGTGACGCCCTGGGCTGCGGGGGCCCAGACCGCGAACGAGGTGCCGGTGACGGGACCGTCCGGAGTCGCGTACGACTGTTGGTGCGCGCCGAGAATGTCCCACAGACGCTCGTGCCTGCCCTCGCCGAACAGGTGCAGATCGAGTTCGCCGAGAGTGGGCAGGAACCGGTATCCGTCGGCCGATTCGGAGACGTGTCCACCGGGCCACGTCACCACGAGGCGGTAGTCGATCAGGTCCTCGAACGGAAGTAGGGCCGAGAAGACTCCGTGCGCGACGTGGGTCAGCTCGTGGTCGACGCCACCGACGCGGGCGACGACCTTCTCGGCGTCGGGCTTGAGGGCACGGATCGCCGTTCCGCCAGGCACCGGGTGGGCACCGAGGACGGAATGCGGGTTGTAGTGCCGCCCTGCAGCGAGGAGTTCGAGATCGTTGTCGGACGGGGCTGCGACGGTGTCTTCGGGCGTCGTCGGATTCTCGGTCACGTTGAATCCACTCACTTTCGGTTGCCGCGGTAGGCCAGTTCGATTCGTGCCGGGTACGGGATGTGGGGGAGCGTGAAGATGTGCGCCACCGACGTCCAGGGCTCGAGCCGGACGAAATTGGTGTGACCCCAGTCGTAGTGGACGCCGCTCACTTCGTCCTTGATCGTGAGGGTGTCCTGCCAGTCGTGGCCGAGGGCAGGCATGTCCAGGTGGATCGTGCCTTCTTCGGCTCCGAAGGGATTGAGGTTGATCACCACCAGGATCGAGTCACCGGTCTGCGGGTCGAACTTGGAGTACCCGATCAGCGCCTCGTTGTCGATGGTGTGGAAGTGGATGTTGCGGAGCTGCTGCAGCGCCGGATGCGCACGTCGAATGGCGTTCAGCGTGGTGATCCAGGGTTCGAGCGACTCGCCGCGGGCCAGCGCACCCTCGAAGTCGCGCGGACGCAACTGGTACTTCTCCGAGTCCAGGTACTCCTCGCTGCCCTCTCGCACGGCCTGGTGTTCGAACAGCTCGTAGCCGGAGTAGACGCCCCAGGTGGGGGACATCGTCGCCGCGAGAGCTGCTCGGAGAGCGAACATTCCGGGCCCGCCGTGTTGCAGGCTCTCGTGCAGGATGTCCGGGGTGTTGACGAACAGGTTCGGACGCGCGTCGTCTGAGCGTCGAGCATGCTCCTCGGCGAACTCGGTCAGCTCCCACTTGGCGGTACGCCAGGTGAAGTAGGTGTACGACTGCGTGAAGCCGCGCTGCGCCAACCCGTACATGCGCACCGGTCGAGTGAACGCTTCGGCGAGGAACAGTACGTCCGGGTCGGTCTTCTTGACCTCGGCGATGAGCCATTCCCAGAAGTCCGGCGGCTTGGTGTGTGGATTGTCGACTCGGAAGACCTTGACGCCCAGCGAGATCCAGTACCGGACCACGCGGAGCACCTCTTCGTAGATGCCGCGCCGGTCGTTGTCGAAATTGACCGGGTAGATGTCCTGGTACTTCTTCGGAGGGTTCTCGGCGTAGGCGATGGTGCCGTCCGGCAACACGGTGAACCACTCGGAATGTGTTGCAGCCCAAGGGTGGTCGGGAGCGGCCTGGAGAGCGAGATCGAGCGCCACTTCCAGGTTGTGTTCCTGCGCGGCGGCGACGAACGCACGAAAGTCGTCCTCGGTGCCCAGTTCGGGATGGATGGCATCGTGCCCGCCGTCCGCTGAGCCGATGGCCCAGGGCGATCCGACGTCCTCGGGACCGGGGGTCAAGGTGTTGTTCGGGCCCTTGCGGTTGATGGTGCCGATGGGGTGGATCGGCGGCAGGTAGACGATGTCGAATCCCATCCGCTCGATGCGGGGCAACTGCTCGATCGACGTTGCGAACGTGCCGTGCCGCGGCGAACCGTCTTCGTTCCACCCACCGGTCGACCGAGGGAAGAACTCGTACCAGGCACCGTTGAGTGCGACGTTGCGATCGACCCAGATGTTGACGGCGCGAGATCGAGTCACCAGTTCGCGCAGCGGATGAGCGAACAGTAATTCGGCGACTGTCGACGCGAACGCCGAGGAGACCCGGGCAGGCAGCGGGCGGTCGGTGTCGCGAAGCGCGGCGGCGACATCGGCCAGCATCTGCCTGCTCTCGGCGGGAACGCCGGTGGCAGCCCGCAGGAACAACCGCGCCCCGATCTCGAGATCGTTCGCCAGTTCGTGAGCACTCTGGCCCACTCCGAGCTTGGCTTCGACGGCGTGGCGCCAGGTGCTGATCGGATCGCTCCACGCTTCGATGCGGCAGATCCAGTAACCCGGCCGAGAGGGGACGAACACCGCGTCGAACGTGTCGGGTTCGCGGCCCGGTGTCATCGGGATGCGTTCGAGTTTGCCTCCCGGTCCGCGCACCGACAGTGTGGCGGCCACCGCGTCGTGACCCTCGCGCCAGACGTCGGCGGAGACTGGAAACGTCTCGCCCACCACCGCTTTCGCGGGGTACTTCCCGGTCGTCGTATCTGGAAGGACATTGTCGATACCAAGTCGACCTGTCACTTCACACTCCATTCTTCGCTAGAGGTATGGCTGCGCGGGCGCAACCTCTGATCGAACCGATATTGGTGTGCTTCTACTTGTCAACCGTAGTGCAGCAATGCAGATGGCGCGTGCGCCGACGCATACTGCTCGCGATGAGCTGCGCAGCTCGGATTTCGTGTAAGCAGCCCTTCGACACAGGTGTCCGTGGGTAGGGTTCGACCCTGTGAAAGCTTTGCGCCGATTCACCGTCCGAGCCCACCTTCCCGCCCGCCTGAATGCCCTCGCCGAGCTCTCGACAAACCTCAGGTGGTCGTGGCACTCGTCGACGCAGGATCTGTTCGAGCACATCGATCCACTGTTGTGGACCGAACTCGAGCGCGATCCGGTGGCCGTACTGGGAGCCGTCGCACCTGCGCGTCTCGAGGAACTCGCGGTCGATGAGCGCTTCCTGGCCGAGCTGGACGCCGCCGAGGCGGATCTGCACGACTACCTCGCCCGTCCGCTCTGGTATCAGAACGAGCTGGCCGAGGGACGTGCTCTGCCGTCGGGCATCGGTTATTTCTCGATGGAGTTCGGTGTCACCGAGGTGCTGCCGAACTACTCCGGCGGGCTGGGAATCCTGGCCGGCGACCACCTCAAGGCTGCCTCCGACCTGGGACTGCCGTTGATCGGTGTCGGGTTGCTCTACCGCTCGGGCTACTTCCGCCAGTCGCTGACTGCCGACGGCTGGCAGGCCGAACGCTATCCGTCCCTCGACCCGCACGGGCTGCCGCTGCGGTTGCTCACCGATGACGGCGACTCTCCGGTGCTGATCCATGTGTCGATGCCCGGATCTCGGGTTCTGCGGGCGCGGGTGTGGATCGCCCAGGTGGGACGCGTCCCGCTGCTGCTGCTCGATTCCGACATCGCCGACAACGACCCGGAGCTGCGCGGGGTCACCGACCGGCTGTACGGCGGCGACCAGGATCACCGCATCAAGCAGGAGATACTCGCCGGTATCGGTGGAGTTCGAGCGATCCGGGCCTACACCCGTGCATACGGGCTGCCCGATCCCGAGGTGTTCCACATGAACGAGGGCCACGCAGGCTTCCTCGGCGTCGAACGCATACGCGAACTCGTCACCTCGGGAACCCTGGACTTCGACGCGGCGCTGGCGGCGGTGCGAGCCGGCACGGTCTTCACCACCCACACCCCCGTCCCCGCCGGAATCGACCGGTTTCCGGCCGATCTGGTGCGGCACTACTTCGCAAGTGCGGACGGCGGCGCGGACTCGGCACTGCTGCCGGGGGTGCCGATGGATCGAATCCTCGCCCTCGGCGGCGAGAGCGACGCCTCGGTGTTCAACATGGCGCACATGGGACTGCGCCTGGGACAACGTGCCAACGGGGTGTCGAAGCTGCACGGCATCGTCAGCCGCGAGATGTTCAACGACCTGTGGCAGGGCTTCGATGCATCCGAGGTGCCGATCGGATCGGTCACCAACGGCGTTCACGCTCCGACGTGGTCTGCCCGGGAATGGGCGGAGGGGGAGTCGGGGCCGATGTCCTCGGACCAGGTGTGGTCAACGCGCAACGCCCTGCGAGCGCAATTGGTGGACGAGGTGCGGCGTCGGGTGCGGCGCTCGGCGCTCGAACGCGGCTCGACCGAGGCCGAGATCAGCTGGACAGCAAACGTTTTCGATCCCAACGTACTCACCGTCGGATTCGCTCGACGCGTACCGACGTACAAGCGACTGACCCTGATGCTCCGCGAACCCGAGCGACTGCGAGCCATGTTGCTGGACCCGGTTCGTCCGGTCCAATTGGTGGTCGCGGGCAAGTCGCACCCCGCCGACGACGGCGGAAAGGCGCTCATTCAGCAGATCGTCAGGTTCGCCGATCAGGCCGACGTACGGCACCGCATCGTGTTCCTGCCCGACTACGACATGTCCATGGCGCGATTCCTGTACTGGGGATGCGATGTGTGGCTGAACAATCCGCTGCGACCGCTGGAAGCGTGCGGCACCTCGGGCATGAAGTCGGCGCTCAACGGCGGCCTGAACCTGTCGATCCGCGACGGGTGGTGGGACGAGATGTACGACGGGGAGAACGGCTGGGCCATCCCCACCGCGGACGGGGTCACCGACGACAACCGCCGCGACGATCTCGAAGCCGCTGCGCTCTACGAACTGCTCGAGCAGGCGGTACTACCGAAGTTCTACGACCGCGGGGACGATGGTGTGCCGAGCCGCTGGATCGAAATGGTGCGGCACACCCTCGAGCACTTGGGCCCGAAAGTGCTGGCATCGAGAATGGTTCAGGACTACACGTTGGGCTACTACGCGCCCGCTGCCGAATCCGGTCGCGCGGCCTCGGCCGATGGTCACCGCGGTGCCACGGACGTCGCGTCGTACCGCCGCCGCGTCGAACAGGCTTGGGGCGCAGTGAAAGTCACCCGCGTCGACAGTGACGGTCTGCCCGACACTCCGGTGATCGGTGCCGAGCTCTCGCTGCGCGCCAACGTCGATCTCGGTGGACTGGACGCCTCGGACGTCGTGGTGCAGGCGGTCGTGGGACGCGTCGACGCGGAGGAGAACCTCACCGACATTCGCACGACGGCCATGACACACGTGGGAACCGACGGCGGCGAGCACGTGTACGCAGGCGAGACGCGGCTACCGCACAGCGGCACGGTGGGATACACGGTGCGAGTGCTACCGCATCACCACGGTCTCGCCTCGGATGCCGAGCTCGGGTTGGTGGCGACGCCGTAGGGGCAGCTACTTCCCGGCCAGGCGGGTGAGGGCCTTGCGGACCACCTCCGGATCCGAGGTCTCCCAGAACGGCGGCAGCGAAGCCCGCAGGTAGCCGCCGTAGCGGGCAGTGGCGAGCCGCGAATCGAGAACGGCGACAACACCTTTGTCGTCGACGCTACGGAGCAGTCGGCCGACGCCCTGCGCCAGCAGCAGGGCCGCGTGGTTGGCGGCGACCGCGAGAAAGCCGTTGCCGCCCCGCGATTCGACGGCCTGCTGCCTGGCCACCAGCAGCGGATCGTCGGGCCGCGGGAACGGAATGCGGTCCAGAATCACCAGGCTCAGGGACGGGCCGGGGACGTCGACGCCCTGCCACAGAGACAGCGTCCCGAACAGGGAGGTGGCCTCGTCGTCGGCGAACTTCTGCACCAGTGCGCCGGTGGAGTCGTCGCCCTGGCACAGGATCGGAGTGTCGAGGCGCTCCCGCATCTCCTCGGCGGCGGCCCTGGCGGCGCGCATGGACGAGAAGAGTCCGAGCGTGCGGCCGCCGGCGGCGCTGACCAGCGACTCGATCTCGTCGAGATAGGACTTCGAGAGGCCGTCGCGTCCGGGCGGCGACAGATGCTTGGCGATGTACATGATGCCGGCCCGAGCGTGGTCGAACGGCGAGCCGACGTCGAGCGAATTCCATCTGATCGACCCGGCGTCGGACGGCGGTTCCACACCCGACGCCATCGCGGTGTCACTGCGCGACGGCTTCTCCGCAGGCAGGCCCCAGTTGATGGCCAACCCGTCGAACGATCCGCCGACGGTCAAGGTCGCCGAGGTGAGCACCACGGTGGATTCGGCGAACAGGCGAGCTCTGAGCAGTCCGCCCACCGACAGTGGTGCGATGCGGACGGTGCGTTTGACATTGCCGCGAAAATCGTCGACGGCATGCCAGACGACGTCCTTGCGTTTGGCCGGATCGGGTTCGTCGAATGCCGTGAGGACACGAACCGCGCTGTCGTGGACCTCGTCGACCGCGACGAGTGCGGCGCTGCGAGCCGCGGCGGCCTCGGGGTCGCTGGCGGCCATGCCCTGCTTGTTGGGTCCGATAGCTGTGCGGACCGCCCAGGCGGCATCGCGAATGGAGGCGAGCGCGGGGCCGACGCCGTCGGGAAGGGACTGCCAGCGGCTCGGCGGTAGCTCGTCCAGGATCGCGGCCCAGTTCTCGGCGGCCCCCTCGAGCTGATCGACCGTGTCCTCTTCGATGAGCTTGGCGCTACGACGCGCCGCGGCGGTGACGGTCGCGGCCGAAAGCTCCTCGGTCGCCACACCGGTCACTCGATCGACCAGTTCGTGGGCCTCGTCGACGACCACGACGTCGTGCTCGGGCAGTATCTGAATTCCGGTGATCGCGTCGATCGCGAGCAGGGCGTGATTGGTCACCACGACGTCGACCTGGGCGGCCTCGGTGCGGGCGCGTTCGGCGAAGCAGTCCTCGCCGACGGGGCAGCGGGACTTGCCCAGGCATTCGCGGGCGGTGACGCTGACCTGACGCCAGGCCTGATCGCTGACCCCGGGCACGACGTCGTCGCGGTCGCCGGTTTCGGTCTCGGACGACCACTTGGTCAGCCGTACCACCTCGCGTCCCATCCGTGAGACGGCGAACGGGTCGAACAGTTCCGCATCCGGTGCCTCTTGCGCAGCACCGGTGTGGATCTTGTTCATGCACAGATAGTTATTGCGGCCCTTGAGGATTGCGAACTTCGGCCGACGGCCGACGGCCTCGGTCAAGGCGTCGGACAGGCGCGGGAGATCGCGGTCGACCAGCTGCCGCTGCAGCGCGATGGTGGCCGTGGAGACGATGACGGTCTTGCCCGATTCCACCGCGTGCCGAATGCTGGGAACGAGGTAGGCCAGGGACTTTCCGGTTCCGGTGCCTGCCTGCACCGCGAGATGCTCCCCGGTATCGATCGAGTGCGCCACCGCCGAGGCCATCGTCAGCTGATTGCTGCGTTCCTTGCCGCCGAGCGAGTGCACCGCGACCTGCAGGAGAGCGGGAACGGTTGGCAATTCGGTCTTCGACGGCACCGAAGCAGACTACTGCCGATCGGCCACCCGGTTCGGTACCGACACCGTTGTCACCTCTCGACGAAGCGGGTGGGTATCGCCGGTTCGCCCTGGGACAGCTTCAAGCCCTCCCACGGGAGGCTGACCAGGCGTCGGGCCAGCAGGTCACGGCCGTCGGCGAGTGTCGGTAGGTCGGCGACTCGTTCTCCGCCGCGGACCAACGGCGTGGTCAACGTCTCCACCGTCAGATCGCTCTCGACGGTCGGGGGAGCGTCGAACGGGTGCACGATCTCCTCGACCGCGGTGCCGGTGCGGCGCGCGGTACGCAGCGCCGCCTTGGTGCCACCGCGCGATTCTTTGTGACTGCTGCGCTTGGCGACGGGAATGCCGTCGACCGTGACCAGCTTGTAGACCATGCCCGCCGTCGGTGCACCGGAACCGGTGACCAGTGAGGTGCCGACGCCGTAGGAGTCGACCGGCTCGGCGCGCAATGCGGCGATGGCATATTCGTCGAGGTCACCCGAGACGACGATCCTGGTCTTCGGCGCGCCCAGGGCATCCAATTGGTCGCGCACCTGCCGTGCGAGCACACCGAGGTCGCCCGAGTCGATGCGCACACCGCCGAGTTCGGGCCCGGCGACCTCGATGGCGTTGGCGACACCCTGGGTGATGTCGTAGGTGTCGACGAGCAGGGTGGTGCCCACTCCGAGAGCGCGAACCTGAGCCGCGAATGCGGACCGTTCGTCCGGGCCGTCGGCGGTGGTGTGCAGCAACGTGAAGGCGTGCGCCGACGTGCCCGCGCCGGGGACGCCGTGGCGTCGGACGGCTTCGAGGTTGGATGTTGCGGTGAACCCGGCGAGGTACGCCGCGCGGGAGGCGGCAACGGCGGCCTCCTCGTGGGTGCGACGCGAACCCATCTCGATGATCGGCCGAGATTTGGCGGACGTGACCATCCGCGCTGCCGCGGACGCGATCGCACTGTCGTGATTGAGGATGGAAAGCACGAGCGTTTCGAGGACGACGCACTCGGCGAACGTGCCGCGGACCGTCATGACCGGGGAGCCGGGGAAGTACAGCTCACCCTCGCGGTAACCGTCGATGTCGCCGGTGAAGCGGTAGCCGCGCAACCACTCGACGGTGGCGTCGTCGAGGAATTCGGAGACGATCCGCAGCTCGTCCGGCCCGAACCGGAAGCGCGCGATCGCGTCGAGAATGCGTCCGGTGCCCGCGAGGACTCCGTATCGCCGACCGCCGGGCAACCTGCGCGCGAACACCTCGAAGCTGCAGATTCGATCGGCGTAGCCGCTGGCCAGAGCCGCCGACAGCATCGTGTACTCGTATTGATCGGTCAGCAGTGCAGTGCTCACGCCGTCGCTGGAACTCGCGTGATCGGTGGTCGCGTCGTTGCTCACCTCGCCCACACTACGAGCGAAGGGGCGAGCGTGGGATGCTGGCCCGATACGCCGTACCCTGTTGGGCATGCCTTGGTTGACGGTGGATGGATCGCTTCTGCCCGTGGACGGCTTCTCGGCAGGGGACGTCGTCGCCGCGTCACCGCAAGCGGTCCCGGCGCAGACCGAGGCCGTTGCGGCCGACGAATCGCACGACACCCCTTGGGTCACCATCGTGTGGGACGACCCGGTCAACCTGATGCACTACGTCACCTACGTCTTCCAGAAGCTCTTCGGCTACAGCAAGGCCAAGGCGACCGAGCTGATGATGCAGGTGCACTCCGAAGGCAAGGCCGTGGTGTCGAGCGGTGAGCGCGACGCGATGGAGAACGATGTTCGACGGCTGCATGCAGCGGGCCTGTGGGCCACCATGCAGCAGGACAAGTAGTCCACCCCTTTCCCGAGACAGGACATCAGCAACAGTGCGCACGTGGACGAGACGGAATTCGCTGTCCGGGGTCAAGATCAAGTCCGAGATCGATGCTCGTGAGGCCGCCGTGCTCCGATCGCTGGTCGGCTCGGTTCTCGGATTGCTGCGCGATCGTTCCGCCGCTGCCCCCACCGACGAACTCGCGGCGCTGACCGGTCTTCGTACCGGGCACAACAGCCCGCCCGAGGATGCCGCACTGGCGCGGCTGCTGCCGGACTTCCACCGCGCCGACCCCGGCCGCGACGAGGAGGACCCGGCAGATCTCAACGGTGCACTGCGCGGACTGCACGAGCCCGAGATCATCGACGAGAAGATGGCCGCCGGATCGATGATCCTGGCCACTCTTCCCGAGTCCGGTGGCAAGATCGTGCTCACCCAGGAGCAGGCGGATGCATGGTTGACTGGCCTCAACGACGTGAGGTTGGCGCTCGGCACCACGCTGGGGATCAGCGCGGATACACCCGATGTCCTGGACGAAGGCGATCCTCGGGCTCCACATCTCGACGTGTACCACTGGCTGACCTGGATGCAGGATTCACTCGTACAGGTCCTCATTCCCTAGGACGCACGCGTGACCGCTGCATTCCAGACTCCCGGACCGCGGGACTCCCTGACCGACGTGGCAGGTCTGCTGGTCGGTCATCATCACGAACGCGACGACGATGCCACGATGGGTTCCGGCTCGGCGACCGGCTGCACTGTGGTTCGCGCACTGGGAGGTGCGACGGCGGCCGTCGATGTTCGCGGCGGCGGGCCCGGGACTCGCGAGACCGATCTGCTCGATCCGAGCCATTCCGTCCAGCACGTCAACGCGATCGTGTTGACCGCGGGCAGTGCCTACGGGCTCGCCGCGGCCGACGGCGTCATGCGGTGGCTCGAAGAACATGGCCAGGGGATTCCGATGGGCAGTCCCGATCACGTCGTACCGATCGTGCCGGCCGCGGTCATCTTCGATCTTCCGGTCGGCGACTGGACTTCCCGCCCGACGGCAGAGTTCGGCTATCTCGCCGCGGCAGCAGCTGCGACCGAGTTCGCGACGGGGTCTGTCGGTGCGGGTGTCGGTGCCCGTGCCGGAGTTCTCAAGGGCGGTGTGGGTACCGCCAGCACGGTGATCGAGGGCGGCCCTGCGGACGGGGTCACCGTGGCGGCGCTGATGGTCGCCAATCCGGTGGGCGCGGTGTTCGACCCGCGCACCGGGCTGCTGTGGGGTGTCGGCACGCTCGGGCCTGCGGCGTTCGGCATGCGCAAGCCCGACGTGAACCAGCTGTGGGCCGCGCTCGCCCTCGAACCCAAGGGCACTGCGCTCAACACCACGATCGGGGTTGTCGCCACCGACGCCGCGCTGTCGTCGGCGTCGTGCAAGCGGATTGCCGTCGCCGGTCACGACGGTCTGGCGCGCGCTGTTCGACCGGCACACTCGCCGCTCGACGGCGACACGATCTTCGCCGTGTCCACCGGCACCAGACCCGTCACCGCAGAGTCCTCGGTGCCCGCCGCATTCTCGGCCGAACTCCCGGTACTGGCCGCGGTCACCGAGGCCGCGGCGATCGTCGTCGAGCGAGCCATCGTCGCGGCCTTGCTCGACGCCACCTCGGTGGCCGGCATCCCCACGTACCGCCAGATCTTCACGTCCGCGTTCGGTGGATCGGGAGCCTGAGAGCAGCTCGCGCGATACCTCTGCCCGGTACCGTGGAGGGACCGAATCCGGAGGCGATCATGAGCGAGATCAGTAACCGTCCCGCCGAGCGTGCGCGGCCGGTCTGGATGCAGGCCGCCATGCTGGTGGGAGCATTCACAGTGCTGCTGTGGGTCATCGAGTTCATCGATGTGGCCAGCGGGTCGAGGCTCGAACGCAATGGCATCGAGCCGCGCTCGGTCGAGGGGCTGTGGGGCATTCTGTTCGCGCCCGTGCTGCACGACGACTGGCAGCATCTGATCGCGAACACCGTGCCGATCGTCGTGCTCGGGTTCCTGGTGTTGCTCTCCGGGCTGGCGCGTGGTTTGGCTGCCACCGGGATCATCTGGGTGGTCGGTGGGTTCGGTACCTGGCTCACCGCCGGTTCGTACACGAACACGATCGGCGCTTCGATTCTGATCTTCGGCTTCATCGCATACCTGTTGGTGCGCGGCTTCTTCACCCGCAAACTCGGGCAACTCGCGATCGGCGTCGTGGTGTTCGTGCTGTACGGCAGCGCACTGTGGGGAGTGCTTCCGAGCGAACCGAACGTCTCGTGGCAGGGGCATCTGTTCGGCGCGGTGGGCGGAGTCGTCGCCGCTCGACTGTTGTCCGCCGACGCGCGAGCCGAGCGGGCACGGGCGAAATCGCTCGATCGGCCCACTCTGTAGCGCCGAGGTAACTGCAGACACACCTGTGCTCGGTGGTGAATTTCGCCGACTCGCGCTGTGAATACTGCCCGAACGTTTCGAGTGATGCGCTCGGCGTGGCAGCATGGCTTTCATGCGAATTACCGTCCTGGGATGTTCGGGCAGTGTGTCCGGACCCGATTCACCCGCGTCGGGCTACTTGTTGGAAGAAGTGGAGACCGCGCCGGTCGTCCTCGACTTCGGTCCCGGCATCCTCGGGGCGTTGCAGCGCTACGCCGATCCGGGAGATGTGAGCGTTCTGCTCTCGCATCTGCATGCCGATCACTGCCTCGACGTTCCGGGGCTGCTGGTGTGGCGTCGTTACCATCCCACTCCGCCGGAGGGGCGAGCGATCGTCTACGGACCCAAGGACACGGCGTTCCGCCTCGGCGTCGCCTCGGCCGAGTGCGGTGGGCAGATCGACGACATGTCCGACACGATCGACCTGCGTCGCTGGGTGGACGGGCGCACCGTCGAGTTCGGAAAGTTGTCGATTCTGGCACGGCAGGTGTTCCATCCGCCGGAGTCGTACGGCATGCGCGTCACCACAGCGGAAGGCCGCACGTTCGCGTACAGCGGAGACACGGGAATGTGCCAGGCGGTGCGAGACCTGGCGCACGGAGCCGACATGTTCCTGTGCGAGGCGTCATGGACCGACAGTCCCGAGCGGCCCGAGGGAGTGCACCTGTCCGGAACCGAGGCGGGCCGAATCGCGCGAGAGGCAGGGGTAGGGGAGCTGTTGCTGACCCATATTCCGCCGTGGACCTCGCGGGAGGATGTCATCGCCGAGGCGAAGGCAGAGTTCAGCGGACCGGTGCACGCGGTTCTGCCAGGGGACGTCTTCACCGTCTGACGACGCGCTAGGCTTCGAGTCGTGTCCAGACGAGAAGACGGCAGGGCGGACGACGAGCTCCGCACCATCAAGATCACCCGCGGATTCACCAGCCACCCGGCAGGGTCGGTGTTGGTCGAGTTCGGCAACACCAGGGTGATGTGTACGGCCAGCGTCGAGGAGGGCGTCCCGCGCTGGCGAAAGGGATCCGGTCTCGGTTGGCTCACCGCCGAGTACGCGATGCTCCCCGCGGCCACCCACACCCGCAACGGCCGCGAGTCCGTCAAGGGCAAGGTCGGTGGACGCACCCAGGAAATCTCTCGATTGGTCGGACGCTCACTGCGAGCATGCATCGACCTCGCTGCGATCGGCGAGAACACCATCGCCCTCGACTGCGATGTACTCCAGGCCGACGGTGGTACCCGTACCGCGGCGGTGACCGGCGCGTTCGTCGCTCTCAACGACGCGGTCACCTACCTGCGGGCAGCGGGACGACTGGCCGATCCGCAGCCCATCTCGTGCATGATCGCCGCAGTCAGCGTCGGCGTCGTCGACGGCCGTGTGCGCCTCGATCTGCCCTACGAAGAAGATTCTCGCGCCGAGGTCGACATGAACGTCGTCGCCACCGACACCGGCACGCTCGTGGAAATCCAGGGCACCGGGGAGGGCGCGACCTTCCCGCGAACCACACTCGACAAGTTGCTCGACTCCGCATTCGTCGGCATCGAGAAGTTGTTCGAGGTGCAGAAGGAAGCCCTGGCATTGCCGTACCCCGGCGAACTGCCCGAGCCTGCAGTCGCGGAATCGAAGAAGAAGTTCGGTGCCTGACTCGAAGCTTCTGGTCGCGAGCCGGAACGCGAAGAAGCTGCGCGAACTTCGGCGGGTGCTCGACGCCGCCGGAGTGGCCGGAATCGAACTGGTGGGCCTGGACGAGGTGCCGCCGTTCCCGGAGGCTCCCGAGACCGGAGCGACCTTCGAGGAAAATGCGCTCGCCAAGGCACGTGATGGCGCGGCGGCCACTGGATTACCTTGTGTGGCAGACGATTCGGGAATCGAAATCGATGCCCTGAACGCGATGCCCGGAGTGCTCTCGGCGCGCTGGTCCGGTACGCACGGGCAGGACGAGGCCAATACCGCACTGGTTCTGGCGCAGCTGAGTGACACCCCCGACGAGCGTCGCGGAGCTGCATTCGTCTCGGCGTGCGCCCTGGTGATTCCCGGAGGCACCGAAACGGTGGTCCGCGGTGAGTGGCGCGGTGTAGTGGGCCGAGAGCCGCAGGGGGAGAACGGCTTCGGCTACGACCCCATCTTCGTGCCCGAGGGCGACGGCCGCAGCGCTGCGCAGCTGAGCCCGGAGGAGAAGGATGCCGCCTCGCATCGCGGTCGCGCGCTTCGCTTGCTCGTTCCGGCCCTCGGTGAGTTGGCGGGACGGTAGCCCGTGGTGACGCGAACCGTGCTGACGCGGACTGCGGTGGTGTTCGCCGCCGCCGCACTGTGCCTATTGGGCACCCCGGCCGCCGCGGCACCGGCTGCAGGCTCCTTCGCCGAGGCCCTCGCTTACTCGATCGCGCACCCGGGAGTGACTCCGCCGGGCTCGAACGACTTCTCGTGTGTTCCCATTGCGCAGCATCCCGAACCGGTCGTGCTGGTGCACGGATTCCTGGAGAACTCCTACGCCAACTGGGCATCGCTGTCGCCGAAGCTGGCCGACGCCGGATACTGCGTATTTGCGATCGACTACGGCAACACCGGGCCGGTTCAGGCGTTCGGTGCGCTCGAACCCATTCCCGAGAGTGCTGCGGAATTGTCGACGTTCGTCGATTCCGTGCTCGAGGCGACGGGTGCGCAGAAGGTGTCGATCGTCGGCCACTCGAAGGGCGGCACCGTGCCGCGCTACTACGCCCGCTTCCTCGGTGGAGACCGTACTGTGGCGCAGATCGTGGCGTTGTCTCCGCCGAACTACCCGACGGCGGGTCCACCGGTGCAGGACGACGTACTCGAGCGACTGAACGAGGGCAGCGACACCGTCTCGGGGATCGACTACACCACGATCGTCACTCGATACGACCAGATCGTCGTTCCGTACACGGCCTCCCTGCTCAGCGGCGCGGGAAACACGAACGTGGTGTTGCAGGACGTGTGCCCGGCCAACACCGTCGAGCACACGGGAATCTCGTACGACCCGCTCGCTCAGCGGCTGGTGCAGAACGCATTGGATCCGGAGAACGCGCAGCCGATCGGCTGCTGACGTCAGACGGCGAAGTCGGCTTTGACCTGCTTGGTGCGCTTGTGCTCGATGTAGAACGACAGGAACGGTACGGTTCCGGCGAGCAGTGTGCCGATCGTGCGGGCAGCAGGCCAGCGCACCTTGATCGCGAGATCGACAGTCAGCACGAGGTAGACGATGTAGACCCAACCGTGCACGACGGGAATCCACGTCGGCAGATTCTCGATCTTCAGGATGTACTTCGCGACCATTTCCGCCACCAGAACCAACAGCCACACTCCGGTCACATAGGCCAGAACGCGATAGCGCAGCAACGCGGATGCGATCTGTTTGGTCCTGTTCGCAGACGCCTGCGTCTTGTCCGGTGCCGAACTCACGTGGTGCTCCTGTCGGTCCCGCGGGATTCGTTCAGCTCCGCGAGGTAGCTGTTGTATTCGAGTAGTTGCCTGGCCTCGGGATCGTCGAGGTCCGTAGCGTCGGACGCCGGGGCGTGTCGCTGGGGAAGCAGGTCGAGGGGCACCTCGGTGGGTCCGTCGGGACGAGCCGCAGCCGCTTCCTCGGGGTCCTCGTCCTCGAGGCGTACGAACTTGCGGTAGGCGTAGACCACGAACACCGCGAACAGAGGCCACTGGAACGCGTATCCGAGGTTCTGACCGTTGCCGCCGACTGCCTCGAAGCGTTCCCATTGCCACCAGCCGAGACCCAGGCACACCGCCGCGGACACGATGACCAGCGCGATCAGTGCTGGCCGACGGTTCGGGCGGGATGAAGTCACCCCTCGACGGTACCGGAGGTACTACTACTGGAGGTAGTCGCGTGCTGCGGCCCGGCGGTGATTCTCACCATGGACGGCTCGGATGCGACTCACGCACGACGACGGTCGGCGCGTGCCTGGGCGAGTTGCTCGGCACCGGGCCCGGTGACGTCCGCGAGAGCGCTGCTGCGTCCGGTCAGAACCAGTGCCAGGGTGCCTGCCGATCCTTCGATGACCGGGCCCTCGCCGCGGCTCCAGTCCAGATCGGTTGCGCGCCATTGCAGTCGGAGCTCGGGTCCTTTGAACGGTGCCGCGCCGCTCGCGGGCACCAGGAAGTCGAGCATCGTGATCATGCGGTGATCGGGAACGTGGTGCTCGATTCCCAGCGGCCTGCATACGTCCAGTCCGTGCACGATGACGTCGGACAAGGGGGCCAGCGGACCGTGGCCGGGCGGGGTGAACTTCTTGTCTGCGTGTGCGGTGAGCAAGGCGGGTAATTCGTCGCCGTGCTCGCGACGCACGCGGGTGGTCATCAATTGATTGGCGCGGTCGAAGTTGCCTCGGGTGCGCACCATGACGAGTCCGAACTGCCAGAGCGGGACGATCAGCGGGACCACCAGATGCGCGGCGACGTCGCGGACCGTCCAGGCCTCGCACAGCGAGGGAGTGTCCCATTGTTCGGGTGTGAGAGTCTCGAGAGTTCTTGCGAGAGAGCGTCGTTCGTCGGAAATCTCGGCGAAGATCGCGTCGTTGTCGGGGTTGCTGGACATTCGAGCCGCCTTCACACGTCGGAACCTGCAGAAGTCTCCAGAAAAGCCGGGCCGAACGACCGTCGTGCGCGAGGGGGGACTTGAACCCCCACGTCCTGAGACACTGGAACCTAAATCCAGCGCGTCTGCCAATTCCGCCACTCGCGCGTGCCGATGAAGTCTACAACCTGGATGGTTGTTGTCACCGGCACGGGGAGGCGGGCTGCAAACGTTGCAGGTGTACACCGTACGGTGCCGCTACACTCGGCGAGTGGCAGCGAAAAAGGACGTCCCCTTCGATCCGGCGCGCATCCTCGAGTTGCTGTGGCGAGTCGGTGCCAAGCCGAGTCGTACCGGACTGAGCGTGGACGCGATCGTCGACGCTGCGATCGAACTGGCCGATGCGAACGGTCTCGAGTTCGTGTCGATGCGGAACGTGGCCGAGCATCTCGGTGTCGGCGCGATGTCGCTCTACACGCACGTGCCGGGCCGGGAGGAACTGGCCGATCTGATGATCGATCGAGCACTTGCAGGCCTCTACTCACACGTCGACGAGCCGTCCTCCGTCGCCGGCGGATGGCGTCCCGCGATGGGCTTCGTTGCCGAACGCAATTGGGCTCTGTACCAACAGCATTCGTGGCTGCTCGAAGCGGAGGGTGCACGCCCCGTGCTCGGTCCGCACACCAACGACAAGTACGAGGCCGAGTTGCGTCCCCTTGTCGGCATCGGCCTGGGCGACGTCGAGATCGACTCCGTTCTCACGCTGGTTCTCACTCACGTCTCCGGTACCGCGCGAGCCCTCGCCGGCGTGACGCGTATCAAGGAGCAGTCGGGCATGTCCGACGCCCAGTGGTGGGCGGCTACCGCGCCGATCCTCGAACGGGTGATGGACCGCGAACGTTTTCCGGTGTCGTCTCGGGTCGGGACGGCCGCGGCGACGTCGTACGACGCCGCCAGCGACCCCGTGCACGCCTACCGGTTCGGGTTGGAGTGCATTCTCGACGGCGTGGAGGCACTGATCTCGCGAAGTCAGCCCGTCGGTCGAAGTGCCGCCTCGGATCGACCTGTTTCGGAGTGACGCTGCTTCGCCCTACGTGACTTGTGCTGATATCGCCACACAGCGTGCTCGAGCGAGGCGATATCTGCGCCGAGTGCATTCGCCGCGGCTTCCAGGATCACAGGGGCGCGGTCCTCGGCGATCCCGGCAGCGAGGTTGTGGTGGAGCGGTTCGAGCGCGTCGGCGACGAACGAGCGCAGGTGTTCGGCCGCTTTGTCGGTGCGTACGCCGAGGTGCATGAGCATGCATTCCCACGTGGTTTCACCGAGACCGGGAATCGCGCAGAATGCATCGAATTGTTGCTCGGTGTGCTGCTCGAAGTCGCTCGAACGGCTCAGCCCCACCGACACCAGGGTCTGTGCCGCCACGGCGGCGGCAGCAGCCTTGGTTCGACTGTTTCCCGGAACCAGCTGACGGTTGGACAGGATCTCCACCAGTAGATCCGGGGTGGTGGTCAGTTGGGCGAGGGTTGTCAAGTCGTCGAGTCGGTTATCGCCGCGATGCGATCTCCATCGCTGGACCACTGCGCGGACCCCGCTGGTCGGGCCGCCGTAGGGAGCGCGCGCCGAGAAGATCGCATCCAGCAACGCCACCTCGCTCTCGGCGCGCCATCCCGGTGTCCAATGTGGCGAACGGGATTGTGGCACATGCGATTCGATGTGCAGAAGCATCGCGTCGAGTTCTTCCTCGGTGCAGATGTCCGTTACCGATGAATACATGAATTCCCCCCGGATTTCGTCGACCGCACTTCCGATGAGCGGGTCGTCGGCACAAGGTAGAGGACCGCACCGACAAGGTCGTAGGCAGCTCATCTGTGCTCGAGATCACATCACGAAAAGATAACGAAAAATACGAGGCTTTCCTCATGTTCTGGCGTCTCGCTCGATGCTCTCGCCAGCGTGGATGCGGGTTACCGACGAGTTGGGTAAACAAAAAGTAAAGCCGCTTCGATCGACGTACTCGCTGGTAGCACTCGGACGTCCGAGCAAACCTGAGGCTTTCCTCATGATTTTGTGTCAACCTTGAACAGCGCGGAGGAGACCTGTCGACGACGACCGGCTCACCGCTTCGACCCTGTAGCCCACGACGCACCAGGGCACTCATCACAGCGAACGCCCCGACCCCCGAGGCGTCCACGAGAGGAATCTTCAGCCTTGACGATCAACGAGAGCACACCATCACACGGACGAGGCTCGCGAAGCACCGGCAACGCAGACAAATCCCCTAGAAGCAATGGCGGCTCTCGGACTCTGGCAGATCGTTTCGCCGCGGGCGAGCCGTACGCACTGGCCTTCGGTGGCCAGGGTGCACCGTGGCTCAGCTCCCTCGAAGAACTGGCTCGCGACTCCGCGCTCGAACCCGAACTGACCGATCTCGTCAACGAGGCCGCAGTCACTCTCGCGCCCGTTGCCGACGAGCTGCTGGTCGTGCGCTCGGTCGGTTTCGACCCGATCGGCTGGATGCTCGAACAAGACCTCGCCGACGACGACACCGTCGGTTCGTACGGCCCGTCCGAGGCTGCGCTGACCTCCGCTGCCGTCTCGCTTCCCGGAGTGTTCCTCACTCAGGTCGCAGCACTGCGCGCACTGAAGCTGCAGGGACTCGATCCCGCCCAGACCCCGCCGGTCGAGGTCGTCGGACACTCGCAGGGGCTCATCGCCGCCGAATCCGTCGCAGCCGACGGCGCACAGGACGCGAGCTTCCTCGCGATCGCCCAGCTCGTGGGTGCTGCAGCAGGTCTCGTCGGCCGCCGCCGCGGCATCATCGGAGCCGGAGACCGCGCGCCGATGGTCTCGGTCGCCAACGTCGAACCCGCACGACTGCAGGCGATCATCGCCGACCTCGCGATCGACGGAGCACCGGAGCGATCCGCCGCCCTCGCCATCCGCAACGGCCGTCGTCGCGTCGTACTCTCGGGACCGCCGGCCCAGCTGGCCCGCGTGCAGGAGAAGTGCGAGCAGATCGCTGCCGAGGAAGAGCGTGACCGCGACGCCAAGAAGCGTGGCGGTGCCGTGTTCGCCCCGGTCTTCGAGCAGCTTCCCGTCGAGATCGGCTTCCATCACCCCGCCCTGGCAGACGCTGTCGAACTCGTCAGTGCCTGGGCACAGCGTTGTGGACTCGATGTCGAGCTCGCACGCGACCTCGCACAGAAGATCCTCGTGGACTCCGTGGATTGGGTCGACGCCATCGACGGTGTCGTCGACGCCGGTGCCGACTGGATTCTCGATCTCGGTCCTGGCGACCTGCTCACCCGCATGACCACTCCGGCGCTGCGTGGACAGGGCGTCGGCATCATCGCCGCATCCTCGCGCGGGGGACACCGCAATCTGCTCACCCCGGGAGCTGCTCCCGAGGTCCAGCCCGCATGGTCCGCCTATGCCCCCACCCCGGTCACGTTGCCCGACGGCCGAGTCGTGGTCGAGACCTCCTTCACCAAGATGACCGGACGTTCGCCGATCCTGCTCGCCGGCATGACGCCGACCACGGTCGACGCCAAAATCGTTGCCGCAGCTGCCAACGCAGGCCACTGGGCCGAGCTCGCCGGTGGCGGCCAGGTCACCGAGGACATCTTCACCGATCGTGTCGCCGAGCTCTCCACCCTCCTCGAGCCCGGCCGCGCAATCCAGTTCAACTCGCTCTTCCTCGATCCGTACCTGTGGAAGTTGCAGCTCGGCGGACGCCGCATCGTGCAGCGCGCTCGCGCAGCCGGTGCAGCCATCGACGGCGTCGTCGTCACCGCAGGCATCCCGGAACTCGAAGAGGCAGTGGCCCTCATCGAAGAGCTGTCCGAGGCCGGCATCAGCTACGTCTCGTTCAAGCCCGGCACCGTCGCGCAGATTCGCGCCGTCATCCGCATCGCCAACGAGGTTCCGTCCTACCAGGTCAACGTTCACATCGAGGGCGGCCGCGCAGGCGGACACCACTCGTGGGAGGACCTCGACGACCTGCTGCTGACCACCTACGCGGAGCTGCGGTCACGGCCCAACCTCGTCGTCTGCGTCGGCGGCGGCATCGGCACACCCGAGCGGGCAGCGGAGTACCTCACCGGAACCTGGTCGGCTGTGCACGGCTACCCGAAGATGCCGCTCGACGGCATCCTCGTCGGCACCGCAGCGATGGCAACCCTCGAGGCCACGACGGCTCCCGAGGTCAAGCAGCTTCTGGTCGACACACCCGGAACCCCCGACTGGGTCGGTGCCGGTACCGCGAACGGCGGAATGGCCTCGGGCCGAAGCCAACTCGGTGCCGACATCCACGAGATCGACAATGCGGCATCGCGCTGCGGCCGACTGCTCGACGAGGTCGCCGGCAACGCCGACGCCGTCGCCGAGCGTCGCGAGGAGATCATCGCCGCACTCGACGGCACCGCCAAGCCCTTCTTCGGTGACGTCGCCGAGATGACGTACCAGCAGTGGCTCCTTCGCTACCTCGACCTGGCCATCGGAACCGACTCGCGCAGCGAGTTCGATTGCGGCGGCGAGTTCACCGACGCCGTGTCCGAGGCACGCGAATCGGTGTGGCTCGACGTCACCTGGCGCACCCGCTTCCTGGAGATGCTGCAGCGCGCCGAGGCTCGCCTGCACCCCGTCGATCGCGGACCCATCCCCACCTTGTTCGCCGACGCCGAGGTTCTCGAACGCCCGCGCGCGGCACTGAAGTCGCTGCTCGCACAGTTCCCCGACGCAGCAGACGTGGTGCTGCACCCGGCCGACATCACCTTCTTCACCTCGCTGTGCCGCATGCCCGGCAAGCCGGTCAACTTCGTCCCCGTCGTCGACGGTGACGTGCGCCGCTGGTGGCGCAGTGACTCGCTGTGGCAGGCACACGACGCTCGCTACTCGGCCGATCAGGTCTGCGTCATCCCCGGAACCGTCGCCGTCGCAGGCATCACTCGCGTCGACGAGCCCGTGGGCGAGCTGCTCGATCGCTTCGAGAAGGCCACCGCCGATCAGCTTCTCGCCGAGGGCGTCGAGCCCACGGCCATCGCGAGCCGTCGCCACGCCGAGATCGCACCCGGACTGCTCGGCATCGTGCTGGCAGCTCCCGACGTCACCTGGGCCTCGCGGATGACGCAGAACCCCGTTTCACGCCTGGGAGATCCGGCCGACTGGACCGTGGAATCCGAGACGGTCGCGGCGCACCCGCAGACCGGCTCGTCGCTGACCGTGCTGGACGCCGAGCACGTGGAGCTGCTGGTTCCCCTCGCTCCGGGCAAGGAAGTTCGCATCCGCCTGACGGTTCCGGCTTCCACGATCGACGGCGGCGCTCCCGTCGTCACCGCTCAGGACGCTCAGCAGGCCATGTCGGCTCTGCTCGGAGTTGCTGCAGGCCAAGAGCTTCCGGCCGTCAAGGGCGGCGTTGCCCGGCTGAACATCGCGTGGATCCCCGATCTGATCGCCGACCACGCAGGCGTCACCGGCTCCGGACTGCCGGACTCGCTGACCGTCAGCGGCAAGGCCGTTCCCGACGTCCTGGTCGGTGCCTGCTGGCCCGCGGTCTTCGCCGTCCTCGGCGCGACCAGAAACGCCGAAGGCATCGACGTCATCGAAGGCATGCTCGACCTGGTGCACCTCGATCACAATGTGAACCTGGTCGGCGAATTGCCCACCGACACCTCGATTCTCGTGGTCAAGGCTGCGGCAGGAGAGGTGCTCGACACCGACCTCGGCCGCGTCGTCGAGGTCACCGTCGAGATCGGTGCCATGCTCGGTGAGGGTCTCGACGCTCCCGCCGTCGCAACTCTGGTGGAACGCTTCGCCATTCGTGGACGCACCGGCAAGGGCGAGCTCGTCGACCCGGCTCGTGCAGGCGGCTCGGTGAGCGCCGACGCACAGGACACCCCGCGTCGTCGCCGCCGTCAGGCAACCATCGTCGCTCCGCGCAACATGGCCGCGTTCGCTCAGGTCTCGGGTGACCACAACCCGATTCACACCTCGGATGCCGCTGCGCTGCTCGCCGGTCTCGGCAGCCCGATCGTGCACGGCATGTGGCTCTCGGCCGCTGCCCAGCAGACGGTCACCGCAGTCGACCACGCGGACACCAAGACTCCGCCGCGTCGCCTCACCGCCTGGACCGCCCGCTTCCTCGGCATGGTTCGCCCCGGAGCCGAGATCGACGTTCGCGTCGACCGCACCGGATTCGACCAGGGTGCCGAACTGATCGAGGTCTCCTGCCGTGTCGCAGGCGAACTGGTCATGGTCGCCACCGCTCGCACCGCGCCGCCGAAGACCGTCTACGCCTTCCCGGGCCAGGGCATCCAGCGTGCGGGCATGGGCCTGGACGCACGGTCTCGCTCGAAGGCCGCACGTGAGGTGTGGGAGCGTGCCGACAAGCACACCCGCAGCGCGCTCGGCTTCTCCATTCTCGCTGTGGTGCGCGACAACCCGACGTCGCTCAAGGCGCGGGGCGTCACGCACAAGCACCCCGACGGTGTGCTGCACCTGACCCAGTTCACCCAGGTTGCGATGGCCGTTCTCGGCGTCGCACAGGTTGCCGAACTGCGTGAATCCGGTGCGTTCGTGGAGAACTCGATTCTCGCCGGCCACTCCGTCGGTGAGTACAACGCCCTCGCAGCCGTTGCCGGTGTGCTCCCGCTCGAAGCCGTCCTCGAGGTCGTCTTCCAGCGTGGTTCGGCCATGCACGCGCTCGTTCCGCGTGACGCCAGCGGCCGCAGCGACTACCGCATGGCAGCGATCCGCCCGTCGCAGATCGGCCTGGCCGACGAGGACGTACAGGGTTTCGTCGCCGGTGTCGCAGCAGAATCCGGTGAGTTCCTCGAGATCGTCAACCTCAACCTGCGCGGTTCGCAGTACGCCATCGCAGGCACGGTTGCCGGCCTCGGCGAGCTGGAGAAGAAGATCGCGATCCGCCGTGCCGAGTTCGGTGGCAAGGCCGCCTACATCATGGTTCCCGGCATCGACGTGCCGTTCCACTCCACGGTGCTGCGCGGCGGAGTCGACGACTTCCGCAACCGCCTCCAGACTCTGCTCCCGGAGCAGATCGACCCGGCGATCCTGGTGGGGCGCTACATCCCGAACCTGGTGCCCAAGCCGTTCTCGCTCGAGCGCGAGTTCGTCCAGGAGATCGCCGATCTGGTTCCGTCCGAGCCACTGAACACCGTTCTGGCAGAGTTCGATTCGTGGGCCGCACGGCCGAGCGATCTGTGCCGCGTGATCCTGACCGAGTTGCTCGCATGGCAGTTCGCCAGCCCGGTGCGCTGGATCGAGACCCAGGACCTGCTGTTCGCAGACGAGTCCGACGGCGGCATGGGCGTCGAGCGTTTCGTCGAGATCGGCCTCGGCGCAACCCCGACCGTGGCGAACCTCGCGTCGCAGACCCTCAAGCTGCCGGGCCGCTTCGGCCACCCGGTCGAGGTACTCAACCTCGAGCGCGAGGCTGCGATCATCTACGGCACCGACACCGACCCGGCTCCGGCCGACGAGGAAGAGTCGGCACCCGTGGAAGCCGCTGCTCCGGCAGCAGCTGCAGCTCCGGCTTCGGCTCCCGCACCCGCAGCAGCACCGTCCGGCGGACCTCGTCCGGACGACATCGCGTTCGTCGCGGCCGATGCGACCAAGATCCTCATCGGCCTGTGGACCAAGCTGCAGCTCGATCAGATCGGGCCCGCCGACACCATCGAGGCACTGTGCGACGGTGTGTCCTCACGCCGCAACCAGCTGCTCGTCGACCTCGGTTCCGAGCTCTCGCTCGGTGCCATCGACGGCGCTGCCGATGCCGACATGGGCGCGCTCTCGGGCACGGTGAACAAGCTGGCTCGTACGTACAAGCCGTTCGGCCCGGTGCTCAGCGACTCCATCAACGACCACCTTCGCAAGGTCTTCGGCCCCTCGGGTCGACGCCCGGCCTCGATCGCCGATCGCGTCAAGAAGACCTGGGAACTGGGCGACGGCTGGGCGCACCACGTCACCGCCGAGGTCGCTCTCGGTACCCGTGACGGTGCCTCGGTTCGTGGTGGTGCACTCGGCGGCCTGGCCGACGGCGCTCTCGCCGACGGCAACGCAGTCGACAACGTCGTCGACGCGGCCGTGGCTGCGGTGGCCGCACGCCGCGGCGTCGCAGTCTCGATGCCGCAGGCAGGCGGCGGGGCCGGCGGAACCGTCGACGCTGCTGCTCTCGGTGAGTTCACCGAGCACATCACCGGCCGCGACGGCGTTCTGGCTTCCGCGGCCCGGCTGGTGCTCGAGCAGCTCGGACTGGCCGATGCACCCAACGCACTGCTGGCCGATGATCCCGATGCCGCTCTGGTGGAGCTGGTCTCGGCCGAGCTGGGATCCGACTGGCCTCGCCTCGTCGCCCCGGCGTTCGACGCCAAGCGCGCCGTGCTGATCGACGACCGGTGGGCCACCGCCCGTGAGGACCTGGCCCGGTTGTGGCTCGGTACCGCAGGCGACATCTCCGTCGAGTCCTTCGCCGGCGCAGGCAATGCCGTTGCGTCGCAGGCACAGTGGTGGAAGGCCAAGGCCGACTACGAGAACAAGACAGTGTTGGCCGAAACCTTCGGACGCATCTCCGACATCGCGGTCGCATCCGAGGACAAGGGCCAGTGGTCCGACGAGGTCGCAGTGGTCACCGGCGGCAGCAAGGGCTCCATCGCAGCTGCGGTGACGGCCAAGCTGCTGGCCGGGGGAGCGACGGTCTTCGTCACCACCTCCAGGCTCGACGACGAGCGACTCGGCTTCTACCGCTCGCTCTACCGCGACAACGCACGCAGCGGAGCGTCGCTCTGGGTGGTTCCGGCCAACATCGCGTCGTACACCGACGTCGATGCGCTCATCGAGTGGATCGGCAGCGACTTCATCGACACTGCCGGTGGCGCAAAGACTCTGGTCAAGGCCGGCGCCACACCGACGATGCTGTTCCCGTTCGCCGCACCTCGGGTCGTCGGCGAGATGTCCGACGCCGGAGCTCGCGCCGAGATGGAGATGCGCGTGCTGCTCTGGTCGGTCGAGCGCCTGATCGGCGGACTGTCCAAGGTCGGCTACGACAATGACATCGACACGCACCTGCACGTGGTGCTGCCGGGATCGCCGAACCGCGGAATGTTCGGTGGCGACGGCGCTTACGGCGAATCCAAGGCTGCACTCGATGCCGTTGTCGCCAAGTGGGGTTCGGAGAAGAACTGGGCCGAGCGGGTGTCCATCGCCCACGCTCACATCGGTTGGGTCCGCGGAACCGGCCTGATGGGCGGCAACGACCCCATCGTCGAGGCCGTCGAAGCCGAGGGTGTGCGCACCTGGTCGACCGACGAGATGGCAACCGAGTTGCTGCAGCTGTGCACGCCTGCCGCTCGCCGTCAGGCCGCTCAGGAGCCGATCGTCGCCGATCTCACCGGCGGCCTGGCCAGCACCAAGCTCAACCTCGTCGAACTCGCTCGGGACGCGGCTGCGGCCGCCGCCGAGAAGACCGAAGAGGCATCCGGCGATTCGGTGATCGCGGCACTGCCCGCTCCGCCGCGTCTGTCGACGTCGACCACCACTCCGGCGTGGCCGACACTCGATGTCGACCCGAAGGATCTTGTGGTCATCGTCGGTGCAGGTGAGCTCGGACCGTACGGTTCGGCACGCACCCGCTTCGAGATGGAGGTCGACGAGCAGCTCTCTGCCGCAGGCGTACTCGAACTCGCATGGAACACCGGCCTCATCGCCTGGGAGAACGATCCCAAGCCGGGTTGGTACGACATCGAGTCCGGTGACCTGGTGCCCGAGGAGGACATCGCCGACAAATACCACGACATCGTGGTCGAGAAGTGCGGTATCCGCACCTACGGCGACGACGGTGCGATGGTCGGCAACACCGCTCCGCTGATGACCTCGATCTTCCTCGACAACGACCTGACGTTCGTGGTCGGAACCGAGATCGATGCCCGGTCGTTCGCAGCAGCGGATCCCGAGCACACGCTGATCACGCCGGTCCCGGATTCGAGCGACTGGCAGGTCACTCGCAAGGCGGGCACCGAGATTCGCGTTCCGCGCAAGATGAAGCTCACCCGCACCGTCGGTGGGCAGATTCCGACCGGATTCGATCCCACCAAGTGGGGCATCTCGCCCGACATGGCCAGCTCGGTCGACCGTGTCGCACTGTGGAACATCGTCACCACGGTCGACGCCTTCATCTCCTCGGGCTTCAACCCGTCGGAACTGATGCGCTGGGTGCACCCCACGCTGGTGGCCAACACACAGGGCACCGGCATGGGCGGCATGGAGTCCATGCGCTCGCTGTACATCGACACCCTGCTCGGTGATGCCCGGGCGAACGACATCCTGCAGGAGGCTCTGCCGAACGTCGTTGCCGCGCACGTGGTCCAGTCGTACATCGGTAGCTACGGCGCGATGGTTCACCCCGTCGCCGCCTGCGCCACCGCGGCCGTCTCCGTCGAGGAAGGCGTCGACAAGATCAAGCTGGGCAAGGCGCAGCTCGTGGTCGCCGGCGGCTTCGACGACCTGAGCAACGAAGGCATCATCGGCTTCGGTGACATGTCGGCCACCGCGGACTCGGCAGCGATGACCGCCAAGGGCATCAGCGATCGACGGTTCTCTCGGGCGAACGACCGCAGGCGCGGTGGATTCGTCGAATCCCACGGCGGCGGAACGATTCTGCTCGCTCGCGGAGACCTGGCGCTCGAGATGGGCCTGCCGGTCCTCGGAGTGGTGGCCTACGCACAGTCGTACGGCGACGGAGTGCACACGTCCATCCCGGCTCCGGGACTCGGCGCGCTCAGTGCCGGTCGCGGCGGCAAGGATTCGGCGCTCGCGCTCTCGCTCAACGCACTGGGCGTCAGTGCAGACGATGTGGCCGTGATCTCCAAGCACGACACCTCCACTGCAGCCAACGACCCGAACGAGGCGGAACTGCACACCCGTCTCGCCAAGGCCATCGGCCGTTCGGACGGCGCTCCGCTGTTCGTTGTCTCGCAGAAGAGCCTCACCGGGCACTCGAAGGGTGGAGCGGCTGCCTGGCAGCTGATCGGCCTGTGCCAGGTGCTGGCCAACGGCGTCATCCCGCCGAACCGCAGCCTCGACTGCGTCGACGACAAGATGACCGCGTTCGAGCATCTGGTGTGGGCTCGGGAGCCGCTGCGCTTCGGTGACTCGGTGCCGCTCAAGGCAGGTCTGCTCACCTCCCTCGGATTCGGCCACGTGTCCGGACTCATTGCGCTGGTGCACCCGCAGGCATTCGTCGAGGCCGTTCCGGCGGACCGGCGTGCCGAGTACATCGCGAAGGCGAACGAGCGGCGCATCGCCGGTCAGCGCAGGCTGATCTCCGCGATGGTGGGAGGAGACTCCCTCTACGAGCGGCCCGACGATCGACGGCTCGGACATGACGGGACGCCGGCCAAGGCGTCACGCGAACTGGAGGCACACGTGTTGCTCAACGAGTCCGCTCGCCTCGGCGAGGACGACGTCTACTCCTCCGGTCTGCCGGGTGCCATCTGATGGCGATCCTGGGAGTGGGTTTCGACCTGGTGACGGTGTCCGATTTCGCCGAGCAGATGGAGAAGGTCGGCACGACGATGATCCGCGACAGCTTCACCGCGGGCGAGCGCCGTCATGCCGCGACGAAGAGTTCCGACCCGACCCGCCACTACGCAGCACGGTGGGCGGCCAAGGAAGCAGTGCTGAAGGCATGGGCGACATCGCGATTCGCTCGGCCGCCACAGATCGGTGACAACCCGTATCCGTTGATCGAGGTCGTCAACGATGCGTGGGGCCGGCCGTCCATCAAGTTGCACGGGATGGCGCAGGAGTTCCTGCCGACGGTGAAGATTCATCTGTCGCTGACGCATGACGGTGACATTGCCGCCGCGGTGGCGATTCTGGAGGAGTGACTCCGCGCTGAACGACGAAAGGCCCGTCCGATCCACAAGATCGGGCGGGTCTTCTTTCGTGTGGTCTCGGGAGACTCAGGCGTCGCTGTCGATGGTCGAGCCGCCGGAGCGCCTGCTCTCCTTCTCGGCGACGAGCAGATACGCCATCATGATGCGTTTGAGCTCGGCGACGGCGTCCTCGTGGCTCTGGCCGTCCTGCACGGAGAAGTTGAGCATCGAGTAAACGATGTGCACCAACACCTGAGCCATGAGGTTGCGGCGATGCCGAGGCGTGCGCGGAGTGAGCGGTCCGAGCATGCGCGAGACCTGCTCGGCGAACTCCCGCTCGTGGATAACCCCGGTTGCGCGTGTCGACGGTGTCGATTGCATGGCGAGCCACACTTCACGGCGCGACGGATCGGTCATCCACATGCCGGCCATGTGATCGACGAAGTTGTTGAGGAACCGCACCCAGTCCAGGGACGGGACTTCGCCGTCGAACTCTGCGAGTTCCTGTTGGACCCCCACGAGGTCCTGGCGGTTGAGCTCGCAGACGATGACGTACTTGTTGGCGAAGAACTGATACAGCGTGCCGATCGGCAGTTCTGCGCGCGACGCGACTTCCTCGCAGGTGAACGACTCGAAACCCACGTCACTGAGCAGCTCACGTGAGGCCTGCAGCAGCGCGTCGAACTTGCGCTGGCTGCGTTCCTGGGTGGGACGCCGTCGCGGCATGAGCTCCTGAGTCTGTGCCGTCGACTCGAGCGCGGCGTCGAGACGGCGCGAGGACTGGGCACGAGCAGAGGATTCCACCCGGTCAGGCTATCCGGCGCGGGTGCTCGTTATCCACAACGGTCCGGTACGTCACTCCCGCAGGCTGCGCTTCTGGCTCGAACACGCGAGTTCAAGCCGAAGGTTTCGAAGAAACCTGGGGTCGACGACAATTGCTGGTTCCTCTTACTGTGACAAACTCCAAGACCGATCTGGTCCAATTTAACCGTCAACAGGTATGGTTTAGGTAACAGAATCAAATTCCGTGCAGGGTGATCGTCATTCGGAACCGCTGAATGACGTTCATGGTCGGGAGCCTCCACCCTGAGCACAGGGAGACTGCCATGGCAACTATTGGTATAGCGATCGAATCCGGCTCGATGCAGACAGTGCTGTTCGAGCCGACCTCGGGAGAGGTACTCGCCGATCGGACGAACCCGCTCGACCCCGACGCCGCCTCGGTTCTCACCACAGCGATCGAGACGATGCGCGCCGAGGCGGCGACGCTCGACGTACACGTGGACGCAGTGGGCGTGGTGTATCGAACCGAGGACGAGCGCGCCGAGTTCGCAGCCGCCCTGGGCGACGAACCCGCAGTGCTGTCGTCGGCATCCGAGTCGTTCCTCGGCTGGCTGGCAACCTCGAAGGAATTTGCCGACGCGAAGACCGTCCTTCTGTACTACATGGGCGACGCGGGCGTCTCCATTTCTCTCGCCGACGCAGCCGACGCCTCGATCACCCCAGCGAAGACGGCTGCGCTGGACTCGATGTCGCCCGAGCGCATCGGCAGCACCATCCCACTGGCGTGGGAAGTGGTGGATCAGTCCGGCAAGAAGCCGGAGTTCGTGGCCCTCTTCGGTGACTCGTCCAGTAGTCGAGACCTGGTCGACATCCTGTCTCTCGGACTCGGCGTTCCCGTTGTGCGCGTGGGTGATGCGGACCAGGTCGCAGCGCGAGGAGCTGCGCTGCTGGCGCATCAGGAGGAGCCGGCAGCAGTGGCCGCTCCGCCGGTGGCGACCGAGGACTCGGATCCGGTCGAGGCCGTCGATACCGAGGTCGAGGAAGCGGACGAGGCCGACGCCGAGATTGGCGACTCCGAGCCCGAGGAGACCGTCGAAGAAGCGAAGGCTGCGAATTTCGACACGGTGGTAGCGCCGCTTCCGACGCCTGCCGTGCTGTCGGTTATCGGAGCGAAGCCGGCCCGGTCGGGAGGCTCCGGGCGCAAGCTCGTGTTCGCCGCAGTGCTGCTGGCCGGGGTGCTCTCCGCAGGTGTCGCAGTCGCTGCGACGTTGCCGGGTGAATCCGAGACGACTGCCGAGCAGAGCGTCGATCGACGCGATGCCGGTGCGGATCTGGTGGGGGCAACTCGGCAGGCGGATCCGACGACGTCCGACCCGGTTGCGGTCGTGGTTCCGCAGGCGCCGGCGATTGCGCCCCCGCCCGAGACGATTCCCCCGACAGTGGACCCATCGACAGTTGTCGAGCCTGCACCGACCACTCGGCCTTGGGTGACGCAGGATCCGCCACGTCAGGCCGTGGCGGCCCCGCAGCCGCCACCGGCAGCGACCACGGTGGCCCCTCCGCAGTTCACCGTTCCTGTTCCCGTTCCCGAGCCGGGCAAGTCGCCCGAACAGCTCGAGCAGGAAGCGTGGGATCGGCACTGGCAGCAGACCGGTGAGTGGTTTCATCAGGAGTTCTCCGGCGGCTGACGCTGAATCGTTCTCGAGACGAGTGATGACAGACTGGCTACGGCCCGTCTGTCATTTTCTCGTTTGGAGGATTCATGCCCGCCGATCCGCGACCCGTCGACGTTCGATCTGCAATCGCATCGCAGATGCCCCGAGCGAAATCGGAGTTGGCAGAGTTGGTCCGGTTCACCTCGGTGCACGATCCCCGGCAGTTTCCGGTCGAGGAATGCACGGGTGCGGCGCAGTGGGTGCAACGGGCCTTCGTCGACGCAGGCATTCCCGACGTCCAATTGATCGAGACGGTCGACGGTTCACTGGCCGTTGTCGGCTCGCGGCCGGCTCGCGCGGGAGCGCCGACCGTACTGCTGTACTCGCACTACGACGTTCAACCTCCAGGTGACGGAAAACTTTGGGACAGTGAACCTTTCGAGTTGACCGAACGGGACGGCCGTTGGTACGGGCGGGGTTCGGCGGACTGCAAGGGCAACGTGATCATGCATCTGCTGGCGCTACGGGCGCTGGGGGAGTCGCTCGACGTCGGCGTGCGGATCGTCTGCGAGGGTTCGGAAGAGATGGGCACCGGCGGGTTGGAAGCGCTCGTGGAGCAGCGCCCCGAACTGTTCTTCGCAGACATGGTGGTCATTGCAGACACCGGCAATGCGAAGGTCGGCCTGCCGACGGTCACCACCACACTCCGCGGTATCGCCAACGTGGTGGTGAATGTGGAAACCCTTGCCGGAGAGGTGCACTCGGGCATGTACGGCGGGCCTGCGCCGGATGCCCTCGCCGCGTTGGTGCAGGTGCTCTCCACGTTGCGCAACGAGCAGGGCGACACCGTGGTCGACGGTCTGGACGGAACACAGACCTGGGACGGGGTCCAGTACGACGCCGAGCAGTTCCGTGCCGATGCCGGGGTGCTCGACGGCGTCGGGCTGGCGGGCTCTGGCACTGTGGCCGAGGCGGTGTGGGCACGGCCTGCTCTGACGATTCTGGGGATCGACTGCCCACCGGTCGTGGGGTCGGCTGTTGCGATCTCGCCTCGTGCGTCGGCACGGCTCAATTTGCGAGTGCCGCCGGGAATGGATCCGCAGCGGGCTCAGGATGCGTTGGTGGCTCATCTGGAGGCGCGTACGCCATGGAATGCGCGGGTCACCATCGAGCGTGAGGCGATCGGTTCGCCGTTTCGGGCCAGGACCGACGGACCGGGTTACGCGGCGCTGTCCGAGGCGCTGGAGGAAGCCTTCGGGCATCCCATGGGGACGGCGGGGCAGGGCGGATCGATTCCGCTGTGCAACGCGCTGGCTGAGGTGTTGCCGGACGCCGAGATCGTGCTGATGGGCGTCGAGGAACCTCGGTGTCGGATCCACGCCCCCAACGAGAGCGTGGACCCGACGGAAATCGAGAGGATGGCCGTCGCCGAGGCACTGTTCCTGCAGCGGTTGGCCGGGTCGGACGGCTAGGTCTCAGACAGCCAGATCGCGGCGGAGCTTGGCGACGTGTCCGGTGGCGCGGACGTTGTACTGCGCCACCTCGATCTTGCCGGCCTCGTCGACGAGGAACGTGGAGCGGATGACGCCCTCGTAGACCTTGCCGTAGTTCTTCTTCTCCCCGAATGCGCCCCACGCCTGCAACGTCGTCTTCTCCTCGTCGGAGAGCAGCGGGAACGTCAGCTCTTCCTTGTCGCGGAACTTGGCGAGCTTGGCGGGCTTGTCGGGGGAGATGCCGATGACTTCGAGGCCTTCGCCGTTGAGTTCGGCGAGACTGTCGCGAAAGTCGCAGGCCTGCTTGGTGCAGCCCGGGGTGCTCGCGGCGGGGTAGAAGTACACGATCACCTTCTTGCCTGCGTAGTCGGCGAGAGAGACGTCGTTGCCGTCGGCATCGGGCAGGGTGAACGCCGGAGCGGTGTCGCCCGGCTCGAGCTTGCTGTATTCGGTCACCGCACGAGAGTATCGAAATATCGTCGTGCTCTAGGCTCGACTGCGACCGAGACTATTTGCAACAAGTTGGAGGACACGTGGCCAAGGACACCGACCGGATCGAGCGCGAGATCGAGGCCGCTCGCAATCAGCTCGCCAGCACCCTGGACGAGCTGAGCGTCCGTGCCAGCCCCAAGAACATCGTCGCCAACACCAAGCAGTCCGTGGTGGCCAAGCTCAACGAGCCGGCAGTGAAGTTCACCCTCCTCGGAGTGGGTGCAGTGGTGGCAGTTCTCGTGGTTCGCCGGATCTTCAACTGACGCATGCAGGTGCTCCGACCAGCCGATTTCACATCTGGCGGCATCTGCTGTTAATGTTTCTCCCGCACCGCAGAGAACACGCGGTGCGGATCGGCGCCATTAGCTCAGTTGGTTAGAGCAGCTGACTCTTAATCAGCGGGTCCGGGGTTCGAATCCCTGATGGCGCACAAGAATGACCCCCTTACCAGCGGAAACGCTGGTAAGGGGGTCATCTTTTTACCTTGGAGTGTCGGGTCAACTCATCACTTCGAAGCGCTGATGCGGACGAAAGCCTTGATCGGCGGGACCTTCGACAGGGTAAGACCCACGATCACTGCAGACTACGGCCGCCGAGGTGTTGGGCGAGAAATTTCTCCACCTCGCGGTAGTAGCGAATACTGTTCTCCGGGTTGACGAATCCGTGCCCCTCGTCGTCGAACACGAGGTAGTCGACGTCGACGCCACGCGACCGCAGGCGCTCGACGACATTGTCCGATTCTGCTTTGACGACCCGCGGATCGTTAGCACCCTGCGCAATCAGGAGCGGCGCGCGTATCGCGTCGAGCTTGGAGATGGGTGATCGGGCGAGCATATCGGCCAGCTGGTCGGGATCAGCAGGGTCGCCGACGAAGCGGTACCAGCTGTTGATGATCCCCGGACCGATGAAGGCCGGTTGGGTGCGCATGAAGTTCGACAGGTCCGAGATGCCGACGCAGTCGATCGCCGCGGCAAACGTGTCGGGAGTGAACGACGCGCCCACCAGCGCCGCGTAGCCGCCGTAGGAACCACCCATGATGGCCACCCGCTCGCGATCGGCGTACCCCGCCTCGACCGCCCAGTTCACTGCATCGATCAGATCGTCGTGCATCGCGCCCGCAAATTCGCCGACCCCGGCGTTCATGTGCGCTGTGCCGTAGCCGACCGACCCGCGAAAGTTGACCTGCAACACTGCATATCCGCGGTTCGCCAGCATTTGCGCGATGGGATCGAAGGTCCACGAATCCCGATACCAGGGGCCGCCGTGCACCACCAGAACCATCGGCAGGTTCTCGGGTTCCACGCCCACCGGAAGCGTCAGATACGACGGCAGAGTCAGACCGTCACGCGCCCGAATACTCACCGGCACCATCGGGGCCATGTCCTCGGGATCCAGATGTGGGTACGGGCGGAAGAGTCGGCGACTCGATCCGGTGGCGTGATCGTAGAAGTAGGTGACGGACGGATCGCGGTCGTGGACGAAGCTGACGATCCATTTCTGTCCGCTCTCGTCGGAGGACAGTGCTCCGATGTCACCGTCGAACAGCTGTTCCAGGTTTTTCTGGATCTCCGCGAAACCCGGTTCCACTGCATGGATCACTTGGCGTTCTCCCAGATACCGAACACCGATGAGCTCTCCGGTTGCACTGTCGCAGATCAGCGGTGACGAGGTCTGCTCGACGGCTCTTCGCACCCCATCGAGTTCGAGTGTCGGGTGACTGTCGACGACGGTCTCCTCGCCGGTCTCGAGGTCGAGACGGATCAGATGGGTCAGGTCGCGCCCTCGGTTGGAACCCAGCCACATGCCGGTACCGTCCGCAGTGATCTGCATCGGATTGATGCCCATCGGGTAGTCGGTGCCGTCGAACGACGCCACCGTGGTTTCGGCGCCGGACTCGTCCAACCGCGTGATCTCGATGGTGCCGTCCGTGGTCATCGCGAAGGCGAACACCTCGCCCTCGGCACCGAGCATCGGATACCGGCCGACGCCGGGGCTCTGCCCGATCATCGTCAGTTCACCTGTGGCGATCTCGATTTCGTACAGATCGAACTCGGCGATGCTTCTCGCATTGATCAGGACGGTATACACCCCGGCCCGACCCCGCACCGGTTCGATGGACACCGCGCGGGAACCCGGAAACGGCGTCAGATCTACTGCCGCGGCATCGGAATCCTCCAGGTCGACGCGAAACACGTGACTGTTCTCGTCACCACCGGTGTCCTGCAGATACAGCAGCCAGCGGGGGTCATCCGTCCACCGGAAATCGTGCACACTGCGAGTCTCGTCCGCTGTGACGCAGCGTGGCTCGCTGCCCGGAGAGAGGTCCTCGATCCACACGTTCAGACGGTTCTTCCACGGCGCGAGAAACGCCATCCTGGTGCCGTCCGGTGACATCGTGGCACCGGAGCGAACGGGTGGGCCGAAGAAGTCCTCGACCGAGATCAGTGGGGGTGCAGTCATGATTCGTCCTCTCGTTCGGCTGCTACAGAGCGCAGCGTGCGTCGACCGGCGGGGATTCGAGATCGACGAGGTAGTTCGCGACGATGTCGTTGACACAGGTGCTCGTTGCGCCGAACGCCACGGTGTGTTGTTCGCCGTCGACGGGGAGCAGCGAGCCGCCCAGGGTGTTCGCCAAGTCGACGCCTCCCTCGTACGGTGTGGACGGGTCGCCGGTCACCGAGATGGTCAGTGTGTCGGGTAGTCCGTCGACGTCCGTGGCGTACGGGATGTCGAGAGTCGGCTCTGCAGGCCAGAATTCGCAGGGGTCGCGTGCGCCCTCCGGTCCTAGTCCGGCGTCGGTGAACGGTGCGATCTCCTGGATCTGCCGCTTGAGGTCCACTTCCTGCTCCGGGGCGTTGCGCTGCTCGTCCATGCAGTTGATCGCGTACAGCGCTTCGGAGAAGTTCGGGACGGTGCCGTCGGCGTCGCGTCCGCCGAAGACATCGTTGATCTTCAGAAGGGTATCGCCCTGTCCTGCTTGGAGTTCGGCGATGCCCTTGGTGATGACCGGCCATGCCGAGGAGTCGTAGAGCCCTGCGATCACAGCACCGTATGCGGCGTCGAAGTCCATGACACGGCCATCGCCGGTGACGATCGGATTGTCGATCAACGGTCTGACGATCTGCTGGAAGTTGTCGACAGCCTTGCTCGGATCGGTGCCCAACGGGCAGTCAGGAGCGCTCGCGCATGCCGCCGCCAGGTCGTCGAATGCCTTCTGGAAGTTGGTGTACTGGTAGATCCTGCGCTCTGCGGTGCCCTGCTCCGGATCGATTCCACCGTCGAGGACCATCGCGCGCACGTTCTCCGGGAACATCTCGGCATAGACCGCACCGAGTCGTGTTCCGTAGCTCTGGCCGAGGTAGCTCAGGCCGTCGTCTCCGAGCACGGCCCTGAGGATGTCCATGTCGCGGGCAGCGTCGCGGGTACCGACGTGTTCGAGGACGTCGTCGCCTCCTGATCGTTCGGAGCATTGGCTCACCAGCTGGCGTGCACCGTCCTCGGTGAGGGTTCTCGAGCCGGTGAGGACCGTGGTGTAGGCCTGCCCTGCCTCGTGTTCCTCATCGGTGAAGCAATCGATGGCCGGGGTTGACGCACCGACACCGCGGGGATCGAATCCGATGAGGTCGAACTTCTCGGTCAGCCGGCTGTCCGCCCAGTTCGCGACCGCACCCGTTGCAGCCATGCTCATTCCGGCACCGCCGGGTCCGCCGGAGTTGAGCAGGAGCGAGCCCACTTTCTCGCCTCGGGCGGGTGCTTTCAGCAGCGCGATCTGCGCCGTGCGCCCGTCCGGATCGTCGTAGTCGAGTGGCACGTCCACGCGGGCGCATTCGAACCCGGGGTCGCCGGCGAACAGTTGCTCGTCGGCCGTGGTGGTGCCGTACCCTTCACACGGCTCGAACGTCACGCTCTGGTCGTAGAACTGCTGCAACTCGGCCGACGGCTCGGGGTCTGTGTCCGGTTCCGGCGGTGATTGACTGCAGGCACCGAGCAGCAGCATCGACGCTGACGCTGCAGCGAAAAATCTCGCTCTCCTGTTGTCGAACATGGGCATGGTTGGTCGACTCCTGTCGAATTGCGTTGTGCTGATGGTCTATTCGGGATCGATGGCGTCGAGTGCCGCCGCCTGTCGCTCTCCTCCGGTTCGATCAGGTCGGAACCAGTGTCGACTGTGACCCAACGGCATAGTCAAGTGCCAATTCCTCCGGCAGGGTCTACGCAGGGTTCGAGTGAACCAGCTGCGCTGTGGAGCGGCGGAAGGCCCAGACGGTGACGAGCACTGCCAGTGCGAGCAACGGTGTGCCCATCGCGATTCGGGCAAACGCGAGCCACCCGGTGGCGTCGGTGTCGTACAGCCAGTCCTGAACGACGTATCGGGCACCGAACAACACGGCGAATGTCGACGTCGCGATGTAGTGGGCGCGGGCAACCGAGCGTGTCGATCGCCAGGCGTACTCGTTGCCGTGCAACATATTCCACAGCATTCCCGTCAACGGTCGTCGTGCGAGTATCGAGGCCAGCATCAGTGCTGCTCCGGCCAAGCTCAGCCAGATGCCGATGAGGAAGTAGCCGCCTGCCGACCCTGTCCAGGCGGCGACACCGCCCGCGACGACGACGCCCAGTAGTCCGCCACTGGCCTGCGCGATCTGCTCGCCTCGCTTGACGCGAAGAACAGTGATCACCAGCGCGATGGCGATCGCGACGCCGACGGCGATCGGAAGGGCCACCAGAGCGTTGGCGGTCACGAACGCCACGACCGGAACGGCGGTGTAGATCATTCCGCTGGTTCCGCCGAAGCTGTCGAGCAGAAGCTCTGTGGCATTGACCTTTTCAGTGGTCTTGCCGTCAGGAACTGCCTGCGTCTCGTCCTTGTCGGCCGATGTCGATTCCGGCTTGTTCATGGTGCCCTCCTCGTCGATGCGTCGGTTCGCTCTTGCATTCCCTACTGTCGTCTCGTCGACCGGCGCACAACAGTGCAGACAAACATCGGATCGGGTTACAACATCATCGGCGGGACATGACGGATGTCATGTCCCGAACGATCTCGAACTGCTCGGGTACGCCGAAGCCGGATTCGTTCAGCTCGAAAGAGCGCTGAGCCCGGGTGACGTGGCGGGCAATATCTCGCCCATGCCGAGGGCGGACATTTTCGTCGTGTTCAACAGCGTCGAGAATTCTGTGGTCGAACCGTTTTCCGGCACCGAACCGCGGCCGGGGTTTCTCGCCGCGCGTTGAAGTCTGTCGGTGCGGGATACTCGCTTCATGGTGCTCGTCCGACCGAGAAATCCAGCCGACCTGCCGGGGTGTGTCGAGGCGCTGAGTGAGGTCCACGAGTCCGATGACTATCCTCATCGCTGGCCACAGGATCCGGCAGCGTGGTTGACGCCCGAGAACATGATGGCCGCGTGGGTTGCCGAGCATGACAATCACACCGTCGGACATGTCGTCCTCATCGACAAGCCCGGTGCACTGTGGGTGTCCCGTCTTTTCGTGCGACCGGGCCACAGGGGCTCGCTCGTCGGAGATTCATTGTTGCGACAGGCACGAACAGCAGGTGCGTCCATGCTCGACGTCATCGAGCACTCCAGCAAGGCAATCGAACTGTACGAACGCACCGGCTGGACTCTGGTCGACACGCGTCCGGCAGAGTGGACCATGTCAGACGGTCGTAGACCCGTCGAGCGAATCTACCGCGTGGATCCGCACTCGACCGAGCACTCCTGATCGGTTCCACCACGCCGATGATCGGCGTCGGCGTGTTGCCATCCTGATTATGGGACCGCATCCGGGGGCTCTCAGGTGAGTCGCCGGACCGCCGACATTCCCACCCCACCGACCACGAGACCGAATGCAAGCATGAGGCCGGTTTCGATGGCTTGGAATCTCCAGAAGTTGTCTTCGGTGTAGTAGCGGATGTCGAAGCGGTCGACGCCTTGGTCGCGTAGACAGTCGTCGAATCGTGCCGCACGGTCCAGGGTTTCGAGTCGAGTTCGCTCCGAACGTTCTTCGTCCGTCTCTCCGGGACGCGGATTCCAGTAGTCGTCCGGGTACGGCTGCGCGCAACGATCTATTCGAGGTCTGACTTCCGCGCCGCTGCTGTCGACGTACCCGGCGTCGACGACCCACGTTCCATCGGTTGTGTAGTACGGGTTCGGGGGATATTCCGACTCGCGATACAGGCCGCTGATCGGCTCGCTGTCGATGGCGGGCGACCCGTAGTGCTCACGCGCGATCCACGTGAACGCCACCGGAACGACGAACAGGAAGATGAAAAGGGTAGCGAGCATGGACGTGACTGCGCTGCGGAATATCAGTACCGAGGTGCTGCCGACGAGCAGCATCAGCAGCGTGTAGGCACCGAGAACGACGCCTGCTGTCTCGAAGTGAGGGAAATCGAAGAACGAGAAACTGACGGACTGTCCATACAGAGCGCTCGAGGAATCCCGAGACAGGCCGGTGGCCCAATGCAGTGCCAAGCCGAGACATGTCATGGCTGCCGAAATAGGCAGGAAGACAACGATGATGGGTGCGAGGTACCACTGGATTCGACTGGTGGACTGTGTCAGCGCAAATACATGTGCACGTGTGTCCATTTCACGGGCGAATGCGGGGACTCCCACGAACATCCCGAGCAGCAACGGTAGAAGCAACGCACCCAACGTCGACAAGGTCAGTGCGGTCTCCGGCCTGCACAGCCCGACGTCGTTCCATCGCGAACACATTCGCAGGAACGACCATGATATTTGCGGATGGCGTGGAACGTACAACCCAGCCGTCAACGTTGCGGTGATCAGGATCGCGATGGTGCTCAGTGAGATCAGCAGAGGTGTCCGGTTCAGTCGCCACGCGGACCACATCACGGCCGTAGCCGCGTATCCATGAACGTCGACTCCGACACGCGTGTGTCACGCAACGGTGAACCGCACCGTATTTGCCAGCGGATCGAGATATGTCGTGCTCACCGCGTTGGGTGCGACGGTCATCGAACCCCCACCCGATGTCATCGGAAAGGTGATTTCCCCGGTCAGTGGCGCGAAGGCCCGAGAAGCGAAGGGCAGCAGAATCAATCGTGAGCCGCTTCCCTGTCCGTTCTCTCCGACGGCAGACCAGTAGTTCACGAATATCGCGTTGTGACACTGACCGGTGAAGAAGGGCAGCCACGATACGGATACCGTCACCTGCCCCGGCCTGTCGTGTGGGGTGTGGACAGCACCGGTCAGCTGTCCACTGCAGGGTACCGAGAAGTTCTCTCCCAGTGAGTAAGCCACCGGGAGAGGCGTGAATTCCACGTGGTGCGCATGCGCCGGCGCCGGAATGCAGACGGTCGACGCGATGGCCGCGCCCGCGACGACCGCCGACCTCGTCAGAGCTCTCTTGATCATGATCGGCGACCCTACAGGCCGGACAATTCCGGCTCCCTGCACGCCATCTTCGAATGTCCGACCCATGCTGCATGATCGCCGGGAACCGCCTCTGATGGTCAGTCGAAAGGAAACACCCATGACTGCTGAAACCGCCGTTCCGCCCGGTGTCATCGTCGTCGTCTCGCACAAGACCTTTCCGAACCGACGCGACGCCGTCCGAGCCCTGTGGGAAAAGCACATGGGCCCGGCAGTTCTCGACAACGCCGGGCATCTTGCCTACTACTACGGTCTCGATGTCGACGATCCCGACGGAATCACAGCCTTCCAGCACTACCGGTCCGCCGAGGACGCACGCACATTTCTCCAGCATCCCGCCTATCGAGCGTACGAACGTGAAGTGGCACCGCTGCTGGCCGGCGCACCACAGGTCCGCAGCCTCGTCCCGACGTGGATCAAACAGTGAACGTAGCGGGAACGGCGATCCGTGCATGTGGACCGCTTTGCCTGTGGTGACGCTGGAATGCGGATTGGTGTTCAGGGCGGCATACTTGCTCGCGAGATGAGAGTCCTTATCGTCGCCCTCGCCCTGTTCGTCCTTGCGGGGTCCTGCATTCTGTCGGCCGCACCCGTCTCGTCGGCCCCCGATGGGGCAGATTTCTACTCCGATCCGGTTCCCGATCTGGAGGCCTACGAGCCCGGAACGATCGTGCGCCGAGAACCCCTGCCACAGTTCGATGTTCTGGGATCGCACACCGAGCGCATTCTGTACCGATCGGCCGATCCCCGTGATAGTGCGGTTTCGGTGTCGGGGCTTCTGATCACACCGACTCGTGCGTGGGCGGGGCCTGGGCCGCGGCCCGTGATCGCTTATGCGCCGGGCAGTTACGGGATTGCCGACCGCTGCTCGGGCTCGTCCGACCTGGGACTGGCAACCACGATGCCGGCGCTGCTGCCGCTACTTGCGCAGGGGTACCAAGTGGTAACGACGGACTACCAAGGCCTCGGAACTCCCGGCGAATACGAATTCCTGGGCCGGATCGCCAGTGCCCGTGCCGTTCTGGACTCGGCACGGGCCGCGGCGCAACGGACCGATGCCCCCGTGGCGCTCTACGGATACTCGGCGGGGGGCGTCGCCTCGGCGGCCGCTGCAGAGCTTGCCTCCACGTACGCTCCCGACCTGTCCGTGGTCGGTGCCTTCGTCGGTGCGGCACCGACCGATCCCGTGCTGCGAGTCGACGGCCAGGACGGCTCCGAGTCCGCCGCGACGATGCTCTACACGATCGACGGCCTGATCGGTGCGCACCCCGACCGGGCCGACGATATCCGCGCTCTGTTCAACGACCGCGGACGGGCAGTTCTCGATGCGGCACAGGATTTCTGCACGATCGACGCGCTCGAATACGGACCGCTGCGGTCCGAGGATCTGACGGTCGACGGCACGTCACTGGGCGCGCTCATGACGGGACCCGCACTGGGTCCGCTGACGGCAGCCAACACCGTCGGTTTCACCGCGCCCGCCGCGCCCGTGATGATCGTGCACGGTGTGCACGACGTCTCCGTCGAGATCGAACAGAGCCGACTCCTGGCTCACCGATGGCGCGTCGCCGGAGGTACCGACATCACCGTCCGTGAGTTCGACTTCGGAACCGAGCTCGTTCCCGCGTTCGACCACCCGGCCGCGAATGCCGCCGCCTACCCGGAGGCGATTGCGTGGATCGACGGACTCGTCGCGCGCCGGGCGGAAGTCTGCTCGACGGTCTGCGAGTTCGGCGAGCCATGATTCGACGGATCGGTACGGTGACGATATGGACGGTTTCGAGATCGGCGACGGTGTCACGACGGTTGATGGGCCTATGAAAGGTGTCTACGGAACCGTGGTCTGGTTCTACGAGGAGAAGCAGCAGTTGCTCGTTCGTTTCGGCGCGTCGCAGCAGATGTACTACGCGGCGAAGGAGTTGAAACGATGGGGAGACTAGACGCCTGCTCGGCCTCCCCTCGGAATAATTGAATCTTCATCGATGCTGATGGAGGCGACAATCCCGAATCGAAAGGCCCCACCATGCATCTGGGCGTAGACAGTTTCGTCTCTTCCGTGACCGATCCGACCGACGGCCGGGTGATCGCCCCCGAGGAGCGAATGGGTCACCTGCTGGAGGAGATCGCCCTCGCGGACCAGGTCGGGCTCTACTCGTTCGGCATCGGCGAGCATCACCGCAGCGAGTACTACGACTCGGCTCCGTCGATCATTCTCGCCGCGGCCGCCGCGCGCACCGAGAACATCCGACTCGGCAGCGCAGTCAAGGTGCTCAGCGCAGACGACCCGGTTCGGGTGTTCCAAGAGTTCGCCACTCTCGACCTGATCTCCAAGGGCCGGATCGATCTGGTCGTGGGACGCGGATCCTTCACCGAGTCGTTCCCGCTGTTCGGCCTCGATCTGGCCGATTACGACTCGCTCTTTGCCGAGAAGCTCGACCTCCTGCTGCAGATCCGGGACAACGTCGAGGTGACCTGGTCCGGTCGGCACCGCCCGGCGCTGAACCGTCAGGGCATCTACCCACGTCCGCTGCAGGATCCGTTGCCGATCTGGGTCGGGGTCGGTGGAACGCCCGAATCCTTCGCTCGCGCAGGGCTTCTGGGGCTTCCACTGATGATCGCCATCATCGGCGGAGAGCCACGACAGTTCGCCCCGCTCGTCGATCTGTACCGTCGCGCCGGAGCGCAGGCGGGCCATCCGCCGGAGCAGCTGAAGGTGGGCCTGCACGTGTTCGGCTTCGTCGCCGAGACCACGACGGCCGCAGCGGACACCATTTACCCCGGCTGGAACGAGATGTTCACCAAGATCTCTCGCGAGCGTGGATTCGCCCGGCCCAGTCGGCAGCAGTTCGACGCCACCGCCGGTCCCAACGGCGCGTTCTTCATGGGAGATCCGAAGACGGTGGCCGACAAGATTCTGCGAGTGAGCGAACAACTGGGCGGCGTGGATCGACTGTCGTTGCAGATGACCAATCCGCGGCTGGCCCACAGCGACCTGCTGCGCGGCATCGAGCTACTCGGCACCGAAGTTGCACCCCTGGTTGCTCGGGCGTAGTCGCTCCGACCCGAAATACCCGTGACGCAGGTGGCCAAATGCCCTAGTGGCGCGTCGATGCAGCAGCGATCGTAGGAGACGACGTAGAAACAGTCTTCGGCCAACGGAGGAACGATGGACCACACGATCGCGGCAACCACATTCGACGGACCGCTCGCGGTCGTGGTCGACGGCTCGCCCACGGACAAGGGGGTGGCCGAATGGGCGGCGCATTTCGCTGGGGCGGCATCGACATCGGTGCACCTCGTCCACGGTGCACTCAAGGACGAGTGGAGTGCGGCGGTCGCCGCCGAGCTGAACACCACCGACTTTCCGACGCGGCTGCGGCAGGAGAGTGAAGGCGTACTCGCCCGCGCCGTCGACGTAGTGCACGGAGTCGACCCCCAGGTGACGGTCAAATCGGAGGTATCCGAGCTGTCGGCAGCACGTATGGCGAAGGCACTCTCCGCTGATGCGGCGATGCTCGTCGTGGGCGCGTGCGAGTCGGGTCCATTGCGCGACATCGTCTTCGGGTACTCGACGACGGCAATCGTCAACGCCGCGACCTGCCCGGTGTTGGTATGGCACGAACGTGGCGATTCCGGATCCGAGCCGGGGCCGGTAGCGGTGGGCGTCGATGGATCCGAGCCGTCGAAGCGCGCACTGTCGGCGGCATTCGAGCTGGCGAGCATCCTGGGTGCAGAGCTGCTCGCCGTCCACGTGGGTGCCGTGCACGAAACCGATCAACTCGACTACGGCACCTCGGTCGACTGGCAGCACCTTCGTGAGGCAGAGCGAAAGTGGTTGCAGGCCAACGTCGATACCTACCGGGACAAGTATCCGTCGGTGCCGGTTCGGGCAGTGTCCGTCGGTGCTTCGGCGGCACACGAACTTCGGTCGATCTCCGCTACTTCCCAGGTGTTGGTAGTGGGCAGCCGCGGCCGAAATCGTTTCACAGCAGCAATACTGGGATCGGTGAGCCAGAACTTGGTGCATCACGCCGAATGCCCCGTTCTGGTGGTGCACTGACGGCGTCGCCTAGTTCGAGACCCATTCCATTTCGTCGACGCCTGCGACAGGCGTCAGCAAGGAGCGGATCTCACCGGCGTACATGGTGCGTTTGATCTCGCCCAGAACTTCGCCACGGGTGCCGGCCAATTCGGCTGCGCGGGCGATGGCGTCGTCGCGCACACGCTCCTGCGTCGAGACCGCGTCGACCAGGCCGAGTGCCATGGCGTCGCCACCGCCGTAGCGGCGGCCGGTCGTCAGCGCCTCGTGAAACGCATGTGGGGCCAACCTCGCTCGCACCATGTCGACGGTTCCCGGGCTGTAGGTCGCGCCGATGTTGACGCCGGGGAAGCACAGGAAGCCACGATCGGACCGCATGATGCGGTGGTCGTGAGCCATCACGAAGAATGCGGCACCGCCGTAGGTGTGTCCCTGCATGGCGGCGACGGTCTGCATCGGGAACGTCAGGAAGCGCACCAGCATCTCCTGCACCGAGCCGATGAACCGGTTGATCTGGTCGAGGTTGTCGGCACCCCATGACAGATCGACGCCGGTGGAGAAGTACTTGCCCGTCGCAGTCGTCACCAGCGCAGCCGGGCCGGAGGACGACTCCACCTCGCCGAGCAGTGCATTGATCTCGGCAACCCAGTTCGGGCCCATGCGGTTTTCGCTGTCGTCGACGCCCCGAGTTCCGAGGTTCAGCACGAACACGTCTGCAACGCGATCCAGATATGGCATATCCCGAACGTACCCAGTTTTCCTTGTTCTAGCTCACAACGCGGAGGGATCGAGGGGCCTCACGACGACGACGTGGTCGCCGACTGTCGACGAATCAACTCGCGGTGGCCGTAGGTGGCATCGAGTATGTCCTCGCGATCCGCGACCGACGACCCGACTGCACCGGCAACGGTACCGAGCGATGCGGCAAGCCAGGCGAGGGAGAAGTAGTCGCCGATCGACGAGGGCCGACCGATCTGCTCGGCCAGAAACTCCGGTGAAATCACCACAGCTGCCGAGGAGAGGACAACTGCGAACAGCAGCGCGTACATGCACAGTGCACCGGTGACAACCGTTCCCACGGTGGCTGCGTTGTACATCCAGCGATCGATCGTGGAGCGGCGGAACGTCCGCTTCTCCCACAGCCCGTTGGGAAAAATGACCCACACCGTCATGGCGAGCACTGCGGTGACCCCGATCATCGCCAATCTGCCCAGGCTCATCGACGCTGCCATCTGCCAGATACTGGCGTAGAACACGCCGAAGGCGGAGGCAGCACTGGCCGCGGCCAGCGCGCTCGACAGCGTCGGTACCAATCGCCACGGCCGATTGCACCGAATCATCCCCGACACCAACCTGATTCGGCCGAAGATGCTCGACGTCAGCAGCACCTCGTCACCCTCGCCGGAGTCACTGGACGCCCAGCGGGACTTGAAGTACCTCCTCGGAAGCCGAGAGGAATCGTCCGCTTCGATCAACTCGTGCAGTACGGCCAACGCAGCCGCTACAGCGCGTCGTCGGACCGCGAGGGTGCCGAAGGAGGGCACGTACAGCGCGCCGGTCGTTCCGTCCCGAGTCTCGGCGATCACCGGGCGGGAACCCTGGCGGCGAGGTACCTCCGAGACACACAACACGATGTCGTAACTGGCGTCTGCCTTCACAGATGCAAGCCACTGACCCAGCGGGGCCGCACCCGTCGCTGTGGGCGGGAGCGGAACCGATGCCCCTGATACGCGTATTTCGCGCCGCTTGCCGTCGATCATCGCGTGGTCGGGCAGCTTCGCGACGACGGCAGACGCGACCGTCGACGCGAAACCGTCGTCGCTGACCACTCCCACGGAGAGCGGTGTACCGGTAGCTTCGGCCGTGTCTTCGTCTGCGCGGGTGGCTCGGCTTTCCGACTGCCGTCGATCCAATTGCATCCCGTTCGCATACCCGATGGAACTCGATGCACACCACCGATCTGGGCTGCTGGGCATGATTCGTTGCCGTGCGGAGCGGGTAGCGCTTCGATGTCGATTCAGTGAAAGGAAGTTTCTATGCCGGCGAAGAAGACCACGACCGATGACCAGGCTCAGCTGAAGGACCAGGGGTTGTACGAGAAGCTCCGCGAGGAAGGCAACTCGAAGGAGAAGGCCGCCCGCATCTCGAACGCCGCAGCGAAGAAGGGGCGAGATCAGGTCGGTAGGAAGGGCGGAGAATCCGGATCCTACGAGGACTGGACGGTCGACGAACTGACCGACCGGGCCAGAGAACTGGGCCTCGAGGGCTACTCGACACTGAACAAGAAGGAGCTGATCGACGCTTTACGCAACCATTGATTCACTGCGGGCGGAGCGATAGGTAGTACTCCTGCTGCGACGGGTAGTAGTGATCGAAACTCGGCAGCGGGGTGCCGTCTCTGGATGCGATGAGCATGTCCAGGTAGTACTCCCAGCCGGGGCCGATGTCGCCCAGACCGTCCGTGCTCTCGCAGCTGTGCACGAGAACGACGACCGTCGAGCTTTCCCTCTCGTCGAGGCGAACCTCAAGCGGCCACTGCATCTCGTCGATCGTTCGAACGGCCAGCCGGCTGGGCGGCTCGCACGCTTCGATGGCCATGTCCGATGCGGGCTCACCCTCCTCGAAGCGCATCGTGACACGAACGGTGTTCTCCGAGATGCGCTCCCACGGCCCGAACCACAGTGCTGTTCGAGGCGATTCCGTGAGGCTCGCCCACACGTCCTCTCGCGAAGCGGCGATGGTCCTGGTCAACTCAAGGGCGAAGCCGGTGTCGGTGCTGCGCAGCGTGCCCGTGGGTGTCGGTTCCATCAAAGGATTATGCGACCCCTGTGTCGCTGCCGTCGAGCACCAACATCATTGCGGTTGCACGGGCACGGTGCTCGACGGAATCGACCGGGTACCCCACTGCCTCGGAGATCTTCGCGAGTCGGTGCGCAACGCTGCTGTGGTGCAGATGCGTGCGGTCTGCTGTCGCCCGCAGACTACTGGATCCCAGATACGCGCGGAGCGTACCGAGCAGTTCACGGCCGTGAACTGTGGCGCTCAGTTCCTTCGCGCGCACGAGGTCGGGAATGTCGCTGATTGCCAACGTACTTCCTCTGTCCAACAGGTTCAGGGCACCCAAACGATCGGCGATCGACACAGGTAGGTGCTCGCTGGCCTGTGCCAGGGCGAATCGAGCATTCCCGAGATGTCGGTGGAGATCGCCGGCGAGCAGCGCAAGCGAGACACCCAGACGGCAACGGCCCACCGTCGGTTCGGTCGGTTCGTCCGTCAGCAGGTACAGGACGTGGTCGTCGACCGTGATCGGCACCGACCGACCGGCCGTCGGCGGGGCAGTGGCCGACGGCGAGTCCGCAGCTGCCATGGCCACTCTCACCCGGTCTGTCGGTTCGATGTGCAATGCGGTCAACGAACTCAGCAAAGCGATGTCGTCCATCGGAAACAGCACTGCTCGGGTGTGTTCGGCCGCGGACGGAATGTGCCGGGGCACCAGAATGATGGCTGCGGTCAAGGCCATTCGATCGACGAGCATGTCGTCGAGAGCGAGCGCGGGACTTGCGCGCTCGATCCACACCGAACCCATCACGACGTCGTCGACGACGACTTCCTTGACTGCTGTCCGCTCACCCGCAGCCTGAGTCAACCAGCGGCCTTTCGGATCGCAGCGCGCATGCTGGCGATGTCCGCCGGACGTGCCGACGACGTCGATTCCGACAACGCAGTCGGCCAGAGCAGCGCTGGCGCGCAACATCGCCGAGGTATCCGCGCCGTGTCTGATCAGTGCATCGAAATAGTCGATCACGCGCACCAGGCCCGCGGAGTCGGCGTCGAGCTCCGCGAGCCGGTACATCAGTCCTTGCATGAAACGACGCTACGAGGCGGTGACACGAAGGCGCAAGCCCCTACGCAGGGCGTCCAACGCCTCTGCGTGTCCGCGTTTGCTCACCTCTGCCGTTGCCAGTAGCGCGGATCCGTGGAAAGTGCCGGGGAAGGAATGCAATTCGACGCTCACTCCGGCCTGGAGGAGTCGCACCGCATAGTCGATTCCCTCGTCGCGCAGGGGATCGAGCTCCATGGTCGAGACGTATGTCGGTGGTAGACCGGCCAGATCGGTCGCCCGAGCCGGAGCGGCGTAGATCGAGACATTCGGGTCGTCCGGGCCGCTGTACGAGTCGCCGAGGTAGTACTGCCACGACAGGATCGCGTTCGGTCGGTGCCACATCGGCGTGTCGACGAACTCGGTCATGGACACGGTGGCGAGGCGGTCGTCCAGTTCGGGGATCTCGAGCAGCTGGAACGCCACCGGCACGACGCCTTCGTCGCGTGCCCGCAGAACCGTTCCTGCCGCCAGGCCGCCACCGGCGCTCTGGCCGCCCACCGCGATTCTCTTCGGGTCGACTCCCAATTCATCCGCGTGCGAGTGGATGTACGTCAGCGCCGCATAGCAGTCGTCGAGCGGCCCGGGAAACGGCGTCTCGGGGGCGAGTCGGTATTCGACGTTCGCCACTGCGAATCCGAGTTCGCGGACGACATCGACACAGTAGGGATCGCTGGAAGCGGCTGTCCCGATGGCGAATCCACCGCCGTGGATCCACACCAGCACGGGCAACGGTCCGTCGGAGTGCTCCGGCTCGAAGAAGCGCACGGTGACGTCCGGTGCGCCGTTCGTTCCTGGGACGGTGATCTCTCGCAGCGAGACTCCCGCCATCGACAGGTCGGCGAGCATGACGTCGACAAGTGTGGTGAAGGTCGATCGTGCAGCGGGGAGGTCATCGAAATCGACATTCGGGAGCATCGCGACGGCAGCGGCGAGTTCGGGGTCGAGCGTGGGGAAGTTGGTCATGAACCCATAGTCGGCCACGTTTGTGTCCTGTGTCACGTGTCGCGTGGAGGAAGAACGGACGATGTAACCCGACGGGTGTCGGACGACATCTGCGATCAACTGCGGTCGTAGAGCTTCTCCACCAAGCCGAGGGTCCACAGCGCGGTCAGTGGACCTCCGTCGTTGGTGAACTTGTCCGTCCGGACGATGCGGTCGCTGCGCATGGCCGGCAATCCGGTCCAGAGCGGGTTGGCGTTCATCGCCTGCAGATCCTGTTCCGACGTGATTGCGGCAATCATCGCCACTGCGTCGGATGCAGCTGTGACGTTCTCCGGTCCGTATTCGATCTCCGGAGTGGCAGCGGTCCAGGCGGAGCCGACGCGGGCTCCCACATCCTCGAGCGCGATGGACGTCACCCGGTCACGTCCTATCGAGATCCCACCTTCCTCCGAAGTGCTGATCGGCAGGACTTCGGTATCGGCGATGGCATCGGCGTACTGCGTCGTGAGTTCGTCTACGCGAGTGGTGTATTCGTCGATGATTGCTCGGGCCTCGTCCTGCTGCCAGCTGACACCGGTGCCGGTGGAGCCCACCGGCAACACCGGCGCGATCGAACCAAACCCAAGTCGATCGTGAAGAACTGGTCAATCGTCGTACTCGACTCGCACCGACACCGGGTCGGTCTGCAACGCACGGAAGCCTGCGCCGATGAGGCGTCCGAGCACCGGATTGTTCGAGAAGGATCGCGCACGGACGGCGACGTCATCGTCGGGCACGAACGTCGCTGTGCCGGTGCGCCATCGGCTGCCTACACGAATTCGGATTCTGGGCTCGTCGGTGATGTTGGCTCCCCAGCCGGATCGGGTTCCGTGCTGGGAGATCAGCCAGGCTCCGGTGTCGTCGAACACTGCCGACACCGGTACCTGTCGGCGTAGGCCGGATTTGCGGCCGACGGTCTCGATATCGGTGACCAGGGAGGTTCGGACGCCGATCGAGGTGAGCCCGTTGACGACCGGATTCGCGATGTGTTTGCCGATCCAGCGCTCGCGGCGAAACTTCGTCACGGCAGCAGATGTGTCCACCCGAGCAGAGCTGCGGCGGTTGCGGAACGCGTCCCAGCCGTTGCGCTGCATCATCGTGGCCGCTGTCTTCCATGCCGGACGGCTCGAATTCGGTTGACGCCCAGCGCCGATGAGCTGCAACTGATCGGTGTGCCACTGCAGGTCGAGAGCGCCGTTGATCTGCTTGAAGGCGCTGGACTTCGACGGCACGCGCAGAGCAACCCGCGGCGATTCGACCCGATCCAGCGTGCCGTCGACCAGGGAGTTCGCCACGGCCGGGGTGAGGGCAGTCGGACGGCCGAGGCCGACCATGTCGCACTCACCCGATTGCACTGCCGCATTCATCACCGAGCGGGTACGGAAGCCGCCGGTGACCGCCAGCGGCACGGTTCCGGCCGCGTCGCGCACCGTCCGCGCGTACTCCAGGAAGTACGCCTCGCGATCGCGGGTGCTCGCGGTGCCCATCATTGCGGGTGATTCGTAACTGCCACCGCTGATTTCGATCAGATCTATGGATTCCCGAACCAGATGCTCGACGGTGATGCGTGATTCTTCCTCGCTGAACCCGCCGCGTTGGAAATCCGCCGAATTCAGTTTGATTCCTACTGCGAAACTCGGAGACACCGCTGACCTGATGGCACGGACGACTTCGAGTACGAATCGCATCCGTCCGTCGAGGTCGCCGCCCCAGGCGTCGTCGCGCCGATTGGACAGCGGCGACAGGAACTGCGACACCAGGTAGCCGTGCGCCCCGTGGATCTGGACGCCGTCGAAACCGGCCGTCTCGGCCACGGCCGCTGCGGTGGCGAATCGGTCGATGATGTCGTGAATATCGTTCTCGCTCAACGCCCGAGGTGCTGGAATCCCCGGGATGTTGGGAGCGATGGCGGACGGTGCAACGGGCTTGGTGCGGGTGACGAGCGGGTTGGCCTGTCGACCGGGATGATTGAGCTGCATCCAGATGGGGGCACCGCCGTCGGACGTCGCTTTCGCCCAACGGGCCAGCGCATCGCGGTCGCGATCGTCCTCGATGACGACATTGCCCGGTTCGCCGAGATGGGACCGGTCGACCATCACGTTGCCGGTCACCACCAGGCCGTAGCCGCCTGCGCCCCACTGGCGGTACAGCGTCTCGAGGCGGGAGTCCGGGCCGTGCTCGGCGGTGGACAGTCCTTCGCTGAGAGCTGCCTTCATGACGCGATTGGGCAGGATCTGCCCGCAGGCGAGAGTGAGCGGGCTGCTCAGGTCGATCACGTCGGTGGCAGGGGACATGGCGTTGCTCCGGTTCCGGGACTGCGGCTCCAGCTATGATGGACAACATAGCTACAGAGCGACTGTAGATGTAACGAGGCGTCACGTCAATCATTGTGGCGTCCACGGGAGGTGTTCGGATGGCGAATCGAAGCAGTGCTCGGGACGACATGCTGCGCAGTGCCGCGGATCTGTTTCGTCGACGTGGCGTGGACGCGACCTCGCTGGCCGACGTCATCGATCATGCGGGCGCGCCGCGCGGCTCGATCTATCACCACTTTCCCCGCGGCAAGCCGCAGTTGGTGGAAGAAGCGACGCGCACTGCGGGAGCCGCCATGGGCACGATGATCTCGGCCGGCCTGACCGCGGCGGGGCCCGCGGCCACCGTCCGGGCAATCATCGAGGGCTTTCGCAGCGAACTGCTGGCCACTGGCTTCGTAGCGGGGTGTCCGGTCGCTCCCGCTGCGCTCGAGGGGCTCAATGCTCCCGGTGCCGTGACGGCGGCGGGAGAGTCGTTCTCCTCTTGGGAGGACACGATCGCAGCGTCCCTGTGGCAGCGCGGTGTCGCCCGCGAGCGGGCTCACGCGTTGGCCACCTTTGCGATCGCGGCCATCGAAGGTGCGCTGATCATGTCCAAGGCGCAACGCTCGACTACGGCCCTGGATCGGACGGAGGGGGAGTTGTCGGCCCTGCTCGAGGCGGTCCTGGAGGCTTCGGCGGGCCGCTGACACCGACCTCGTGGAGGTACTCGATATTGCTATAACTGTAAGTAACAGCTAACTTCCTTTCAGGCACTATGCCGATCGTCATAGTCGAAGGGATTCTCATGTCGCTACCCACCACCTCCCGTCACTCGGTGGTCGTCCCGCAGATCCGTCGGCGATACCTCGCGCTGATCGTGATCTGCGCAGCCGAGCTGCTCGTCGTGTTGGACAACACCGTCGTCAACGTCGCACTGCCCTCGATGGGACTGCAGTTGCGTGCCGACATGAGCGGACTGCAGTGGGTGGTCGACGCCTACACGCTGACGTTCGCGGGATTGCTGTTGGCGTTCGGTCACCTCGGCGATCGCTACGGCCGCAAGAAGGTCATGATTTTCGGACTGGCGGGTATCGCGGCGATGTCGGTCGGCGGCGCTGTCGCCGCCGACCTGGGACAGGTGATCGCGGCTCGAGCGGCCATGGGAGTGTGTGCGGCCGCAGTGTTTCCGGCGACCCTTGCCCTGATCATCAACATCTTCACCGACGCCAAGGAGCGAGCGCTGGCCATCGCGGCCTGGACGGCCATGGCCGGGTTCGCCATCGCGATCGGCCCGACGGCCGGTGGATTCCTTCTCGAGCATTTCTCGTGGCACTCGGTGTTCTGGATCAACGTTCCTGTCGCCCTGCTCGTTCTGTTGGCCGCGCTGGCCTGCGTACCGGAGTCGAAGGCAGAGCACGTCGGCAAGTACGACCCCCTGGGCATCGCGCTGTCGTTGGCCGGCATCACAGTACTGGTCTGGGCGATCATCGAAGCGCCACACAACGGTTGGTTGTCTGCAACGAGCATCGGAGCCTACGCGGCAGGATCGGCAGCCATCGTCGCTTTCGTCTGGTGGGAATTGCGAACACCGTCTCCGGTACTGGACTTGAACCTGTTTCGAAACCGGCGATTCTCACTGCCCGCCTTGGCCATTGCCGTGGCGTACTTCAGTATGTTCGGATTCCTGTTCATGATCACCCAGTACTTCCAGGGTGTGATGGAGTTGACCCCACTGCAATTCGGCGTTCACTCGCTACCCTTCGCGATATCCATCGCGATCGGTGCGCCGCTGGCGACGATCATTGCGCAACGCATCGGAACCACGGCCGTGATCGTCTTCGGTTTGGTGGTGATGAGCATCGGCATGTTCATCGCAGGTCAGGTGAAGGTCGAAACGCCCTATCTGGGGCCGGTTCTCGTCTCGATGGTTCTGATGGGCCTCGGCCTGGCAATCGTGCAGGGCCCTGCCACCGAGTCGATCATGTCCTCGGTGACGCTCGACGAAGCAGGTGCGGGCTCCGCGGTGAACGACACCACTCGAGAGGTCGGCGGAACGCTGGGAGTTGCCGTGCTCGGATCGATCGTCGCATCGATCTACACCGCACAGGTGAGTCCGAAGATCGACGCGATACCCGACGCCATCATGGAGCCGTACCAAAAAGCGTTCGCTCGCGAAACCGTCGTCAGCGTCATCGAGATCGTGAAAGCGCCCACCAACCCGATCTTCGCGACGCAGAAGGCCGACCTGATTCACGCGATGAAAGCTGCTTGCCTGGAAGGCTTTCAGCTCGCGTCGTTCGTCACCGTCGGTGCCGCTATGGCCTGTGCGCTGGCCGTTGCGCTCTTCCTGCCGTGGCGACGACCCGAGGGAAACGGTGTGCTGCTCGCGTGGCGTGAACCCGAGAAGGTCGACGAAGTCAGTTGAAGGGCGTGCCGCCGGTGACCGCGATGGTCTCGCCGGTGATGTAGCTCGATTCGTTCGATGCCAGGAAGACATATGCCGGGGCCAGCTCTGCAGGTTGACCCGGCCGCCCCAACGGGACGGTCTCGCCGAACTTCTCGTACTTCTCCGCAGGCATCGTGGCCGGGATCAGTGGTGTCCAGATCGGGCCAGGCGCAACGGCATTGACGCGGATCCCACGTTCTGCGAGATCGCCGGCGAGGCCCTTGGTGAAGGCCACGATGCCGGCCTTGGTCGTGGCGTAATCCATCAATTCCGGAGAAGGATTCGACGCCTGAATCGAGGTGGTGTTGATGATCGTCGATCCTGCGTCCATGATTTCGGCGGCGCGCTTCGAGATCCAGAACAAGGCGTACAGGTTGGTCTTGAGTACCCGATCGAACTGCTCGGTGGTGATATCGGCGATCCCGCCCATCTGGGCCATCTGAAACGCGGCATTGTTGACGACGATGTCGAGCCCGCCGAGGACCTCGGAGGCGGTGTCGACCAGTTGCACGCACTGGGACTCGTCGGTGAGGTCGCAGGCGATGGCTCTACCGGCGCGCCCCGCTCCTTCGATGAGGTCGACCGTGGTCTGCGCGTCCGGACCTTCGGATTCGAGGTGTGCGATGACGACGTCGGCACCCTCGCGTGCGAATGCAAGTGCAACAGCACGGCCGATGCCCGAGTCGCCGCCGGTGATCAGTGCTTTGCGGCCGTGCAGTCGATCCGATCCACGGTAGGAATTCTCGCCGTGATCGGGAGTGGAGACCATGTCGCGGGTCAGTCCAGGGTGCTCGAGGCGACCCTGCTCGGCCCGGTCGGGCATCGGAAATGCGGTGGTCGGGTCGGATTTGCTGAACTGGTCGGACATTGTCGATCCTTGCCTCGGTGTGCGTGAAATGCTCCACGCGGCAAGTCGTACGAGCCGCTTCGGTTCAGTGGAGACGACTCACGGCAGACGTGCCGTCCGGAGTCGCTGTCCTACTGGGGTTTGCCGAATCGGACGGACCGCAAACCTCCACCGATCATGCAGCGCGTGGATCCGCCCCGACGGTCGCCGCGCCCAATGCGTCGAGAACGATGCGCGCCGGCCGCGTCGGAGCGAAGACCTCGAGCCGGCCTGCACTGCGAGAGGCAGCGTCGAGGATCACGCATGCCGACCCGGAGTACATGAAGGTGACCGCTGACAAGTCCAGCAGCACAACCGTTTCGCTGCGCAGGGCCGCGTCGAGCGCCTGTGCCAGATCGGTACGAGCCCTCAGGTCGAGATCGCCCGTCGCGCGGACGACGGTCAGGCGGGGAGAGTACAGCTCGGTGCCGATGGAGTAATTAGCGTTGCCGCGCTGGACGGATGCGAGGCGAGAATCGGAGTGGTCGGTGACAGTCACGGTGCGAACCTCTCAGTTCGGATGGCCTAGCGACCGACGTGCACGGGGTGGAACCCGAGGGCTACAGGTTCCGGTGCATGCCGTGGGGCAATCCTGACAGCGCAACGTCACCGAATCGAGGCCTGATCATCACGGACCGATAGCTAGTCGGTAACGATGAGGTAACGGCAGATGTGACGCAGCTGAGCGTCGTTCAGGGCAGTGTGTGGCCTGCCGTCCGGAACAGGCGGTACCACTCCTGCCTGGTCAGGCGTAGGTCCGAACCGCCGGCGGCCTCGACGACGCGATCGGGATTCGTGGTACCGAGCACGACCTGGATATCGGCCGGGTGCCTGGTGATCCAGGCCGTCGCCACCGCCGACGGGGTCGAGCCGTGTTCGTCGGCGATCTCGTCCAGCGCCACGTTCAGTTCGGGGTAGTTCTCTCGATCGCCCACGAACACGCCGGAGGAGGTCCCGCTCTGGAACGGTGACCACGCCTGCAGAGTGATGCCGCGCGTCCTTGCGTAGTCCAGCAAACCGTTGTCGCGGTCGATCGACTGATCCTCGCTGCCCATGTTGGCGGTCAAGCCCGCCGCGATCAACGGCGAGTGCACGATGCTCAGCTGCACTTGATCGAACAGAATAGGTTGAGTGACAGCGGTTTTCAGCAACTCGATCTGGCCGGGTGTGTGATTGGAGACGCCGAAGCCCAGGACCTTGCCCGACGCGTGCAGGTGATCGAACGCTGCTGCGACCTCCTCCGGCTCGACGAGGGTGTCCGGTCGGTGCAGTAGAAGTGTGTCCAGATGATCGACGCCGAGGGCCTCGAGTGACGCCTCGACCGTGGTGACGATGTGATCCTCGGAGAAGTCGAACCAGCCCTCGCGAATGCCGACCTTGCTCTGAATGCTGATGCGCTCGCGCTGCGACGGGGTCAGTGTCACCGCGTCGCCGAATCGCTTCTCGCACGTGTGTGGGGCTCCGCCATAGATGTCCGCGTGGTCGAACACCGTCACGCCGACGTCGAGAGCGGTGGCCACCAATCTTCTGATCCGGTCGTCGTCCAGGTCGGTGATGCGCATGAACCCCAGCACGATGCTCGAGACGACTGTCCCGGTGTGGGGGAGGGGGAATGTGCGCACCGTGAAATCTCCTGTTCGTCGATGAAGCGGTCGGTCGGAGTCTGTCAAACCCTGCCGCACGGTCGTGGGGGAACGGCTTGCGCAAGGTGTTGACAAGGTTGCGCAATATCTGCAATCGTTGTGCTCAGCATCACAACGAACCCCCGAGGTGAATCATGGCACCGACGCTCACGCAGGTGGCACAGCAAGCAGGCGTATCTCTGTCGACGGCATCGCGCGCGTTCAGTAATCCGGACCGCATCGGCGCCGACACACTCGCCCGGATCATCGCGGTCGCCGACGACATCGGCTACGTCGCGGCCTCGGGTCGATCGTCGGACACTCGCATTGCGGCAACCACCGTCGCGGTCGTGGTACCCGACATCGGCCACACCGTCTTCGCGAGCTTCGTCAAGTCTGCGCAGGCCCAGGGCTGGCATCGCAGGCAGACCATCGTCCTGACCGACACCGACGGAAGCGCCGACCGTGAACGCGAGGTGATCGGCGAGTTGCAGGGGCGGGTCGACGCATTGATCGTCTGTGCGCCGCGGCTCCCCGCAGAGGACATCGTCCAGTTGGCCGGCGACACCCCGCTGGTGCTCGTCAACCGATCCTCCGACGAATGCGATTGCGTCGTCGCGGATTCGGAGGACGGAATTCGGCAGGCCGTGGACTACCTCGCGGCTCTGGGGCACTCGCACCTCGCGTACGTCCAGGGATCGCCGCGATCCTGGTCCAACGAGCGACGGGTCGATGCCGTCGAACAGTTCTGTGCTGCACGAGGAATAGTGTTGGACGTTCTGGGCTGGCAGCAGGAAACGCTGGCGGGCGGTCACGCCGCCGCTGCCAGCGTCGTCGCGACGGGGGCCACCGCGGTCATGACCCACAACGACCCCATGGCCATCGGAGTCATGAACGGAGTCCGGTCGATGGGCCTGGCGGTACCCGAGGATCTCAGCGTCATCGGCATCGACGACTCACCCCTCGCCGAACTCGCGCATCCCGCTCTGACGAGCATCAGCGTTCCGATGGGTCGCGCCGGTCTCGTCAGCTCCGATCTGGTGTTCCAACGCGCAGCCGAGCCCGATTCGCCCGCGCGCACCATCCATCTCCCCACCCAACTCGTGGTCCGTGCCTCGTCCGGCCCCGTCCACCCACGCACTCTCGTTCCAGGAAAGGACGATTCGAAGTGAAGGTCGTCATCGCAGATTCCAACCTGCTGCCCCATCGCGCCCGATTCGAGGATCGTGTCGCCTCCGACATCGACCTGTCGTGGCACGAGAAGTTCGACGTCGATGCCATTGCCGCCGACATCGCCGACGCGACCGTGTACGTCGGCGGGAAGTTCCCGGCCGCGCTGGCCGAGGCATCGCCGGAGCTGCGGCTGGTGCACGTCGCCGGAGCCGGCACCGACGGTGTGGCCTTCGACGCCCTGAGTCTGCAGACGCTGGTGGCCAACACCTTTCACCACGAGCGGTCGATCGCCGAGTACGTCGCCGCCACCGCGGTGGTGCTGCGACGCGGATTCCTGGAACAGGACCGGCAATTGCGCGAAGACCGATGGGCGTCGCCGGTGTACGACCGGGCACTTCGGCAGTCCAGCTCGCTGGGCTCGGCCACCGTCGGATTCGTGGGCTTCGGCCACATCGGCGCGCAGTCCTGGGCATTGCTGCGGGCGTTCGGGTGCACCGGAATTGCGGTCACCGGCAGTGGATCGGTCGATGCCGCCGAGAACGGACTGGCCTGGGCTGCATCGACCGATCGCCTCTCCGATCTCATGACCGAGGCAGACGTCGTGGTGGTGTCCGCACCACTGAACGAGCGCACCGCCGGCATGATCGGTGCTACGGAACTCGCGGCCCTCGGATCCGAGGGGGTCCTGATCAACGTCGGACGCGGCCCACTGGTGCAGCAGGACGCACTGTTCGAGGCGCTGTCGACCGGATCGCTGGCCGGTGCCGCCATCGATGTCTGGTACGACTACCCCTCGGCCGACGGCGTCGGTGCGCCATCGCAGCGTCCGTTCCACACGCTGCCGAACATTCTCATGACACCCCACTCGTCCGGCATCACCGGTGAGACCTTCGAGGGCCGGGTCGACGACATCACCGCCAACATCGGTCGACTCGTCGCGCACGAACCGCTGATCAATCTCGTTGTTGGCGAGAACTTCACGGCAGAGGCAGCGATCTCGTGACCGACAAGATCATCGCTGCGGACGTGATCGTCTGCAGCCCCACCCGCAACTTCGTGACCCTCAAGATGACCACCGCAGACGGCGTCGTGGGCTACGGCGACGCGACGTTGAACGGCCGGGAACTCGCGGTGGCGTCGTACCTGCGCGATCACGTTGCGCCGCTGCTGATCGGCCGAGATCCGGCGCGCATCGAGGACACCTGGCAGTACCTCTACCGGGGCGTCTACTGGCGACGTGGACCCGTGACGATGGCCGCGATCGGCGCAGTCGATCTCGCGCTGTGGGACATCAAGGGAAAATCGCTGGGGCAACCGGTGTTCCAGCTGCTCGGTGGAGCCGTACGGGACCGCATTCTCTCGTACACCCACGCCACCGGCTGGGACACCGCAGAACTGATCGACTCGGTCGACCGGCGTCGGGCGCAGGGGTTTCGTGCCGTGCGTGCCCAATCCGGAGTTCCCGGACTCGACTCGGTGTACGGCGTGCACCGAGGAGCGCAGGGATACGAACCCGCTGGGCGCGGTGCATTTCCGGTCGAGGAAGTGTGGGATGCCGACGCCTACCTCAACCACGTCCCCGGAGTACTGGCAGCGGTGCGCGAGCACGTCGGATCGGACCTGAAGCTGCTGCACGACGCGCACCACCGGCTGACTCCGCAGCAGGCTGCGCGACTGGGCAAGTCGCTCGAGGACGTCGACCTGTTCTGGCTCGAGGACGTCACCACCGCCGAGGACCAGAGCGCCCTGCGACTGGTGCGCCATCACACCACCACTCCACTGGCGATCGGTGAAGTGTTCAACACCGTCTGGGATTGTCAGCAGTTGATCTCCGAGAAGTTGATCGACTTCATCCGCGTCGCCATCGCGCATGCGGGCGGTATCAGCCATGTGCGCAAGATCTTCTCGCTCGCCGAGGTGCACCAGGTTCGCTGTGGGCCGCACGGACCGTCCGACGTCTCGCCCATCACCCTTGCTGCGAGTGTCCACCTCGGCATGGCGACACCGAACTTCGCGATTCAGGAGTTCATGGGCTACGACCCGCTGGTCGACGAAGTCTTTCCGCACGCATGGTCGTTCGCCGACGGCTACCTCACCCCGGGGGATGCGCCCGGTCTCGGCGTCGACATGGACGAATCGTTGGCGGCGAGGTACCCGTACGAACCCGCGTATCTGCCGGTTGCGCGTCGCCTCGACGGCTCCATGACGGATTGGTGACGAGATGAGTGAGTCGAGACTGTCCCGTTCGGCGCTCGCCGGCTCGGGACTCGTCCCCGCGCGGCCGGACGGAACCGGAATCGTGCACCTGGGACTGGGCAACTTCCATCGCGCTCATCAGGCCGTGTACACCGCCGCGGCTATGGCGCAGGGCGGCGGATCCTGGGGAATTCTGGGTGTGGCCAACAGATCTCGGACGGTCACCGATGCCATGCTCGCGCAGGATCTGCTCTACGGGGTGGTCGAGATATCTCCGTCCGGATCGCGTGTGAGTGTGCCAGGAGCGCACACCGGAGTGATGGTTGCCGCGCACGAACCCGCGGCCGTCGTCCGGGCCATTGCCGACCCGGACGTCAAGATCGTCACGATCACCGTCACCGAGCACGGCTACACGTTCTCGCCCCGCACCGGTGCACTGGACCTCGAATCGACTGCAGTGCAGCACGATCTGAAGAAGCCGGACACGCCGACGACGACGGTGGGACAGCTCGCTCGAGCGCTGACGGTGCGGGCTCGAACGCACGGAACGCCGATCACGGTGGCCAGCTGCGACAACCTGCTGGGCAATGGAGACCGCACGGCTGCTCTCGTGCGTCAGTTCCTCACCCGCTGCGGCGCGGACGACGTGATCGACTGGTTGGCAACGTCGGTGGCGTTCCCCAACTCCATGGTCGATCGCATCGTCCCGTCCAGTAGTGAGCTGTACGACGCCGAGTCCACCGCCCGACTGGGCGCAGTGGACACCATCGCAGTGCCTGCAGAGCCGTTCACGATGTGGGTGATGGAGGACAAGTTCGCCGCAGGTCGGCCCAGCTGGGAGGCGGGCGGTGCTGTGTTCACCGAAGACGTCGAACCCTACGAATTGATGAAGGTTCGACTGCTCAACGGAACGCACTCTCTCATCGCCTATCTCGGAGCTCTCGACGGCCGCGCGACCATTCCGGATTCGATCGGACGACCGTTCGTCGAGGCCGCCGCGCGAGCAGTGCTCGTCGACGAATATCTCCCGACCGTGCCTGTTCCGGACGGCGTGGACATCGAGGACTACATCGCTCAGCTGTTCGTACGGTGGTCCAACTCCGCGCTGGGTCACAGAACGGCACAGGTCGGTTCCGACGGCTCGGCGAAACTCGCGCAGCGAATCCCGGTCCCCGCGCTGCATCACCTGCGCAATGGTGTTGTACCGCAGTATCTCTCGTTGACCCTGGCCGCGTATCTCTGCTGCGTGTGCCCTCCCGAAGATTTCGACCCAGGCCCGCATGCACATGCGATGGCCGACCCAGCACGTGCGCGATTGGCAGGACTTGCCGCCTCGGCAGCGTCCAGCGAAGGTGTCGTTCGTTCGGTACTCGAGCGCGGCGACATCCTCCCCGTCGAATTGGCCCACTTTCCCGAATTCATCACACGCACTGCGGAATTGATGGATACTGTTGTCCGTCACGGTCCGATGGCAGCAGCCGTCGAAGCGGCGAGTTCTTCGCTCCGCCCTGTCGTCACAGCATCCCGGACCACACTCGACTGACCTCCTTCTCCTTTCCTTCGTTCGGCCAAGGCCGAAACTTGACCCGAGGACAACCATGGACACGACCACCGAACCGTCGGACTCTCCCAGAATCGCTCCGGCCAAGCATGATCCGACCGCCGTACGACGCGCTGCGTGGGCAGGGCTCATCGGCACCACACTCGAGCAGTACGACTTCGTCATCTACGGCACGGCATCCGCGCTGATCTTCAACAAACTGTTCTTTCCCAACATCTCTCCGGCCGCAGGCATCATCGCCAGCTTCAGCGCGTATGCCGTCGGATTCCTTGCTCGTCCGCTGGGCGGACTGTTCTTCTCCCGCTACGGTGACCGCCTCGGTCGCAAGTGGGTTCTGGTGGCGACCCTGATGCTGATGGGTGGCGCGACGATGGCCATCGGACTGCTGCCGACTTTCGAGCAGGTGGGGCTGCTGGCCCCGATGCTGCTGGTGCTGTGCCGGTTCTTCCAGGGCTTCGGAGCTGGAGCCGAACAGTCAGGTGGCGCAACACTTCTCACCGAGACGGCCGAGATCGGCAAGCGGGGCAGACTGGCGGCGCTCGTCATGACCGGCGCAGCCCTCGGCACCGCGCTGGGAGCTGTCGCCTGGATTCTGGCTCAGTTGCTTCCCGAAGATCAACTGATGTCCTGGGGCTGGCGGATGGTGTTCCTCAGCAGCATTGTGGTCACCGTTGCCGCGTTCATCATTCGGCGCAAGCTCAACGAGTCCCCGGTGTTCCAGGAACTCAAGGCAGCTCAGGAGCGCCCCAAGGCACCGGTGAAGGAAGTGTTCACCAACGGCAAACGGCCGCTGTTCATCGTCATGTTCATGACTGTCGGCATCAGTGCGCAGTCGTACACCTACCAGGTGTTCATGGCCTCGTACATGAAGAACGACATCGGCGTCGACGCCACGTTCATCCCGAAGGTGCTGCTCATCGGAGCGATCTGCGGCGGCATCGCGGCCTGGGGCTTCGGATGGCTCTCGGACAAGGTGGGGCGCAAGCCGGTGTACATCGGCATCGTCAGCCTGCTCGTCGTCCTTCCGATCCCGACCTTCATGGCGCTGAACACCGGCTCGCACATGTTGATCACCCTGGTGATGATCATCGGCTTCATCCTGGCGTGCCAGGGAGCAGTCGGCGTCACGATGAGCTACTTCCCCGAGATGTTCGGAGCCCGATACCGTTACGCCGGAGTGACATTGGGTCGCGAATTCGCCTCGGTGTTCGGCGGCGGCATTGCTCCGCTGCTGTGTGCGGCTCTGATCACCGCGTTCTCCGGATCCTGGGTTCCTGTCGCCGTGTACATGATGATCATGGCGATCTCGGTACTCGTGGCCGCGTCGTTCGCTCCGGAAACCCGCGACAGGGACTTGACCGATCCGGCCAACGCCACCGATCCCGTACTCGTCAAGGTCTGATCTGCAGTGTCGGTACTGACGTTCGGCGAAACCATGGCTCTGACCACCGCCCAGGACACCGGCCCACTCGCACACGTCTCGACGATGCGGCTGGGTATCGGTGGAGCAGAATCGAATTTCGCAATAGCGCTGCGCAGGTTGGGAATTCCGGTCACCTGGGTGGGCCGAGTGGGTTCGGACAGCCTCGGTGACCGGGTCGCCAGGGAACTGTACGCCGAACGACTCGACGCACACGTCGTTCGAGACCCCGAGGCACCCACCGGCCTGATGGTCAAGGAACGCCGTACTTCCACCTCGACGCGGGTCTGGTACTACCGAGCGGGAAGTGCAGGTTCCCACTTTCGTATCGGTGATATCCCGGAAGCACTCTGGGACGGGGCCACTACGCTGCACGTCACCGGCATCACTCCGGCGTTGTCCGATACTGCGTGCAAGGCAACGCTGTTCTACATCGAGCGAGCGCGCGAGCGCGGTATCGCTGTGTCGTTCGATCTGAACTACCGCCGGGCGTTGTGGACGAAATCCGAAGCGGCACCGGTGTATCGGCAGATCATCGAGCAGTCCGACATCGTGTTCGCCGGTACCGAGGAGGCGGCCATCGCCGTTGGCGACGGCACCCCCTCCGAGCTCGCGCAGCGTCTGTGCGAGCTCGGCACGGACGAGGCCGTCATCAAGCTCGGCGATCGCGGCGCGCTGGTACGGGCAGGAGGCGTCGAATACGGCTGCGCTGCAGTGGCGGTGGACGTGGTCGATTCCGTCGGCGCAGGAGACGGCTTCGTGGCCGGCTACCTGGCCGAACGGCTCGCCGGTGCACCGATCGACCAGCGGCTGCGAACGGCAACGACCGTGGGTGCCTTCGCGTGCACCGTCCCCGGCGACTGGGAAGGTATGCCCCGCCGAGACGAGCTCGACCTACTCACCTCCGAGGAGGCAGTCACCCGATGAACGAGAACGGACGGACGAGTACCACCATGACCGAAGCACCGCAGATCCCCGAGAAGACCGTCGCCCTGATCGCCCATGCCGCCGACGATCTGCGTCTGGACACCGTCGCACTGACACCCGCGGCACCGGACGAGGCGGTCATCGCCATCGCCTACGGCGGGATCTGCGGGTCGGATCTGCACTACTGGCAGCACGGCGCGGCAGGTCGATCGGTATTGAAGGCTCCGATGCGGTTGGGCCACGAGGCGTCGGGAACGGTGGTTCGCCGCGCCGAGGACGGCAGCGGTCCCGCCGAGGGCACCGCGGTGACCGTCCACCCGGCCACGCCCGGCGGAACGGGTGCGAAATACCCGGCCGATCGTCCGAACCTGTCGCCCGGATGTCGGTACATGGGAAGCGCGGCCCAGGTACCGCACAACGACGGGCTGTTCATCGGACACGTCGCTGTCCCGACGCGAATGCTCCGAGCACTGCCACCGGGACTGGATCTGAGGATTGCGGCGCTGGCCGAGCCGGCGAGCGTCGCCTGGCACGCGGTCGAACGCGCCGGGGACCTCCGGGGTGCAACCGTCCTCGTCGTCGGTACCGGCCCGATCGGTGCCCTGATCGTGGCGGTGGCCGCTCGGGCGGGTGCGGCGCACATCGTCGCAGTCGACCTGCAGGACTACTCCCTCGAAGTGGCACGTGCACTCGGTGCGCACCGAACGATCGATGCTCGCGATTCCGCGGCGATCGCCTCCGTCGAGGCAGACGCCACGTTCGAGTGCTCGGGTAATCACCGCGGTCTGGCGTCGGCGATCGACGGCACCATGCGCGGCGGCCGCGTGGTGATGGTGGGGCTACCGCCGGCCGGTGATCAGCCGGTTCCGTTGTCGTTGGCGATCACTCGCGAGATCGACCTCGTTGGTTCTTTCCGTTTCAACGACGAGATGGACGACGTCATCGAGGCATTGGCCGACGGCTCCCTCGACGTCGGAGCCGTCATCACGGCCGAGTATCCCGTCACCGAGGCGCTCGACGCGTTCGCGCTCGCGGCGGACGCATCGCGATCGAGCAAGGTGCTGCTGACGTTCTGATCGAACAGGGCCCGGCTACTCGAACTCGAGTCGCATGGACTGACTCGTCATCTGCAATATCAGCACGAAGCCGGTGAGAGTCAACACGATCGGTGCCCACAGGACGACAGCGACGAACGTGTCCACGCCTTGGTGCACCACGATGTACACCGCCACGATGGAGGTAGCCAGCACGCACAGTGCTATGTGTGCGGCCAGCCTCCACTTGTCGAAGAGGACCCGCCAGCATGCCCAGAGGTATGAGAAACGTGCACTTCCCGAGTGTCACCTCGGGCTCGAAGTCCGCGGTGATGGTGGCCCCGAAAATTGCGATGTCGGCGATGACGACGAACGCGAAGGCCTGCCCGAGCGTCGGCCATGGACCGAACCACCAGAATGCGCCCATGACGTACGCGGCGATCATGCACGTCCACTGCACAATGGACGGGATCGCGGTGGTGGCACCGTAGCCGAACGCCATCTCGAAGGTAACCACGACGGCCATGGCCAGAGTTGCTGCCGAGACGATGCGTTTGACCGCCGTGGTCAGCGCAAGGGAGGCCATTACTCCGACACCCCAGTGGTAGTGCTCGTTCGATCGGTGCGGAGCGCGTGTCACCTGTGTCCCCTTCCATCGATCTTTCCGGATTCAATCACACGCGTCCGTGACGTCGATCATGTTTCCCACTTCACGAACTGGTGCGTCCCGCGATCGCAGTGGTGGTCAGTTGATCAGCCGGTGGAACAATTCGGGAAGCGTTTCGCTGATGTCGTGTCGACTGGCTACGCGGTAACGAGCGGTTTCACCGAGCCTGCGCCTTCGATCGGCGTCGTCGATGACTGTCGAGATGGCCTCGGCGAGAGCTGTGGGGTCACCGGGCTCGACCAAGATCCCGGCGCCGTCGGAGAGGAATTCGTGGGTACCGCCGTGATCTGTTCCGATCACCGGCAACCCGTGCGACATTGCTTCGAGTACCGACAACGGACCGGCCTCCGGCGACGTACTGGCCGAAATCACGACATCCCACCTGCGGAGTGCGGACTCTGCGTCGGAGTGCCCGAGAAACTCCACCCTGCCGGCGAGGTCCGATTCGGAGGCACGCTCGTGGAGCTCCGATACGTACTCGCGATCGCCCGGAAAGCTTCCTCCAGCCAGCTCGACTCGAATGTCGGGAAGAGTGGCGACGGCGTCGAGGAGAACTCGGTGACCCTTCCAGGGTGTCAGCAGAGCCAACATGCCGACGACCGGCGGGGTGTGAAGATCGCCGCCGAAGCGGGCCACCGGCCACGGCACTCCGTTGTGTGACACCACCACCGGAAGGCCGGCCGCGCGGAGCGGAACGGCCGTTGCTTCCGACACCGACACCGCGACTCGAACGGCGGGGCGGGAGAATCGAACCACCACCCGCTGCTTGAGTGAGTTCATGGTGTCGTGAACGAGCCACGACGCACCGCGGGCAGGCCGGGCCAGTCGAGCGACGGGGAGCGCGAACAGCGAGTTGACGACGGTCACAGTTCCCGGTGCGCGCGCGACGGAGCGCACTGCGCGCGCGGCGTTGACCCACTTGCCGAGCAGACGTACTGCGGCGACGCCGCGTGCGGCACCTTGCTCACCGCCGAGGCCGAGCTCGTCGATGCGGATGTGTCGGGTGGCGCTCGGCAGGCGCTGCGCCAGTGGTCCGGCGGGGCAGGCGATCACAGTTTCGTGGCCGCGGCGCTCGGCCTCGTCGATCAAATCCAGCAGCACCTTCTCGGCACCGGAAACCTGCCCGGTGTGGGCGAGAAAAAGCACAGTCGACTCGTCGGTCATGTGTGGGCCCGTCCGTGTGGCAAGTGTGGTTCGGCTGGTCGAACTGATGACTCGTCAAGCATCGCGAAGCAGTGTGACGGGTTCTTCACACATCCTCAGCAGTGCTGCATCGATGACGGCGACGTCGATCATCTTGCTGCAGAACGACGCCGTGTAGGTCCGCCCACCGGCAATTTCGGCGATGAGCATCGTGCAGCCGTCCGGGCCGTCCGGTTCGAGTGATGCGGCCATCTGCGGCGGCCTGCCGTCGTCGAACCAATCGAGGTGATCGAACACTCTCACTCGCCCGAGGTCGCTGACGGCCAGCCTCAATGTTTCGGGGACCTCGACGACCGAATCGTCGACGTGCGACCCAACGGACGGCCGAATTCGCGACGCGACATCGCGGAGCTGTGACATGCCCAGTACTGCTATCGGCCAACCGGATTCGATCACCTCACGCATCGCCTCGGCGATGCCGACGGGCGTCGTGTTCTCGGGAAGGTGAAGTGGAATGCCGACGGCGAAGTTCCCGTGCGAAGTCTGTTGCGCCGGATCGAGATACCGCCGACTGTTGAACAAGACCATGATGTGCTCGGCGACGTCGACGCCCTCGGCCCGCAGCGCCGCACTCCACAGCGCGATCGAGATCGACGCTGCGGTCGCGCCCGGCATGTACTCGGCCGTCCAGCGCTTGAGTTCTTCCACCCGGGCTCGGCTCATGTACCCGGCTCGACTGACCTTCGCGGCTTCCCAGTTCTCGATTCTGCGACGGGGAGCAGACCCGCTGCCGGCCTCGGCTCGGTGGCGACCGCGCAGCTTCCGAAAGTCCGCGAAAGTCTTGGGGTTCCGAGAATAGTGCCGCCACAACGCTTTCCACGTCGAACTCGCGGGCAAGCCTGTCGCGAGCCCGGGAACCAGTGACCCGTCGGCATCGTCGCAGAATGCCGCCAACATCATCACGCCGATCTGGCCGTCTCCGATTCCATGCGAGTAGTCGATCGCGAGATGGTCGTCGAACACGATCACGTCGAGAGGGCTGCGCGTGCCGTCTCGGGATCGAATCTCGGTGAGCATCCGACCCAGGTCGTCCGTGGGGCCGGTACTGACGGTGACGTTGTCACCTGCGATGTCGGTGCGGTATCGCCACTGCCGAGTGTCCGACCGCGGTTCCAGGGCGAGGTGCGGTTCGGCATCGACGTGCTCGGCGGCCGTGAGCGTTCGTCTCGTGCGTCCGACGTCGAGGCCACGGATCGGACCGACCGCGGTGACTATTCGGGTGTCGGCGAAGACGCGATCCAGCGCAGTCGAGCGGTAGCTACGCTCAGCGGACGGCATCGACGACCTCCTGCATTCGACTACGGAAGTTGGCGCGTGAAAAGCCCTCCGCCCATGTGCGGATGGCGGCGCGGTCGTAGTCTGCGGGGTCGAAGGAGCGCATGGCCTCGGCGAAACCGGCGATCACAGCCTCGTCGGAGCCTGGAGCCACATGCACACCGGTCTTTCCGGGTACCACGGAGTCCATGGCACCGCCGTCGCCCAAGGCGATGACGGGTGTTCCGGTCGCCATGGATTCGACGGGGACGATGCCGAAGTCCTCTACTCCCGGCATCAGAAGGGCGCGCGTCGTTCGGTGCAGTTCGAGGAGCTTCTCGTGTGAAACTCGTCCGAGGAAGGTCGTTTTGGGCCCGGCCAGTTCCCTGCAGGCGTTCATCGCACGACCGTCTCCTGCCACCACGAGCGGAACGTCCGCCTCGGCGGCAGCGCGCACCGCGATGTCCGGACGCTTGTAGGGGACCAGGCGTCCCGCGAGCAGGAAGAAGTTCTCTCGCTCGATGGACGGATCCGGTGTGAATCCCTCGGTGTCGACAGGTGGATGGACAACCACTGCGTCGTCCCGCCCCCACCAGTCCTCGATGCGACGTGCAACTGCAGTCGAATTGGCCACCACGGTGGTCAGTTTCGGTGCGGCGGCCATCTCGCATCGACGGGCGACGGCCGACAGTGCCGTCAGGATCGCCGCTCCGGCTCTACCACCGCCTTCTCCTGCGCGAAGTTCGGGGTCCCAGGCCCATCGTGCCGGGCTGTGTACGTAGGCGATCACCGGGGAGTCGGTGGCGAATACGGCCTGGGTCGCGAAGGCATGGTGGCTCACGACGACTGCATCGAAACCGCTGAGCGGCATGCGCCGAAAGGCCAGTGGCATCATCGGGAGAACGGGTGCGTACGACCGTTGACCGAGCGCGTTGTAGACGTGATTGAGGCTCGAGGTGTGCGGCGGGCGGCTGATTCCTGCCGGCACTCCGGACGGCCGAGAGATCGGCGCGAACACCTCGGCTGCAGGCCAGTGCAGTGCGAGCTGTTCGATGACATGCTCGGACCCGGCGATCTCGGTGAATCTTTCGTGTACGACGGCAATTCTGTCAGCTGGCATGTTTCTGGCCTTCCGGCGAGATCGTCTCTGCGGTCTGTTCCACCCGTCGGGTCGAATTCCCGCTCTGCAGAACCAGGTGCACGGGAATGTCGAAATCGTCGAGCAACCGCAGTGCGGCGGTTGCTGCCTTCTTGTCCCGTCCACGTTTGGACACCAGCACCACGACGGTCTCGACGTCACCTACGTCGGTGTGCTGCCACCATTGTTCCGACACGCCGAATTCTGCGGTGGCTCGGCGATGTTCGGTTGTCCGGTCCTGATCGTGAGCCGACTCCGATACGGCATTTTCCCCGACCAACAGGACAATCATGCTGTCGCCCTTGGGGGCAGCGTGCCGAGCGCCCCTCGAGACAGTTCGATCGCCGCGTTCGAGTGCCGAGATCCGTGCAGCCACGGCGGGAGGCACCGCGTCGCCGGTTGCCGGGTCGAAGTGTGCACCGTATTTGCGAGAGACCCGACGTGCCCAGGAGCGAGAAGGCCTGCGTCCGAGGCGTCCTCGGAGCAGCACGATCAGTTCGGCCGCCACGATGAGAGCGGCGAGCGCTGCGACGAGTGCCTCCGAGACCGGTTTCGGTGAGACCGGGGTAGTGCTCTGCTCGGGGTTCGAGAGCACGACCAGTCGATCTCCGCCCGCGGTGGCCTCAACCTCGCTCAGGCGGGTGCGCAGATCGGCCAGCTCGGAGACGGCCGCGGGCCGGCTCGGATCGTCGGGTGCCAAGGCGTCGATTCGAGCCTGTTGCGCGTCGACTGCGGACTGTGCATCGCCCGTACGCTCGGCGGAGTCGCGAATTGCATTGGCAGTGCTGGTGCTTGCCATGGTCGACACCATCGCCTCGGCCAGATCTGCGGCGAGTTCGGGAGATCGGGTCGTCACCGTCACGGTCAGCAGTGCGGGCGAGGTACCGGGAGCGAGTTCTACGCTCGAGGCCAGTTCCGCTGCGTCCATGCCGGCGTCGACCTGTGAGAGCACCTCGTCGAGCACGCCGCGGTCGGTTGCCAATTCGATGAACGGTGCGCGCATCTGCTCGATGAACGCGTCACCGGGAACGAGGGTTTGGGCCGGTTCGATCTCGGCGACGATCGACGCGGCGTACTGCTCGTCGGTGAGTTCGCTCCTGAGGTAGAACACGCCTGCCCCCACCAGCGCAGCGATCATCAGGGCGGGCAGTAGGGCCCGGCCGAGCTCACGCATGTGCCCCGCGAGGTCGATAGGTGGGGGCACGTCGCCCCGGTGTACGGCATCGTGGACGGACATCAACCGCGTACCCTTCCGTCGTTGATGCGAGCGGATGTACCGCTTCGGCGATTCGTGGAGCCGACTGGCTCGATGATAGCCGGGCTCGTGTGCTGTCCGTGTAGCCGTGTCACACGTGAATGAAACTGCACATCAACAACATTGGAATAACAAGCGCCTCGCCCTGTTGAGACGGCGAAACCGAACTTCGATTCCGGAGGGCGTGGTCCGAATCGGGTGATGTGTCCGTTTGGTCCTTGGTCCTCACTCCGAGCGTGCACGGTGACGTCCTTTCTCGGCCGGCCCCGGCAACGGTGACTCGACGACTCCGATTGCGACCAAAGCGTAGAGCAAGGTGGCGACCAGCAACGCTGCCGCAGCGGAGACGAGCAGCCACAGGCCGGGGTAGTGCTGCACCAGGAACCAGCCGGCGACCGTCGCAGCTGCGGCGATCACGAAGACGATCGAAATGGACTGCATCGGAAACAGTTTGGAGATCGGCATACTCCGCGCGATCACGATCCACAGCAGGACGAGTGTCGTTCCGATTGTCACGACCGTGGAGATTGCAGCTCCGTCGTACGACATCCGCGGAATCAGAACGAGGTTCAACCCGACGTTCAGAGTCAGTCCGACCAGCGCCACCATCGGGTAGTGTCGCTGCATTCCCGCCGATGCGAGCAGAAATATGCCCAGCATCACCAACGACATCAGCGCAGCGCCGATCACGAGCAAACGGGCTGCCTGAGCTCCGTCGACGAATCTGTCGCCGTACAGCAGGCCGATCAGCGGCTCGGCCGACGGGACGAACGCCGCGACGGCCATTGCGCCGAAGAGCGCGAACAGCAGTGCGGCCGAACGTGAGCGCGCTCGAAATGCTGTGGTGTCGTGGGGCCACGCCGCGACGAGCAGGGTGCTGATCGGTGCCACCGCAGCCAACACGAAGGTGTCGATCATGTCCGAGAATTTGTAGCCGATGGAATACAGTCCCACGGCTTCGAAGGTGTCGAGCAGGCTGAGCATCAACATGTCGATCTTGAGCATGGCAATGGTGAGAGCGAAGCCGATCGCGAGTGGCACGGCTTCTTTCAGATAGGGCCCCCAGCGACGGATCTCGATGTGCCGCGACGGTCGCAGGCCCATGGAACGGTTGCCGATGCCGAAACCCTTGGTCACCAACTTGAACACTTCGTTGGCCACGGCAGGGAGGACGAAGATCAGCAGGGTGGGGGCCAGTACGGCCGCCAACACGGTCAAGGCCAATTGGATTGCCTGGCCTGCGCTTTCGGCAACGGCCACCAGGACCAGGCGGTGACGACTCTGGAAGAGCACGCTCAAGGCGTGACCCGGTGTGGCGAACACGACCACCAGTCCGCCCACGACCGTCGCGAGAACCACTTCGCTCGGATACTGCAGCAGGAGAACGTATGCGACGGCCAGCACGTACCCCACCAACCCGAGGACGGTGCGCAGAGCCAGGAACGACGATGCCGTTCGACCGATTTCTTCGGGATCGTCGTCCATCAATTTCGCCAGCACGACGCGTCCGACTCCCAGATCGGTGACGACGGACATCAAGCCGAGCAGCGCGAAGACGAAGCTGAACTGACCCCAGTCGTCCGGTCCGAGGGACCTCGCGACGACGACGCTGCCCACCCACCCCAAGGTCGCGATGATCACTCTGCTGATCAGAACGGCAATCGTCGCTTTGGCCGCTGCTTTCGGATCCGCTGCGATCGCGCGGTAGTCCGGGGGCTGCTCGGTGCCGTCGAGCGCGAGCTCCTCGGCCATCAGACCACGCCTGCGGCTCGATATGCGTCGGCGGTGAGCTCCGCCGTTCGACGCCAGCTGATCTCGCGGGTTGCAACCGCTGCCGCGTCGACGAGAGCTGCGCGGGCAGCCCCGTCGAAAGCGATGGGTTTCATCGCCTGTACCCAGTCGTCCGCGTTCTCCGATTCGACGAGGACCGCACCGTCGCCGACGACATCGGGGAGGGCACCGACGGCACTGGCGACGACTGCGCCGCCCGAGGCCATCGCCTCGACGGGCGGGAGCCCGTAGCCCTCGTACCGCGAGGCGTACGCGGTGACTGTCGCGGCAGCGTACAGGCCGGGCAGATCCTCGACATCGACGTATCCGAGCCCCTGGGAATTGCGGGGGGCGTTGGGGCCGGTGGAGCCGGCCCCGGCCAGCAGGCACGGTAGTCCGAGTCTCTCCGCTGCGTCGGCCACCAGCTGAACGTTTTTGCGAGGCTCCACCGTTCCGACCTGCATGACGAAACGGTCCGGTAAGTCGTACTTGCGCCGAACGATCTCTATCCGGCTGTCGGTGGGGACGCCGGCCCACGCTGCGGGTGCCAGGCCGACCACCGTGGCGTCGCGCCCGCTGACCGCCTTGATCCGATCGGCGGTGAACTGCGAGACCGCGATGAGCAAGTCTGCGCGGCGCAGTGCACGCCGTACGAGTCTCTGTTCACCCAGTGCGCGAAATCGACTGGAGGCCGACGGCATGTCGATGACCGAGAGGTCGTGCACCGTCGAAACGGTGAAGGCCTTGGTGAGGAACGGCAGGTCGACGTCCAGGCCGTGCACTACATCGCAACGACCGACGGGGAGGGCACCGAGCAAGGCACGAGCCGCACCGCTGGTGACAGGCCGCTCCATCGCCTCGACCGATGGTGGGAGCTCGCCGACTGCGTCGCGCTGCACGGACGCCGCGAGATCGGTATCGGGTAAGCAATGTGGGAGCTCGTTCAGGAGTTCGCGAATGTAGGTCTGTACTCCGCTTCCGCCCGGTCGGAGGGCGAGCGCCCCGAAAACGATTCGTGTTGCGCTGCTGCGCATCCCACCACTCCTAACAAGAGCCAGAAATAGACATCGATCGGAAAGATCTCGAAATACGTGGACACGAGACTCGCGAACATGGCTGCCACGATCGACGCACCGACTCCGAGGGCCAGCGCACCGTCGTTGCCCGGTAGTGCCCGGGACAGCCGGGTGCACCACAGCAGCGACGTCAGGAGCAACGCGACCACCGCCCACAGGCCGATCGGTCCGAGTTCGAGCAGAGCTTTCACGTAGTAATTGTCGGGCTGATAGTTGGTCGAGAGCCCCGACTGCGTGAATGCGACACCCTCGGCGGTGGAAATGCGGTCTGCCGCAGATCCGCTCGATCCCAGCCCCGTCCCGAACGGATGGATCAGGATGCTGGCAATGATGTTGGCCCAGCCGTCGCCGCGCTGACCTAGGCTGCTCGAGGAGAAGAAGACCGACGTTATTCTCGGTACGAAGGGAACCGTGACCGCCACGGCCAGCGCCGCCAGAGCAAGAGGTGCGGCGAGGTAGCGGAAACGCACAGCGATCAAGTAGACGGCCCCGACCGCGAGCCCGAGAATTGCTCCTCGCACGATCGAACTGGACATGGCGACCACCATCATCGGAGTCGCGCAGAGGAACAACATGTTTCGCCGACGGCGCGGATCGGCCAGGGCAACCGCACCACCGACCAGCAACGCCAGCATCACGTACAGCCCGAACGGGAACGGCAGGTTGAACGTGCTGAACGTGCGAAGTAGTCCACCCGATGTTCTGACCTGCGTGTCGTATTCGTAGCCCAGCGACACCAACGCCGCGGGTCCGGCCAGAAGTTGCGCTATGCCGACCGCCGACGTGAACACACCCATGCCCATGAGAACGGAGACGAGGTGGTCTCGGTCCGTGGCGTCGAACGGCGCGAGCCACATGACGACCACCAGCAGGATGTAGAAGAAGGTGACCTTGATGCCGAACACGCCGACGGTTCCGAAGGTAGCGAGCGCGGACACACTGCCGAACACGACGAAGACGGCGGCGGCGGGCCACCACGGCATGAACACCCGAGGCATCGAGCCATGGACGTGTCGTGGCCGGCGCAACCACGCGCACAGAACCGTGAAGACGACAAGGCCTTCCTTCCAGCCGGACACCACCCCGGGCAGGGGCACCAGAACCAGAAGGCCGTGCAGCGGAACGAATGCAGCGAGCAACAGCACTCCGCGTTGCGGGCGGCGGTAGATCGTTGCCGCGACTGCGCAGCCGAGCACGAGAACCAGTAGTACGCCGAAACCGAGCGCGATGTAGGTGATCACGATTCGACGCCCGCTTCAGGCCGGTGCTCGTGTTCGGCGGAGGCCACAGTCAGTCTTCGGCGCGCTTCAGCACGGCCAGGACGGTGAGGAACAGGATCTTGACGTCCAGCCACACCGACCAGTTCTCGATGTAGTAGTTGTCCCACTCGGCGCGGTCCGCGATGGACGTCTGGCCGCGGAGACCGTGTACCTGAGCCCATCCCGTCACGCCGGCCTTGACGCGGTGCCGCTCGCCGTACCGACGGATCTGCATCTCGAACAGGTCGACGTACTCGGGTCGTTCGGGGCGCGGACCGACCAAACTCATGTCGCCGCGAAGTACGTTGAGCAACTGCGGGAGTTCGTCCATCGAGGTCTGTCGCATGATCTTTCCGATGCGTGTTCGTCGGTCGACACCCTCGACACCGCCGGGTGCGTCCCCGGCCTTCCGCTCGAACTCGGCGTCGGACGCACGTGGAGGCCGCATGGAGCGGAACTTCAGACAATCGAACGGCAATCCGTCGCGGCCGATTCGCACCTGCTTGAAGAAGATCGGGCCAGGTGAACTCAGGCGGACGAGCAGCATCAGCGTCAGGAAGACGGGGGAGAGCAGCAGTAGCCCGAACGCGGTCAGAACCCGATCGAGAAGTCCCTTGAGAGCAAACTGCCATCCCTTGGGGTTCACATGCGGTAGCACCATCAACGGCAGGCCGCCGATGTGTTCGACGCGGGTGTTGACCCCGACTGCGTCGTACAACCTGGGTACAACCCACACCCGCATACCGAGCCGATGCGCAATCCTGATGGCGGCAATCAACTCTCGGTCCTCGGTCGGCGCGAACGCGACGATCAACTCGTCGGCACCGGTCCTGCGCGCAACTGTTTCGAAGTTTCTCGGGAGCCCGAGGTGCGGCAGGTGGGGCACCTCGCTGCCCGAGGAGACGTCGGCGACCGGTGGCTCGCCCACATAGCCGATCGGTTCGAGACCGTACTCCGGGAACTGGCGTGTGCGCGAAACCAGTTGGTGCGCAATCGGATCGTTTCCCAGCACGATGGTCGGCGCTGCGACTCCGAACTTGGTGCGAAGCATGCGCTGGACGACGACGCGGATCAAGCGCGCCAGGGCGACCGTGATGGCGCTCAGCAACCACAGGCGTAGCACGACGGAACCGGGCCGATAGTCGGTGTCGACCAGGAACATTACGACCAACAGTGCGAGCGACGCGAACGCGACAGCAGTTTCGGCCGGCCCGATCTCGTCGAGGAAGTTGCGCCGAAGGCCGCGTCGGTACATCGACTTGCCGGCGAGGATTCCGATCAGCAGCGGCAGGAACAACCACGGGAGCCAACCGGTGTCGGTGAGACTGCCCGAATACCAGAGCAAGGCTCCGACGATCGCGACAGCTGAGGCGAGCACATCCACTGCGACGGTGATCGCGGTGTAGAGGGGATCGACTCGAAGCCGATCGCCAACTGTACGACGGGCGGCAACGGTGTCGGCCTCGTCAGCCTGCGGCCGAGTGTGCGTTGATTCCAGTGTTTTCGGCACAGCTACTTCCGGTGACTAGTTCGGCTCGGTTGGTCCCGAATATCCCATTCAATGTATACCGGCACGAAAGCGGCCACCCGGTCGACTTCTCGAAAAAAACTCGAAGTCGGTTGTAGGTCGGAAATGCTTATATTCGTCGGGGAATAACCCTCTTATTCGAAAACTCGCTCGCGAATTATCCACGCCAGATCTTGAAGTATCTGTACGTGACCGGTCGTCCATTGCCGCGGTCGCTGATCCCATACGCACAGGGTGCCCACGGAGTGGCCTGCGTCATCGGTGAGCGGAACTCCGAGGTAGGACACGAGAAGGTTGCCCTGCACGGAGGGGTGATCCTTGAGGATGTCGTTGAGTCGAGCGTCCTCGACCACCAGTGGTTGACCTAGATCGATCGCATAGCGGCAGATGGACCCGTCCATGGGGACCTCTTGCGCGCCACCGAGTTCCGCAGGAAGTCCGAGTGCACTCTTGAAGTACTGACGTTTGTCGTCGAGAAGGGAGAATGCAGCAGAAGGGGCGCTCAGGGCATCGGCGACCATGGTCACGATCCGGTCGTATCCCGCATCGGATCCGGTGTCCATCAGCCCAGTTCGAGCCACAGCGGCCAGTCGGTCGGGATCGTCGATCGGGGTGCCGAACGCTCGCGTGACCTCGGCTGGGCCGACGCCCTTCTCCGAGCCTCCCTGCAAAGCGCGAAGCAATGCACCGACGTCGGAGTCCTGATCTTCGGACAGTTCCCGCACGAGCCGGTCGACCACCGCTCCGCGAATGAATTCGGCGGTGGAAAGACCGGATTTCTCCGCCTGCCGGGCGAGCAGATCGTTCAGACGGTCGTCGAAACCGGGAAATCCTGTCGTCATTGGTTCGATGTTAGTACAGGCGTTGTTCTCGCACGGGCGCGAGCGGCGACATTGCTCGGGTGTTTATCGAATGCGTTCGAGACGTACGCGTGAGACAAAGCGCGCAACAATTGATTGGTGTCGGCACAGATATCGTGAAATCCGAGTGGTTGCTAGCATCTTTCGATGGAATGGAATTCACTGCGCCGGGCGGGTGCGGCAACGGCGACCGTACTGCTGCTGTTCGGTGCAGGGGCGGTGCCCGCTGCGGCGTCCGGTCTGCGGGAACAGCAGGCCACGGTGGGTAGTCCATCTTGTGCGCGGCAGTCGGATGCGGTTCGGATCGGAGTCTCACCCGGAGCGTCGATCGGCGCGCTGTCTCCTGCGGATCTGGATCGGGAACTCACTCTTGCCCGTGACGCCGGAGCTTTCGCGGTTCGTCTCGACATCGATTGGTCTGGCATCGAGTCGACACGGGGCAGGTTCGATTGGAGCCGAACGGATCGGGTGATCGATGCCGTTGTGGCCCACGGGATGTGCGTGCACGGCATCATCGCGTACACCCCGAGATGGGCGCGAGTGGCCGGTGCCGTCAACGATTCGCACTCCCGTCCTGCGAATCCCTCTACCTTTGCGGCGTTCGCCAAGACCGTGGTTCAGCGGTACCAGAGCCGAATCAAGATATGGGAAGTGTGGAACGAGCCGAACATCGTGACGTTCTTCAAGCCCGTTCCCGATGTGGCGGCGTACTCGGCGCTGCTTCGAGCGACCTACACCGTGATCAAGCAAGTGCAACCCGATTCCACCGTGCTCGCCGGCGGGATGGCACCAGCCGAGGACAAGGACGGCAACATCGCCGGTACGACCTTCCTGTCGAAGATGTACGCGCAAGGAGCCAACAAGTACTTCGACGCCTTCAATGTTCATCCGTACACGTGGCCGTACCTACCCAACGACCCGGACACGGCGTCGTGGAACACCGCCATGAAGATGTGGTCGATGCGGGACACCATGATCGCCGGCGGCGACAGTGGCAAACAGATCTGGATCACCGAGTTCGGAGCGCCCACCGGGACAGCCCCCAACAGTGTCAGCGAGCAGGTGCAATCGGACAGCATCGGGATAGTCCTCGATGCTGTCCTCGGCAACGACTGGCTCGGACCGGCCTACGTGTACAGCCTGCGCGACGCCGGTGCCGACACCGCCGACACCGAGCAGAACTTCGGTTTGGTGCGGCGCGACTGGACGCCCAAGATCGCCTACGGACGCGTCGACGCCTATGCCGCCGAGCACTCCGGCCGTTGATCGACCGATAGGGTTGGCGCTCCCGGCCTGGTGAGCTATCGTCTGCGCATGAACTCGCAGCCGGGGGGCTCGATCCCAGATCGCATCGATGTCACGTTCGATTCTCACGGAGACGCCTGCGCGGCGTGGCTCTATCTTCCGGCCGGTAGCGGCCCCGCTCCGGTGATCGTCATGGGGCATGGTCTCGGCGGAACTCGGGAAATGCGGCTCGACGCCTACGCGGAGCGTTTCCGCGCCGCCGGGTATGCCTGCCTGGTGTTCGACTATCGCTACTTCGGGGCGAGCGGCGGCGAGCCACGGCAGCTGCTCGACATCGAATCGCAGCTGCAGGACTGGGCCTCGGCCATCGCCCATGCCCGCTCGCGTGCCGACGTGGACAACTCCCGAATCGTGTTGTGGGGCTCGTCGTTCGGCGGCGGTCACGTCATCGTCGCCGCCGCCCGAGATCAGCAGGTCGCTGCAGTGATCTCGCAGTGCCCGTTCACCGACGGGATCGCCTCGGGACTCGCGTCGAACACCTGGACGTCGATGAAGTTGTCCGGTCGGGCACTGGGTGATCTGGCCGGATCGGTGGTCGGTCGACCGCCGCTGATGGTGAACACGGCCGGACGACCTGGAACGACCGCACTGATGACCTCGCCCGACAGCTACGACGGTTACCTGGCGCTCGCGCCGGACGCCGACGAGACGTTCCACAACCGAGTCGCAGCCAGAGTCGCGCTGCATATCGTGCGGCACCGGCCCGGGCGTCGGGCAAAGGACGTTCGCTGCCCCATCCTCTTCGTCGTCTGCGAGACGGACTCGGTCGCGCCGGCGAAAGCCACTCTGCGCTACGCACGGACGGCACCGCACGGAGAGATCAAGACCTACGACGCCGGTCATTTCGAGATCTACCTGGGTGAGGCGTTCGAGCAGGTGGTGGCAGACCAGGTCGAGTTCCTGACCCGCACGGTTCCACCGACTCAGTAGACGTCGCGTACGTAGCGCTTCTCTGCGGCAAGGGCTTTGACGTAGGCCTCGGCGCTGCTCGGGGCGAGCTTGCCGTGTTGTGCCACCACGCCCTTCAGTGCGGCGTCGACGTCCTTGGCCATCCTGGACGCATCGCCGCACACGTAGAAGTGGGCACCGCGGTGAATCCAGTTCCACAGTTCGGCCCCGTGCTCACGCATCCGATCCTGGACGTAGACCTTGTCCTTCTGATCACGCGAGAAGGCGACGTCCAGGCGGTTCAGCGAACCGTCGCTCAGCATCGCCGTCAGTTCGTCGCGATAGTAGAAGTCCGTATCGGCGTGCTGTTCACCGAAGAACAGCCAGTTGTGGCCGGTGTGCCCGAGTGCGCGACGCTCGTGCAGGAAGGCGCGGAACGGGGCCACACCGGTACCCGGGCCCACCATGATCATCGGGGTGGTGGGATCGTCCGGCGGCTTGAAGTGCGAGGTCTTCTGCACGAATATCCCCACATCGTGGTTCGACGCATGGTCGGCCAGGTAGGTCGAGCACACACCGCGCCGCGGAACTCCGTGCACGTTGTACCGCACCGCCGAGACGGTCACCTGTACCTCGTTGGGATTCTCCTTCGGACTCGACGAAATCGAGTACAGCCGCGGCTGCAACGGTTTGAGAACTCCCAGCCAGTCGTCCACCGAGGCCCGAACCGGATGGGCAGCAAGCACATCGATCGACTGACGACCCCACATCCAGTCGGACAACGCATGCTTGTTGTCGGGATGCAGCATCGCCTCCAGGTCGTCGTCAGCGGTTCGTCGGTGGACGAACTTCAGTAGATCCGGTGTTGCACGGGCGATTTCGAGGTGCCGGCTCAGCGCCGTGCGCAGCGGCATCGAGCCGAATCCAGCGAGATCGACAGCCGTATCGCTGTCCAGGCCGGTGGCCGCGAGCCATTCGTCGACGTAGCCATCGCTGTTGCGCGGCCACACTCCGAGTGCGTCGCCGACCTCGTACTCGAGGGTCCCGTCGGGCAGATGGAACCCGAACTGGCGGACGTCCTTGACCGATCCGCGTGCGGTCAGTACCCGATTGCGTACGAGGGTCGTCACCAGCGGGGACTTCTTGCTGTATCGCTCCGGCTCCGCTCGGGTCTGCGGAACGGTGCGCGCGGACTCCACCCGTGTTTCGTCGGCGGCGGTGTCGTCATCGCGCCGAAGCAGATCGGCCACCGCATCGAGCCACGCTGCCGCCTCACTCTCGTAGTCGGGCTCGCAGTCGACCCGCTCCAGCAGTCGCCGGGCACCCAACTCGGTGAGACGCTCGTCGATCCTGCGTCCGTGGCCGCAGAAGTCCGCATAGCTCGAGTCGCCGAAAGCGAGTACGGCATAACGGATTCCCGAAAGCGTCCCTGCTGACTCGGCTACGAGGCTGTCCCAGAACGTCGCACCGTTGTCGGGCGCTTCGCCGTCACCGGTGGTACTGCTGACTATCAGCACATCGGCCTCGGCGGGCAGACGATCGACGGTGAACGTATCCATCGAGTGTTCGGCGATCGTCAGGCCGGCTCCCTGCAGGTGGGCCAGGCAGGACTGGGCGTACTCCTCGGCGGTGCCGGTCTGCGAGGCCCACAGCAGCAGCACCGGGCGTCGGCCCGGATCAGCGGTATCGGCCGGTACGCCGGAGGTCGCACCGTCGGTGTCGGGTCTACGCGAGAACAGGCCCGCGAGAACGCCGTCGAGCCATGCGTGGGTTTCGGGGGACAGGGGAGTCTGCGACGGCAGTGTGGGCGTTCCGGCGGCGCTGCGGCCGGCCTCACTGCCCAGACCTTCGAGAAGGCCTGCGATGTAACGCTGCTCGATGGTGGTCAGTGGTTCCGAAGGACGCGCAGGCCGGCCGACGATCGTGGCGAGTGCATCGACCGGGTCTTCGGAATGCTCGTCGGCCACGGGTGAGAGTGATTGAGCTGCAGCAACTCTGGTGAGTGTGACCGCACACGCCTTGAACTCGGGTTGTTGAGAATACGGATCGATGGCGTCGTTGGTGACGGCATTGATGGCGAGATACTCACCGAATTCGTCGTTCCAGTGGAAGGGCGCGAAGCAGCTTCCCGGAAGCACTCGATCGCTGACGGCAGCAGGGAGGACGGCTCGGCCTCGGCGGGACGCGACCTCGACGCTGTCGCCGTCGATCACACCGAGCCGGTCGGCGTCGAGTGGGTGCACCTCGACGAACGGGCCGGAATCGAGTTTGTTCAGTTTGGCGACCTTGCCGGTCTTGGTCATGGTGTGCCACTGGTGTGGCAGGCGTCCGGTGTTGAGCAGAAACGGGTAGTCGTCGTCGGGCATTTCCGCAGGCACCATGCTGGGCCTGGCGAAGAACTGGGCCCGACCGCTCGGGGTGGGGAAGGACAGTGCGGGGATCGAACCGTCCTCGGACACCCGTCGTCGTTGACTGACTCCGTCGTTGAGGTAGCGGATCGGGTGCCGGGTGGTTGTCGCGTCGGGCGGACACGGCCACTGGATGGGACTCTCGCGCAGGCGTTCGTAGTTGACTCCGCGAATGTCGTAGCCGGTGTTGGGATTCCAGAACTGCTTGATCTCCTCGAACACCTCCTCGGCGCTCGCATAGGTGAAGCCGTCGGCATACCCCAGCGCGCACGCCATGTCGGCGATGATCTTCCAGTCCGGCAGCGCACCGCCCGGTGCCTCGAGCGCCGGTTGGAACAGCGTGAGGTTGCGTTCGGAATTGACCATCACTCCGTGCGCCTCCGTCCACAACGCGGCAGGCAGCATCACATCGGCGTAGTCGTTGGTTTCGGTATCTGCGAAGGCATCCTGAGTGATCACCAACTCGGCGCGCTCGAGACCGGCGATCACCGTCGTTCTGTTGGCCACCGAGGCAACCGGATTGGTGCAGATGATCCAGCAGGCCTTGATCTCACCGGCAGCGAGCTTGGAGAACATCTCGATGGTTCCGCCGCCGACGTCGGTGCGCAGCGTTCCGCGCGGAACGCCCCATCGGTCCTCGACGAATTCGCGGTCGGCGTCGTTGACCACTGCTCGCTGTCCCGGCAGCCCGGGTCCCATGTATCCCATTTCCCGTCCGCCCATGGCGTTCGGTTGTCCGGTCAGGGAGAACGGGCCGCTGCCGGTCCTGCAGATGGCACCGGTCGCCAGATGGAGGTTGCACAGCGCGTTGGTGTTCCAGGTTCCGTGCGTCGACTGGTTCAGGCCCATCGTCCAGCAGCTCATCCAGTTCTCTGCGCCGCCGATCATCGCGGCCGCGGCTCGGAGGTCTTGCTCGGCGAGACCGGTTGCGGCGCAGACCTTCTCCGGGGTGTAGTCGTCGAGGAACTCCGGCATCGCGTCCCACCCGTCGGTGAACTCCGCGATGAACTCCGGGTCGATGTCGCCGTTTTCCACGATGAGCGCCAGCAGACCGTTGAGCAGCGCCAGGTCCGAACCCGGCTCGAGTTGCAGATGCAGGTGGGCTTTGTCCGCGGTGGCGGTGCGCCGCGGGTCGACGACGATCAGCTTCGCGCCTGCCTTGACGCGGTCCATCATCCGCAGGAACAGAATGGGGTGACAGTCGGCCATGTTGGAGCCGATGACGAAGAACACGTCGGCGTGGTCGAAGTCCTCATACGACCCGGGTGGGCCGTCGGCTCCCAGTGATTGCTTGTATCCGGTTCCTGCGCTCGCCATGCAGAGTCGGGAATTGGATTCGATCTGGTTGGTGCCGATGAACCCCTTGGCCAATTTGTTCGACAGGTACTGGGCCTCGATCGACATCTGCCCGGATACGTACAGTGCGAGCGCATCGGGTCCGTGTTCGTCGATGATGGTTCGCAGTCGGCGGGCGGTGTCGTTGATCGCCGCCGAGGTGTCCGTGCTCTCCGGGTGCTCGCCGCGGCGGTGCCGAATCTGGGCCTTCTCGAGCCGTCCGGGACCGGCGAGCATGTCCGCGGTGGTGGTTCCCTTGGTGCACAGCCGGCCGAAGTTGGCCGGGTGAGACTTGTCGCCGACCGATTTGGTGACGACAGGCCTGGTCGGAGCGGCATCGGAGGACGTGGGCGGGCCGCCGATCTCGAGCACCATGCCGCATCCCACGCCGCAGTACGCGCAGAGTGTCTTCACCGTGGTGACCATGGATTCCACAGTGCCCGGCCCAGGGTGCGCCGTCATTACACGTCAGTTAGCCGGATATGACGTTGTCCTCACCGTGCTGCGCAAGGGGCGGTGATGTCCCGCCCGGCAGCTCGTGGAAAGCGGACGGGAGGTAACACGAACTTCCCGGTATGCGATTGGTACTCGAACGTTACTCATCGAACGGGCTGTCGAGTGGAGTGTCCGATTTTCCGCTGGCACAATCGTCCGAGTCGGGCTCGAAGTGGGAAGTGGTGTGGTTCATGAGGGTGTATCGCGGATTCGTACTCGCCGCGGTGGGAGTGGTTGCTTCGGTGGCAGTCCTGTCGGGATGTAGTTCTGCATCGGACATCTCCGAACCGTCGGTGCCGATCGATTCCAATCCGATGACCGAGCTGATGAAGCCGAAGCTGACCTCGAGCGTCCTCGACGGCGCCGTCGGATTCTCGCCGGCCGACCCGGTGACCGTCTCGGTCGCCGACGGCAAGTTGTCCTCGGTGACGATGCTCAACCCGGAGGGCGAGCCGGTCTCGGGAGCGATAGCGCCCGACGGATTGTCGTGGACCAACACCGAACCGCTCGGCTACGACCGCGAGTACCGCGTCCAGGCCGACGCATACGGACTCGGGGGAGCGTCGAGCACGGTATCGAGCTTCACCACCAGCCAACCCGGCAACTTCACCAAGCCCTACGTTCTGCCGAACCCCGGCGCAGTCGTCGGAATCGGTCAGCCGGTCGCGGTTCAGTTCGACGAACCGATCACCGACAAGGTTGCCGCGCAGAACGCCATCACCGTCACCACGACGCCCGCCGTCGAGGGTGCGTTCTACTGGGTCAACAACTCCGAGGTTCGCTGGCGTCCGCAGAACTACTGGGCACCGGGGACCGAGGTGGATGTGGCGGTGAACGTGTACGGGCGCGATCTCGGTGCCGACATCTTCGGCCAGGAGAACGCCACGACGTCGTTCACGATCGGTGACGCCGTCATCGCCACCGCCGACGACAACACCAAGCAGGTGACGTTCAACGTCAACGGCCAGGACGTGATCACCATGCCGACGTCCATGGGCAAGGACAGCACCCCCACCGACAACGGCGTCTACATCATCGGCGACCGCTTCGAGCATCTCGTGATGGATTCCTCGACCTACGGTGTGCCGGTGAATTCGTCGAGCGGATACCGCACTCCGGTCGACTGGGCCACGCGGATGTCCTACAGCGGCATCTTCTTCCACTCCGCACCGTGGTCGGTGGGACAGCAGGGCTATTCCAATGCCTCGCACGGGTGCCTGAACCTGAGTCCCACCAACGCGAAGTGGGTCTACGACAACACCAAGCGCGGCGACATCGTCGTCGTGAAGAACACCGTCGGTGGAACGCTGTCGGGTACCGACGGCCTCGGTGACTGGAACGTCCCGTGGGACGAGTGGAAAGCCGGGAACGCCACCACGGTCTGAGCGGACTCGGTTCGGCCGATCTAGCTTCGGTCGCGAGTCTGGTACAGCGAGGGATCGATGCCCAGGGTCTTCAGGTACGCCACCGGTTCGATGCTCGAACCGTTGTTGCGTACCTCGAAGTGCAGGTGCGGTCCGGTCGAATTTCCGGTGTTGCCGACTGCGCCCAGGACGTCGCCCGGTGCCACTTCGTCGCCGACTGCGACGGCGATGGTGGACTGGTGGCCGTAGTAGGTCTCGGTGTTGCCACTCTTGACCCGCACGAGCTTGCCGTAGCCGTCGCCTGCGTCTCCGGCCTGAACGACGGTTCCGCCGGTCACCGCGTGGATGGGGGTACCGCTGTCCGCAGCGAAGTCGACGCCTTGGTGGAACTGCGATCCGTTGCCGGTGGGGTTGTTGCGTCCGCCGTAGCCCGAGCTGATGCGGTACTTGCCTGCGTCGATGGGGAGCACTGCCCCGCCCAGACCCACGGTCGGAGGCGCGATCGGTAGTTCGATCTCGGGCAGGTCCGCGGTGGACGGTACGTCGGCTGCGTCGGGTGCCGTGAGCACGTCGCTGTCGAGGACGATGGCTGCGACCTGGTTGATGAGGACTCCGGTGGCGTCCAGGACGGCGGCGAGAATAGCGGCCCGTTGCTGCGCGTCGGGCTGCGGTATCGGGATCTGGGGGAGATCGATCGTGGGTTGAGCGGTGGCCACCGCCGGGCTGAGCAAGCCGGTTGTGCCGATGCACAGTGCTGCCGACAAGATCGAACCCGCTATGACTCTGTGCATTCTGCGACCCACGAAAAGCCTCCTCGTCTGCGTCTTCCGCGCACCGCCGGATGGGTGCGCGCAGGACGTAAGAACATGTTCGGTGACGCTTCGGGGCACGCTGAACTCACGTAGCAAAAAACACATGAATCACATTGGTACTTTTCTTCCCCAAAAGTGCCATTGGTAACCGTACGTCACATTAACCCCACAGGAAACCTGAAAGTTGAATTACAACAACGTAATTCGAGGTCAAGGCAGGTGCGTCGGCACCTCCGGCCGCTCCGTGACAGGTGAAATGAACGCACAAAAAAGGCCGGTCTCGCGAGGAGACCGGCCTTCTTCGTATGGGGTGAGCGACGGGACTCGAACCCGCGACATCCAGGATCACAACCTGGTGCTCTACCAGCTGAACTACGCCCACCATTGCACGCGTCCGCAGAACCTTTTGTGGCTCTGCATCAGCAGCGTCGACAATACTAGCGGGTTGAATCCGAGGTTGCTAATCCGCCCCCGATTGCGTGTCGAGTTCGGCAACAACTGCTGCGATGTCGCTGGTAGAGGGCCCCGGCGAAGCCACGAAGGCCGTCCGGCGGTAGTACTGCAACTCTTTGATCGACTCCTTGATGTCCGCCAGGGCGCGGTGCGCAAGGCCCTTGGCCGGCTGCCCGTAGTAGATCCGTGGGTACCACCGTCGGGAGAGTTCCTTGATCGAGCTGACGTCGATCATTCGGTAGTGGAGGTAGGTGTCGAGCGCCGTCATGTCGCGAGAGATGAATCCACGATCGGTCCCGATCGAGTTTCCCGCGAGTGGAACGGTCCCGGCCACCGGGACGTGCTCCTTGATGTACGCCAGCACGCGCTGCTCGGCTTCCTCCAGCGTCACCGTCGACGCGCGCACCTCGTCGGTCAAGCCCGATTTGGCGTGCATGTCGGTGACGACGGCAGGCATGTTCGCCAACGCGTCGTCGTCGGCGTGGATGACGATGTCGACACCCTCCCCGAGGATGTTGAGCTCACTGTCGGTCACCAGCGCCGCAATTTCGATCAGCTTGTCCTTGCTCAGGTCCAAGCCGGTCATTTCACAATCGATCCACACGAGTTTGTCCTGCACTCGCACCACACTAGTGCGAGCTGCGATGCCACTAGGGTTTGCGGTGGCGATCGAGCCAGTTCAGCATCAGCACACGTTCATGGAGGACGCGGACATGACAGTCGACCCGACGCAGCCGGCACCCACGCTCAGCCCGGCAGAGAAGGCGAAGGCTGCCAAGGCCGCCGCCGTCGAAGCGGCACGGGTCGCCGCCGTTGCCCTGGCCGCCGCCGAGGCCGCCGAAGCCGAGGCGCTGGCTGCGGAACAGGGGCAGCCGCAGGCATCGACCGGCAAAGCCGCCGAGATCGCCGCCGGATACGCCTCGGAGGGTGCCGCTTTGGAATTGGGAACCGTGGTGCTGGACGGCGTCACCGATCCGTCCGCCCGTATCCGAATTCCGTTGGCCACGTTGAACAGGCACGGTCTCGTGGCCGGGGCCACCGGAACCGGAAAGACGAAGACACTGCAGGGCATCGCCGAACAGCTCTGCGCCGCAGGCGTTCCCGTGGTCATGGCCGACGTCAAAGGCGACCTGTCGGGCCTGTCGAGGCCGGGCGAGGACAACGAGAAGATCCGCAGTCGAGCCACCGATACCGGGATTCCGGACTGGGCTCCGGCCGGCCATCCGGTGGAGTTTCTCTCCCTCGGCACCGACGGAATCGGGGTACCGGTCCGCGCCACCATCACCGCCTTCGGGCCGATTCTGCTCAGCAAGGTGTTGGGGCTGAACAACACTCAGGAATCGACGCTCGGGTTGATCTTCCACTGGGCTGATTCTCAGGGGCTCGCCCTGCTCGATCTCAAGGACCTGCGGTCGGTGATCATGCACCTCACCAGTGACGAGGGCAAGGCCGACCTGAAAGGCATCGGCGGCGTCTCCTCGGCCACCGCAGGCGTCATTCTGCGCGCACTGGTCAACCTCGAAGCCGACGGTGGCGACACCTTCTTCGGCGAGCCCGAGCTCGAGACCGAGGACCTGCTGCGCGTCGGGCCGGACGGCCGAGGCGTCATCACGCTGTTCGAGCTCGGGGCGCAGGCTACGCGGCCGGTGATGTTCTCCACCTTCCTGATGTGGGTGCTGGCCGATCTGTTCCAGACGCTGCCCGAGGTGGGCGATGTCGACAAACCCAAGCTGGTCTTCATCTTCGACGAGGCGCACCTGCTGTTCGCCGATGCTTCGAAGGCATTTCTGCAGCAGGTGGAGCAGACCGTCAAGCTCATCCGCTCGAAGGGTGTCGGTGTGTTCTTCTGCACGCAGCTGCCCACCGACGTTCCCAACGATGTTCTCTCCCAATTGGGCGCGCGAATTCAGCACGCCCTGCGCGCCTTCACACCCGATGATCAGAAGGCGTTGAACAAGACGGTGCGCACGTACCCCAAGACCGACGCCTACGACCTCGAGAAGGCACTGACGTCGTTGGGTATCGGCGAGGCCATCGTGACGGTGCTCTCGGAGCAGGGTGCCCCGACGCCCGTGGCCTGGACCAAGATTCGCCCGCCGCGCTCGTTGATGGACACCATCGGCAACGACGCCATCGCGGCGGCCGCGTCGTCGAGCACACTGTCCGCGAAGTACCGGGAGACGGTCGATCGGGAGTCGGCCTACGAGCGGATGAACGCTCGCGTGGCCAACGTGCCCGCTCCGGCCGAGAAATTCGACATCCCGCCCCTGCCTGCGGATCTGCCGGATCTACCCCCGAGCGAGCCGGAAGGCCCGTCGGCCGCCGAGCGGATCATGGGCAACCCCGCCGTCAAGAGCTTTCTACGCTCGGCCGCCTCGGCTGCCGGGCGAGAAATTTCGCGCAGCATCTTCGGTACCGGACGCCGCCGCCGGCGCTGAGATCAGTTGCCGAGCTTCTTGTAGAAGCTGCCGATGATCGGTGCGGAGATGCTGCGCGGGCTGTACTGCCCGGCCGCAGACATGCCCTTGCTGAGCAGTCCCGGTACAACGCGCATCTTGTTCTTCTCGAGGCCGTCGAGGGACAGTTTCGCGGTGTAGGCGCTGTCGATCCACAGAAAGTCGGGAACCATCCTGTCGACGATCGAGGCCTCGGCGGGATCGGGTGTCTCGGTGCGGACAGGGCCGGGAGCGAGGAGGGTGACGTTGACACCGGTGCCCGCGAGCTCACCGCGAAGCGATTCGGAGAACGTATTGACGAAGGCCTTGGTCGCGGCGTAGGTCGCGTTGTTGGGGATGGCCATGTTGCCTGCCGCCGAACCGGTGATGAGGATGCCGCCTGCTCCTCGGCCGATCATGCCGGGCATGACCGCCAACGTGAGGTCGTGTACTGCAACGGCATTGAGCTCGACCTGGTCGCGCTCGTACGCGGGATCGAGACCGGCCAACGGCCCGAACGTTGCAATACCTGCGTTGTTGCACAGGATCGAGATCTCGCGCTCGGACAGCTCGGTGACCAGTTCCTGTCGCTGCAGACGATTCGACAGATCCGACTGACGCACCTCGACGGCAACGCCGTGCTCGGCCGTGAGCTTGGCAGCCAACGCCTCGAGCAGTTCCCCGCGTCGAGCGACCACGATCAGTGAATGTCCGCGGGCGGCGAGTTCGGTGGCCAGGGCTTCACCGATTCCGGAGGAGGCTCCGGTGACGACGGCGCGGGCATCTGGGCTGGGCTTGGGCAGGCTCACGGTGAGACAGGCTAGCGGACAGATCAGATCGTGGCCGCGAGCCGGGTGCCTTGCTCGATAGCCCTCTTGGCGTCGAGCTCCGCTGCGACGTCGGCACCGCCGATGATGTGCGTGGTGGTGCCCGCGGCCTTCAGTTCGTCGACCAGGTCGCGCACCGACTCCTGGCCCGCGCAGATCACGATGGTGTCGACGTCGAGAACGCGCGCACGTTCGTGCTTGTCGCCGAAGGAGATGTGCAGCCCTGCGTCGTCGATCTTCTCGTAGTTGACGCCCGAAAGCTGATGCACACCTTTGGCCTTCAGTGCGGCGCGATGGACCCAGCCGGTCGTCTTCGCCAGCCCAGCACCGATGCGTCCCGGCTTGCGTTGCAGCAGATACACCTCACGCGGAGACGGTGCCGGCACCGGAGTCGTCAACGCCCCCGGGGCGGCCTCGGGCTCGGTGACGCCCCACTCCTGCTTCCATTCCTTCAGATCCAGCGTGGGGGAGGCGTCGGTGGTGAGGAACTCGGAGATGTCGATACCGATGCCGCCGGCACCGATGACCGCGACCCGATCGCCGACGGGTCTGCCGTCGCGCACCAGTTCTGCGTACGACAGCACCGACGGGTGCTCGATGCCGGGGATCCGGGGAATTCGGGGAGTGACGCCGGTGGCGAGCACCACCTCGTCGAACTCGCCTGCGAGAAGTTTCGCGGCGGTGACTCGGGTGTCCAGGTGAACGGCGACGTCTGCGCTACGGAGTGCGCTCGAGAAGTACCGGATCGTTTCGGCGAACTCCTCCTTACCGGGAATGAGTCGCGCGATTCCGAACTGCCCGCCGATCTCGTTCCTGGCCTCGAACAGGCTGACGGCGTGTCCGCGCTGCGCGAGATTGAGTGCCGCGGCCAGGCCCGCAGGTCCGGCTCCGACGACCGCCACCTTCTTGGTCTTCTTCGTCGGTAGCAGCTGCAGGTCGATCTCACGTCCGGCTCGCGGGTTGACCAGGCACGAGACCTTCTTGTGCACGAAGGCGTGGTCCAGGCAGGCCTGATTGCAGGCGATGCAGGTGTTGATCAGGTCGGCCGAATCCGTGGCGGCCTTCTCGACCCAGAACGGATCGGCCAGCATCGGCCTGGCCATAGCAATCAATTGCGCGTCGCCGCGGGCGAGGATGTTCTCGGCGATCTCGGGCATGTTGATGCGATTGGACGCGGCGACGGGGATGGCCACGTGCTTCTCGAGCTTGCCGGTGATGTCCGCGAATGCAGCTCGCGGAACCGAGGTGACGATGGTCGGCACTCGTGACTCGTGCCAGCCGATGTCGGTGTTGATGATGTTCGCGCCCGCAGCCTCGACGTCCTGCGCCAGCGCGACGATGTCGTTCCAGCTCTGGCCTTCCTCCACGAGGTCGGCCATCGACAGCCGGAACACGATGAGGAAGTCGGGGCCGACAGCTGCCCTGGTCTGCCGCACGATCTCCACGGCCATCCGCCGACGGTTCTCCGCCGAACCGCCCCACTCGTCGCGTCGCTTGTTGGTGCGCTCGGAGAGGAACTGATTGATGAAGTAGCCCTCACCGCCCATGATCTCGACGCCGTCGTATCCCGCACTCCGGGCCAGCCGGGCGCAGCGTACGAAGTTGCGGATCTGCCAGCGGACGCCCCTCGAGGTGAGGCGGCGTGGCCGAAAAGGATTGATGGGGGCCTTGATCGAGGATGCCGACACACTGAACGGTTGGTACGAGTAGCGCCCGGCATGGAGGATCTGCAGTGCGATCTTGCCACCCTCGGAATGGACGGCAGCAGTGATCCGGCGATGCCGACGGGCTTCGATCCTATTGGTCAGCTTGGCTCCGAACGGCAACAGCCAACCGGTGCGGTTGGGGGCATAGCCTCCGGTGATGATGAGTGCGACTCCGCCGCGGGCGCGCTCGGCGAAATAGGCCGCCAGGCGACCGGTGTCGCGGGCGCGATCTTCGAGGCCGGTGTGTATCGATCCCATGATCACGCGGTTCTTCAGCGTGGTCGCGCCGACATCCAACGGCGACAACAGAATCGGATACGGGCCAGCAGTCTGCTCGGTCTTCACAGCTTCTCCAATACCTCGGTGCACCACTCGGTGAATCCTTCTTCGACGCGAATTCCGCCGCGCAGCACCAGGTATTGATGCAACGTGGTGCCGGTGAGGGCAGCGGGGGCCGGAAAATCCTGCTTCTCGATCAGTCGATAGACGTCGAGGCGGGTGGCATGTACATCGCGATGGCGGGCGACTTCGACCTTGAGAGCATCGATGTCGCCGTTGGCGGCACCGCGGATCTTGACGGCGAGTTCCTCACGAAGCTGGGAGGGATCGGTAGGCGCGGCGATCCAGCGGTCGAGCTCGGCCCGGCCTGCAGCGCTGACGGAGTAGACCTTCTTGTCCGGCCGGCCGTCCTGCGCAACTGCCTCGCCGGTGATCCATCCGGCCCCGTCCATCCGCGTCAGCGTCCGGTAGATCTGCTGGTGTGTTGCGCTCCAGAAGAATCCGATGGACTTGTCGAAGCGGCGGGCGAGCTCGTATCCCGAGCCACTGAGCTCGGTGAGGGAAACCAGAATCGCGTGTTCCAAAGCCACACCCGAGAGTATGTATGCAACGCGGTGCTTATGCAACTAGGTGCACCTTAACCCGCGGCCGTGGCGGTCTAGTGTTGGCAACCATGGGAACCCAGCCGGAGGCCGCTGTCGTCGGAGTCGCCACAACGCGTAAGCAGGTCACCGCCTGGGGGTTCTGGGACTGGGGCTCGGCGGCGTTCAACGCCGTTGTTCTCACGTTCGTGTTCTCGGTGTATCTCACCGACGCCGTCGGCGACGACCTGCCCGGTTCGATTTCGGCCACCACCTGGTTCAGCTGGACGATTGCGTTGTCCAGCGTCGTCATCGCGCTCCTCGCGCCGGTGTGCGGGCAGTATTTCGACGCGCGCGGCAAACGCAAGTGGTTGCTCGGAGTGTTGACCGCGCTGACGGTCGTCGCCATGGCCGGCCTGTTCTTCGTTCGGGACGACTACCACTATCTGTGGCTGGGCCTGCTGCTGCTCGGTCTCGGATCCATCATGTTCGAGCTGGCGAGCATCCCGTACAACTCGATGCTGCGGCAGGTCTCCACTCCGGCGAACATCGGCCGAGTATCCGGGTTCGGTTGGTCCATGGGCTATTTCGGCGGAATCGTACTGCTGCTCCTGTGCTACGTCGGATTCATCGCCGGCGACGGCGACACCCGCGGGGTCCTCGGTCTGAGTACCGACGGCGGACTGAACATCCGGCTCGTCGCTCTGCTGGCTGCCGTGTGGTTCGCCGTCTCGGCCATCCCGGTGATGTTCGCCGTTCCCGAAGTGCCGCGAGCCGTCGCCGATCCGAAGGCCGCCGAAGCCGGCTTCGCAGCCTCGTACCGAGTTCTGTTTCGCGATGTCCGTGAGCTGTGGAGCGCAGACCGCCGCGCCGTCTACTACTTGATCGCCAGTGCATTGTTCCGGGACGGACTGGCGGGCGTCTTCACCTTCGGAGCCGTGCTCGCCGTCAGCGTCTACGGCATCGGTGCGGGCGACGTTCTGCTGTTCGGCGTCGCTGCCAACGTCATCGCCGGTCTCGGAGCCATCGTCGCCGGACGGTTCGACGACAGAATCGGTCCGAAGAAGGTCATCGTCTTCTCCCTCACCTGCATGATCGCCGCCGGGACCGTTCTGCTGTTCGTCTCGGGACCGACGATGTTCTGGATCTTCGGGCTGATCCTGTGCCTGTTCGTCGGACCGGCGCAGTCGTCCGCGCGCACTTTCCTGGCCCGGCTGGCTCCGCCGGGACGAGAAGGTCAGTTCTTCGGCCTGTACGCAACGACGGGACGCGCCGCGTCGTTCCTCGCGCCGTCTCTGTTCGGTCTGTTCGTGTGGATGTTCGACGCCGACCGCGCGGGTATCGCCGGGCTGATTATCGTCCTCGCTGCTGGGCTGTTGGCGCTGCTGAAGGTGCGGGCTCCCGAGGGGGTCTAGGCGGAGTCGATACGGGCCAGGATCTCGGCCGTCAGTTTCTCGGGCGCTTCCTCCGGGATCCAGTGCGAGATGCCGTCCAGTTCTAGAAATCGGTACGGGGCGTCGACGAATTCGCCGCAGCGCTCCGCTCCCGCTCGACCGATGGCGGTGTCGCCGTTGCTCCAGACGTAGGTGGTGGGCACGGTCACCGGAGGGAGGTTTGCGAACTCCCTGGTCATCGCGGCGTACCAGCTCGATGCGGCCGTGAGCGCCCCGGGGAAAGTGAGATGCCGAACGTATTCGTCATCGAGGCTGTCCGCGCCGAACATGGCCCTGAGCCGTTGCGCGCCGTTCTCGACCAGAACTCGCTCGGCCTTCTCCGGTTCTCGGAGCAGGCCGAAGTACTTCGATCGCTCCTGCTGATCCGGATCCTCGCGGATGGCCCAGTTGAAGGCCGCCGAATGCGGGACCGACGCCGCCGTGAGAGTGCGTACGCGGTCCGGATGCTCGGCCGCCACGTGCCAGGCGACCACCGCACCCCAGTCGTGTCCGACCAGATGCGCCGACGGCAGATCGAGTGCATCGAGCAGCCCGAGGACGTCACCGGTGAGCTGTTCGATGCGGTAGTGCTCTACTCCGACCGGGCGGGCACCGGGGGAGTAGCCACGCTGATTCGGGGCGATCACGCGACAACCTGCGTCGACCAAGCCGGGAGTCACCGCTGTCCACGACGCGTTGGTCTGCGGAAAGCCGTGCAGCGCAACCACCGGCACACCGTCCGACGGTCCCGACATCGCAACGTCGAACACGTACTCGCCGACTTTTACCTCGGTCATGAACTTCCCTTCGCGGCCGTCTCGTTCTCCAACGGTCAAGCCCGTCGTGGTTCCCATCGGCTCATCCCGAGCATGATCATGCGGATCTGTTTCTCGGTCCGCTCGATCAGATCCTTCTCGTTCGCACTACCCGGCCTGTCGATTTCCAACAGACCGACCACCGCAGTGAGCATCGTCGAGACGAGCAGATCAGCGGTCATCTCCAGATCGGCGACGTCCCACTGCTCCAGGCCGGGCATGCGGGACAGGTCGATGGTCAGCTCGCTGACGAACAGCCGTAGCTCGGTGGCGAAGGCGCGGCGCACCTCGGTGACGCCGCCGTACCGCTCGCGACTGAGAAAACGGAACTGATCCTCGTGGGTACGAACCTGGCGAACCAGGATGCCGAAGGACTCGGTGGCCGTCTTGGTGCTGGGGTTGCGCCGGGCGTCGCGCAACATCTGTCGCAGCATGCGCATGCTGTCCTCGACGAGAGCGACGCCGAGGTCCTCCATGGAGGCGAAGTGTCGGTAGAACGCGGTGGGGACGATCCCGGCGGATCGGGCGACCTCACGCAGGCTGACGCTGGCGAAAGAACGCTCGCGTAGCAGGTCGAGGGTGCCCTCGATCAATGCCTGACGCGTGCGCTCCTTGCGCTCGGCACGGGTCCCCGGTTCTGTCACAACGTCCAGTTTATGGGCGCGCATTCTGTGATCTCCCTTCCGGTTCCTCCCCGACACCCGCGGAACTGTCGATTCGCTCTGTAACGGCGGTCACATAAACGTTGACAGGTACCGGTGTCGCTCTGCCACACTCATGTTAGTGCACAATCGTTCACTGAATGGGTCGTAGGTTTCGATCCGGTTAGGGAGGATGGAATGACGCTTCAAGAACGTCCGTCGCGGACCTCGGGTTCGCGCAAGTTCTCGCTTCTTTCCCTGTTCGAGGCCATGGCCACACCGCACGCGCTCGATCGGTACCTCGAACTCGTCGACCCTATGACGACCGTTCGTGACCTTCGCGGCGAAGTGACCGAGATACACCGGTCCACCGAAGACTCGTTGACTCTCACCATCCGTCCCACGCGTCAGTGGAAGGGATTCAAGGCCGGCCAGTTCGTTCAGGTCGGCGTCGTCATCGACGGAGTACGCCATACCCGCTGCTACTCGCCCGCCTGCTCGCAGTACCGCAAGGACGGCCGGATCGAACTGACGATCAAGGCTCACCCCGAGGGCCTGGTGTCGCAGTACCTGCACAAGAACGCGCACGTCGGCCTGGTGGTCAGCCTGTCGCAGGCGGACGGCACGTTCGAGCTTCCCCAACCACGCCCGGCAAAGACGTTGCTGATCAGCGGTGGCAGCGGCATCACGCCGGTGCTGTCCATGCTCAGGTCGCTGCTGGACGAGGGGTACAGCAGCGACCTGACCTTCCTGCACTACGCGTTCACCGAGAACGACGTCGCGTACAAGAAGGACCTGGAGAAAATCGCTGCAGAGCACGAGAACGTGAACATCGTCTTCGCGTACACCGAGCAGAAGACGGGTGGCGACCTCTACGGGTTCTTCGGGCAGGAACATCTCGATGCAGTGGCCCCGTGGTTTGCCGAGGCCGACACCTTCCTGTGCGGACCTCCGGGACTGATGAAGGGCGTGACCTCGTTCTTCGAGGACGCAGGCCTGAGCGAGCGGCTGCACCTCGAGGAATTCACGCCCTCGTTCGCCACCGTCAGCGACGACGTCACCGGAACCACCACGTTCTCCGGCAGCGATGTCTCCTCGGAGAACGACGGCGTGACGCTGCTCGAGCAGGCCGAAGCTGCAGGACTCTCACCGGCCAACGGCTGCCGGATGGGTATCTGCTTCACCTGCACCTCGGTGAAGAAGTCCGGCTGCACCAAGAACATCAAGACCGGTGAGACCGACACCGAATCCGACAAGAAGATCCAGCTGTGCGTGTCCGTTGCCGTGGGCGACGTCGACATCGACATCTAGATCCACCCCGAACACAGACGACCCCAGACCCATCTCGACCCGATCGAATTGGAGATCATCAGATGCTCGGAACGATTCTCTCGATCCTGCCCACCACCGTTCTGCCATTCCGCCGCAACGAGACCCTGCCGGACCAGCCGACCGTACTGACCTACGAACAGGTCCAGGAACTCGGCCGCGAACTCGACGACCTGCGGGCCCGTACCGTCGCCAAGCTCGGCGACGAGGACCGCGAATACATCTACAAGATCATCAAGGCGCAGCGCGGCCTCGAGATCACCGGACGCGCGTTGATGTACCTGCCCTTCCTCCCGCCTGCGTGGCTGGCCGGTGTCGGTGCCCTCGGCGTGGCGAAGATTCTCGACAACATGGAGATCGGCCACAACGTCATGCACGGTCAGTACGACTGGATGCGCGAGCCAGGCCTCAACTCCGAGGTGTTCGAGTGGGACACCGTCTGCCCGGCAGATCAGTGGAAGCACTCGCACAACTACATGCACCACACGTTCACCAACATCGTCGGCATGGACCGCGACATCGGTTACGGCGTCCTGCGTATGGACCAGGATCAGAAGTGGAACCCGTACTACCTCGGTAACCCGGTCTACGCGTTCCTGCTGATGACGTTCTTCGAGTGGGGCGTGATGCTGCACGACCTCGAGACCGAGAACATCGTCGCGGGCAAGCGCAAGTGGCACGACGTCAAGCCGCTGCTGCAGGGCATGTGGCGCAAGGCGGGCAAGCAGGCGCTCAAGGATTACGTGATCTTCCCCGCGCTGACCGGCCCGTTCTTCGTCTCGACCGTGGTCGGCAACGTCGCCGCGAACCTCATCCGCAACGTGTGGACCTACTCGATCATCTTCTGTGGCCACTTCCCGACCGGAGTCCAGACGTTCAGCAAGGAAGAGACTGCCGAAGAGACTCGCGGCGAGTGGTACGTGCGTCAGATGCTGGGATCGGCCAACATCGAGGGCACCCCGCTGTTCCACATCATGTCGGGCAACCTCTCGCACCAGATCGAGCACCACCTGTTCCCCGATCTGCCTGCGCATCGGTACCCGCAGATCGCACCCGAGGTCAAGGCCCTGTGCGAGAAGTACGACCTGCCGTACAACACCGGCGGCTTCTTCCATCAGATCGGTACCGTGTGGGGCAAGATCTTCAAGCTCGCGCTGCCCAACTCGCTCACGGGATCGGCGGCTCCGGCCGGTGTTATCGTCGAGCGTAAGAAGACCAGCGCAGCGTGACGACTTCGAAGGGGGCGGTCCTGTTGGTAGGAAAGTTCGAGCGCAACAAGGACACCGTGCAGGAATTCACCGAATCGGCCGCGGAGCACGTCGGCCGGATCGTTGTGATCATCGCCGGAGCCGTCCGCGACGTCACTCGTGAGATCGGTGACCTGATCACCGACGGAATCGAAATGCGTGAGGCGGCGAAGAAGGCGGAGCGTGACGCACCGCTGGGCACCGTGATCAACGGCGAGTTCGAGACCCGCGAACGGTAGAGCAGTACCAGACAGATAGCCGAGAGCGCCGCCCGAGCAATGCTCGGGCGGCGCTCTCGTGTACCCACGGTCAGCGTGCGCGCAGCCGCCACAACGACGTGGTTTCGCGCGAGCGTGCCTCGTGCAGCACATCGGAGCTGTCGGTGACGCGAGAATGTGTCGGGGTGGTGTCGGTGCGGCCGACGACGGCCAGGCCCGCAGCGTCGATGGCGGTGAGAAGGTCTGCGCGAGTAACCAATTCGAGCAGCTCGGCGAGGTCGGAGACCACCAACCATGCCTCACCGTGAGGTGTCAGATGCCCGCGGAGTCGGCTCAGGAAGGACTTGAGCATTCGGGAGCCAGGGTCGTACACCGAATGTTCGATGCCCGATGTCGGCTTCGTAGGAATCCAGGGTGGATTGCACACGATCAGTCCCGCGCGCCCGGACGGGAAGATGTCGGCCTGCACCACCTCGACCCGATCGGCGTACCCGAGAGCATCGATATTGGCTCGTGCGCACGCGACCGACCGCGGATCCTTGTCGGTCGCGACCACCGAGGTCACGCCGCGGCGGGCGAGCACTGCAGCCAGAACGCCCGAGCCGGTACCGATGTCGAACGCTCGGTCCGTGTCCGGCAGCGGGGCGTCGGCGACGAGCTGAACGTACTCGCCGCGGACAGGAGAGAAGACTCCGTAGTGCGGGTGGATCGAGGCGTCGAGCGCGGGAACGAAGACGCCCTTGCGGCGCCACTCGTGTGCACCGACCATGCCGAGGAGTTCGCGCAACGAGAGCACACACGGCGCAGCGTCCGGGCCGAGAGCTTCCGTCACGGCCGCCCGCACGTCCGGTGCCCGGCCGAGATCGAGACGGACATCCGAATCGAGTTCCACCAGAAGCATTCCCAGCACTCGCGCACGTCTGGCTTGGTACTGGCGGTGCAGATGGAACCGTTCCGCACCCGACCCATTCGGCAGGTGTTTGGCGGCCGGTACTCGCCGGGTCATCGCCGACAACAGCTGCCGAGCGTTGTTGTAATCGCCGCGCCACAACAGCGCCTCACCGATCGTGGCCATCTTGTACGCCACGTCGGCGGTCGTCGAATCGTTCACGATCCGCACCACACGGGGCGGGGGAGCGCCGTTCTCGGACTGCCAGCGCGACGTCCGGTCACTACCGTCCTCGGTCCACGTGATGGGCGATGCTGCGTTCTCGGTCATGCTGCTGTGTGCGGGTACTCCGCACTGCGGTGTTGGAACGCAAGGATATTGGGGTTCACGATGACGCCGTTCCTGATCTCGATCGATCGCTCGATGGTGGCGTCACTGCTCCAGGCCGAGGGGCCGTCGAGGACGGTTCGCAGATACGGCAGCAACGATTCGCTGATCTCCCAGGTGGCCGAGTTCCACAGATAGGACGGGCTGTGGTCGACGGCGTAGTACTTCACGTTGTCGCCGACGGTGAACATGGGATCGGTGAACGAGGTGGGGCGCGCCCATTCGAAGCCCATTCCCTCGTCGCAGGAGACGTCGACCACGAGTGTGCCGGGTGCGAGAGTGGGCAGATCGTCGTTCGTCAGGAACGTCAACGGCGCATTGGTGTCCTGCAGAACACAATTGACGATCACATCGTGGTCGGCGAGGAACTGGGAGAGAGGTACCCGTCCCTCGGGCGTCAGGGCTCGGCTCTGCCTGGGATCGGCGTCGTCGAGATCGAAATTCACGATGTTGGCCGAGTGAATGGGCGAACCGACGGCCGTGACACCACGCTGGGTGAGGACGTCGACGTCGTGGATGCCGTGCGCGTTCAGAGCGGTGACCGCACCGCGGGCCGTGGCCCCGAAGCCGATGACCGCGGCACGCAACCGTCGGCCGTAATCGCCGGTGGAACCGATCAGTTGCAGTGCGTGCAGCACCGAGCAGTAGCCGGCCAGTTCGTTGTTCTTGTGGAACACATGGAGATTGAACCAGCCGTCGGGCGTCCAGTGATTCATGGCCTCGAACGCGATCAGTGTCAGCTTACGTTCGACGGCGATCTGGGTGAGTGCTCGATCCTGGACGCAGTGCGGCCAACCCCACAGCGTCTGTCCGGGGCGCAACGCGGCAAGATCCTCGGCCTGCGGCTTCGGCAGCAGAATCACGTCGCACCGAGCGATGAGTTCGGCACGGGTGCCGATGCCCGCAACCTGCGCGGCCAAGTGCTCGTCGGACAGTCCGAACGGCTCGCCGTAGCCGGATTCGAGAAACATGCGGGCTCGGATGTCGGCATCGATGCGATCGAGATGAAGTGGATGAATCGGAAGTCGCCGCTCATTCGGCTTGCGTGAACGTGAGAGGACTCCGAGAGTGAGCTGATGCACGTGTGACCCTTCGTTACCTCGAAGTCAACCACAGTGGGCCGAAGCGTCACGCGTTTGCGCTGGTCATCTGCGGTGCCCCCGGCAGGATTCGAACCTGCGACCAAGGGATTAGAAGGCCCTTGCTCTATCCCCTGAGCTACGGAGGCTGGCGCGTGCGGGCGGACCCGCTCGAGCACGGTTGACGAGTGTACCTTTCCGCTCGTGCCGTCGAAGCAGGCACGGGTTGAGCTGGCATCCTGAGGGGAGTCGGTGTTCTCGGAATCGTTCCGACCTGTGCCGAAGGAGGTTCGATGCACGACATCCTGGACGACATACTGCACATCTGGCAGTCCGGCGACGTGGCAGCGGTCGCGACGGTGGTTCGCACGTTCGATTCGGCACCGCGTCCGGTCGGGGCGTCGATGGTCGTCGGTCCAGATGGTGCCGTTGCCGGCTCGGTCTCGGGCGGCTGTGTCGAGGGTGCGGTCTACGAACTCGCGCAGGACGTGCTGGATTCCGGCGCGCCGGTTCTCACGCGATACGGAATATCCGACGACGACGCTTTTGCCGTTGGACTCACCTGCGGCGGAACGCTCGACGTCTTCGTCGAAGTCATCTCCCAGCACACGTTTCCCGAATTCGAGGCTCTTGTCGCGGACGTGCGTGGGAATGTGCCCGTGGCGACGGCGACAGTCGTCGCACACACCGATCCGGAACGGCTCGGCCGCAGGATCGTCGTCGGAGAATCGGGCATCCGTGGCTCGCTCGGCAGCGCGCGCGCCGACTCGGCCGTGACCGACGATGCGAAAGGGCTTCTCGCCGCGGGCCGTTCGGCCGTCCTGACCTACGGGCCCGACGGTCAGCGACGGGGGGAGGGGATGGAGGTGTTCGTCTCGAGCCACGCTCCGCCGCCGCGGATGCTGGTGTTCGGAGCCATCGATTTCGCCGCCGCAGTCGCGCAACAGGGCGTATTCCTCGGATACCGCGTCACCGTCTGTGATGCGCGTGCCGTCTTCGCGACCCCGCAGCGGTTCCCCGCCGCCGAGCAGGTCGTGGTCGCGTGGCCGCACACCTATCTGTCCGAGCAGTTCGCGGCGGGAGAGGTGGACGAACGCACCGTCGTCTGTGTGCTGACCCACGACCCCAAATTCGACGTGCCGCTACTCGAGGTGGCGTTGCGCATTCCCTCTCTGGCGTTCGTCGGTGCGATGGGATCGCGCCGTACCCACGACGACCGCACGGCTCGGTTGCGTGCGGCGGGTCTGACGGAGACGGAACTCACTCGTCTGGCGAGTCCGATCGGGCTCGACCTCGGGGCGCGGACGCCTCAGGAGACGGCGGTATCGATCGCCGCGGAGATCATCGCCCACCGTTGGGGCGGTACCGGTGAACCGCTGCGCGCCCGACACGGTCGCATCCATCACGACGAGACCGAAGCCGTGAGTACGGGCAAGTACGACGCTGTGTAGGACTCGCGTTTCGACTACCGCCGATCACCTCTTACTCTGGTGGTATGGCAACACCGGATCTTGAGAAGACCGAACCCTCGACCGCTGAACTGCAGGCGGACGATGTCCGGACGGATGTGGATCCGCGTTCGGCCACCACGACGGTGTTCGTCACTGCCGGCGTGATCGCCGGTGTGGTCGCCGCACTCATCGTGATGCTCTCCGCCTCCGACGCCTTGGTGTTGCTCGGAATCCCGGACCCGGGCCCGACCACCACCTACGGCCTGCCTGCCCTGCGGGCGATCGGCGAGATCGCTGCCGTCATCGCCATCGGATCGTTCCTGCTCGCCGCGTTCCTCGTGCCGCCGCAGAAGAACGGCGTGCTCGACGTCGACGGCTACCGCGCCGTGCGCACCGGTTCGGTCGCCTCGATCGTCTGGGCCGTCTGCGCGCTGCTCCTCGTGCCGCTGACACTGTCCGACACCTCGGGACAGCCGTTCGCCGAAGCCATCAAGCCCGCGAATCTCTGGATCGCACTCGACCAGGTGGAGATCGCCAGCGCCTGGCGTTGGACGGCCATCATGGCCGTTGTGCTCGCTATCGCGTCGCGCACGGTGTTGCGGTGGGCGTGGACGCCCGCGCTGCTCGGGTTCTCCCTGGCGACGCTGCTGCCCATCGCGCTGAGCGGGCACTCCTCGGCGGGCGGATCGCACGACATCGCCACCAACAGCTTGATCCTGCACCTCGGGGCAGCATCGCTGTGGGCGGGCGGTCTGTTCGCCCTGCTGGCACACGTTCGCAGGCGCGGCGCACATGCCGACGTCGCGGCACGCCGATTCTCCACCATCGCCGGAGTCTGTTTTGTGGTGATGGGCATCAGCGGCGTCATCAACGCCCTGGTCCGCGTCTCGATCGCCGACCTGTTCACCACCACCTACGGCCTGCTGATCGTGGCGAAGATCGTCGCCCTGATCGTGCTGGGCGGCTTCGGCTGGATGCAGCGTCGCCGCGCACTACCGGCCCTGGTCGCCGATCCCTCGGCCCGCGGGCCGCTGCTCCGCTTCGCCGGTGCCGAGGTACTGGTCCTCGCGGCGACCATCGGACTGGCCGTCGGGCTCGGCCGCACACCGCCTCCCGCCGAGATCGACCCCAACCTCACGACCACGGAGGCGGCCCTCGGGTACAACCTGAGCGGCCCGCCGACGTTCGCGCGAATGGCTCTGGACTGGCGCTTCGATCTGATCTTCGGTACCGCCGCGATCGTCATGGCCGTGGTGTATCTGATCGGCGTCCGCCGTCTGCGGCTGCGCGGCGACGCGTGGCCGGTGGGCCGCACCGTCGCCTGGGTCCTGGGCTGCCTGACGCTTCTGATCAGCACGTCCTCGGGAATCGGTCGCTACTCCACAGCCGTGTTCAGCGTGCACATGACCGGGCACATGATGCTGTCGATGCTGGCACCGGTCCTCCTCGCGCTCGGTGGTGCGCTGACGCTGGCATTGCGGGTACTGCCCGCGGCAGGCAAGGAGGGCGTGCCCGGAATGCGTGAATGGCTGTTGATCGGACTGCACAGCCGGATCTCACAGTTCCTGACCCATCCGCTCGTCGCCTCGCTGATCTTCGTCGGCGGCTTCTACGTGCTGTATCTCGGCGGCATCTTCGGAGCGGTCCTGGACAGTCACGGCGCGCACCTGCTGATGAACCTGCACTTCGTGCTCAGCGGCTACCTGTTCTACTGGACCGTCATCGGCGTCGATCCGTCTCCGCGCAAGATCGCTCACGTCACCAAACTCGCCGTCGTATTCGGTTCGCTGCCGTTCCATGCCTTCTTCGGGGTGGCGCTGATGAGCATGAACACCGTGATGGGTGCCTGGTTCTACCGGACGCTCGGGCTGGACTGGAACTCCGACCTGCTCGGGGATCAGAAACTCGGCGGCGGTATCGCCTGGGCCACCGGCGAGGTTCCGCTGGTGCTCGTCATGCTGGCGCTGCTGATCCAATGGTCCCGAAGCGACGATCGGGACGCCAGGCGTGGTGACCGGGCCGCCGAGCGCGATCACGATGCCGATCTGGCCGCGCACAATGCGATGTTCGCCGAGCTCGCTCGACGCGATCGGACCGGCGAGCAGTAACGTCGGTCGGTTCAGTCGGTCTCGGCGATCTTGCTCAACAGTCGATTCAGCTCGACGCGTTCCGCCGGCTCGAGGCCGTCGAACATTTCCGACGTCACCTGACGGCGCGCGTCGTCGATTCTGTCCAGCAGCGCACGGCCGGTGTCGGTCAGCTCCACCAGGACCGCTCGCCGATCGCTCGGATCCTGTTGCCGCGTCACCAGGTGCGCGGCCTCGAGGGAGTCGACGATGTCGGTGGCCGATCGAGCCACGATCCGCAGGTGCTCGGCCAGGTCGCGTAGTCGCACGGACTCGGGCTCGCGGGCCAACACGTGCAGAGCCCGGCTCTGCGAAGGATTGAGGCCGAACGGTTCCAACGCAGTCATGTGGCTGCGCCGGATCTGCCGCGCGACGGCCATGAACTGCTCGCTCAGGTTGGGCGAGTGTCCGGTTTCCATGCAAGGAATCATAGCGACGGTTGCCCGTTACCTCATAGTGAGGTAGCCTCTGCATATTACTTCAGCTATCCCGTACTTCAACTTCTCCGGAGGTCTACTTGGAAAGCCGACCCGAACGTTCTCTCCTCGCGTCCGATCCAGGACCCGTGCGCCGAGTCCTGGCTCTGTTCACGCCCTACCGGCGCAAGATCGCAGTCGTCAGCGCGATCATCGTCGTCAGCGCGATCATCGCGCTCGCGTCCCCTTTGCTCCTTCGCGAACTCCTCGATCATGCGATACCCGACCGCGACGTCACACTCGTCAGCCTCATCGCACTCGGCATGATCGCAGTTGCAGTCGCCACCAACACTCTCGGCGTCGTACAGACCTGGATGTCCAACGGCGTCGGTCAACGACTCATGCACGATCTACGCGTCCAAGTCTACTCGCACCTGCAACGCCAATCCCTCGGATTCTTCGCGCGCACCCGCACCGGCGAGGTTCAATCACGCATCGCCAACGACATCGGCGGCATGCAATCGGTGGTCACCAACACCGCAACGTCCATCGCGCAGAACGCGACGACCGTTGCCGCGACGGTGGTCGCACTCTTCCTGCTCGACTGGAAGCTCGCCACCTTCTCGTTGATCATCCTGCCGGTCTTCGTCCGCGTCGCCCGCCGCATCGGCGACGAGCGGCGCAAGATCTCCACGAAACGACAGAAGTTGCTCAGCGAGCTGTCGGTGCAGATCGAGGAATCACTGTCGGTCAGCGGCATTCTGCTGGGCAAGACCACCGGTTCCGCCCAGGCACTGACCGACAGGTTCGCCGACCGATCCCACGAGGTCGCGGGCGTCGAACTCGCGGCGATGATGGCCGGGAAGTGGCGCATGGCCACGATCCAGATCAGCTTCGCCGTCATGCCTGCCCTGGTGTACTGGTTCGCCGGCATCACCATCGGGCAGGGGAGCGCACTGACGATCGGAACGCTCGTCGCGTTCACCGCCCTGCAGACCCAATTGTTCCGGCCCACCATGCAATTGCTCAACACCGGCGTGGAGGTGCAGGCCTCGCTCGCCCTGTTCGGTCGCGTATTCGAGTACCTCGATCTGCCGATCGACGTGGCCGAGCCCACCCACCCGGTGGCGCTGCCCCGCGAGGCCGTCCGCGGAGACGTTGCGTTCCGCGCCGTGGATTTCACCTACACCGCAGCAACGGTCCCGACGCTGTGCGGCATCGACCTCGAGGTCGATGCAGGCAGCACGCTGGCTCTCGTCGGCGCAACCGGCTCCGGCAAGACGACGTTGGGCTATCTCGTTGCGCGGCTGCATGATCCGACGGCCGGATCGGTGACCATCGACGGAATCGATCTGCGGGAGCTGGCGTCGGAGACCATCGCCGACCTGGTCGGCGTCGTCTCCCAGGAGACGTACCTGTTCCACGCCACCATTCGAGAGAACCTGCGGTTCGCCAAACCCGACGCCACCGACGAGGAGATTGTCGCGGCCGCCCGAACGGCGCAGATCCACGACTTCATCGACGGTCTAGACGACGGCTACGACACCATGGTCGGCGAACGCGGGTACCGCTTCTCGGGCGGTGAGAAGCAACGCATCGCCATTGCCCGAACGGTGCTGCGCAACCCGCCGATCCTGGTGCTCGACGAAGCGACCAGCGCCCTCGACAATCGCACCGAACGCGCAGTGCAAACCGCACTCGACGGCCTGATGGCAGGGCGAACGACCATCCTCATCGCGCATCGACTGTCCACGGTGCGCTCCGCGGATCGCATCGCAGTACTCGACCACGGCGTCGTTCGCGAGGTCGGAACCCACGAGTCCCTGTTGGAGAACGACGGTATGTACGCCCAATTGGTTCGTGCTGCAGACGATGTAGTCGATACCGTCGCCGCATGACCGAGACGCCATGACCGAGCATCGGACGATAGCAGGCCGAGTGATGCTCGAGACCGAGGTCAAGAAGTCTCGATTCGTCGCCGTAATCGACAGGGCGAGAACCGAAGCGGAGGCTCGGGCCGTGATCGCCGCAGCTCGCAAGGCCGATCCTGCAGCCGGACATCACTGTTCGGCGTTCATCGTGGATTCCTCGGCCGGCGACACGCCGGCCGACCCCGATCAGCGCATCGAGCGCTCCAACGACGACGGCGAACCGAGCGGCACGGCAGGCACACCGATGCTCGACGTGCTGCGCGGGCATCACCTGACCAACGTCGTCGCGGTCGTCAGCAGATATTTCGGTGGAACCAAGCTGGGCACCGGCGGACTGGCTCGTGCCTACAGCGGCGCGGTGACCGAGGCGTTGTCCAAAGCGACGTTCCTGACCAGGGAGCGACGCGAGATCATGACTCTCGAGCTCGATCACGCCGAGGTCGGTCGGGTGGAATCGGAATTGCGCGGACACGGAGTTGTCGTGGTCGGCACCTCCTACGGTGCGTCCGCGCTACTGACCGTCGCGGTTCCGGACGCCGATTCGACTGCGGCGCTTGTCGCTTCGCTCACGGCGGGTCGCGTGATCCCCGTGCTCGACGGCCACATGTACGCCGAAATTCCCGGCTAGCACACCTCCCCGACATCCTCGGGTCGCACGGGCCCCGATTCGGGCCGTTCATCCACAGGCCGGGTGGTTGTCCACATTTCGCGAACTCGTTCACCACGGACGTTCTCCGCGTAGCAGTGTCGATCTCGATCGCAATCACGCGACATCGATCGAGGGGAAGACATCATGTACGAAGCACAGTGCGCAGTTCTCGGAACGGTCATCACCAATCCCGTCAAGCGCTCCACACCCACCGGAGACGAGGTCCTCAGCTTCCGGATGGCCAGCAACGCCCGACGGCAGGATCGCAACACCGGCGAATGGACCGACGGCGGAACCCTCTACCTGACGGTCACCTGCTGGCGTCGCCTGGTCCGCGGCGTCGGGGCATCGCTGATGAAGGGCGACCCGATCATCGCCTACGGACAGCTACGCACCAACGAGTACACCAACCGTGACGGAGTCGAACGCGCCGATCTCGAGATGCGGGCCAGTGCCGTCGGACCGGATCTCGCGCGCTGCAACGTCTCGATCCATCGGACGAAGGCGGTGGCGTCCGACGCTGCGACGGATGGCGATCCGGGAGCGACCGAACCTGTGGACGGGGATCAGGATCGCGATCACGACCGCATCGACGAGGACGTGCGCGAGTCCGTCCCGGCCTGACGAACTCCCGGCATCCGCCGTCCGCGCTGCATCGGAACCTGCGATCGAGTGTGGACGGCGGCTGCGCGCTCGGGCGGTGGTGCCGGAGACCCGCCCGCACCGATAAGCTGGGCATCATGGCTGAATTCATTTACACCATGAAGAAGGTGCGCAAGGCGCACGGCGACAAAGTCATCCTCGACGACGTGACGATGAGCTTCTATCCGGGAGCGAAGATCGGCGTCGTCGGCCCCAACGGCGCCGGTAAGTCCAGCATCCTCAAGATCATGGCGGGAATCGATCAGCCCGGAAACGGTGAGGCGTTCCTCGCTCCCGGTGCCTCGGTCGGCATCCTTATGCAGGAACCGGTCCTTGACGACACCAAGACCGTTCGCGAGAACGTCGAGGACGGTCTCGGCGAGACGATGGTCCAGCTCAAGCGGTACAACGAGATCGCCGAGCTGATGGCCACCGACTACTCCGACGAGCTGATGGAAGAGATGGGCGAGCTGCAGGAAAAGCTCGACCACGCCGATGCCTGGGAGATCGACTCCCAGCTCGAACAGGCCATGGACGCGCTGCGCTGCCCGCCGCCCGAGTCGCCCGTCACCAACCTCTCCGGTGGTGAGAAGCGCCGCGTGGCGCTGTGCAAGTTGCTGCTGAGCAAGCCGGACCTGCTGCTGCTCGACGAGCCGACCAACCACCTCGACGCCGAGAGTGTGCTGTGGCTCGAGCAGCACCTGGCCGCATACGCAGGCGCTATTCTCGCCGTCACTCACGACCGGTACTTCCTCGACCACGTCGCGCAGTGGATTGCCGAGGTCGACCGCGGACACCTGTACCCGTACGAGGGCAACTACTCCACCTACCTGGAGAAGAAGGCCGAGCGTCTCGAGGTCTCGGGCAAGAAGGACCAGAAGCTGCAGAAGCGCCTCAAGGACGAACTCGCCTGGGTTCGTTCCGGTGCCAAGGCGCGTCAGGCGAAGAGCAAGTCCCGTCTGGCTCGCTACGACGAGATGGTGGCCGAGGCCGAGAAGACCAGGAAGCTCGACTTCGACGAGATCCAGATCCCCAACCCGCCGCGCCTCGGCGACGTCGTGGTGGAGGTCAAGAGCCTGGACAAGGGCTTCGACGGCCGCGTGCTGATCAAGGATCTCTCGTTCACGTTGCCCCGCAACGGCATCGTCGGCGTCATCGGCCCCAACGGCGTCGGTAAGACGACGCTGTTCAAGACCATCGTCGGCCTCGAGGAGCCGGACGGCGGCGAGGTCAAGATCGGGCAGACCGTCAAACTCAGCTACGTCGACCAGAACCGTTCGGGCATCGACTCGAAGAAGACGGTGTGGGAAACAGTGTCCGACGGCCTCGACTTCATCACCGTCGGCAGCTCCGAGTTCCCGTCCCGCGCGTACATCAGCTCGTTCGGGTTCAAGGGCCACGATCAGCAGAAGCCTGCCGGAGTGCTCTCCGGTGGTGAGCGGAACCGTCTGAACCTGGCGATGACGCTCAAGCAGGGCGGCAACCTGATCCTGCTCGACGAACCGACCAACGACCTCGACGTCGAAACGCTCGGATCGCTCGAGAACGCGCTCGAGGAATTCCCCGGTTGCGCCGTGGTCATCTCGCACGACCGGTGGTTCCTGGACCGCACCTGCACGCACATCCTGGCGTGGGAAGGTGGCTTCGGCGACAACGAGGCCGCCTGGTACTGGTACGAGGGCAACTTCGAGGGCTACGAGGCCAACAAGGTCGAACGCCTCGGACCCGACGCGGCCCGTCCGCATCGCGTCACGCACCGGAAGCTGACCAGGGACTGACATGGCCGGAAAGACCTTCACCTGCACACTCCAGGTGCGGTGGGGTGATTCGGACCGTCTCGGCCACGTCAACAACACCCGGTTCGTCGAATACCTCCAGGAGGGCCGCGTTCAGTTCCTGAACGCGGCTTTCGGGGGACCGGGGGTGCGGGGCGCAGCGGTGGTACGCAAGCTGACCACCGATTTTCTGCACCCGATTCTCGACGACTCGGGTCCCCTGACGATCGAGCTGTGGATCACCCGCATCGGGACCACTTCCTACGGCGTCCGGCACGTGGTGACCGACCGCGACGGAAAAGTCTGCGCGGATGCCGAGGCGTCGATGGTCGCATTCGACCTCGCTACCTCGTCGTCGCGTCCGTTGGACGAGCACGAGCGGGGTCTGCTCACCGAGTACCTCCACGTCGACTAGAGCCGTCGAGTAGATCGCCACGCGCTGGGTCCGCGAGGTCACTGCGGTAACGGGGTGTTCGACACTAAGGTCGAGTAGTCATCGACGGCCGGCGATCGGCGGGCGTCGGGAAAATCCTCACGAGGGAGTACTCGAACACCATGCCACGCTCGCTGGACCTGCCCGACAACGATTGGGCCGACGGGCTCGACGACCGACTCCTGGCCGAGCTGGCGACATTGCGTGCCGAGTACTTCGAGCACGTGGACACGACGGCTGTCGGAGCGTCCGCGCACACTCCCGACACCACGTCCTTTCATCGGCACGTCCGGTTGGCGTCGCGGCGGCGTCCCGAGACCGCGAACGTGGCGGTGCACAGTCCCAGCGAGTCGAGTTCTGCCGCCCAGCAGGCGGCGGGCAGCTACCTGCAGATCGTCACCGACGACATGCCGCTCCTCGTCGAATCGGTCATCTCGCTGCTCTCCCGACTCGGCATCGAATACACCGACGTGGTTCATCCCATTCTGTCGGTCGCCCGCGACGCCGACGGCGAGCTGACGGGTCTCACCGCCGACGGTCGAGACGAATCCTGGATTCACGTTCAGCTCCATCCCTCCACATCCGAGGACGCGGTCGCGCGCCTGCAGTCGGAGACGAACCGGGTACTGGCGGACGTGCGTCAGGTGGTCGGCGACACCGATCGCATGCGTCGGGTGCAGGCGGAGGTCGCCGATCTCCTCGACGGTGCCGCTCAGCGGGCGGGTGACCCGGAATCCGACATCGCCGTCGAACATCGTGACGCGGCTGCCTTGCTGCGCTGGCTCGGCGACGGCCACTACACACTCCTCGGCTACCGCCGCTACCGGATCGACGGCGTCGACGGCGCACGCACGGCCACCGGCGATGAGTCGAGCAGCCTCGGTGTGTTGCGCGACGCGGCCCACGTCGTGGACGGCTCGGAACCGCTCGGCCAACGCGACCTGGTCGCCCTGACGCAGGGCGCGAGGCCGGCCACGGTGCACCGCGCGGTCTACCCCTACTTCGTGAGTGTCCTCGACGCCGAGAACTCGGCCGAGCACCGCTTCGTCGGCGTCTTCACCGTGACGGCGCTGCACGAGAACGTGCTCGATATTCCGGTGATCGAGCGTCGGGTGCGATCGGTGATCGCCCGGGCCGGCCATGATCTCGGGTCGTTCTCGGGTCAGGCCATGCTCGAAGTGCTGCAGTCGATGCCGCGCTCGGAACTCTTCGCCACCTCGGCGGCCTGGCTGTTCGAGACCGCGAGTGCTGTTCTGGCACTGGGCCGTCGGCGCAAGGTCAAGCTGTTCGTCCGGCCCGATGCCAGCGGCTCCTTCGTCTCCGCCCTGGTGTACCTGCCGCGAGATCGCTACACCACCCGTGTTCGCCTCGCCATCCAGGATCGGTTGCTCCGCGAACTCGGCGGTACCTCGCTCGATTACACAGCGCGCGTGACGGAATCGGACCTGGCGCTGTTGCACGTGACCGTCCGTCGCGCACCGGGAACCGCGCCGACGGAGCTCGCGCCCGAGGACATCACCCGGATCGAGGCGGCACTCACCGAGACCACCAGAACCTGGGAAGACTCCCTCGGCGACGCGGTCTCGCTCGACCGCACCGTCGACCCGCTGCGGATTCAGCGGTACACCGAGGCGTTCCCCGAGGCCTACAAGCAGGACTTCAGTCCGGCTCGGGCCGTCACCGACATCGCTCGCCTCGAAGGGCTCGGTGACGAGTCCATCGACATGCAGCTCTACCGCAACGAGCAGTCCGCGGTGGGCAGTTGGCGGTTCTCGCTGTACATCGGCGGCGCGGGCGTCTCACTGTCGCAGGTACTGCCCATTCTGCAGAGCCTCGGCGTCGAGGTCGACGACGAACGACCGTACCCCGTGGTGCGGCCGGACGGAATGTCTTGCTGGATCTACGATTTCGGGCTCTCGGCCTCACGCGAGATGCTCCGCTCGGCAATCGACGGTGACATCGACGCGGAGTTGTCCGAGGCGGGCACCGCCGATCGCGAGAGCCGAGTGCAGCATAGGTTCACCGACGCGTTCGCGGCAGTGTGGAGCGGCGAGGCGGAGGCAGACCGGTTCAACGAGCTGGTCATGCGCGCCGGCCTGCACTGGCGGCAGGCAGTGGTGTTGCGCGCGTACGCGAAGTATCTGCGCCAGGCCGGTTTTCCCTACAGTCAGTTCAACATCGAAGGTGTGCTGCTGACGCATCCGCGCACTGCGCGGCTGTTGGTCGGGTTGTTCGAGGCGCAGTTCGATCCCGAGGCGAGCTCGGAGGAGAACGCGCAGTCGATCGGCACCCAGCTGGGGGAACTGATCGACGAGGTCGTCAGCCTCGACGCCGACCGAATCCTGCGCAGCATGTTCGAGCTGATCCGAGCGACGTTGCGAACCAACTACTTCATGGTGGGAGCCGACGGCGAACATCGTGAGTACCTCTCGCTCAAGTTCGATCCGCAGTCGATCGCCGAATTGCCCAAGCCGAAGCCGAAATTCGAGATCTTCGTGTACTCGCCCCGCGTCGAAGGTGTGCACCTGCGGTTCGGAGCAGTGGCCCGCGGCGGACTGCGCTGGTCGGATCGCCGTGAGGACTTCCGGACCGAAATCCTCGGACTCGCCAAAGCCCAGATGGTCAAGAACGCCGTCATCGTGCCGGTCGGAGCCAAGGGTGGATTCGTCGTCAAGCGGCCCCCCGTCGTGACCGGTGACGCCGATCGCGATCGTCAGGCCCATGCCGAGGAAGGCAAGGCCTGCTACCGGCTGTTCATCGCCGGGTTGCTCGACATCACCGACAATCTCGACCGCGCTACCGGAACGGTGACGATTCCCACCGGCGTCGTACGCCGCGACGGAGACGACACCTATCTCGTCGTTGCCGCGGACAAGGGCACCGCGACATTCTCGGACATGGCCAACGACGTGGCTGCGAAGTACGGCTTCTGGCTCGGCGACGCCTTCGCCTCCGGTGGTTCGGCCGGCTACGACCACAAAGCCATGGGCATCACCGCCAAGGGCGCGTGGGAGAGCGTCAAACGCCACTTCCGCGAGCTCGGAATCGACACGCAGAGCCAGGATTTCACCGTCGTCGGCGTCGGCGACATGAGCGGGGACGTGTTCGGCAACGGCATGTTGCTCAGCCGGCACATTCGCCTGCTCGCCGCGTTCGATCACCGGCACATCTTTCTCGATCCCGACCCCGAGCGTGAGTCCTCGTTCGCCGAGCGGGAGCGGTTGTTCGCACTGCCGCGGTCGTCGTGGGCGGACTACGACACCTCGCTCATCAGTGCGGGCGGTGGGGTGTGGGAGCGGACACGCAAGTCGGTCCCGATCAGTGCGGCCGCGCGCGCTGCACTCGGGCTGGGAGATTCCGTGGACGCGCTGTCTCCGCCCGAGCTGGTCAACGCAATCCTTCGGGCTCCGGCCGATCTGCTGTGGAACGGCGGAATCGGCACGTACATCAAGGCGTCCACCGAGACCAATGCCGAGGTCGGCGACAAGGCCAACGACATGGTGAGAGTCGACGGAATCGACGTCCGCGCCGCAGTGGTGGGGGAGGGCGGCAACCTCGGGGCCACCGCACTGGGCCGCATCGAATACGCCGCCGCCGGAGGCAAGATCAACACCGATGCCGTCGACAACTCCGCGGGTGTCGACTGCTCCGATCACGAGGTCAACATCAAGATCCTGTTGGAAACGGCCATCACCAACGGCAACCTCGCGCGCGAGGATCGAGACGAGTTGCTCGCGTCGATGACCGACGAGGTGGGCAGGCTGGTGTTGTGGGACAACATCATGCAGAACGAGCTGCTCGGCACCTCCAGGTTCGACGCGCCCAGCCTGGTCACCGTGCACAGTCGGGTGATCGAGGATCTGGAAGTGCGCCGAGGTCTCGACCGTGAGCTCGAGGCGCTGCCGACCGAGGCGGACCTACGGCGACGCAAGCAGGACGGCCGAGGGCTGACCTCGCCGGAACTCGCGACGTTGATGGCTCACGTGAAGTTGGCGTTGGAAGCGGAGTTGCTCGACAGCGAACTGCCCGACAGCGACGTCTTCGCTCCGCGGCTACCCAAGTACTTCCCCGAGCCGCTGCGAGAGCCGTATGCCGACGCGATCAAGGCGCATCCGCTCCGGCGGCAGCTGGTGGCCACGACGCTGTCCAACGAGGCCATCGACTGCGGCGGCATCACGTTCCCCTACCGATTGACCGAGGATTCGGGTGCGGCAGGCACCGATGCCATTCGTGCGTTCGCTGCCGCCACCGAGATCTTCGGACTCGACGAGGTGTGGAACTCGATCAGGGCAGCGGACGTGCCGACCGCGGTCTCGGCCGAACTGTTGCTCGAGTCTCGCCGGATGCTCGACCGCGTCTCGCGCTGGCTGCTCGCCAACCGTCCGCAGCCGCTGGCCGTCGGAGCCGAGATCAGTCGGTACGCCGGTCAGGTACGGGCACTGCAGCCGTCGGTGTCGAAGTGGATCTCCGGGCATCAGGCCAGCGACCTGGACTCGCGATCGGCTGCGGCGATCGAACGCGGCGCGCCGGCCGAGCTGGCTCGTCGAATCTACGGACTGCTCGATGTGTACTGCCTGCTCGACATCATCGATATAGCCGACATCGTCGACCGGGACGGAGCCGAGGTCGCCGAGCTCTACTTCGCCCTGGACGCGCACATCGGCATCGACTGGTTGCTCACCGCGGTGTCCAAGCTGGCCCGCGGAGACCGCTGGCATTCGTTGGCGCGCTTGGCTCTTCGCGACGATCTGTATTCCTCTCTGCGGGGAATCACACAGGCCGTACTGGCTGGCGGTGAGCCGGAGGAGTCGGTGGCGGAGAAGATCGCAGAATGGGAGTCGACCAACTCGTCCCGGCTGGCGAGGTCTCGTGCGGCGTTGACCGAGATCGCCGAGTCGGGGACCCTCGACCTGGCGACCCTGTCGGTCGCCGCCCGACAGGTCCGCAACATGGTGCCTTGACCTCCAGCACATCGCAATCGCCGACACTCGACCGAGAAGAGGGAACGACCACGTGAGTGTGCCCGACGCCCATCTGTCCGACCAACGACCTGCAACCGCGCGAGTGGGCTTTCATGCCACCGTGGACGTGCGGTGGTCGGATATGGATGTGTATCAACACATCAACCATGCCCGGATGGTCACTCTCCTCGAAGAGGCACGTATTCCCTGGCTGTTGGTGGACGGGAGGCCGACGGCGAACCTGCGCCACGGAGCGGTGATCGCGGATCTGCACGTGAAGTATCGGGGCCAGCTCCGGCACGAGGACGGCCCCCTCGATGTCTTCATGTGGATCGACGCGGTACGAGCGGTGGACTTCGTCGTCGGATACGAGGTGCGGGCCCGTGGTGCCTCACTGGACACCCCGGCCGCCGTGGTGGCGTCGACGCAGATCGCGGCGTTCGATATCGATGCGCAGCGGTTGCGTCGGCTCACCCCGACCGAGCGTGAGTTTCTCGTGAGCTGGCAGCGTGTATGAGCGCGTCCTGACCGTGCCCGATGCGGTCGAGCGGGAGAACCTCGCGACGTTCTGCACCAGGGCGCTGCGTCTCGACGAAGCTGCGGTGATCCGTATGCGGACCCGAGCGGGCGGCGGTGTGTCCTGCTGGGCGGCAACGGGTTTCGATGCGCTGGCGGCGCGGGTGATCACCGGAACCATAGTGCCCGACGACACCAGTGCCGGTGCCGACGTGTTGGTCGCGGCGGTGGCGCAGGCGGCCGACGGTGTCATCGACCCGGGATTCTCGATGGATTCCGCGTGGCGCGGTGCCCTGCCGCCGGACGGTGGATTCGGCCACCTCGACGATGTGCCCGCCAGGGTGCTCGTGGGCCTCGCACAACGCGGCGTTGCACTGGCCAAGGAGCACGGCAGCAGCCACGGACCGCCGAGTTCGTTGCTCGAACAGGAAGTTCTGCACGTCGCAGGCGACGCCGACGACGTCTCGATCACCATGCGGACGGTATTCGCGCTCACCGCAATGGGTTTCGTTCCGCACAGCGGCAATGATCCGTTGACTGTCGACGTCGACCCGGATCGGATCGCGCCCGACGAGGTCGTTCGCGTGCGGGTGTCGAAGGTCTGGCTACGCCTCGACGCCCGTTACGGCTCGGTCTTCGCTCGTCGCGCGGGACAGCAGTTGTCGCTCACCGTCGAGCGTTAGACGAGCCACGCAGCAGCGTTCGCCGGGAGTCTTCCGTCCACCAGCGGGGCGCTGGTCAGCAGCAACTCACCGGGAGGCAGCGGGATCGACTCCTCCGACGCGTTCAAGGCGCAGATCAGACCGCCGCGTCGACGAAACGCCAGGCACCCGGGAGGTGACCCATACCAATCGATTCCGTTGCCGGTGAATTCCGGACGCAGAGCCCGCAGCTCGAAGGCCGTCCGATAGAGACTGAGCATCGAATCGACGTCTTCGAGTTGTGCCTCGGCGGTGTACCCGTCCCACTCCGGCGGCATCGGCAACCAGGTTCGATCGGTGGAGGAGAACCCGAACGGCGGTGTGTGCCCCTCCCACGGCATCGGCACCCGACAGCCGTCGCGGCCACGCTCGGCGTGCCCGGATCGCTCCCACACCGGATCCTGCAACGCACTGTCGGGAAGCTGTACGTTGGGCAACCCGAGTTCGGCACCGTTGTACACGAAAATCGTTCCGGGAAGCGCCAATTCGACGAGGATCATGGCGCGGGAGCGTGCCCGACCGAGGTCCCCGCCGCCGTACCGGGTGACCTCGCGCTCGACGTCGTGGTTCGACAGCGTCCACGTCGGAGTTCCGTCGACCAGCTCGACTGCGGCAAGGGAATTGGAGATGGCATCGCGGATGGTTGCGGCATCGAAATCGACACTGGCCAGCCGGAAGTTGAAGCCGACGTGCAACTCGTCGGGTCTGATGTACTCCGAGAATCGCACATTGTCCTGCACCCAGATCTCGCCCACGGTCACCGCGTCGGGGAATTCGTCCATGACGGCTCTGATGCGTCGATGCAGGTCGTGGACCCGAGGATTGTTGAACCGGGGATCGTCGTCGTCGTTCTTCATCAACGCGTTGAGTTCGAGACTCATGTCGGCCAGCTCCACCGGTTTGGCCATACCGTGCGCCACATCGAGTCGGAAGCCGTCGACGCCGCGGGAGAGCCAGAATCTCAGGGTGCGCGCGAAGTCGTCGAACACCTCGGGATTGTTCCAGTTCAGATCCGGCTGCTCGGGCGCGAAGATGTGCAGGTACCACTGGCCGGGGGAACCGTCGGGCTCGGTGATGCGGGTCCAGGCCGGGCCACCGAAGATGCTCGGCCAGTTGTTCGGCGGCTGCGAACCGTCTTCACCACGTCCGTCTCTGAAGATGTAGCGGGCTCGCTCGGCGCTACCGCGCGCAGCCGTCAGAGCCGCTCTGAACCACGGGTGCTCGCTGCTGGTGTGGTTGGGCACCAGATCCATCGTGACCTTGATGTCGCGCGCATGAGCTTCGTCGACCAACGCGTCGAAAATCTCCAGGTTGCCGAACAGGGGGTCGATGTCGCGGGGATCGGATACGTCGTACCCGTGATCGGCCATGGGCGACCGCGTGATGGGACCGATCCAGACCGCGTCGATACCCAGCAGTTCGAGGTAGCCGAGCTTGTCTCGAATTCCGTCGAGGTCGCCGATGCCGTCACCGTTGGAGTCCGCGAACGACCGGGGGTAGATCTGGTAGAAGACGGCGTCCTGCCACCACAGCAGCTCGGAGCTTTCGATCGGATCGGTCACAAGGGGCAATAGTGCCAAACGATCGGCCGCGGAACGATTCAGGGGCGTTCGGGCGCGACCGGCGGCGGAATCGTAGGTCAACGAACAGTAAAGCTTTGTGCTCATTCACATGACCGACTCCTGCCGGTTCGTTGGGAAAGTGTTGTATGTTCTGCTCCTGAAACCAGTAGCGGCGGAAGCCGCGCCCGACTGTGAGGACGCGACGGAAACCATGATCACTTCGACCATCGAAGCCGTACGACTCGGCGATATCGCGCTCGACGACAGCCCCATCGAGCCGACCTGGATTCTCGAAGGAAACCCGCAGGCGCGCCTCGCCGAGTGGTCGAAGAGCATCGACGGCACCACCACCACCAACGTGTGGGATTGCACGGCGGGACGTTTCCGCTGGTACTTCGCCGTCGACGAGATCGTGCACATCATGGACGGTTCGGTGACCGTGTCGAGTGACGACCACGCACCGCGCACCCTGATCCCCGGCGATGCCGCGCTTTTCCGTGCGGGCACCTGGTCGGAGTGGCACGTGGACAACTACGTACGCAAGCACGCCATCCTGCGCCAGCACCTGCCCGCGCCCGTGAGCTTCGGGCTCAAGGTGGCCGGTTCCGTTCGCGCCCGCGTCGGCAAGCTCAAGGCCGCCGTCGGTGGCAAGAGCCCGCAGCGCGTCGGATCGCTGTAACCCACCGCGCTCTCGGCGCTCAGATCGCCGAGTTCATCATCGAATTGGCGGCCATCTCCATGTAGTCGATCAACTGGGCTCGGTGCGCGGAGTCCATGACCTTCGGGTCTATCGACGCGATCGCGATGTGCATGCAGCGAAGCCACGCGTCTCGCTCCATCGGTCCGATCCGAAACGGGTTGTGACGCATCCGCAATCGAGGATGACCGCGCTCGTCGGAGTACGTCCGCGGACCGCCCCAGTACTGCTCGAGAAACATCCGCATCCGCCGTTCGGCCGGTGCCAGATCCTCCTCCGGGTACAACGGTCGCACTATCTCGTCCTTGGCGACTTCCTCGTAGAACTTCGCCGTGAGTGACCGGAACGTCTCGGCACCGCCTACCGCGTCGTAGAACGTCTGCTGCGGTTCGGTCATCACACTCTCTCTGTTCGTTCCTGGTCGGCGTCGGTCACCATCATGGTCTGTTCAGTTGCCGCGCTCGGCCACGACCCCACCCGGACGACCCAGTGCGTACGGTGCCTTGATGTCGGCATCGTCGAATGCCTGGAGTATCTCCTGGTGGAGTCGGCGCTGCACGGCCCACTGACGTCCGGGGCGGGTCTTGATCGTGATGCGGATGGTGACCGTGTCGGCGCTGACCGCGTTGACTCCGAGCATCTCGGGCGGTTCGAGGATGTCGCTGGCGAAGTCCTTCGACTCCACCACCTCCAAGGTGGTGCGTTCGGCGACCGCGCGGGCCTCGTCGATGTTGGCCGTGTGGGAAACCGGCAGATCGAGAACGGCGACCGCGAAGCCCTGACTCATGTTGCCCACGCGCAACACCTCGCCGTTGCGGCAGTACCACACCGTGCCGTTGACATCCCTGATCGTCGTGACGCGCAGCCCCACGCTCTCGACCGTGCCGGTCGCTTCACCGAGGTCGACGACGTCACCCACTCCGTACTGATCCTCGAGGAGCATGAAGATGCCCGACAGAAAGTCTCGGACCAGGTTCTGGGCACCGAAGCCCAAGGCGACACCGACGATTCCGGCCGAGGCGATGAACGGAGCGACGTTGACCCCGACGACATCGAGCACCGAGAGCACGAACCACGTGAGAATCATGACCGAGACGGCCGACTTGAGCACCGAGCCGATCGTGTTGGCCCGTTGTTTGCGCCGCTCGTTGAGAATCGCGCCCTTGACGGTGCTCGACGACCGGTCGCGGAGCGGACGCAACAGCATCGGAGACTTCCCGACGTTGTTGCGGGTGAATCGGTCGATCAGTTTGTGCAGGACGAGACGCAGCACGATGGCGAGGGCCAGATAGCCCAGAGCCTGCAGCGGACGATCGACCAGCCAGTCGCGTCCGGTATCGGTCAGCTCGAAAGCTCGGGTGTCGAGATCTCGCAACAGCGACGGTTCGGGGAGCGGCGATGCGGACAGGAAGGTTGATACGGACACCCGAAAAGTCTACGGAGACGCAGAAATCTTGCCAGTCACCCAGCGCATGGAGCCGTCGATGGTCGATCGTGAACGCGAGGACGCGAGATGTTCACCGAGCGGCAACAGAAAATGCCGAGAAAAAGGCTGTGCGTGGACGGTGCATTCGTGTTCCACTGTGACTCGTGTTCCACGCAAGCCATGCGCGGGCGCCGACTGTCTCTGGAGCAACGCATGAAGAACTCGCAACACCGCCATCGACAACTCCCGCCCACTGAGGGCCGCACCACGCACGACCAGCGTGAGACGGCCTCGGGGGCTTCTCCGCTGCGTGTGGTGCCGACGGCCCACAGTGCCACGGGCGACGACGCCGTACCGGCGTGGGTCAAGCGCCGTGTGCTGCTCCTCAATGCCACATTCGAACCACTGACCGCGCTTCCGATGCGCCGGGCGGTGGTTCTTCTCGTTTGTGGGAAAGCCGACGTGGTGCACGACGATCCGGAGGGGCCGTTCATTCGATCCGCGGACTTCTCGGTCCAGGTGCCGTCGGTGATCAGATTGCGGACGTTCGTCCGTGTTCCGTACCGCGCTCGGGTGCCGATGACGCGCGCCGCGCTGATGCACCGCGACCGGTTCCGGTGCGCGTACTGCGGAAGCAAGGCCGAAACCGTCGACCACGTGGTGCCGCGTAGCCGCGGAGGTGGCCACTCGTGGGAGAACTGCGTCGCCTGCTGCGCCTCGTGCAACCATCGCAAGGCGGACAAACTGCTCAGTGAGATCGGCTGGACGTTGCGCGCCCAGTTGGTGCCGCCGAAGGGTCCGCACTGGCGACTGCTGGCGACGACGAAGGAGCTCGACCCGAGTTGGCTCGCGTATCTCGGTGAGGGTGCTGCCTGACGCGGTCGCGTCTGCACATTTCGGTCACAACACCGGCCCCGACGTGGTCCGACGCGCAATTGTCGACTAACGTCACACCCTGTGAGCATTTTTGAGACCACGCTGATATTCGGGGTGATTCCGGTTGCGGTGATCGGACTCCTCGGCGCGTTGTCCTACTTGACCGACAAGCAGCCCGGTATGGACGTTCCGCCCTACCGACTGACGGACGAGTGGACGCGCGAGCCATTGCTGTGGAGTGCTACGGACGAGGTGACTCCCTTCGGAGGCCACGGTTCGCACGACGCCGACACAGCCGACTCGATCGGAGGTTCCGCAAGTGGCAAGTGGTGAACTCGTCCGCAGTGACGTCAGAGAAGAAGACCTGCCCTTCGGGTCCGCGCTCACCTCGAGCGGCCGCGTCTCGGCGGCTCACGAGTTCGGGACGAGCAATCCCGAGCACCTGCCGTTCGCGACGCAGGACCTGGTTGCGCTCGACGATGCCCTCACCCAGGCAATTCGGCAGACCAAGATCCGGTTCAACGTCTACATCGGTGATCTCGGCGTCGATCCCGCCGCGGGTGCGGATGCGGTGTTCCCCGGCACACCCGATGCCATCCGCTCGGTGCTGATCGCCGTCGACCCCAATCGGCATGCTCTCGAGATCCGCACCGGCAGGCGAGTGTCCAACCGGGCGACCGACCGGGTTGCACAGTTGGGTGTCACAGCCGCGCTCGGCCCGTTCCGCGACGGCAACCTCATCGACGGTCTGGTCACGTCCGTCCGGGTGATGACCGCGTCCATCCTGAGCCCCTAGCTCTTCACCTTCCGACCGCGCTCCGACGACGAGGGCCGGTTGCTCCACCCTTCGGTGAGCAACCGGCCCTCGTCGTCGATGCCGTCGAGATCAGCTCGCGTCGAACTCCCGCGCAGCGAGAGCCCGAACGATGCCGGCCCGGCCCTCGATCACCAGGCGTCGGAGTGCAGGCGGCAGGTCGCGGTCGAGAAACTCGTCCGCCGCAGCGAGGGATTCCTCGGAGATCGACCAGGACGGGTACAGCCCCACCACGACGGTCTGCGCGACCTCGCTCGAACGACGTGCCCAGACGCCTTCGATGGCGTCGAAATAGCGGGCGACGTACGGTTCGAGCAGCTCGCCCTGACCTGGGCCGGCGAAGCCGCCGATGATCGAGCGTGCCGTGATGTTGGGAACCGCATCGTCGTCGACCACTGTCGTCCAGGCCTGCTCCTTGACCTCCGCGCTGGGCCGAGCGGCTCGTGCAGCCGCTGCCGACCGGGCTCCGGCGGCTGTGTTGTCTTCGGCCGCCTCGGCGTCGATCACCGGTGAGTCCAGGCCGTCGGCGTCGATCGCACCGGCACCGGCCAGCGCCGTGACGATGCGCCAGCGCAGATCGGTATCCACGCCGAGGCCGGCCAGAGACTGCCCCTCGACATCACCGTCGAGCAGAGCCCTCAGCACGTCGGTGTGACGGTCGCCGAGTTCGATGCCGGTGAGAGCATTGACGAATGCCAGCTGGTGATCCGAGCCTGCTTCGGCGCTGCGCGCCAATTCGAGCAGTGCATCGGCGAACTCGGGGGTACCGTGCTCGGCCGCCCATGCCGGATCGGCGTAGCTGGAGATAGCGGTCTGGGCTTGCACCAGAAGACGTTGCACCACACCCACTTCCGTCTCACCGCCGATTCCGCGCTGGACGAGGGCCACGAAGTCACGCGCCTTCATCTCGGCGGATCGAGTCATCTCCCAGGCCGCCGACCACGCAAGGGTGCGGGGGAGTGGTTCGGCGATGTCGCCGATTCGAGCGAGAAGGACGTCGAGCGAATCCGGGTCGAGACGCACCGCGCAGTACGTCAGATCGTCGTCGTTGACGAGCACGAGCTTGCCGCGCGAGACACCCACCAGCGCGTCGACATTCGTCGACTCTGCAGCGTCGAGGTCGAGCTCGACGCGGTCGGTGCGCACCAGCTTGCCGTCGACGTCGTCGTAGATGCCGATCGCGATGCGGTGTACGCGACGCTCACCCGCGCCCGGGGCCGCACCGGTCTGCGACACTGCGAACCGGGTGAACTTGCCATCGGCGTCGACGTCGAAGTCGGGGCTCAGAGTGTTCAGACCGGTGGTGCGCAACCACTGGGCACCCCAATCGGAGAGATCGCGTCCCGAAGACTTCTCCAGAGCGGCAAGCAGATCCGAGAACGTGGCGTTGGCAAAGGCATGATCGACGAAGTACGCCCGCAACCCGGCGAGGAAGTCCTCCTTACCGACGTAGGCCACCAGTTGCTTGAGCACACTCGCACCCTTGGCGTAGGTGATGCCATCGAAGTTGACCTCCACCGCCGCGAGATCGGGAATGTCGGCGGCGATGGGGTGCGTCGAGGGCAACTGGTCCTGTCGGTACGCCCAGGCCTTCTCGACGTTGGCGAAGGTGGTCCACGCGTTGGTGTACTCGGTCGCCTCGGACTGGCACAGCACCGAGGCGAACGTCGCGAACGACTCGTTGAGCCACAGGTCGTCCCACCACGTCATGGTGACCAGGTCGCCGAACCACATGTGCGCCATCTCGTGCAGCACGGTCTCGGCGCGACGCTCGTACGACGCGCGGGTCACCTTGGACCGGAAGACGTAGTCCTCCAGGTACGTGACGGCACCCGCGTTCTCCATGGCACCGGCATTGAACTCGGGCACGAAGAGCTGGTCGTACTTGCCGAAGGCGTAGGGAGTGCCGAAGTTCTCGTGGTAGAAACCGAAGCCCTGCTTGGTCTCGGTGAACAGGCGCTCCGCGTCCATGTGCTCGGCAAGTGATGCGCGGCAGTAGATTCCGAGGGGAATGGTGCCGTGATCGTCGGTGTACGAGTCGGTCCACTCCGCGTACGGCCCGGCGATCAGCGCGACGAGGTAGGTGCTCATCAACGGTGTCGTGTCGAACACGTGCTCGCCCGCTGCAGGCTCGGCGGCGTGCGCGGCATTGGAGATGACGGTCCAGCTCTCCGGCGCGGTGACCTTCAGATCGAAGGTGGCCTTGAGGTCGGGCTGATCGAAGCAGGCGAACATGCGCTTGGCATCGGCGGTCTCGAACTGCGAGTACAGGTAGACCGTGCCGTCCGACGGGTCGACGAAGCGGTGCAGTCCCTCTCCGGTGTGCGAGTAGAGGCAGTCCGCGTCGATGACGAGTTCGTTGTGCTCGGCCAGATTCTCGAGCCCGAGGCCCGTCGACTCGTCGTAGTTCGCGGTATCGACATCGGTGCCGTTGAGCGTCGCGGAGCGGATCGTGCTCGCGATGACGTCCACGAAAGTCGACGCCCCGGCGGTGGCCGCGAACGTGATGGTGGTGAGCGAGCGGAACGTCTTCTCGCCCGGATTGCCCTCGCCGTCGGTGAGATCGAGAACGATCGCGTACTTCGTTTCCCCGATGATCGCCGAGCGCTCGGAGGCTTGGTCACGCGTCAGGTTGGGAGCAACCACTTCAGTCGACACCTCTTCGTGTAGTTATGGATAGTGCCTTCCATCCCATCACGTCACGCGTATCCCGCGCTGGCCGACGGGCCGTGCGGAATGTCTGCGCGGTGGGCGGTTGTTACGCAATGAAGAGACGTTGACCTCGACTTCCAAGGAGTAGGACAGTGGCCGGTTCAGGACAGAAAGACACTGCGGATTTTTGGTTCGACCCACTGTGCCCGTGGTGTTGGATCACCTCGCGGTGGATTCTCGAGGTGCAGCAGGTGCGAGACATCGACGTGAACTTCCACGTCATGAGCCTGGCAGTGCTGAACGAGGGCCGCGATCTGCCCGAGGAGTACGCCGCGATGATGAAGAAGGCCTGGGGGCCGGTCCGCGTGGCGATCGCCGCAGCCAAGCTGAAGGGTGACGAGATCCTCGCGCCACTGTATGCGGCCATGGGAACGCGAATTCACAACGAGGGCAACAAGGATTTCGACGTCGTGATCGCGGAGTCGTTGGCAGAACTGGACCTGCCCGGTGACCTTGCGAAGGCCGCCGAGAGCACGGACTACGACGAGGACCTGCGGACCAGCCATCACGCAGGTATGGACAAGGTCGGACCCGACGTCGGCACCCCGACCATTCACGTCAACGGCGTGGCCTTCTTCGGCCCTGTGCTCTCCCGGATCCCGCGCGGCGAAGAGGCAGGCAAACTCTGGGACGCATCGGTGATCTTCGCGTCGTACCCGCACTTCTTCGAGCTCAAGCGCAGCCGCAACGAGGATCCGCAGTTCGACTGACAGCGCTGCCCTCGTGCGTGGAAACTCGTAGTAGGAGTCGAGCTTTCACGCACGAGGGGCGCTAGGCCACGATCCGATCCGAGCCGTCCTCGGTACCGAAAGTCAGATGCTCGCCGACGTGAAATCGCCTTGCCGACCACGCCGCTGCGGCCGCGTCGAGGAAGTCGTCGACGGCGGGTCCGGGCGGTAGATCCGCCAGATCGACGCGATCGCTCCAGCGCATCAGGGCGGACAACCGCTGCCCGACGCCCCGGCCGGTCTTCTTCGACGCGAACGTCGTCGTCGGTGACATGGCCCGGAACGAGCATTCGGGATGTACCTCGACGTACCTGTCGGGGTCGAAATCCGCATCGCGCCACGCCTTCACGGAAGGCAGGATGTGCCACGTCTGCTTGCTGATCGCCTTGCCGGTGAGCTGCCGAGAAACCGCACACGCTTCGGGATACGACTCGGCGGCGAGCACGTCGACGACCGGCGTGTGAAAGATGGAGCTCCGCGCCGTACTCAGAAACCCCTTCGCCTCCAGTTCGCTGACGCGATAGCCGTGCTCGGGCAACGACAGCGGCATGTCGACGCCCACCCGTGCGCAGTCCCGTGTCACCTCGAGCACCTCCGTCACCGACGCACACTCGATCCACGTCAGCGTCGCCTCGGCGAAGAACGCGACCACCCACGCGCCTTTCGCACCGTCCACACCGGCGAATTTCTCGGCTACGGAGTTCACCTGTCAGACTCTAGGCATGCGCGTATACCTGGGTGCCGACCACGCCGGCCTCGAGTTCAAGAATCAGATCATCGAACACCTGACGGCAACCGGGCACGAGCCCGTCGACTGCGGTGCCTTCGACTACGACCCCGTCGACGACTACCCGGCATTCTGCATCGACGCAGCACGCCGCGTCGTCGCCGACCCGGGTAGCCGCGGCCTGGTGCTCGGCGGTTCCGGAAACGGCGAGCAGATCGCAGCCAACAAGGTGCCGGGCGCTCGCTGCGCGCTGGCGTGGAGCGTCGAGACCGCCAAGTTGGCCCGCGAGCACAACGACGCCCAGCTCATCGGCATCGGTGGCCGCATGCACACCCTCCCCGAAGCCCTCGCCATCGTCGACGCCTTCCTCGGTACCCCGTTCTCGGGCGAGGAGCGCCACCAGCGCCGCATCGACATTCTGTCCGAGTACGAGCGCAGCGGCGAGGCACCCGTCGTGCCGGGAAAGCCCGAGTAGGTGCCCGAGGGGCACACCCTGCACCGACTGGCTCGGTTGCATCAACGTCGGTTCGGCGGGGCACCGGTCGAGGCGAGCAGCCCGCAGGGGCGCTTCACCTCCGGTGCCGCGCTGATCGACGGTCTCGTACTGGAGAAGGCTGAGGCCTGGGGCAAGCATCTGCTGCACCGATACGAGTCCGATCTGATCGTGCACATCCATCTCGGCCTGTACGGGAAGTTCACCGAACAGGCTGTGCCGCTGGACGATCCAGTGGGTGCCGTGCGGCTGCGCATGGTGGGGGAGAAGTACGGAACCGACCTGCGCGGCCCCACGGCCTGCGAGATCTACACCGAGGAGCAGGTCGACGCCCTGGTGGCGCGCCTGGGGCCGGACCCGTTGCGTAAGGACGCCGACCCCGACGGAGCATGGGCACGAATCTCCAAGTCGCGCACAGCAATCGGCACGTTGCTGATGGACCAGAAGGTGCTCGCCGGCGTCGGAAACGTCTACCGCGCCGAGATTCTGTTCCGACACGAGATCAACCCCATGCGCCCGGGCAAGGACCTCGACCGATCCGAGTGGGACGCGATCTGGTTCGACCTCGTCGAACTGATGAAGATCGGTGTCCGACGCGGTCGCATCATCACCATCCGACCAGAGGACGATCACGGCGACACCTACGGTGCCCGGCGGCCGCGCTCGTACGTCTACCGCAGGCAGGGATATCCCTGCCGAGTGTGCGGAGCCGACATCCTGCACTCGGTGCTGCAGGCTCGAAACCTGTTCTGGTGCCCGGTCTGCCAGGCGACCTAGAAACCGAGGTCCATGCCGCCGCCGTCGCCGCCGAACATGCCGTCTCCGCCTATGTCGTCGCCACCACCGCCGGAGTAGTCGTCGCCGGACCCATCGCCCCCGCCGTCGGCTCCCGTGTCGCCGCCGGCTGCAGTCTCTTCCGGAACCCCGGCCATGCCGGAGAACATGGCCGAGAACAGGAACATCGACCCCATTCCCCACGCGCCTGCGACCAGCGCCGGACGCCACCACGGCTCGGAGTACCAACCTGCGGGCACCGGACGGCCGGCGACTCGGCCACCCGGGTAGTAGTTCGGGGTGCGATCGGACGGATCCGGTGATGCCGCGATCTCACGGCCCTCGAAGTCGACCTTGCGGTCCTCGGTGACTCGACCCGCCTGCTGCTGGCCGTCGATGCCCTGCACCTCCGGGCCTGGGTCCATGCCCATCGCCAGGCGCGCGGCACGGATGTAGTAGAGCCCCTCGAGCGCCGTCTGCTTGGCCAGTCGGGCCTGTTCGGGGGTAGTGGCCTGATCGATCTGCGAACCGGCGGCGATGTTGCGTTCGGACGCGTCGGCCAAGGCCTGCTTGGACGGTGTATCCGTGCCGATCAGGTTGTAGACCTGACCGCCGAGGCGTTCGATCGACTGCCGGGCATCGGCCTTGGCGTCGGCCAGTGCGGTTTCGGCCGCCGCAGCGGAGTTCTTCTTGCTTCGCAGCACCAACAGGGCCACTGCGGCGATGACGATGACGATCAGGACGATTTCCACTGCGGACCTTCCGCCGACGGTGCATGCCCGGTTCGTACGGACAATTCGGACACCGTCCAGGGTACGCGGACACGAAAAAGCCCCGCACTACCAGTGCGGGGCTTTTCGATGGAGCCGATGACGAGAATCGAACTCGCGTAGCCTGTTTGGAAGACAGGGGCTCTACCATTGAGCTACATCGGCATGCAAACAACAGTCGTGGGATCGCCAGTTCCGTCGCCTGCGTTTCAAGACTGTACCCAACGCCGCCGCCGGATTCCAAACCGGCCCGCCGCGACCGGTTCGTCCGAACGTCATCGGTGGGGCGCCCACGGGGGGCTACTATCGGTTGCTGTTCAATGGTGTCCGTACGACGGGGTGTGGCGCAGCTTGGTAGCGCATCCGCTTTGGGAGCGGAGGGTCGCAGGTTCAATTCCTGTCACCCCGACAAAAGAGAGCCGCAGGCACGGCTCGCCGTGTTCGTGGCGAGCGAGAGCAGACAGCAAGCCAGAACCACCAGCAAGCAAGAACCACCAGAAGGAGCATGTCCCGTGAAGAGCACCGTCGAGCAGCTGAGCCCGACGCGAGTCCGTATCAACGTTGAGGTGCCCTTCGAGGAGCTCAAGCCTGATTTCGACCGCGCGTACAAGGCTCTGGCTCAGCAGATCCGCCTCCCCGGCTTCCGTCCCGGCAAGGCTCCGGCCAAGTTGCTGGAGGCTCGCGTCGGCCGTGGTGCGGTTCTCGAGCAGGTCGTCAACGATGCTCTTCCCGCCCGCTACTCCGAGGCCGTGACCAACGAGAAGGTCAAGGTCATCGGACAGCCCGAGATCGAGATCACCAAGATCGAGGACGGCACCGAGCTCACGTTCACCGCCGAGGTCGACGTCCGCCCCGAGATCGAGCTGCCCGACTACTCGACCATCAGCGTCGTCGTCGATCCGCTCGAGATCAAGGACGAGGCCGTCGACGAGCAGCTGCAGTCGCTGCGCCAGCGTTTCGGCACCCTGACCGGTGTCGACCGTCCCGTCCAGTCGGGCGACTTCGTCTCGATCGATCTCTCGGCCACCGTCGACGGCGAGAACGTGGAAGAGGCAACCGCGAGCGGACTGTCCCACGAGGTCGGCTCCGGCCAGCTCATCGAGGGACTCGACGACGCGATCATCGGCGTCTCCGCGGACGAGTCGAAGGAGTTCACCTCGACTCTGGTCGCCGGTGAATACGCAGGCAAGGAAGCCGTCGTCACGGTCAAGGTCGTGTCCGTCAAGGAGCGCGAGCTGCCCGAGGCCGACGACGAGTTCGCTCAGCTGGCCAGCGAGTTCGACACGTTCGACGAGCTGCTCGCCGATCTGAAGACGCGCGTCGAGCGGGTCGCGAAGGTCGAGCAGGCCGGTCAGATCCGCGACAAGGTGCTCGAGACGCTGCTCGAGACCCTCGAGATTCCGGCTCCCGAGGCCGTCGTCAAGGCCGAGGTCGATTCCCAGGTGCACGAGGCCATCCACGGCCTCGACCACAACGAGGAAGCACTCGCCGAGCTGCTCGAGTCGCAGGGTTCGAGCCGCGAGGAGTTCGACAAGGACGTCAAGGAAGGTGCCGAGAAGTCGGTGCGTACCCAGCTCCTTCTCGATGCGATCGCCGACGCAGAGAACACGCAGGTCGGGCAGGAAGAGCTCACCGAGCGGATCATCTTCCAGGCGCAGCGCTACGGCATGCCGCCCGAGCAGTTCATTCAGCAGGTGCAGCAGGCCAACCAGCTCGGTGCCGTGTTCGCCGATGTCAAGCGCGGTAAGGCGCTGGCTTCGGTCGTCGAGCGCGTCACCGTGACCGACACCACCGGCGCGAGCGTCGACACCGCGGAGCTGTTCGGCAGCCCCGCCGATGCTCCCGACGAGGTCGAAGCAGCAGATTCTTCCGAGGGCGAACAAGAGAAGTAACGCTCACAGCGAACGACGGCGGTTCCGGGACTCCGGGGCCGCCGTCTTTCGTTAGTGTCTGTGTCAGGAACCAACGATTTGTTATGGAAAAGGCAGGTACCGTGACTGTTCAGAATCCGGCGGCTTCGCACCAGCAGAGTCCCGTCATGACTTCGGCTGCAGCAGGGCTGAATCTCAGCGACTCCGTGTACGAGCGTCTGCTTCAAAACCGCATCATTTTCCTCGGTACCCAGGTCGACGACGACATCGCCAACAAGTTGTGCGCTCAGATCCTGCTGCTCTCGGCCGAGGACCCCACTCGCGACATCGCGCTGTACATCAACTCGCCCGGTGGCTCGGTCACCGCGGGTATGGCCATTTTCGACACGATGGAATTCGCCGAGTGCGACATCGCGACCTACGGAATGGGCCTGGCTGCCTCGATGGGGCAGTTCCTGCTCTCGGCCGGTGCCAAGGGCAAGCGTTACGCCCTGCCGCACGCGCGCATCATGATGCACCAGCCTTCGGCCGGTATCGGCGGCAGCGCCTCCGACATCGCCATCATGGCCGAGCAGTTCGCGCACACCAAGCGCGAGATGGCAGAGCTGATCGCCCTGCACACGGGTCAGACCGTCGAGCAGATCACCGAAGACTCCGATCGTGACCGCTGGTTCACGGCGCAGGCCGCCAAGGAATACGGGTTCGTGGATCACGTCGTCAGCCGTGCGCGGCAGGCCGGCGGAATCGGCGAGTAATTCGGCCGCTCCCGGCGACCCTCGATCACTTACATCTTGGAGAAACGATGACAAACCTGTTCGACCCCAATCAGCTGCCGTCCTCCCGATACATCCTGCCCTCCTTCGTCGAGCACTCCAGCTACGGCGTCAAGGAATCGAACCCGTACAACAAGCTGTTCGAGGAGCGCATCATCTTCCTCGGCGTCCAGGTCGACGACGCGTCCGCCAACGACGTCATGGCGCAGCTGTTGGTGCTCGAGGGACTCGATCCCGACCGAGACATCACGATGTACATCAACTCGCCCGGTGGCTCGTTCACCTCGCTGATGGCGATCTACGACACGATGCAGTACGTCCGCGCCGATGTTGCGACCGTCTGCCTCGGCCAGGCCGCGTCGGCCGCGGCCGTCCTGCTCGCCGCAGGCACCCCCGGTAAGCGTGCGGCGCTGCCCAACGCACGCGTGCTGATTCACCAGCCCTCGAGCGGTGGCATCCAGGGCCAGGTGTCCGACCTGGAGATCCAGGCCGCCGAGATCGAGCGCATGCGTCGACTCATGGAGACCACCCTCGGCCGCCACACCGGCAAGGATCCCGACGTCATCCGCAAGGACACCGATCGCGACAAGATCCTCACCGCGGAACAGGCCAAGGACTACGGGATCATCGACACCGTGTTCGAGTACCGCAAGCTCTCTGCCCAGAAGTAGCAGAGCGAGTACCACCGGTCGGACCGAACAGGTCCGGCAGAAGATTCCGACGCCGGGTGTGAGTGTGAAACTCCGCCCGGCGGTCGCGATCGACGACCCGAATGCTGCATTCGGCGAAATCGGGTGGCGAATCACCGGAAACAACCCGCCCATGTTCGGCGAACACGGGTACCGTCGCATCCAAGAACTCGGTCGACCGAAGTCGGCATGACGACAGACCGAGAAGTAGCCCACGAAGGTTTCGGCCACACCCGGTCGGCGTGGGTCGTACGCGGACAAGGAAGTAGGAACCTCCGAATGGCACGCATCGGTGACGGTGGCGATCTGCTGAAGTGCTCCTTCTGCGGCAAGAGCCAGAAGCAGGTCAAGAAGCTCATCGCTGGACCAGGGGTGTACATCTGCGACGAGTGCATCGACCTCTGCAACGAGATCATCGAAGAGGAATTGGCAGAGTCGAGCGAGGTCAAGCTCGACGACCTCCCCAAGCCCTCCGAGATCAAGGACTTTCTCGAGAACTACGTGATCGGCCAGGACGCTGCCAAGCGCACCTTGGCCGTAGCGGTCTACAACCACTACAAGCGCATCCAGGCCGGTGACAAGGCGCGCGACGTGCGAGGCGAATCCGTCGAACTGGCGAAGTCGAACATCCTCATGCTCGGACCGACGGGCTGCGGAAAGACCTACCTCGCGCAGACTCTGGCCAAGATGCTCAACGTGCCCTTCGCCATCGCCGACGCCACCGCCCTCACCGAGGCCGGCTACGTGGGCGAGGATGTCGAGAACATCTTGCTCAAGCTGATCCAGGCCGCGGACTACGACGTCAAGCGCGCCGAGACCGGCATCATCTACATCGACGAGGTGGACAAGATCGCTCGCAAGAGCGAGAACCCGTCGATCACGCGTGACGTGTCCGGTGAAGGCGTGCAGCAGGCGCTGCTCAAGATCCTGGAAGGAACTCAGGCCAGCGTGCCGCCGCAGGGTGGTCGCAAGCATCCGCATCAGGAGTTCATCCAGATCGACACCACCAACGTGCTCTTCATCGTCGCCGGTGCATTCGCCGGACTCGAGAAGATCGTGTCCGATCGGGTCGGCAAGCGCGGGCTCGGATTCGGAGCCGAAGTTCGCTCGAAGGCCGAGATCGACACGCAGGATCACTTTGCCGAGGTGATGCCGGAGGATCTGATCAAGTTCGGTCTGATTCCCGAGTTCATCGGTCGACTGCCGATGATCGCGTCGGTGACGAACCTGGACAAGGAATCGCTCGTGACGATTCTGTCCGAGCCGAAGAATGCGCTGGTCAAGCAGTACCGCCGCTTGTTCGACATGGACGGCGTCGAGCTCGAGTTCACCACCGAGGCCCTCGAGGCAATCGCCGACCAGGCCATTCTCCGCGGAACCGGTGCTCGTGGACTGCGCGCCATCATGGAAGAAGTTCTGCTTCCGGTGATGTACGACATCCCGAGCCGCGACGACGTGGAGAAGGTCGTCGTGACTGCCGAGACCGTGAACGACAACGTGCTGCCGACCATCGTGCCGCGCAAGCCCGAGCGTCCGGAGCGCCGTGACAAGTCCGCCTGATTCGCGCCGATCGACCTGCTGAACAACGACGAATCCCCGACCTCATCGCGAGGTCGGGGATTCGTCGTTGTCGCTGTACTCAGCCGATGATCACGGCGTGCGCGCCGGGGGCGTCGGTCACGGCGGGGAATCGGTGTCGGACCAATGGATCGTGGCCGGGTACGACGGTGCCGGTGCCGGCGGCGAGCTCTCGAATTCGGTCGAAGGCCCCGTACATGTCGGGCAGCGCGTGCAGGATCGCGAACGGGCTGTCGTCCTCGAAGTTCTCGTAGAAATGACTGGCGTCCGAGGCTAGCACCACCGGGCCGCGGTCGGTGTTCACTCTGACCACCTGCATGCCTGCGGTGTGTCCGCCGACGGCGTGGACGGACAGCCCCGGGAACAGGACGAGATCGCCGTCGACGAGGTCGAGCCGAGTGCCGCGATCGGCGGTTTCGATGTGTTCGGTGTCGGCTCGCGAGTGCAGCCATCGTTCTCGGGTGATGCGGGCGGCCCACGGCCCGGTCCAGTATTCGTGTTCTGTGCGCTGCACCACGTATCGCGCAGTCGGGAGCTCTGCGACGACCCCGGTGTGGTCGTAGTGCAGGTGGGTCAGGATGCAGGTGTCGATGTCATCCGGTGCCAGGCCGAGTTCGCCGAGCAGGTCGATGGGAGACCCGTGATAGTCGAGCCCGTCAGTCGATTCTGCTGTGGCCGGGGAAATCCCGGCGTCGATCAGTACCGTGCGGGTCTTCGAGAGGGCGAGCCACACGTAGTAGGCCACCGTCTGGCTTTCGGTACTGCGCTCGTCACGTTGATGAAAGAGTTTGCTGCGCAATGCCGTTCGGCTGGCATACTGCAGGGCGAGCACCGTCCAGGTGCCCGCCACTGCAGGTCGAAGTGCGTCGATCACGATCTCGGTCAGACCGACGCGACGCGCGCGCTGTCGGTGGTGCGGGTCGGAACACCGAGCTCGTCGGTGGGGGTACGGAAGGTCTCCTTCGAAGTCGCGACGATCACGACGTTGATGGTGCAGAAGACCGCGGTGACGATCGCGACGGGGAGCCACGCACCGACCTCGGCTCCAGCGATCGCGCCTGCGATGGTCGGCGCGAAACCTGCGATGGCGAAACCGATCTGGGTTCCCAGTGCGGTTCCGGTCAGGCGAACCCTGGCCGGGAACATCTCGCCGTAGAACGAGGGCCAGACGCCGCCGGTGGCGCTGTGCACGAAACCGAACATCACGATGCCGAAGACGAAGATGAGGACGTAGTTGCCGCTCGAGATGGACCACAGGTAGCCGAACATCAGGACCGCGCAGCCGATGGAGCCGAACAGGAACACCGGCTTGCGGCCGATGCGATCCGACAGTGCACCGAAGAAGGGCAATGCGAAGAGTGCGACGACGTTGGCGAGAACGCCGACCCACAGCATCGGGGTGCGTTCGAGGCCGACGGTGTTCACGGCGTAGGACAGTGCGTAGACGGTGAAGATGGTGCTGACGGAGGCGATGACGGCGGCCAGCATGACGCGGACCACGGCTGGCCGATGCTCGCTGAGCAGTTCGGCCACGGGCAGGCGCTGCGGCTCGTTGGAGGCCACTGCTTCCTCGAAGACCGGTGTCTCGTCGAGCGAACGGCGGATGACGAAGGCGGCGACGACGACGAAAGCACTGAGGAAGAACGGGATTCGCCAACCCCAGCTGAGCAGTGCTTCCTCGGGGAGCATGGCGACGGGCAGGAACACCGCGGTGGCGAGAATCTGTCCGCCCTGGGTGCCGCTGAGGGTGAAGCTGGTGAAGAACGCGCGCCTGTTGTCCGGGGCGTGTTCGAGCGTCATCGAGTTCGCTCCGGCCTGCTCACCGCCGGCGGAGAATCCCTGGCACAACCGAAGCAGCACGAGGATGATGGGCGCGGCGATGCCGATGGATTCGTACGAGGGCAGCACGCCGACCCCCAGGGTGGCGACACCCATCAGCAGGACGGTGGCGACCATGACCTTCTTGCGTCCGTAGCGATCACCGATGTGGCCGAGGACCAGTGCGCCGAGCGGGCGTGCGAGGTACCCGACGCCGAAGGTGGCCAGGGCCAGCAGGGTGCCGGTCGCCGGGTTGGAGCCCGGGAAGAACACGCGGCCGAAGACGAGTGCGGCCGCGGTGCCGTAGATGAAGAAGTCGTAGTACTCGAGGGCGCTTCCGACCCACGCGGCGGTCGCCGCTTTGCGCGGGTTCGCCCCGGGGCGAAGCGGCGTCGGGTGGGTGCCAGGGGTGTGCGAATCCATCGTTCTCGTGTCTCTCTTCGTGAGGCGGGGGAGCGTAGGCGCTGGTCGACGACGCGCTTCTCGGCGATCGGACCGCTAATGTACTAAATGGTTAACACCGGGTGCCTCTGAATAGTGAACGTGATCCATGCCACGTGTCAACCCCTGACGTGACGGGACCTACCGAGAAAGTGTGAAATGTCAGCGAGAAGGCGAGGTCAGGTACGCGATGATCATGTCGCCGAGCATCGAGCGCAACCGCTCTCGATGCTCCGGATCGGTGAGGTCGCGGCCGAAGAGGGCCTCGAAGGTGTACCGATTCGACAGCCGGAACACGCAGAAGCTGCTGATCGTCATGTGCACGTCGAGGGCGTCGACGTCGGTGCGGAACACCCCGTCCGCCTGCCCTCGCGCCAGGATGCTCGACAGCAGTTCCGCGGCGGGATTGCCGAGGTTGCTCAATGCCTCGGACGTGGAGATGTGTTCCCCGCGCAGGATGTTCTCGGTGGAGACCAGGCGGATGAAGTCGGGATTCTCCTCGTGATGATCGAACGTCAGTGATGCGATGGCGCGAATGGCCTCGACCGGTCCGAGGCCCTCGACGTCCACGTCTCGTTCACGCTCGCGAATGCGCAGGTACGACCGTTCGAGTACGGCCTTGTACAGGCCCTCCTTGTCGGTGAAGTAGTAGTACAACATCCGCTTGGTCGTGTGCGTGCGCTCGGCGATCTCGTCGATGCGCGCCCCTGCGAAGCCCTTGTCCGCGAACTCCTCGGTGGCCACCTCGAGGATGTTGTGCCGGGTCAGGTCGCTGTTGCGTCGACGCTTGACGGTGGGTCCGCTGCTGTCGTCGGACATATCGGTTGCGCGCGGAGCCATGGATCAACTCTATCGGTGCAGATTGCGGCGAAAGGGTTGGGCGCGAGCCGAACGCGTAGTACCGTCGAGCTAATTCACCAATTCGTACATTAAGGCTCGAGGAGATCGACATGCCGGAATCCCTGCTCTGCGGACTGATCGGGACGGGTATCGGCAAGTCGCTCACGCCCGCGATGCACGAACGAGAGGGCTCCGAGCACGGGCTGACCTACCAGTACCGGATCATCGACCTGGACAGGCGTGGACTGACCGTAGAGGACCTGCCCCGTCTCGTTTCCACCGCAGCGGACCTCGGATTTCGAGGACTGAACATCACGCACCCGTGCAAACAACGCGTCATCTCCTGCCTCGATGCGCTCTCCGAGGACGCTGCCCGGCTCGGAGCCGTCAACACCGTGGTGTTCGCCGATGGCCGAGCCGTCGGCCACAACACCGACTGGTCCGGGTTCGATCGCAACTTCGCCCGCGGCCTACCCGGTGCCGATATCGGTGACGTGGTGCAACTCGGTGCCGGGGGAGCAGGGGCAGCCGTTGCCTACGCGATGGCCCGCCGCGGCGCAGGCAGACTCACCCTCGTGGACGCCGATCCGCTTCGCGCGCAACAACTCCGAGAATCCTTGTCGGTGATGTTCCCGGACGTCGAGATCCTCTCGGCAGGCCTCGACCGGCTCGCCACCGTTCTCGAAACCGCAACCGGCCTGGTGCATGCCACTCCGATCGGAATGGTCGAACATCCCGGATCTGCTGTGCCCGAGGCACTGCTGCGTCCGAGGATGTGGGTCGCCGAGGTCGTGTATCGACCGGCCGAGACCGAATTGCTCGCTGCTGCATCCCGGGCGGGGTGCAGAACGCTCAGCGGAACCGGAATGGCGGTGTTCCAGGCCGCCGACGCCTTCGAGATATTCACCGGACGCACCGCCGACGCCGATCGAATGATCGCGCACATGAGCGCGCTGATCGCACTGGAGGATCGCGCGACCGCAGGTGTCCTCGCATGACGTACATCGCCACGTCGGTGGCCACGGTATCGCTCAGTGGTTCGCTGGACGAGAAGATGCGCGCCATCGCAGACGCCGGGTTCGACGGTTTCGAGGTGTTCGAGCCGGACTTGATCAGCTCACCTGACCTTCCAGAGGACATCGCGAAGAAGGCAGCCGACCTCGGCTTGACCCTCGATCTCTATCAGCCCTTTCGCGACGCAGACTCGGCCGACCCGGAACAGTTCGCCCGCAATCTCGTTCGCGCCGAACACAAATTCGACGTGATGGAACAGCTGGGTTGCGATCTGCTGTTGGTCTGCTCCTCGCCGCTGGCCGGTGCCGTCCGTGACGACGCCCTGCTGGTCGAACAGATGGCAACCCTCGCCGAGCGTGCGCATCGACGCGGAATGCGACTGGCGTACGAGGCGTTGGCGTGGGGTGCCCACGTCAGCACCTACCGCCATGCCTGGGACATCGTCCGGCAGGTCGATCATCCCGCGCTGGGAACGTGCCTGGACAGCTTCCACATCCTTTCTCGCGGTGACGATTCCGCCGGCATTCGCGAGATCCCCGGCGAGAAGATATTCTTCCTCCAGCTGGCCGACGCCCCGCACCTGGTGATGGACGTACTGCAGTGGAGCAGGCACCACCGGTGCTTCCCCGGGCAGGGCAGCTTCGATCTGGCGCGCTTCGGAGCCGATGTCGCTGCCTCCGGGTATTCCGGCCCGTGGTCGCTCGAAATCTTCAACGACGTCTTCCGGCATTCCGACACCGGTCGTACGGCATCCGACGCGCATCGGTCGCTGCTGTACCTCCAGGAACAGGTGCGCGGCGTCGAAACTCCCTCCGCCGGCAACGATCTGTTCGCGCCGCCACCGCCGGGTCCGATCGAGAACGTCGTCTCCCTGCGGATCGCGGCAGGGCCGGCGAAGGCAGCGCAGCTGGGCACCACATTGCGGCACCTGGGCTTCGATCTGACCGCAGCACACAGCGAACACGGTCTCAGCCTGTTCACCCAGGGTCCGCTGGCCGTCGCCGTCGACACCACGGTGGACACGCTCTGGACCGCACCGGGCGTCCCGGCGCATCTACCGGCCCTGGCCCAGATAGGGATTCGCAGCGAGCGCCCGGATCAGTGGCTGACTCGGGCCCGCGCACTCGGAGTCACCGCGTCCACCGTCTCCATGCCCGGTGTGGCAGACGCGACCGAAGCCGTGGTGCGCCTGGCCGTGACCGGTGCAACGTCGCTGGACCTACGCACCCGCGACAGTGCGGGTGCCTGGCAATCGGCATTCGATCTGGTGCCCAGGGTGGTGGAAGAGAACGAGGCGTGCGTCTCGCACGTGGATCACATCGCACTCGCCGTGCCTGCCGAGAGCTGGGACGGCGTGATGCTGCTGCTGCGCTCGGTGTTCGGCATGGTGCCACACGAGGGCCAGGACGTCGTCGACGCGATAGGCCTGGTACGAAGCAGGGCCCTCACCCTCGCCACCGCCAACGGCACGATTCGACTCTCGCTCAACATGGTTCCCGGCCGCCCGTCCGACTCGGACCCGCTGCCTGCGGCCCGGCGCGGAGGCGTCGGGCATGTGGCGTTCGGGTGCGAGGACATCTACGCCGCAGCGAGAGCGACAACCGAACGCGGGCTCACTCCGCTCCGGATCTCGCCCAACTACTATCGCGATCTCGACGCGCGATTCGGACTCGGCTCCGAGACCTTGGACGCGATGCAGCGTCTGGGGATCCTGTACGACGCGGACGCGACCGGCGGTGAGTTCTTCCACTTCTTCACCGAAACCGTGGGCGACGACCTGTTCTTCGAGGTGGTCCAGCGAGTGGGTGGCTACGAGGGCTACGGGGAGACCAATTCGGCTGTGCGACTGGCGGCGCAACTGCAGTACTGACCGGTGATCAGCCGATTCGCTCGAACACCGCAGCGAGTCCCTGGCCGCCGCCGATGCACATCGTCTCGAGTCCGTAGCGGACCTCTCGGCGGTCCATCTCGCGCAACAGCGTTGCCAGAATGCGGGCTCCGGTGGCACCGACGGGATGGCCGAGCGAGATGCCGGAACCGTGTGGGTTCAGCCGCGGATCGTCGGGGTCGATGCCCCAGGACCGCGTCACGGCGAGCGTCTGTGCGGCGAAGGCTTCGTTGAGTTCGATGATGCCCATGTCGTCGAGACTCAGTCCCAGCCGTCCGAGTGCCTTCTCGCTCGCGGGGACCGGCCCGATCCCCATCGTGCGTGGGGCAACGCCTGCCAGACCCCAGCCGGCCAAGCGCGCCAGCGGCCGAAGGCCGAGCGCGGCGGCTCTTTCCGGGGTGGTGACGATCGCGATCGCGGCACCGTCATTCTGTCCGCTGGCGTTTCCTGCGGTGACGGTCGACTCCGGGTCCAGCGACGCGCGGATCGCCTTCAGCTTCGCCAGTGACTCCACGGTGGTATCGGCCCGCGGATGCTCGTCGGTGGTGACGAGCATCGGATCCGATTTACGTTGCGGCACCGACACTCCCACGATCTCCTCGGCGAAGACACCGCTGTTCTGCGCGGCGACCGCGCGTCGATGGGACTGGACTGCGAATGCGTCCTGATCGGCGCGGCTGATGGAAAATTCCGCGCGCAGGTTCTCTGCGGTTTCGATCATCCCGCCGGGCACCGGAAAGTTCTTGCCGCCCGCGGTCACTCGCGCCCGGGCGAGTCGGTCGGACAGCGCCACGGCCTCGGCCTTGACGCCCCAGCGCATGCCGGTGGCGTAGAACTCGGTCTGACTCATGCTCTCCACGCCGCCGGCCAGAACCAGATCGTTGCCGCCGGACTGGACCTGCATGCACGCCTGCAGTACTGCCTGCAGACCGGAGCCGCAGCGGCGGTCGACCTGCATTCCGGGGACGTCGATACCCAGATCTGCATCGAGCGCCGCAATGCGTCCGATGGCCGGTGCATCGCCGTTCGGGGACGCCTGACCGAGGATCACATCGTCGATGTCGGCACCGGCAATGCCCGTGCGGGCAACGAGTTCGGCGATCACCGTGCCGGCCAGAGCCTGGGCGGAAATATCTCGGAACTGGCCGCCGAAGCGACCGACCGGGGTCCGAAGTGGTTCACAGATCACGGCATCAGGCATGGGTGGTTCCTCGCTTGTCGTTGGGTCCGGTGCTCACCCGGAGCAGGTCGATCTCGATGGCGCGGGTGGCGTCGAGCAGAGCCGGGAGCAGTTCTGCGCGCACCGCATCGGCGGAATGCCGCGCGGCCTGGGTCGAGACGTTCGCCGCGGCCACCACTGCTCCGTGTCCGTCGCGGATGGGAGCTGCGATGGAGCGCAACCCCTCCTCGAGTTCCTGATCCACCAGGCAGAAGCCGTCGGATCGGACCCGGTCGAGTTCACGACCGAGCGCGTCGGGGGTGGTGATCGTCTTTCCGGTGAGAGGAGTCAAGCGCACGCGATCCAGGTAGGCCGCGAGTTCGTCGGCAGGCAGTCCGGCCAGCAGCACGCGGCCCATCGATGTGGCGAACGCGGGGAACCGGGTGCCGATGTTGATGCCGACGGTCATGATGCGGCTGACCGGAACACGGGCGACGTACACCACGTCGTCACCGTCGAGAATCGAGACCGAGGACGACTCGCGCACCCGTTCGGCGAGAGCCTCGAGGTGCGGTCCCGAGACTTCCGGGAGCGACAGGCTCGACAGGTAGCTGTAGCCCAGCTCGAGCACTCGTGGGGTGAGCCAGAACATCGAGCCGTCGGTACGGACGTAGCCGAGTTCGACGAGGGTGAGCAGGAACCGCCGGGCGGTGGCTCGGGTGAGGTCGGTGGCTCGGGCGACATCGGAGAGTGTTCGACGCGGATGCTCGGCGTCGAAGGCCCGGATCACCGCGAGACCGCGGCCCAGCGATTGGACGTAGTCCGAGGACGGCGGCGGTGATTCCGCGGAGTTCACGAGGTACCCGATCGGGTCTGCGCCGAGGCCTCGGCGATGGCCGCGTTCGCGAGACCGAATGCACTGTTGCTGTTCGGAACTCCCGCGTACACGGCGGTGTGCAGGAACACCTCCGCCATGGTGTCCGGCGTCATGCCTGCTCGCAGGGCGGCCCGGATGTGCATGTCGAGTTCGTGCTGATTGCCCACGGCCGTCAGGATCGCCAGCGTCAGCAGCCGGCGGGTGTGGTGATCGAGTCCTGGGCGATTCCAGATGTCACCCCATGCGGTGCGGGTGATGAAATCCTGGAACGGTGCGGTGAAGTCGGTTCGTGCGGCGATGCTGCGGTCGACGTGCGCATCGCCGAGAACGCTGCGCCGCACGGCCATGCCGGCATCGTGGGCAGCTGCGCGTCCGGCGGCATACGCATCCGATCCGATGTGTGCGGCAATTGCCGCGGTGACGGGACCGGCTTGCTCGACGTTGGCCAGATGTGCGGCCGGGTCGAGAACCCGGAACGTCGATCCGATGACGCCGTCGGCGATGATCTTCAGGTCCTCGGGGGTGGTCGAGGGATCCTGCCGGCCGGCGATCACCAGTGTCGGAGCGGTGATCCGGTTCAGATCCACACGAGAATCCCAGTCGGACAGTGCCTCACAGCATGCGGCGTAGCCCTCGTCCGAGGTGTCGGCGATCATCCGGCGATGCCGGTCGACGAGATCGGCGTCGCGAGCGGCCAGTTCGGGGGTGAACCAGCGCGCGAGTACGGCGGCGGCCAGCGACGCCGTTCCCGCCGCTCGGACTGTTGCGGCCCGGTCGAGCCATTGCGCCGGCTCACCGAACTTCGCCGAGGTGCACAGCAGTGTCAGAGTCCGCACTCGCTCCGGGCGATGGATGGCGATCCACTGCGAGACTGCGCCGCCGAGCGAGAGGCCGACGATGTGAACACGCCGAAGGTCCAGGGAATCGATCAGTGCCAGAACATCTTCGGCGAGTTCGGCCACCGAGTAGGGGCCGGGTGGAACCGGAGACTGTCCGTGCCCGCGAAGGTCGACGGCGAGAACGTGAACGGAGGCGGAGAGCGTTCCGATCTGCGGGTTCCACATCGATCGATCGGAGCCGAGCGAGCCGATCAGCACGACGGTCTCCGCGTCGGGGCTCGGCCCTTCGGTGCGTTCGTGAGCAAGTGCGACGGTCATCGTGAATCCTTCGATTCTGTGGTGTGTTCGGTGTCGAGGGCATGCTCGGCGAGGATCGCGTCGACCAGCTCGGGTGCGTGGCCGAGATATGCGGCCGGGTCGAGGAGTTCGCGCACCGTCGACGGTGGGAGGAATGCCGTGATGGCAGGGTCACTGTCCAGCGGTGCCCCCGCCGCGCATCGCGCAGTGACTATCTCGCGCGCCTGCTCGGTGTGCGCTGCCAATGCCGCGGTGACACGTTCGGCGAGCAGCGCTCCGCCCGTCTTGTCGAGATTGCGGGCCATCTCGTTGGGATGAACATGCAACCCGCTCAGGCTTTGCGAGAGTCGATGGGCGGCACCACCGGTGAGGCGCAACAGATCGGTGATCGTCTCCCACTCGGCGTGCCACGCTCCCGCGGCGCGCTGATGTTCGTGGTCCATGTTCGAAAGCACCGTGGCCACAGCGCCGGGGACCCGCCGGGCCGCAGCGCGAGCCGTGACGGCGGCAACGGGATTGCGCTTGTGCGGCATCGCCGATGAGCCACCCGGCGCGTCCTCCGAGACCTCACCCAGTTCGGTGGCGGACATCGACTCGATGTCCTGGGCGATCTTTCCGATCGTTCCTGCCGCGATGCCCAAGGAGCACGCGATATCGGCGATCGCGGTGCGGTCGGTGTGCCAGGGCGCGTCCTGTCGAGCCAAGCCGAGTTCGACGGCAAGCGCCGCGGCGATGGCCGGTCCGTGTGGATACACGGCGGCGAGAGTGCCTGCAGCCCCGCCGTACTGGACGGTGCATGCGCGTCGAACGGCGGCGACCCTGGTCTGCGCGCGGCGCAACCCCGAGAACCAGTTCGCAGCCACCAGGCCGAAGGTGGTGGGCAATGCCTGCTGTCCGAGAGTGCGGGCCGCCATCGGGGTGGTCCGGTGGGTCAGGGCGAGACCTCGAGCTGCCGCACTCGCAGCGTCGAGCGAGGCCTCGATCAGACCGAGCGCATCGCGGCAGACGAGCATCAGCGCGGTGTCCATGATGTCCTGGCTGGTGGCCCCGGGATGCACTGCCGTGGCAGGAACCTCGGCCTCGGCCACCTCGCTGCGAAGGATCTTCACCAACGGGATCACCGGATTGCCCCCGGCCGCCGCATCCACTCCGAGCCTCGCGATGTCCAGGTGCGCCCCGAGTTCGGTCGCAGCAGTGGTGACGACCTCGGCGTGACCGGCCTCCACGAGACCGACCGTGGTTGCGGCCCGGGAGAGCGCCGCCTCGACGGCGAACATCGCTGTCACCCAGGCCCGGTCGCCCACGAGCGGCGCAACGGCATCGCTACCGAACGTCGGATCGAACAGTGCCCCTCGCTCGGATTCCATCGTCCCCTTTCGCCACTCGTGTGTCACAGCGCGAAGAACGGAGTCTCGTCGCCGTCCGGATCGGTGTTCTGCAGCACGATGTCGAGGTGATATCCACCGTGCACCGGTGCTGCGACGAGTCTGGCACGCTTGTGCTCCGGGATGGCGGACAACACCGGATCGGCCGCATTGGCCTCGGTTTCGTCGGGAAAGTAGACCCGCGTCACGGCTCGATCGAGCATTCCACGGGCAAAGATTCCGACGTCGATGTGCGGTGCCTCGACGGCACCGTTCTCGGCGGGAAGCGGCCCGGGCTTGATCGTCGTGATCGACATCGTTCCGGTCTCGTCGGCGAACGCTCGTCCGAAACCGCGAAAGCCCTTGGTGCGTGACCGCGCCGCGCCGCGCGGATCGTCGGGGTGATCGAACCGGCCGTCGGCATCGGCCTGCCAGGTCTCGATCATGGCGTCGGACATGGGGTTTCGGGCTCCGTCGATCAGTGTGAACGACACGGTGATCTCGCCGTCGGTGCCCTGCGGAACCACGCTCTCACCGTCGGGCCACAGCAGTCCGATATGAACGTAGGGACCCACCGTCTGGGAGGGCGTTTGGCCGAACGGTGCGGTGGTGAAGTCGGCACCGGTGACCACCGGGTAGCGCGGGGCGAACTCTGACTCAGTCATCGTGATCGTCTTCCTCGAAGGGGGTGGCGTCCCGGCCGCGCAGCACGATGTCGAATCGAAAACCGAGGGCCCAGTTGTCCTGTGTCGCTTCGTAATCGAACGTGCTGATCATTCGGGCACGCGAGTCCTCGGGCGCGGCGTTGAAGATCGGATCCTGGAAGAACATGGGGTCGTCCGGGAAGTACATCTGGGTCACCAGTCGCTGAGTGAACGCCTGGCCGAACAACGAGAAATGAATGTGCGCGGGCCGCCACGCGTTGTGGTGGTTGCCCCACGGATACGCGCCCGGCTTGATCGTGGTGAATCGATACCTGCCCTCGGCATCGGTGAGTACGCGACCGGTGCCGTTGAAGTGCGGATCGAGCGGTGCAGGCCACCGATCGGCGGTGTGACGGTACCGACCGCCTGCATTGGCCTGCCACACCTCGACGAGGGTGTTCGGAATCGCCTTGCCGTCGCTGTCGAGCACGCGGCCGTGCACGATGATCCGCTGCCCCTGTGCCTCACCGTCGTTCGCCAGGGTGAGGTCCGCGTCGGCGGCGGTGACGCGTCCCTCGCCCAGCACCGGTCCGGTGATCTCGGTGAGTCGCTGGGGGAGCAGGGTCAGCGGCTGCGCGGGATGCCGAAGGGCGGTGGTCCGGTACTCGGGGAAGTCGAGCGGGGCATGGACCCCCGATTGATCCCGATACTCGGGCGGGAGATGAAGCATCGAAGTGTCCTCACGATCGTGGTGATCTACGCAACAGCCAGAATAGCGCGATGTTCGCATTGTGGCAATCTGTTCATATTCCGCACAAGATGCGGTAGCGTGCGTCTCATGTTGGACAAAGTCGTGGCCAGCGCCACCGAAGCCGTAGCGGACATTCCCGACGGATCGTCGATCGCCGTCGGCGGATTCGGATTGGTCGGAGTGCCGGAGATCCTCATCGACGCGGTGCTCGCCCAGGGCGCGACCGATCTGGAAACCATCAGCAACAATTGCGGAACGGATGGCTTCGGCTTGGGAGTGTTGTTGGCGCACCATCGCATTCGCCGGACCATCAGCTCGTACGTCGGCTCGAACAAGGAGTTCGCGCGGCAATATCTCTCCGGCGAACTCGAAGTCGAATTGACCCCGCAGGGCACCCTCGCCGAGCGACTGCGGGCCGGCGGTGCCGGTATACCGGCGTTCTTCACCCCCGCAGGGGTCGGAACTCAGGTCGCAGACGGCGGATTGCCGCTGCGCTACGACGGCAGCGGCGGAATCGCACTGGCCAGTCCGCCCAAGGAGACCCGTGAATTCGATGGTGTCACCTACGTGATGGAACGAGGAATCGTCGCCGACTACGCGCTCGTGCACGCCTGGAAGGGCGACCGCCACGGCAACCTGGTGTTCCACGCCAGCGCGCGAAACTTCAACCCGCCGGCCGCCGCGTCGGGGCGCATCACCGTCGCGCAGGTCGAACATCTCGTCGAGCCGGGCGAGATCGGACCCGACGAGGTGCACACCCCGGGTATCCACGTGCAGCGGGTGGTCCACGTCGGACCGGTCGAGGTCGGCATCGAGCAGAGGACGGTACGAGCATGAGCGAGAAGATGACCCGCGAACAGATGGCGGCCCGGGTAGCGCAGGAACTCGGCGACGGTCAGTACGTCAATCTCGGCATCGGCATGCCGACTCTCGTGCCCAACTACATCCCCACCGACGTCTCGGTGATCCTGCATTCGGAGAACGGAGTGCTCGGCGTCGGACCGTATCCCACCGAGGATGAACTCGACGCCGAGGTCATCAACGCGGGCAAGGAGACCATCACGGTCGTTCCCGGTGCGTCCTACTTCGATTCCGCGCAATCGTTCGGAATGATCCGCGGCGGCCAGGTCGACGTCGCCGTACTGGGGGCGATGCAGGTCAGCGCCACCGGTGACCTGGCGAACTGGATGATTCCCGGGCACATGGTCAAGGGGATGGGTGGCGCGATGGATCTGGTGCACGGAGCGCGACGCGTCATCGTGATGATGGAACACGTCTCCCGCAAGGGCGAGCCGAAGATCCTCGAACGCTGCTCTCTGCCGCTCACCGGCAAGGGCTGCGTGCACCGAATCATCTCGGACATGGCCGTTCTCGACGTCACCGAACACGGACTGCGCCTGATCGAGACCGCGCCCGGTGTGTCCGTCGACGAGGTCAGAACTGCGACCGCCGCCGAACTACTGGTCGACGCTGGGCAGGAGTGGAGCCTGCGGAACGACTCAGGCAATCTCGTCTGATACTTCGACGCGGTCGGCGTGGGAGTAGATATTCATCGACCGGCCGCGGAGAAAGCCGATCACCGTCAGACCCGATTCGGCAGCGAGGTCGACCGCCAGTGACGAGGGTGCCGAAACCGCCGCGAGAATCGGGATTCCGGACATCACCGCCTTCTGCGCCAACTCGAACGAGGCGCGTCCGCTGACCATCAACACCGTGCCCTGCAAGGGGATTCGATCGTTGGTCACCGCCCAGCCGATCACTTTGTCGACGGCGTTGTGGCGTCCGACATCCTCACGTAGAACGAGCATCTCGCCGTCTGCGGTGAACAAGGCGGCGGCATGCAGACCGCCGGTGGCATCGAAGACCTTCTGCGCTGCCCGCAACGTGTCGGGTAGCCCGGAGAGAGTATCGGACGTCACGACGACCGAATCGGCCACGGGGGAATGCTTGGTGCGCAATCGAATTGCATCCAACGATCCCTTGCCGCACACCCCACACGAGGACGTCGTGTAGAAGTTTCGTTCGACGCCGGTCTCCGGCGGAGCGACACCCTCGGCCAGGGTGACGTCGAGGACGTTGTAGGTGTTCGCGCCCTCGTCGTCGACCCCGTCGCAGTAGCGAGCCGCTGCGATGTCGGCTCCCGAGGCGATCACGCCTTCGGTCAGCAGGAAGCCGTGAGCGAGCTCGACGTCGTGGCCGGGAGTTCGCATGGTGACGGCGAGCGCCGCGCCGTCGACTCGCAACTCGAGCGGCTCCTCCACCACGAGAGTGTCCGGGCGTTCGACGCGGTGCCCACCCCTGAGTCGGATGACGGGCCTGCGGGTGGTGATGCGGCCCATCAGTATCGGCTGGATTCGCGGTGACTTCTCTGACTCATTCTTCGATTGTGGACCCCGGCGTCGCCGGGCTGTCGACTCGGTCGGCCATTGCGCTCACCAACGAGACCATGCGCGGGTGATCGACGAGGTCGTCGACGAGCACTCGCTTGCCTTTCGCGTCGGCCAACGGGATCTTCCAGTTCTCGTACTGGGTTTCGTCGGTACCGGGCTGGTTCTGGATGCGATGTTCTCCGACGGCGTCCACGAGAGCGACACCGATCAGCAGTGACGGACTGCGCTGGACGAGGCGATGCAGAGCTTCCACCGTGTCGTGGTTGTCGGCGTCGGCGTCGAGCAATCCGCGCTCGCGCGCCATGTCGAGAACTGCCTCCCGTTTGCGCGCGTCGACCTCCTTCTCGGAGTCGATATCGCGTTCGAGCAGTCCGAGACGTGAGCGAAGGTCGATGTGCTCGCCGTCGAGGTATCCGGCCGTGGGCGGCAGATCGTGTGTGGTCACCGACGTCAGACACAGGCTGCGGTAGTTCTCCGGCGGGATCGGTCCGGATTCGTCGGCCTCGAACCACAGGATCGAGGTGCCGAAGATGCCGCGTTCGGTGAGGTACTCCTGCACCATCGGCTCGAAGACACCGAGATCCTCACCGACCACCACTGCGCCTGCGCGTTCGGCCTCGAGGGCCAGGATGCCGATCAGGGCCTCGTGGTCGTACTCGACATACGTTCCGCCGCCTGCATTCTCGGCCTCCTGCGGAATCCACCACAGGCGGAACAGTCCCAGGATGTGGTCGACGCGGATGCCGCCGGCATGACGCAGGATCGTGCGCAGCATGTCGCGGTACGGGACGTACGCCAGTTCGCGGAGTCGGTCGGGATCCCACGGGGGTTGGTTCCAGTTCTGGCCCTGCTGGTTGAAGTTGTCCGGCGGCGCGCCCACCGTGACTCCCGACGCCAACACGTCACCGAGCGCCCAGGCATCGGCTCCGCCGCGAGCCACGCCCACGGCGAGGTCGTGCATGATGCCGATGTCCATCCCTGCATCGAGTGCCGAACGTTGCGCGGCGGCCAACTGCTCGTCGCAGATCCACTGCAGCCACATGTGGAAGTCGATGCGCTCGGCGAGTTTGGTGCGTTGCTCGAGCACGAAGTCGGTGCGCGGGTGTGCTGCCCTGTCGGTCCACGCCGAGCTCTCGGGTCCGAACTTCTCCGCCAGGGCGCTCCACACCGCGAAATCGCGCAGCCCGGAACCCTCGCGTTCGACGAACGCCCGGAATGCGGACTCGCGGGCCGGGCTCCGTTCCACCTTGTGAACACGTTCCAGGGCACGCAGTTTCGCCGTGAAGGTCGAGTCTCGATTCAGCTTTCCGGTTCGCTTGTTGGCCTTGTCGAACCGCTTCGCTGCTTTCTGGACCTTGCCGAACTGTTCCGGCGACAGCAGCGCGGTTTCGCGAATGTTCTCCACTCGGATGTAGAGCGAATTGAAGAACCGGCGGGTGGTCGGCAGATAGGGCGACGCCTCGACCGGTGTGGTGGGTCGGTCGGCGTGCAGCGGATTGACGAGGAGGTAGTCGAACCCGTGCTCGCGGCCGGCGATGTCGGCCATGTCCTCGAGATCACCGAGATCACCGATTCCCCACGATCGTCTCGATCGCACCGAATACAACTGGGTGAGCAGACCCGTCCGTTGCCGGTCTGTCAGTTCTGCGTTGGGTGACAACGACTTCGGAGTGACCACGACGACCGTGTCCGAGGTGCGGACCGTGTTGTCCTCGCTTATCGTCGTCGCGGTCAGGCTGTGCCAACCGAGCGGTGCACTGCCGGGAACGACGAACGTGGCGCGACCGATGAGGCGGCCGTCGACCACACGGGGATCGACCCATACGTCGGCCTGGGTCACCTCGATGGTCTCGCCGTCCTCGGAGACCATCGAGACCTCGACCGGATTGCCGTGTGGCACATGCACCCACACCGCGGCATCGGTGCCCTGGGTGGCGACCACCACCGGCGGAAGCAGGCGCCGCCACGGCGCGTTCTCGATGTCGGCCAGAGCTCGGTCGACGTCCTCGGTCGATTCGGTTGCGTAGCCGCGCGCGGCGAGCACCTGACGCAGGGTGTCGTCGCTCACGTCGCGAACGGTGTCGTCCCAGCCTCGGTACGAGGTCGATGTGCCGAGACGTCGGGCGAGAGAGCGAAGTGCCTGCGAGTAGTCCACATCGATGATCGTGCCAGTTCGCCGCGCCCCCGTCACCCGGGCCGGGGCGGTTTCGAGTCGACCGGGGTGGGGTAGGCGAACCGGAATGAGGTGGACACGACAGTCGGTCTCGCGTGACCGGACAATCGAGACCCTCGTGGTGTCCGCGAAGATGGCGGGTGCCGCAGCGGCGGCATGGATTCTGGCGACCGAACTACTGTCGATGTCGCAGCCCTTCCTCGCTCCGTACGCGGCGGTGTTCTTGATCGACGTGACGATCAGCCGAAGCCTGCGATCGGCGGCCGAGCAGATCGCCACGGTGACCGCCGGGGTACTCGTTGCAGCACTCGTGGTTCGAGTCGTCGGCGAGCCGAGTGTGGCTCTCGCCGTCAGCGTGTTCATCGGCGCTCTCGTCGGCCGTTGGTCGAAATTCGGTACGAGCGGAATCTGGATACCGGTGACCGCACTGCTGATGGTCACCTACGGATCGGCATCCGATCCGGTCGCCTTGCTGGACAGGATCATCGAGCTCGCGGTCGGTGCCGCAGTGGGTGTTGCGGTGAATGCACTCGCAGCACCGCCGCTGTATTGGCGGGAATCGCAACATGCGGTGGAATCGGTGTCGTCGGCTGCGGGGTCTCTGTTGCGGGACGTCGCCCGAGGTCTCGACCTGGAGCCGGACCGATCCGCGGTCGACGAACGCTCGTCGCAGTGGCGAGCGCGGAGCGACGCCGTTCGAGTCGAGGTGCGTCGCGCACAGGCCGCGCTGACGTGGACCGAGGAGAGCACCCGCGGAAACCTTCGCCGGTCAGCGGTACCCACCCGAGTGAGCCACCGATGGTGGAAAGCCACGGTCGGTGCCGTCGACGCCAGTTGGACCGAATGCAGCGAACTGGTCGACGCAGCCGCCGTCGGACTCGATCCCGTTCCGCCTTTCCACGCGCTCGAGGACGACGTTCGGGTCGCCGGAGCCGGCTTCGTCCGTGCTCTGGCGGACGTCGTCGAGTGTCGGTGCGATGCACGCCGTACGCAGGCGGACGTGGTCGATCGTGTTGCCGCTGCGGAGGAGACGTTGGCCACGCTCGTGCACACGGTGGTTGCGTCCGAACGGGAATCGGCCGGAGCGACGATGAGCGCGGGCAGGCTCGTGGGGCCGGCAACGGCAGCGCTGCGAGCGCTCAGCTGACGCCTGTGTTTCTCCCGACTGCCAGGATTGAAACGCCGGGTGCTGGGTAGTCTGGCTCGGCGAACGGTAAAACGACTGCTCGGCGACGATGGGAAGTGCGGATGGCTGGGGTCAGCAAGATCGAAGAACTGGAGCGAGGTTCCGGTGCACCGGTCGAGCTGAGGGTACGTGCAGAGGCCGACCAGCTCCCGGTGGTTCGTGCCGTCGCCGAAACCCTCGCAGTGCTCAGTGACTTCACGCTCGACGACATCGCCGATGTGAAGCTGGTCGTGGACGAAGTGTGTTCGCAGCTGATCAAGGGCTCGGTGGCCGATGCAGAGCTCTCGTGCACGTTCGCAGTGAGCGACTCCGGAATCCGGATCGTCGTCACCTCCACGCTTGCATCCACGTCCGTGCCGAAGAAGGACAGCTTCGGCTGGCACGTGCTGCAGACGTTGACCGACGCCATCGAACTGCGCGCCGACGACGCGGTCGAGGGCGAGGCGGGTCGCACGGTCGCGATCGACGTGGTCAAGCGGAGGAGCAAGGTCTAGTGCCTGTGCCGCACGAACGAAGCACACGGCGAGAGTCCGACGATTACAGCGACGTTGTCGCCCTGATCCAGCAGATGCAGGCGCTCGACGAGAATTCACCGCAGCGCCGAGTGCTGCGCGATCGCATCATCACCCGCTGCCTTCCTCTCGCAGAACATATCGCGCGCCGCTTCGGTGGTCGCGGCGAAGCACACGAGGACCTCCTGCAGGTCTCACGTCTCGGTTTGGTGAACGCAGTCGACAGATTCGACATCGAACGCGGCTCGGATTTCGTGTCGTTCGCCGTGCCCACGATCATGGGTGAGGCTCGCCGCTACTTCCGCGACGCGGGATGGTCGGTCCGGGTACCGCGGCGCATGAAGGAACTGAACTCGATGATCTCCCAGGCGGTGGGATCGTTGTCGCAGAAGCTCGGTCGAGCTCCGACCGCCAGCGAGATCGCCGCCGAACTCGGGATCGACGTCAAGGAAGCCTCGCAGGCGCTGCTTGCGCGCAGCGCGTATCAGACCGTCTCGGTCGACTCGGTGGTCAGCGAGGATCGGTTGCCGCTGATGGACACCCTCGGTGCCGACGATCCCGAACTCGAGAAGATGGAGAGCTATCTCGCGGTGCGCCCCGCACTCGAGAAGTTGCCCGAGCGGGAGCGTCGCATCGTCGTGCTCAGATTCTTCGGGTCGATGACTCAGACACAGATCGCGGAGAAGGTGGGGATTTCGCAGATGCACGTCTCACGAATCCTGGCTCGTACTCTGGCTCAACTGCGCGAGGACCTCGGCGAGGACTGACGGCGGGCGGCGGGCGGCGGGAGTGGAGCCTGCGGAATGACCCAGAGATGGGCGGCTAGGCTCGCTGGATGAGTATGTACGACGACGTCGACGAGTACATCGGAGTCCGTAGGGTCACGGGCCTGGCGGCATCGCACGATTTCTCGCGGGCAGTGATCGTGATTGCCGCACTGGATGATTCGCGGACCGAGTATCGAACGTCGTTGTGGGAGATAGATGTCGACGGTGGTTCGCAGGCCCGACGCCTCACCCACGGCGAGTGGGGCGAGAGCGCTCCGGTGTTCACCCCGGCCGGCGATCTGTTGTTCTCCCGCCGATCGAGCGAGGACGATCCGGCCCGGCTGTGGATTCTGCCTGCCTCGGGCGGTGAGGCGCGAGTGCTCGAGACTCGGTCCGCCGGTCTGAGCGAGATCCGAAGCGCCCGTTCCGGACACGGGCTCGTCGGCTTCTCGCCGGTGTTCGGGTCGTCGAGCACCGATGAGGACGACGATGCCTTGCGCACCGAGCGCAAGGCGAACAAGGTCGATGCAATTCTCCACACCGGGGTTCCGGTGCGCTTCTGGGATCACGATCTCGGTCCAGCGACACCGCATCTGTTCGCCGGATCGACCGACGCCACGACGGGGTTGCGTGATCTCACCTCGGATGCGGCCGGAGCTCTGCACGAGGCGGCGTTCGATATCAGTGCGGACGGTTCGTTCGTCGTGTCCACCTGGGCCGTCCCCGGCGCTCTGGCGACCGTGCGGACGGTGCTGATGCGCATCGACACCGCGACGGGGGAGCACACCACGATTGTCGACGACGTCGATGCCGACCTGGGTGCGCCGGCGATCTCGCCCGACGGCGCGTCCGTGATGTACGTGCGTGAATCGCTCACCACCCCCGAGGATGCGCCTCGAATGACGCTGCAGCGCTACGATTTCGGGTCTTCTTCGGTCGTCGATGTCGCTCCCGATTGGGATCGGTGGCCGATGGACCCGGTGTGGCTGCCGGACGGGTCGGGGGTACTGGTCACCGCGGACGACGACGGCCGGTCCCCGATCTTCGTCCTCCGCGAGGGCGCGGAGCCGCGTCGACTGACGAACACGAACGACGCGTACACCCATGTTCACGTGTCCGCGGACGGAACCAGGGTGCTGGCACTCGCCGCGTCCTATCTGGCCGCCCCGCATCCGGTGTCGATCGACCTGTCCGACGGCACCGTGCTCGACCTCGACACCTCCATCGACCGCTGTCCGTTGCCGGGAACTCTCACCGAGATCGACACCGTCGTCGACGACGGCACCCGGGTGCGCGGTTGGCTGGCACTGCCCGATGGGGCCTCGGACGCGGCACCCGCACCGCTGCTGCTGTGGGTGCACGGCGGGCCGCTGAGCTCGTGGAACACGTGGTCGTGGCGGTGGAATCCATGGCTGATGGTCGCCCGCGGGTACGCGGTGCTGCTGCCCGATCCAGCTTTGTCCACCGGGTACGGCCAGGAGTTCGTGCAGCGAGGGTGGGGAGCGTGGGGCAAGGCCCCGTTCACCGACCTGATGGCGTTGACCGACGTCGCGGCTGCGCTACCCGACATCGACGACACCCGCACCGCGGCGATGGGCGGATCCTTCGGCGGCTACATGGCCAACTGGATCGCCGGGCACACCGACCGGTTCGACGCGATCGTCACCCACGCGAGCCTGTGGGCGCTCGATCAATTCGGACCGACCACCGATGCGCCGTACTACTGGGCGCGCGAGATGTCCCCGGAGATGGCGGTGGAGAACTCCCCACACCTGTTCGTCGCGGACATCGCCACGCCGATGCTGGTCATCCACGGCGACAAGGACTATCGAGTGCCGATCGGCGAGGGCCTACGGCTGTGGTACGAACTGCTCAGCGAATCCGGCCTGCCCGCCGACGACGAGGGCAACACCGACCATCGTTTCCTCTACTTCCCGGCCGGGAACCACTGGATTCTGAGTCCCCAGCACGCCAAGGTCTGGTACGAGGTGGTGCTGGCATTCCTGGCGCAGCACGTGCTGGGCGAGAGGGTGTCGATGCCCCGAATCCTCGGCCACTAGAATCGACCGGTGACCAGTTCAGCGCCAGAGCACTCAGAGAACCCCGCCGATTCGATCGACCTGCCCAAGAGCTGGGATCCCAGTGCGGTCGAGGCGGAGCTGTACCGGTCCTGGGTCGACGCCGGGTACTTCGAAGCCGACGCCACCAGCGGCAAACCGCCCTACTCCATAGTGCTGCCCCCGCCCAACGTCACGGGCAGCCTGCACATGGGCCACGCTCTCGACCACACGTTGATGGATGCGCTGAGCCGTCGTAAGCGGATGCTCGGGTACGAGGTGCTGTGGTTGCCGGGCATGGACCACGCAGGTATCGCCACCCAGACCGTCGTGGAAAAGCAGCTCGCCGCCGACGGAAAGACCAAGGAAGAGTTCGGCCGCGAGCTGTTCATCGACAAGGTCTGGGACTGGAAGCGTGAATCGGGCGGAACCATCGGTGGGCAGATGCGACGCATCGGCGACGGTGTCGACTGGAGCCGAGAGCGATTCACCATGGACGACGGCCTATCGGAGGCCGTGCAGACCATGTTCAAGCGGATGTTCGACGACGGTTTGATCTACCGCGCCGAGCGACTGGTCAACTGGTCACCGGTGCTGCAGACCGCCATCTCCGACATCGAGGTCAAGTTCGAGGACGTCGAGGGCGAACTCGTGTCGCTGCGTTACGGCTCGCTCGACGATTCCGAGCCCCATGTCATCGTCGCGACCACCCGAGTCGAAACGATGCTCGGCGACACCGCAGTTGCCGTTCACCCCGACGACGAGCGGTACAAGGCTCTCGTCGGCACCACCCTCGAGCATCCGTTCACCGGACGGCAGATCCCGATCATCGCCGACGACTACGTCGACCCCGAATTCGGCACCGGCGCAGTGAAGATCACCCCGGCTCACGACCCCAACGACTTCGAGATGGGCGTGCGGCACTCGTTGCCGATGCCCTCCATCATGGACAAGGCAGGCCGGATCGCCGATACCGGAACGCAATTCGACGGCATGGACCGTTTCGAGGCGCGCGTGAAGGTTCGTGAAGCACTGGCCGAGCAGGGCCGCGTCGTCGCCGAGAAGCGCCCCTACCTCCACAGCGTCGGTCACTCCGAGCGCAGCGGTGAGCCGATCGAGCCGCGACTGTCGCTGCAGTGGTGGGTCAAGGTCGACACCCTGGCGAAGGCGGCCGGTGACGCAGTGCGTAACGGCGATACCGTCATTCACCCCAAGAGCCAGGAACCGCGCTGGTTCGCCTGGGTCGACAACATGCACGACTGGTGCATCTCGCGTCAGCTCTGGTGGGGTCATCGGATTCCGATCTGGTACGGACCCGACGGCGAGACCGTCTGCCTCGGGCCGGGGGAGACGCCGCCCGAGGGCTGGGAGCAGGATCCTGACGTTCTCGACACCTGGTTCTCGTCCGGGCTGTGGCCCTTCTCGACGATGGGATGGCCCGACGCCACGGCCGATCTCGAGAAGTTCTATCCCACCGGTGTTCTCGTCACCGGATACGACATCCTGTTCTTCTGGGTTGCCCGCATGATGATGTTCGGCACCTACGTGGGAGCGGACGACGCGATCACCGCAGGCAAGCAGGGGCCGCAGGTTCCGTTCCGAGATGTGTTTCTGCACGGCCTGATTCGGGACCAGTTCGGCAAGAAGATGTCCAAGTCGCGCGGCAACGGAATCGATCCTCTCGACTGGGTCGACCGTTTCGGTGCCGACGCACTGCGCTTCACGCTCGCGCGCGGCGCGAACCCCGGTGCAGACATGTCCGTCGGCGAAGACCACGCCCAGTCATCGCGCAACTTCGCCAACAAGTTGTTCAACGCCACCAAGTTCGCCCTGATGAACGGCGCGGCACCGGCAGAGCTGCCTCGGCGCGGCGAGCTGACCGACGCCGACCGATGGATCCTCGACCGACTCGAACAGGTTCGGGCAGAGGTCGATTCGGCGTTCGACCGGTACGAGTTCAGCAAGGCCTGCGAGGCGCTCTATCACTTCGCCTGGGACGAGGTCTGCGACTGGTACCTCGAGATCGCCAAGGTGCAGTTCGCCGACGACGCCATCGCCGCCACCACGCGCGGAGTTCTCGGTAACGTCCTCGACGCTCTGCTGCGCCTGCTGCATCCGGTGATTCCGTTCGTCACCGAAACGCTGTGGAAGGTGCTCACCGGCGGCGAGTCACTGGTGATCGCGGCGTGGCCCGCTGCCGCTACCGAGTCGTTGGATCCTGTTGCGGCACAACGTATCGAAGACATGCAGCGACTCATCACCGAAGTTCGCCGGTTCCGCAGCGATCAAGGACTCAAGCCGTCCCAGAAGGTGGCGGCCCGCATCGTCGGAGTCTCCGAATCCGATCTGGACGGGCAGATTTCGGCGGTCACCGCACTGGCTCGACTGACCGAGCCCGCCGCGGACTTCGCCGCCACCGCCTCGGTGGAGGTGCGTCTGAGCAAGGCCACCGTGGTCGTCGAACTCGACACCTCGGGCACCGTCGACCTCGTCGCCGAGCGGGCCCGGCTGGTGAAGGATCTCGCCGCTGCGGAGAAGGAACTCGCGCAGACCACCGGCAAGCTCGGCAACGAGGCGTTTCTCGCGAAGGCGCCGGATGCGGTGGTGGACAAGATCAGAACACGCCAGACGATCGCGGGCGAAGAGATCGCACGCATCTCGGCGCGGCTCGAATCGATGGGAACCTAAGTGACCGAACCCGACGCCGCCCTGCCACTACCTCCGCCGAGCCCGGTCGATCTCGCCGAGCTCGCCCTCGTGGAGGCCGAGCTCGACAAGCGTTGGCCCGAAACGAAGATCGAGCCGTCGACGGCCCGGATCTCGGCGCTGATGGATCTGCTCGGGTCGCCGCAGAAGGCGTATCCGTCGATTCACGTCGCCGGCACCAACGGCAAGACCTCGGTGACCCGCATGATCGATGCGCTCCTCACCGCATTTCACCGGCGCACGGGCCGCACCACCAGCCCGCACCTGCAGATGGCGACCGAGCGGATCAGCATCGACGGGCGGCCCATCTCGCCGCGGCTCTACGTCGACACCTACAACGAGATCGCTCCGTTCGTGGACATGATCGACGCGCAGTCCGAGGCTGCGGGCGGACCCCGAATGAGCAAGTTCGAGGTGGTCACGGCCATGGCGTTCGCTGCCTTCGCCGAGGCCCCGGTCGAGGTTGCAGTCGTCGAGGTCGGACTCGGTGGGCGTTGGGACGCCACCAACGTCGTCGACGGCGAGGTTGCCGTCATCACCCCGATCGGCCTCGATCACGTCGAGTTCCTCGGCGACGATCTCGCCGGGATCGCAGGGGAGAAGGCGGGGATCATCAAGAAGGCACCGGAATCGCTCGTCCCGCGCGACACCGTCGCGATTCTGGCGAAGCAGCAACCCGAGGTCTCCGAGGTCCTGCTGCGGGCAGCAGTGCAGGCGGACGCTGCGGTGGCGCGGGCCGGATCGGAATTCACCGTGCTCGGCAGGCAGATCGCCGTGGGCGGCCAGCAACTGGAACTGCAGGGACTCGGCGGGGTGTACACCGACGTCTTCCTGCCATTGCACGGCGAACATCAGGCACACAATGCCTCGCTCGCGCTGGCGGCGGTGGAGGCGTTCTTCGGTGCCGGTCCGGATCGCCAACTCGATCAGGACACCGTGCGCGGCGCGTTCGCAACGATCGTCAATCCGGGTCGGCTCGAGCGGGTGCGCAACGCCCCGACCGTGTTCCTCGACGCCGCGCACAACCCGCACGGGGCAGCAGCGCTCGCCGCCGCCCTCACCGACGAATTCGATTTCCGCAAACTCGTCGGCGTCGTCAGCGTCATGGCGGACAAGGACGTCGGAGCAATTCTCGACGCACTGGAACCGGTGTTCGACGACATCGTCGTCACCCACAACGGGTCGGCGCGGGCGATGGACGTGGACGCGTTGGCCGACATCGCGGTGGCCAAGTTCGGTGACGAACGGGTCGTGGTGGCGTCGACACTGCCCGATGCCCTGGAAACGGCGATCGGGTTGGCCGAGGAAGTCGCCGAGCCGGGGGAGGCCGTGTCCGGTGCCGGAGTCGTGGTGACCGGATCCGTGGTGACCGTCGGTGCAGCTCGCACTCTGTTCGGAAAGGACCCCGCGTGAGCGAGACAGAGTTCAGACCACCGTTGAACGACCCGTGGAAGGGGTTCCGCGGTGTCTGTGCAGGAACGTTGGTGCTCGAAGCCATCGTGGTTCTGCTCTCGCTGCCCGTGGTCGCCGTCGTGGGCGGTGGGGCAACGTGGTTTTCCACCATCTACATCGTTCTGCTCGCGGTTGCGATGATCGCAGGCGCCGGCAAGCAGGGTAAGTCCTGGGCGATGAAGTTCAATCTCATTCTGCAGGTGTTCGTTCTGCTCGGAACGGTGTTCCATCTGTCCATCGGCATCGTCGGCCTGATTTTCATTGCGGTCTGGCTGTATCTGCTGTATCTGCGCCGCGACATCACCGAGCGGATCAGACGAGGAATGCTGCCCGGGCAGCGTGACTGACCGGGGAAACCCGTCGGTTTCGGCGATGCGGCGCGCGCCGCATCGCCGTGTTCCACTACTGTCGTCTTTCGTGACCGACCGCACCCTTGTACTGATCAAGCCCGACGGAGTTGCCCGGCGTTACGTAGGAGAGATCCTCGGCCGCGTGGAGAAGAAGGGTCTGAGCATCGTCGCACTCGAGCTCAAGACCGTCTCCCGCGAATTGGCCTCGGCTCACTACGCGGAGCACGAGAGCAAGCCGTTCTTCCCCGAACTCCTCGAGTTCATCACGTCCGGACCGGTAGTGGCCGCAGTTCTCGAAGGCCCCCGCGCCATCGCTGCCTTCCGCCAGATCGCAGGCGGCACCGACCCCGTGGCCAAGGCGGTTCCCGGCACCATTCGCGGTGACCTCGCCCTCGACGGTCAGCAGAACCTGGTGCACGGTTCGGATTCCGTGGAATCGGCCGAGCGCGAGATCGCACTCTGGTTCCCCGGCCTCGCCTGACCGTTCCGCCTTCGACAGAAAAAGCAACGTTCGCGTAGCCACGTCGCAACCGCTGGGGAACCCGATCGGTGCGGCGTGGCGAGTACGCATCACAGCGTGTGGGATACTCGACGACAGATCGACTTCACTGCACCAGCACGTACAGGTTTCACGCTCCACCCGAAGCCCAGGCTTCACGGAAGTTCGCTAGACCGGTGTGATGGATTCGATCGGATGACTTGTCGTCTATCCGCTGCCCGTCATCGCAGATGCTCGAACGAGAGACAGGCTCGTTCGCGTTCTTGCTTGATGATCAGGCGCTCGGATCGCCGGTACACCACCATCCAGCCAGGCACTGCACACGCTGTCGTCGACCACCGAGAACTACGAAGTGGTCATCGGCTCGGGTGCGGAGCGAGACCGAACAGCTGACGTCCAACCCGACGTGAGTACACAAGGATTGCCCTCGCGTGGCCGCGTCACACCCGAAGTCGGATGGACGCGCCCGGGGGCCCGAGGAGACTACGTGGCCGATCAAAGCCCGCCCGAAGATGTACAGAACGAAAACGCAGGACGTACGGAGCCCCCCGGCCCGGTGTCGTCTGTGGAAACCGACGCGGTGTCGTCAGCGCAACCCGACACCATCGAGCTGCCGACCAGGCTGCGCGTTCACGCACTGGCCAAGATCCTGGGCGTCACCAGCAAGCAGCTGCTCGTCACCCTCGGTGAGCTCGGCATCGAAGCGCGCAGTGCTCAGTCGAGCCTGAGCCGTGACGTTGCGGAGTCCGTTCGCGATTCGGTCAACGCCCCCGCAGCGCCGAACACCGATTCCTCGACTGCCGAGCCGACTCCGGTGCCCGCCCCCGAAGAGCCCGCAGGCGAGGTTCCGTGGTCCGAGCCGCAGCTGTTCACCAGTGCACCTGCACCGGAGCCGAAGGTCGCCGAGCCCGCGGCAACGACCGACCAGCCCACTGCGACGACCTTCGCCACCCCTCTGTTTCTGCAGCCCGCCGCCGTCGATGCGCCGGCGACGGAATCGACGGAGTCACCGGCCGAGCCCCCGGCTCGGCGTCGCCGCAGCCGCAAGGCCGCGCCCAAGGACGACGTGGCGAACACCGAGAGCAGCGCTGACACCGACAGTGGTGAGTCCGCAGTGACGCCGGAGACCGGTGCACCCGAGATCCCTGCCGTCTCGACCGACCGGTCCTCGTCTTCCGAGGCCGACGAGTCGGCCACCGCCGAGAGCTCGACCGACGGTGACGGCGACGACGATCAGTCTCAGCCTCGACGCCGTCGGCGCGGCCGTCGTGGTCGCGGACGTGGTCGCGGCGAGCAGTCCTCGGACGAGTCGACCGACGAGAACTCGGACGACGATTCCGACGGCGACACCGACAGCACCGAGACCGCCGATTCGACCGACGCGGAGTCGACCGACGCCGACTCGGACGAGTCCTCGGCAAGTGACGGGCAGCAGTCGAACTCGGGACGACGCTCGCGTCGATCACGCACTCGCAGTCGTACCTCGGACCGGCAGAACTCCGATGCAACCGACTCATCCGACGACACGCGCACCGCAGACTCCTCGGCCGAGGACGGCGACGACGAGTCCGACTCGGGTGCTCAGGACAACTACGACGACTCCGACAACGGCGGTTCGGACGGGGACGGCTCCAGCCGCCGTCGTCGTCGCCGTCGCAGGCGCAAGACCGGAGCGGAGGCCGCTGCCGAGGGCGCGTCGTCCGAGGACGATCCGCCCAACACGGTCGTGCACGAGCGTGAGCCGCGCAACAAGAGTCGGGCGCCCCGCGACGAGGTCCAGGGAATCACGGGCTCGACGCGTCTCGAGGCCAAGCGTCAGCGCCGCCGCGACGGGCGCGATGCCGGCCGTCGTCGTCCGCCGATCCTCACCGAGTCCGAGTTCCTGGCGCGCCGCGAATCGGTCGACCGTGTCATGGTCGTGCGCGAGAAGGCGACACCGGATCACCCGCTGACCACACAGGTTGCCGTGCTCGAAGACGGTGTGCTCGTCGAGCACTTCGTCACCAGCAGTGCCACCGCGTCGATGGTCGGCAACGTCTACCTGGGCCGCGTACAGAACGTGCTGCCCAGCATGGAAGCAGCCTTCATCGACATCGGCCGTGGCCGCAACGGTGTGCTGTACGCAGGCGAGGTCAACTGGGACGCTGCGGGACTGGGCGGAAACTCACGGAAGATCGAGCAGGCTCTCAAGCCGGGCGATCAGGTTCTCGTCCAGGTCAGCAAGGACCCGGTCGGACACAAGGGCGCTCGCCTGACGACGCAGCTGTCGCTCGCGGGTCGCTTCCTCGTCTACGTGCCCGGCGGCAGTTCCACCGGCATCAGCCGCAAGCTGCCCGATACCGAGCGCAAGCGGCTCAAGGAAATCCTCCGCGACATCGTGCCGCCCGAGGCGGGCGTCATCATCCGCACCGCAGCGGAGGGCGTCAGCGAAGAAGAGCTCGCACGGGACGTGACTCGACTGCAGGCGCAATGGGCCAGCATCGAAGAGCGCTCGGCCAACGCCGAAACCGGCAAGGGCGTGCAACCTCAGACGCTGTACGAAGAGCCCGACATGCTCGTCAAGGTCATCCGTGACCTGTTCAACGAGGACTTCTCCAAGCTGGTGATCGAGGGCGACAAGGCGTGGACGACGACGTCCAACTACGTCGAGACCGTGGCCCCGGACATGATGGAGCGGCTGCACCGATACGAGGCCGACGGCAGTTCGGTCGACGTCTTCGCCGCGCACCGCATCGACGAGCAGCTGGCCAAGGCCCTCGATCGCAAGGTCTGGCTGCCTTCCGGTGGCACCCTGGTGATCGATCGCACCGAGGCGATGACCGTCGTCGACGTCAACACCGGCAAGTTCACCGGTTCGGGTGGCAACCTCGAAGAGACGGTCACCCGCAACAACATCGAGGCGGCCGAGGAAGTCGTTCGCCAGATGCGTCTGCGTGACATCGGCGGCATGATCGTCGTCGACTTCATCGACATGGTGCTCGAGTCCAATCGCGTTCTCGTACTGCGGCGCCTGACCGAGTCGCTCGGACGCGACCGGACTCGCCATCAGGTTTCCGAGGTGACCTCGCTCGGGCTGGTGCAGATGACCCGCAAGAAGCTCGGTACGGGGCTCGTCGAGGCGTTCTCCACCACGTGCGAGCACTGCCAGGGTCGCGGCATCGTCGTGCACCCGTTCCCCATCGACGCCAAGCCGGACAACGACGGCGGTCGGTCGAACTCGTCGCGGTCCGAATCCGGCAACTCGGGAACGAGCAGCAGGCGTCGACGTGGCAAGGACAACAAGGCCGACGGCAACGATCGGTCGGACGGCAACGACCGGGCCTCCTCGAACGCGCAGGCAGACGGTCACGACCACCCCGTGGTCGATCCGTCGATCAAGCGGGCGCATCCGGTGGCACTGGCCATGGCGGCGCATCACGACGACGTGGTGGCCGACGTCAGCCCCGCCGATGTCGAGCCACAGGCACCGGCCGAAGCTCCCGGCGGCGACGCAGTGGTGACCGTGGTCTCCGCCGACGACGTGGACGTTGCGGCCGCTGCGGTGGCCGACGCGGAGACCGACGTCACGGCAGCCGACTCGGCCACCGAGACTCCGGCCACCGAGGCTCCGGCCGACGAGCCTTCTGCCGAGCCGTCCGTTCCGGTGGCACCGAAGGCTCGACGCGGACGGCGGGTGGCCCGCAAGGCTGCCGCGCCGACCGGCACAGCGCCCGATGCGGGCATGGTCATCGTCGTACCCGCCACGGACGACTCGGTGGACGCCACGTCCTCCGACCAGGCCGGGACGGCACCCGACGAGGCGTCGGCACCGCTCACCGCGGCGGCCGAGCAGCCCGTGGAGCCGGTCGAGGTGCCTGCGGCACGTCCTCGCAGACGGCGCGCGGCAGCGCGGCCTGCAGGTCCTCCGGTGGACATCGATGCCTAGCAGAACTGGGCAGTTTGACCCTGGCCGTCTCCCTGCCGTAACCTTGATAAGTCGCTCCCGGTGACACCGTTCTGCTGTGCCGTAGTGGCCCTGTAGGAAACAACGGTTCTCGAGCGGGCCGAGATGATCATCATCCCGGCCGGCCGATAGGGAGCAAGCAAACACGTTTTACCAGACCAGTCGTGTTGCCATGCGCAACGCGAGCAAGTTCGAAGAAGCAAGGGGTAGCCCTCCGATGGCAACGTACGCGATCGTCAAGACCGGCGGAAAGCAGTACAAGGTCGCTGTTGGTGACCTCGTCAAGGTCGAGAAGATCGAGGGAGCGCCCGGCACTGCTGTCTCGCTTGCTCCGGTCCTCGTCGTAGACGGATCCGACCTGACCACAGATGCAGACAAGCTGGCGAAGATCTCGGTCGCCGGTGAGATCGTCGAGCACACCAAGGGCCCGAAGATCCGCATCCACAAGTTCAAGAACAAGACCGGATACCACAAGCGTCAGGGACACAGGCAGAAGCTCACTGTCCTCAAGGTCACCGGCATCAAGTAACCAGGTCTCTCCAGACCCGCGTTCTCCCAAGCTGATTCACCCCGAGGAGGGTATGCAACATGGCACATAAGAAGGGTGCATCAAGCTCCCGTAACGGTCGCGACTCGAACGCTCAGCGCCTCGGCGTCAAGCGTTTCGGCGGCCAGACCGTAGGCGCAGGCGAGATCCTGGTTCGTCAGCGCGGCACGCACTTCCACCCCGGCGTCAACGTCGGCCGTGGCGGCGACGACACCCTGTTCGCACTCGCCCCGGGCGCAGTCGAATTCGGTGCCAAGCGCGGTCGCAAGACCGTGAACATCGTTCCGGTCGCTGTAGAGGCCTAGTCCTTCTGCAGCGCTGGCGCTCACGATGGCCGACGCGACCGGGCAACTGCTCGAGTCGACCATCCACGGCGTACGTTCACAGCTCCCGATAGGGGCGGACCAGGGTCATGAGACCGGTCCGCCCCTATCGCTTTTTTCTCCCGCTTTTTCTTTCACGAAAGGATCGAAGACAGCTATGTCACGATTCATCGACCGCGTGGTGCTGCACGTCAGCGCCGGCAAAGGTGGCAACGGCTGCTCTTCGGTTCACCGCGAAAAGTTCAAGCCTCTCGGTGGCCCCGACGGTGGTAACGGAGGACAGGGCGGCGGAGTCGTCTTCGTCGTCGACAGCAACGTGCACACCCTGCTCGACTTCCACTTCTCCAGCCATGCCAAGGCAGGCAACGGAACTCAGGGCATGGGTGGCAACCGCGAAGGTGCCAACGGCGAGGACCTGATTCTCAAGGTCCCCGACGGCACCGTCGTGCTCGACAAGAAGGGCAACGTGCTCGCCGACATGATCGGCGAGGGAACACGCTTCGACGCCGCTCCGGGCGGCCGCGGTGGCCTCGGCAACGCAGCTCTCGCATCGAAGGCTCGGCGGGCACCCGGATTCGCACTGCTCGGCGAAGAGGGCATCGAACGCGAACTCGTCCTCGAACTCAAGTCCGTCGCCGATGTGGGCCTCGTCGGTTTTCCGTCGGCCGGTAAGTCGTCGCTGGTCTCGGTGCTGTCCGCAGCGAAGCCGAAGATCGCCGATTACCCCTTCACCACACTGGTGCCCAACCTCGGAGTGGTCTCCAGCGGCGACACCACCTTCACCGTCGCCGACGTTCCCGGGTTGATCCCCGGAGCGAGCCAGGGCCGAGGTCTCGGTCTCGACTTCCTGCGTCACCTCGAACGCTGTGCCGTTCTCGCACACGTCGTCGACTGCGCCACACTGGATCCCGGCCGCGATCCGATCTCCGACGTCGATGCCCTCGAAGCCGAATTGGCCGCGTACAAGCCGGCTCTGTCCGGAGATGCCAGCCTCGGTGATCTGGCCGATCGGCCCCGCATCGTGGTGTTGAACAAGGCCGACATTCCGGAGGGTGCCGAGCTCGCCGAGATGGTCACGGCCGAGTTCGAGTCCCGTGGCTGGCCTGTGTACACCATCTCCGCGGTGACGCGTGCCGGTCTCAAGCCGCTGACGTTCGCATTGGCGAAGCTCGTCGAGGAGTACCGCACCGCGCATCCGGCTCCCGAGCCGCGGCGTCAGGTGCTGCGCCCGGTCGCTCGGAACGACGACAGCTTCAAGGTCGTCAAGGATCCGGATATCCCGGACGGCTTCATCGTTCGCGGTACCCGACCGGAGCGGTGGGTGCGCCAGACGCAATTCACCAACGACGAGGCCGTCGGCTACCTCGCCGACCGTCTCGCGAGGCTCGGTGTCGAGGACGCTCTCATCAAGGCCGGCGCTCAGCCCGGTGCTTCGGTCACCATCGGCGACGTGTCGTTCGATTGGGAGCCGCAGACTCCGGCCGGTGTCGAGATCACGATGACAGGCCGTGGCACCGATGCGCGTCTCGATCAGGTCGAGCGCATCGGAGCATCCGAACGCAAGCATGCCCGCCAGGTACGACGCGGGCTCGATTCCGAACAGGAGTAGACGTGGTGTCGGTGCGTGAATCCGATTCGCCCGCAGAGGCTCTCACCGATACCCGTCGCACGATCGCCGATGCCAAGCGCATCGTGGTCAAGATCGGTTCGTCGGCGCTCACCAGCCTCGACGCCGGTCTGGATCTGAGTCGACTCGATCTGCTCGCCGACGCCATCGAATCTCGGATGCGCAGCGGCACCGACGTGGTGGTCGTGTCCTCCGGTGCGATCGGCGCAGGGATGGCACCGCTGGGCCTGACCAAGCGTCCACGAGACCTGGCGACCAAACAGGCTGCTGCGAGTGTCGGTCAGCTCGCTCTGGTCAATGCGTGGAGCTCGTCGTTCCATCGGTACGGGCGCACGGTGGGGCAGGTTCTGCTCACAGCCGAGGACATCGCGCGGCGAACCAACCACCGCAATGCTCAGCGCACCCTGGATCGGCTGCGCTCGCTCGGTGCCGTCGCCATCGTCAACGAGAACGACACGGTCGCCACCGCGGAGATCCGGTTCGGCGACAACGATCGTCTGGCTGCTCTGGTCGCCCACCTCGTCGGAGCGGACGCACTGTTCCTGCTCTCGGACGTGGACGGGTTGTACGACGGTGATCCCCGCAAGGGCAAGGCGACACTGATCCCGGAGGTGACCAGCCCCGAGGATCTCGACGGCGTCGTCGCCGGTTCGGGGGGAGCGCTCGGCACCGGCGGAATGGCGTCCAAGCTGTCCGCTGCGCGTCTCGCGGCCGATGCCGGTGTTCCGGTGTTGCTGGCTGCGGCATCCGATGCCGCACACGCACTGACGACGTCCGAGGTGGGTACCGCCTTCGCCGCTCGGCCGACGCGGTTGTCGGCCCGCAAGTTCTGGGTTCGGCACGCCGCCGACGCCGCAGGAGAACTGCATCTCGACGCGGGGGCGGTGCGTGCGGTGGTGGAGCGGCGACGGTCGTTGTTGTCCGCCGGTATCACGTCGGTGACGGGATCGTTCCACGGCGGCGACGTGGTCTCGTTGGTCGACCACGTCGGTGTACTGGTCGCTCGCGGGGTCGTCGCATACGACTCGGGGGAGCTGGTCGGGATGCTCGGGCGCTCGACAGGGGAGTTGGCCGCGGAGCTACAGCGCCCGGTGGTTCACGCCGACGATCTGGTTCCTGCCTGATCGACGTCGTCGGCAAGCGCCGTCGCCACCTCCGAGCAGCCGGCATGCATTGTGAGAGAGGCGAACTCGTCGCCGCGGGTGGTACCGCGGTTGACGATGACGATAGGCTTCGCAGTCTTGGATGTGTGCCTGACGAACCGCAAGCCCGACATCACGGTCAGCGAGGATCCGAGCACCAGCAGCGCGTCGCTTCGGTCGACGAGATCGTATGCCTCGGCGACGCGCGGTTTGGGGACGCTCTCACCGAAGTAGACGATGTCGGGTTTCAGTATCCCCGAACATGATTCGCAGTCGACCATGCTGAAATGCGCGGTCGAGGAGATGATCGCGTCGGCATCGGGGGCGATCTCGACTCCGTCCGCGGGTGCAACCGATTCGAGAAAGCCGGGATTGGCACGATCGAGTCGCCGGTCCAGCTCGAAACGCGAGATCAATCGCTCGCAGTTCAGGCAGCGAACTCGGGCGTAGACGCCGTGCAGGTCGATGACGTTCCGGCTGCCCGCCTTGGTGTGCAGCATGTCGACGTTCTGGGTGATGATGCCGCTGACGACGCCTGCCCGTTCGAGTCGGGCGAGTGCTCGGTGGCCGTCGTTGGGCACCGCTGCGTCCATGTGTCGCCACCCGACGTGGTTGCGTGCCCAGTAGTGCCGACGAAATTCGGCGTCACCGATGAACTGTTGGAACGTCATCGGGTTGCGCGGCGGTGACTGCGGACCGCGGTAATCGGGAATCCCCGAGTCGGTGGACATGCCTGCGCCGCTGACGACGGTGACCGTCCTGCCGTCGAGCAGAGAAGTCAGCTGCTCGTACAGTGCCGCGGATACAGGGGATGCATTCACTTCGTCCAGGATAGCGATCCGTTGCTCGATGAGCACTGTACCGACGCCTACGGCCCGCACCGACGCGGAAGCGTCGGTGCGGGCCGTAAGCGATGTGCTGGTGTTACGCGGGTACCTCGACTAGGGGGTACACGCCGTTCTCGTCGTGTGTCTCGTTGCCGACGACGGGAGGGTTGAACACGCACAGCATGCGCATCTGGGTGCGCGGCTCGACGGTGTGGCGCTCGTGCCCGTTGAGCAGGTACATAGATCCCGCACCGAGCTCGTAGGTCTCCCCGGTTTCGCGGTCGGTGAGCGTTCCCTCGCCTTCGATGAGCCAGACGGCCTCGATGTGGTTGGCGTAGTGGAAGTTGTTCACCGTGCCGGCCTGAATCGTCGTCTCGTGGAACGAGAACCCGACCTTGTCGCCGCCGAGGATGATCCTCTTGCTGCGCCAGTTGCCGTCTTCGCTCTCGATGTCGCGATCGGTACCGGTGATCTCCTGTGTGGTGCGAACGATCATACGATGTCCTCCTTCGATGTCGGTTGTTGCGGACGGACAATCAGGAAAGAACCTTGGCGACGGCGCTCTCGATGACGTCCAGACCGCGGTCGAGCTCGTCCATCGTCGTGGTCAACGGTGGGAGCAGCTTGACGACCTCGTCCTTCGGTCCTGCTGTCTCGACGAGCAGATGCTCGTCGTAGCAGAGCTGCGACACCTTGCCCGCCAACTCGGCGTCGTCGAACACCAGTGCCTGGACCATGCCGCGGCCGCGAGTGGAGATGCCGTCGAACTTGGCGCAGAGCTTGATGAATCGATCCTGGATGTGCTCGCCCTTGGCGAGAATCTCCTTCTCGAAGGCATCATCGGACCAGTAGTGGTCGATGGCTGCCTTGGCCGTGACGAACGACGGGTTGAAGCCACGGAAAGTGCCGTTGTGCTCACCGGGCGACCAGACGTCGAGCTCGGGCTTGAACAGTGTCAGCGCCAACGGCATGCCGTAGCCACCGATGGACTTGGACAGCGTGACGATGTCCGGGGTGATGCCGGCTTCCTCGAACGAGAAGAACTGGCCGGTGCGACCGCAACCCATCTGGACGTCGTCGACGATCAGCAGGATCTCGCGTCGCGAGCAGAGCTCGGCCAGCGCGCGCAGCCACTCGGGGCGCGCGACGTTGATGCCGCCCTCACCCTGGATGGTCTCCACGATCACTGCGGCCGGGCGGTTGAAACCGCTGCCCGAGTCGTCGAGCACGCGCTCGAACCACTGGAAGTCCTCGGTGACGCCGCCGAAGTAGTTGTCGTACGGCATCGGCGTGGTGTGCACCAACGGAATTCCGGCGCCAGCTCGCTTCATCGAGTTGCCGGTGACCGACAACGCGCCGAGTGTCATGCCGTGGAATGCGTTGGTGAAGTTGATGATCGCCTCGCGGCCGGTGACCTTGCGGGCCAACTTCAGTGCCGCTTCGACGGTGTTGGTTCCTGTCGGTCCGGGGAACTGAACCTTGTAGTCCAGGCCGCGGGGGTCGAGGATGTTCTTCTTGAACGACTCGAGGAAGTCGCGCTTGGCAACGGTCGACATGTCGAGTCCGTGCGTGATGCCGTCGCTGGAGATGTAGTCCACCAACGCGCTCTTGATCATGTCGTTGTTGTGGCCGTAGTTGAGTGCGCCTGCGCCACCGAAGAAGTCGAGGTAGTCGTTGCCGTCCTCGTCGGTGATCACCGAGTTCTTCGCGGTCGAGAACACGGCGGGCCACTGGCGGCTGTAACTCCGCACGCCGGACTCGACGGTCTCGAACACATCGGGCTTCTCTGTTGTATCGGTGTTCTTTTCGGTCATGTTCTGCTTGTTCCTTTCGTAATTCCGCGACGCGTCGGGGCCTACCGTGTAGAGCTCCTCGGCTTCGTGGCTATCAGGGAAATCGTTGGGCGCGAACAAATCCGACCTGACGATATCGGTGCCTCGCTTGCGTGCGAGGCTCGTGAAGGTTGCGATGGACGCTTCGTTGTCCGGGCTGATCGTCGTCTCCAGATGCGTGACGCCCTGTGGCTCGAGGCGGTCGAGCAGCTCCATCAGCATGCGACCGGCAAGACCCTTGCCACGCTGGTCCGCATCCACGGCGACCTGCCACACGAACAGTGTGCGGGGGGCGTCCTGGCGGATGTATCCGGTGACGAAACCGACTGCGCGGCCGTCTATGTCGGATACGACGGTGGTGGCCGCGAAATCGCGGCACCACAACACGTACGAGTAGCTGGAGTTGAGGTCCAGAACTCGCGAATCTCTTGCGATCTCCCAGAGCCGGACTCCGTCGGAGATCTGTGGCTTACGAAACTTCACTGCGTCCGGCGCAGTGACTGGGGTACTTCTCAGCAATGCGGGCTTCATGGGAAATACAAACGTAACAAGGTCGTCGTGGCATATCGAGTGCGCTCGGAAATCGACCTCCGAATCGGACATGCATCCCCTGGTTAACCGCCGAATGTGATGATGGTCACATTGTTGTTGCCCGGCTGGCTGTACCCGCAATCATGAAATTCAAACCACCCGCTTCGGGCGGGCACCTATTTCGGTGTCGCCAGAGCGAACGGCAGCACCGCCTGCGCACCCGCAGCTTTCAATGCCGACGTGGCGCAGGTGAACGTCCACCCTGTGTCGGTGAGCAGATCGATCAACAGAATGGGCCCTGTCACGGACGATACGTCCGGAACGTCCCATGAGTCCACCAGTCCGGCGACTCGAAACGCCGAATTCGCCGCCGAGACCGGCGGATGACCTGCCCTGACCTGCATGACACCGAGATCGCTCAATTTTCCGACGGAGGCCAATCGCTCGGCGATCGACCGCACCAACACAGGATGGGTGGGGGAGTCGAGAGCGAGAACCGCAGTGGGCCGCTGCTTCCAATCCCAGTGGGCGAGCACGGTGATGCACGCCTTCTCCAACGCATCGGTGGCCGGAGCGTCGGGTGCATCGAGCAGGGCACGCAGTCGGCTACCCCAGCCCAGGTCGGTGAGTCGACCCAGCACGCGCCCGGGTTCGTGTGGGTCGGCGATCTTGCCCGAGAGCGAGACACCCAGCTTCTTCATGCCGCTGGGCCACTGCTTTCTGGGCTGCAGGTCGATGCCCGGCCGATCCAGTCGTGCCCTGGCCGAGTCGACCGAGGCCGCGTCCACCGATGCCGACAGGTGTTCGCCCGTGCAGTTGTCGCACCGCCCGCATCGGTCGGACTCGCTACCGGGTGCGCCCAGATCCGGGTCGTCGAGTTGTCTGCGCAGGAATTCCATCCGGCAGCCGTCGGTGCCCTGGTAGTCGATCATCGCCTGCTGCTCGCGGTCCCTGGCCTGTTCGAGACGCTCGTAGCGGGCCGCGTCGTACGTCCATTGCTCCCCGGTTGCCATCCAACCGCCACGAACGCGTCTGACTGCGCCATCGACGTCGAGAACCTTCAGCACCATCTCCAGCCTGCTACGCCCCAGCTCGACGAGAGGCTCGAGCGCCTGCGTCGACTGGGCCTTGTCGGTGTTCAAGGCATCGATGACCTGACGCACCAGATGTTCGCGGGGGAATGCGACGGAGGCGAAGTAACTCCAGATCTGCCTGTCCTCGTGGCCCGGAAGCAGCACCACATCGGCTCGCTCCGTAGCGCGCCCGGCACGGCCGACCTGCTGGTAGTACGAAATCGGAGACGATGGTGCTCCCATGTGCACCACGAATCCGAGGTCGGGCTTGTCGAAGCCCATGCCCAATGCGGACGTGGCGACCAGGGCCTTGACCCGGTTGGCGAGCAGGTCGCCCTCCAGCGATTCGCGTTCGGTCGGGTCCGTCTGACCGGTGTACGACGCCACGACGTGCCCCTGATCGGTCAGCAGCGCCGCCAGGTCCTTCGCCGCCGATACCGTCAGGGTGTAGATGATTCCCGAACCGGGCAGCGTCTTCAGGTGGTCGCCGAGCCACGCCGCCCGTTCGGTCGCGTTGTCGATCTTCACCACCGCCATGCGCAGAGAGTCGCGTGCGAGCCCGCCGCGCAGGACGAGTGTGTCTCCGCCGCCGACGCCCAACTGCGCCGCGACGTCGTCCACCACTCGGTCGTTCGCCGTCGCGGTGGTCGCGAGCACGGGGATACCGTCGCGCAACTCGGCGATCAGAGTTCTGATCCGTCGGTAGTCGGGCCGGAAGTCGTGGCCCCAGTCGGAGACGCAATGTGCTTCGTCGACCACGACGAGGCCGGCGTCCCCAGCCAGGGACGGCAGCACCTGATCGCGGAAATCGGGATTGTTCAATCGCTCCGGACTGACCAGCAGCACGTCGAGTTCACCGGAGTTGACCTGCTGATGGATGTCGTCCCACTCGGTCATGTTGCCGGAGTTGATGGTCGCCGCGCGGACGCCTGCCCGCTCGGCCGAGGCAACCTGGTTACGCATCAGCGCCAACAACGGAGAGACGATCACCGTCGGACCCAGGCCCTGTGCGCGCAGCAGCTTCGCCGCGATGAAATAGACCGCCGACTTGCCCCAACCGGTCCGCTGCACCACCAGCGCCCGCCGCCGGTGCACGACGAGGGCCTCGATGGCTGTCCACTGATCTTCGCGCAGGACCGCATCCGGGCCGGCGAGTTCGCGCAACAACTCCTCGGCGCTCTCGCGCAAGTTCCCGGTCGTGGACTCCGTGGTCGTTGTCATAGGCTCCATCGTGCAGTAAGCATCCGACATCAAACGCGGGCCGGTCGGAAACGGTCGGACCGTGCAGTCCGAGAGGATCAGCGGTGGTCGATCCCGATTCCGATTCGATGCCGGCCGACCAAGGACCCGTGCACCGTCACTTGTGGGCACTGGCAGTGGTGTTCGTCGGCGGAGCGGCGGGTACGGCAGTTCGCTACGTGATCGAGGAGCAGCTCCCGCATTCGGCGTCGCAGTGGCCCACAGCAACCTTCGGGATCAACATCGCCGGCGCATTCGTGCTGGGCCTTCTCCTCGAGTCGCTGGTACGCGGCGGGCCCGATGCAGGAATTCGGCGCAGGCTGCGGTTGCTGGGAGGTACCGGGTTCTGCGGCGCGTTCACCACGTACAGCACCTTCGCCCTCGAGACGGTGGAAGGGTTCCGGAGTGGGTTCACCGGTCTGGCAGTGGCCTACGCAGTGGTCAGCGTGATTCTCGGAATACTTGCAGCCTGGGCCGGAATCGCACTGGCAGGCAAGGTGGTTCGATGATCGCGCTGTGGGTTGCGGCGGCCGGCGGGCTGGGGGCAGTCGTTCGCTTCGTCGTCGATGCGGAGGTGAAGTCACGTCTCGCGGCGCGAACGAGCTTTCCCTGGGCGACGATCGGCATCAACGTGTCCGGGTCGTTCCTGCTGGGCGTGCTGGCCGGATGGGTGATGTTCCGAGCAGGCTCGACCGACATTCACGCCGTCATCGGCACCGGGTTCTGCGGCGGGTACACCACCTTCAGCACGGCGAGTGTCGAGACCGTGCGGTTGCTACAACAGGGGCGTCGCCGCGATGCCGCCGTCAACGCGACAGTCGGCCTGCTTGCGTCCGTACTGGCATGCGGCGGCGGCCTGGCGCTCGCGTCGTCGATGTGAGGGACTGGTTCACGCCTGACTGACGCGCACCATGTTGCCGGCAGGGTCGCGGAATGCCGCGTCGCGCACACCCCACGGCTGACTCGTCGGTTCCTGCAGAATCTCGGCGGTGCCTGCCGCGCGAATTCTCTCGAAGGCCGCGTCGAGGTCGTCGGCACGAAACAGCAGGCCCGGAAGCTCACCCTTGGCGAGCAGGGCGGCAATCTGATCGCCGAGTTCCTGCGAGCGGCCCGCGTGGGGCTGCGAGAGAACGATCTCGATCTCGGGTTGATCGTTGGGAGACAGAGTGATCCAGCGGTAGCCGTCGCCCTCGACTTCGCTCTTGACCTCGAGTCCCAGAGCATCGCGGTAGAACGCCAGCGAGGCATCGGGGTCGTCGGTGTAGACGTGTACGTGGCTCAGTGAAAGTGTCATGGAGAAAGGCTAGGACGCCCCGGCCGTCGATGCTTCTTCGATTCTGCTCGGTTCGGTGGCAGTAACGGTGCCACGCATCGGCCGACCCAGAATCATTGCCGTACACGTCGGCACCACCTGGCTGTCACGGTGGTCGCGGGCGCGGTACGCGCTCGGTGTCTCGCCGACGATCTCGGTGAACCGCGAACTGAACGATCCGAGACTGGTACAGCCCACCGCGAAGCACGCCTCGGTGACGGAAACATCGCCGCGGCGCAGCATGGCCTTGGCGCGTTCTATCCGTCGAGTCATCAGATGGGCGTAGGGCGTCTCACCGTAGGCCTCGCGGAAGCGGCGACTGAAATGGGCGGTGGACATCAGTGCCGTGCGAGCCAGAGTGGGGACGTCGAGTGGCTCGGCGAATTCACGATCCATCCGGTCGCGCGCCCGGCGCAGACGTCGAAGCTCCTCGAGGTCGGGGGCGTTCATCCTGGCACCGCATCGCGCAGTGCGTCGATGTCCTCACGAGTGCCCGAGGACGTACTCGCACCCGGCCTGGTTGCGGCGAAAGAACCTGCAACACAGGCCCATTCGACTGCATTGCGCGGTCCCTCGAACCAGGACGCGGCCAGTGCTCCGGCAAACGCATCCCCGGCCCCGGTGGTGTCGACGGCGTCGACGCGCGGCGCGGCGACGTCGAACGATTCCGAGCCGCGATATCGAGCGCCTCTGGCACCGAGTGTGGTGATCACGTGCGTCACCTCGTTCACTCGGTTTCCGAGACGGTCTTCCTCGGCCTCGTTGACCACCAGCACGTCGGTGGCCGCCACCAGGGCGTCGGGCAGATCCTGAACCGGTGACGGGTTCAGCATCGTCACCACGCCGCGAGAGCGTGCGTACTCGAATGCGGTCACCACGGTGGCGAGGGGAATCTCCAACTGACACAGGAGAATATCGGCGTCGGAGATGACGGCGAGGTCGTCGTCGGTGAGGTCGTGAACGCGTTCGTTGGCCCCGGGGACCACGACGATGCTGTTCTCGGCGTGATCGTCGACGGTGATGGCGGCGATTCCGCTCGAACCTGCTGCCGTGCGCAGTGCGCGGTCGTCCACGCCCGCGTCCGACAGTGTCCGGCGCAGCGTCTCACCGAACTCGTCGTCTCCGACCGCTCCGATGAACGACACCATAACGCCGGCTTTGGCGGCGGCAATGGCCTGATTGGAGCCCTTGCCGCCCGGTGAGGTGGTGAACGATGTGCCCAGCACTGTTTCGCCGGGATCGGGCAGGGAAGGCGTCCGGGTGATCAGATCCATGTTGACGCTGCCGAGAACGACGATGCGGGGGCTCGAGGCGGACACCGACGAACTGTATCGCTCCGACGGGTACACCCGCCCCTGAACTGCCAATTGCAGATTGTTGACAATCTTATTCCGGTGGGTGACGATGGCAGGCATGACAGCGTCGACTCGCACCCACCTCAGCCCCGCACTCAAGCAGGCGACCCCGATCGTCGTCGATCACGGAAAGGGCAGCTGGATCATCGGCACGGACGGGCGCAAGTACCTCGACTTCACCACCGGGATCGGCGTCACCAGCACCGGGCACTGCCATCCGCGCGTGGTCGAGGCCGCCCGCGAGCAGGTGGGCAAGATCATCCACGCGCAGTACACGACCGTCATGCATCAGCCACTGCTGGCGCTGACCGACAAGCTCGGCGAGGTACTACCGGCCGGTCTCGACAGCGTCTTCTACGCCAACTCCGGCTCGGAGGCCGTCGAGGCATCGATTCGGTTGGCACGCATGGTCACCGGACGGCCCAACATCATCGCCTTCCACGGAGGGTTCCACGGACGCACGGTGGCGGCTGCGTCGTTGACCACCGCGGGCACCAAGTTCCGCTCCGGATTCTCACCGATCATGGGCGGTGTGCACATCGCGCCGTTCCCGTACGCCTTCCGGTACGGCTGGGACATGGACACCGCAGTGGCTTTCGCGCTCAAGGAACTCGACTACCTGCTGATGACGATGTCCAGCCCCGCCGATACCGCTGCGTTCATCATCGAACCGGTACTCGGTGACGGTGGTTATCTGCCCACGCCTCCGGAGTTTCTCGAGGGACTCCGCGAACGCGCGGACACCCACGGGATCGTCCTCATCGTCGACGAGGTGCAAGCAGGTGTGGGACGCACCGGAAAGTTCTGGGGCCACCAGCATTCGACGATCACACCCGACATCGTCATCACCGCAAAAGGTCTGGCCAGTGGATTTCCCATCTCGGCGATCGCGGCATCGACCGAGTTGATGGGCAAGGCGTGGCCCGGATCGCAGGGCGGCACGTACGGCGGCAATGCCGTCGCCGCTGCGGCGGGTGTCGCGACGCTCGACGTCGTGCGTGAGGAAGGTCTGGTCGCCAACGCCGCCGCGCAGGGCCGAGTTCTGCTCGACGGCCTCCTCGCACTGAAGTCCGAGCACTCGGCCATCGGTGATGCACGTGGACTCGGCTTGATGCAGGCACTCGAATTTGTCGACAGCGCAGGAAATCCCGATGCTGCGGCCGCCTTGCGCGTGCAACAGGGTGCGATCGACGAGGGACTGTTGCTGCTCACCTGTGGCGCGCTCGGCAACGTGCTCCGGATCATCCCGGCGCTGATCGTGAGCGACGACGAGATGCGGCAGGGCCTCGACGCGTTGTCGCGCACGCTGAAGAACGTGCTGTGACGGCTGCTTCCGTTCGATCCCCAGTTTCCGCACTCGTGCAGGAAGTGCGCGAACTGGGGATCGAGATCGACGACTCGACTCGGCGGCTCGCCGAGTACTCCTACGACGCCTCGAACTACCGAATTCCGCCTGCCGCTGTGGTCTTTCCGCGCAGCGCTGACGATGTTGTTGCAGTTATGGCTCTGTGCGGGGCCGCGGGAGTCGCAGTCATCGGCCGCGGCGGCGGAACGTCCATGGCGGGCAACGCGATCGGCCGCGGAATCGTGCTCGACTTCTCTCGCCACATGAATCGCGTGATCTCGGTGGACACCGACTCGCGAACGGCCGTGGTGGAACCGGGAATCGTGATCTCGGAGTTGCAGCGAGAGTTGACGGCGCGCACATCGGGGGCATTCACGTTCGCACCCGACCCGTCCAGCAAGACACGCGCGACGGTCGGTGGGGCGGTAGGCAACGACGCGTGCGGGAACCACTCGGTTCGCTACGGTCGAACGGCCGACCACACGGTGGCCATGGACGTGGTGACTGCCGACGGGCACCTACTCCGGGTGACCCGTAGCGGTGTGGAGGCGGTGCATTCGGAGGATGCGGCGGCAACCGATGCGGCCGAACGTATCTCGCGCGAGCTGCACTCGCTCGCGGCCGACAACCTCGCGCTCTTCAGAGTCGAGCTGGGCCGCATACCGCGACAGGTCTCCGGATTTCACCTGTCGCATCTGCTGCCCGAGAACGGATTCGATGTCGCTCGTGCACTCGTCGGAAGCGAGGGCACGTGCGCGGTGATCGTCTCGGTCACCGTCGCCGTCGTGCCCGTGCCGCAGGCCGCACTGTTGCTCTGCCTCGGCTACGACGACGTGGTGGCTGCTGCAGCCGACGTGATGGCCATTCTCGAGTTCTCGCCTGCCGCGGTGGAGGGTATCGACGACAACATCGCCCAGACCATGGAGTACCGGCGTGGACCGGAGTCCGTCCGCGGTCTGCCTGCGGGAAACGCCTGGCTCTACGTCGACCTCGACGGAGCCGATACCGCCGAGGTGGAGAACAAGGCCGCCCGTCTGCTCGAGGCCCTCGGTCTTCTCGGCCGCGTCAAGGAAGGCCGCATCGTCACCGACCCGGCCGATCGAACAGCGCTGTGGCGAGTGCGTGAGGACGGCGCGGGTCTGGCGACCCGACTGGCCAGCGGAGTCGAGTCCTGGGGTGGCTGGGAGGACGCCGCCGTCGCACCCGAGAACCTGTCCGCCTATCTCGCGGACCTCAACGTGCTTCTGGCCGAACACGATCTGACCGGCGTGATGTACGGACACTTCGGTGCCGGCTGCATGCACGTGCGCATCACGTTCGATCAGCGCACCGACGCCGGACGACGGGTGATGTACGACTTCCTGCGCGCCGCCGCGCGGGTGGTCGTCAAGCACGGCGGCAGCCTGTCCGGCGAGCACGGCGACGGCAGGGCTCGCTCGGAACTGCTGCCGGTGATGTACTCACCCCGCATGCTCGACGCGTTCGCGCGGTTCAAGCGCATCTGGGATCCGCGCGGGATTCTGAACCCGGGGTCGATCACCGAACCGGAACCGATGATGGACAACCTGATGCTGCAGGGCATCCCACAGCGGGAATGGAAGACGACCTTCGATCTGCACCAGATCGGAACGCGGGCAGATCTGGATCCCTTCGTGCACGCAACTCAGTCGTGCGTCGGCGTCGGCAGATGTCGCACCGCGTCGGGAGGCGTCATGTGCCCCAGTTTTCGCGCGACGGGCGACGAGAAGGATTCGACGCGGGGACGGGCACGAGTGCTGCAGGAGATGGTGCGCAGCTCGCCGACCGTTGCCGACGGGTGGGCCTCGAAGGATGTGGCCGAATCGCTCGACCTGTGTCTGTCCTGCAAGGCCTGTTCGTCGGATTGTCCGGTCGGAGTGGACATGGCGACGTACAAGTCCGAGTTCCTCGATCATCACTATGCGGGGCGATTGCGGCCGCTCTCGCACTATTCGCTGGGCTGGTTGCCTCGTTGGCTGAAGGTGACGCAGCGAACGGCACCGCTGCTCAACCGTCTGCTCACTCCGCGCATCGCGGCACTGGCGGCTCGGCTCGGTGGGCTGACCACCGAGCGGCCGTTGCCGCGCTTCGCGTCGGCGAAGGAGTTGGCTCACGAAATACGGATCGGCGGTGGCCGCGCCGCCGACGTGGTGTTGGTCGTCGACACGTTCACCCAGGGCTTTCGCCCCGAGGTCGCGGGTGCGGCGCAGCGCGTGCTCGAGGACTCGGGTCGCAGCACCGAATGCCGGACCGACGTGTGCTGTGGTCTGACCTGGATTTCGACGGGCCAGCTCAAGGCCGCCCGCAAGCACCTCACGAAAGCCGTTGCTGCACTGGATGACGGCACCGACCGACCCATCGTCGTCACCGAACCGAGCTGCGCGGCGGCGTTCCGCAAGGACATGCCCGAGCTGGTTCCCACTGCGGCCGCGAGACGGGTCGCGGCGCGGGTGCAGAGTTTCGCGGGCGCGGTGATCGATCAGGCCGCCGCTGGGTGGGTGCCCTCGGCCGAGGTCCCCGACTCGGTGACGGTACAGACGCACTGCCACGAATACGCGGTGTTCGGCAACGCCACTCAGCGCACGGCATTGGCTTCCGTCGGTATCGAGGCGGTACGGGAGGCCACCGGATGCTGCGGGGTCGCAGGGAATTTCGGCTTCGAAGCTCGGCACTACGAGCTGAGCATGGCCGTCGCCGAGCAGGCCCTCGCGCCTGCGGTTCGTGCGGCCGAGCCCGACACCCCGATTCTGACCGACGGATTCTCCTGCCACATGCAGGTGCGTCAACTCACCGGTGACCTGACGAGCGATGCGTCCGTACACCTGGCGCAGATACTCGATCCACGTTCGACGAAAGGACCGCGGCCATGACCGCCAGTTCGACCACCAGCCTCACTCGCCCCACCATCACTGCTCCGACCGAACTGTTCATCGCAGGCGCGTGGACCCCCGCAGCATCCGATGCCCGGTTCGATGTCATCGATCCCGCCAGCGGCGAGGTCATCGCCAGGGTCGCCGACGGCAGCATCGACGATGCCGAGAATGCCATGGCCGCAGCGGTCGACGCCGCCGCCGACTGGGCCGCGACACCGCCGCGTGCACGCAGCGAAATCCTCCGCAGAGCATACGAATTGATCATGGCGCGGTCGGAGGAGCTCGCTGCGATCATCACCGCGGAAATGGGGAAGCCACTGGCCGATGCTCGCGGTGAGGTGGCGTACGGAGCCGAGTTCTTTCGCTGGTTCTCCGAGGAAGCGGTACGCATCTCGGGCGATCACACCCTCACCGGAGATGGGAAGAACCGCATCGTGGTCACCCGCGCACCGGTGGGACCGTGCATCCTCGTCACTCCGTGGAACTTCCCGTTGGCCATGGGAACTCGCAAGATCGGCCCGGCGTTGGCGGCAGGCTGCACGGTGGTGTTCAAGCCGGCCGAGCAAACGCCGCTGACAGCACTGGCTCTGGCCGGGATCCTGCACGATGCGGGTGTTCCGGCGGGAGTGGTCAATGTCGTGACCACCACCGACGCGTCGGGTGTCGTTGGCTCGTGGATGAGCAGCGGTGCGGCTCGCAAGATCAGCTTCACCGGATCGACTGCGGTGGGCAAGATCCTGCTCGAACAAGCTGCATCGACGGTGATGCGCACCTCGATGGAGCTCGGCGGCAACGCACCCTTCATCGTCATGGACGACGCAGATCTCGCGCGTGCCGTGGACGGTGCGATGGTCGCCAAGATGCGCAACATGGGCGAGGCATGCACCGCCGCCAACCGATTCTTCGTACACCGCAGTGTCACAGCGCAGTTCGCGGACAAGCTCGCCGAGCGCATGGGTGCGCTGTCGGTGGGGGCCGGTAGTGCGCACGGCACCGAGGTGGGTCCGCTGATCGACGACGCGGGCCGCACCAAGGTGCAGACACTCGTCGACGACGCCCTCGGGCGCGGTGCACGTGCGATCGTCGGGGGAGTGGCCCCGGACGGACCCGGCTACTTCTACCCGCCGACGGTCCTGACGGACGTCGATGCGGCGTCGGATCTGATGTCACAGGAAATCTTCGGACCGGTCGCGGCAATCGTCCCGTTCGACACCGAGGACGAGGTGATCGCCCTCGCGAACGACACCGAGTGGGGACTGGTCGGATACGTCTTCACCCAGGACATCGACCGGGCTCTGCGGATGGGGGAGCGCCTCGAGGTGGGCATGGTGGGCCTCAACACGGGGCTGGTGTCCAATCCGGCTGCGCCGTTCGGTGGCGTCAAACAGTCCGGACTCGGCCGCGAGGGCGGAAAAGTCGGCATAGACGAGTTTCTGGAGTACAAATATTTCGCCATTCCCCGAGGCTGAGAGAGGTTTTCGATCATGCCCAGTTCGAGACGACTGACGCCCATCGACGCACGCAACACGTCGATGGTCATTGCCGACCAGATTCGCGACCGCATCATCGACGGTTCCTACGCCCCGGGGGAGCAGATCAACGAGGCCAACGTCGCCGCGGAACTCGAGATCTCGCGGGGGCCGGTGCGGGAGGCGTTGCAGCGCCTCAATCAGGAGGGGTTGCTCGTCAGCTATCGGAATCGAGGTGTCTTCGTCGTCGAGCTGAGCAGTGAGGATGTCGCCGAGATCTACGAATCCCGTGCGGCGATCGAGGTCGGTGCCGCGTGGACTCTGGTGCACGGGGATCGCGCGCGCTTGGTCTCGGCTGCCGATGAGCTCTCGGCCATCGTGATGCAGATGCAGCCGTTCATCGATCGGGCGGATTGGCGAGGTCTTGCCGAACGGGATCTGGCGTTTCACACCGCCCTGGTTGCGGCGACCCGCAACAGCCGGATGTCGCGGATGTACGCCACGCTCGCTGCGGAGGCGCGTATCTGCATGGCCAACCTCGAAACCGCGTATTACCGGCCCGAGGCGTTGGTGGAGGAACATCAGCTGATCGTCGACCTGTTGCTCGGTTCGGATTGGGACGCACTGGAAAAGGGCGTACACGAGCACATGGACACCGCCATCCACGATCTGACCCGTGCCATGGTCGAGGAACAGGCCGAACACTCGGCGCTGGCCACGCCGGGATAGTTTCCGGGCTCGCAACACAGCATTTACACCCGAAGTCTTGCGCACCTCTCTCATCAGCGCTTAGCCTGATTGTCAACAATCTACTAAATCGACCCCATTGAAGGGGGTGCCCGTGAACGACTCACCCGACGTTGCCTACGTCACTGCACTCGGTCCCGACGAGACCGTAGGACGGGCCGCTCCCGGACTGGCTCGGTACCCGGACGTACCGAACAGCACGCCGATCACGTTCACCGACGAGGAGTACGCGGCCCGCCTCGTTGCCGTCCGTGATCGGATGGCAGCGCAGAACCTCACGGCTCTGATCGTCACCGATCCCGCAAATCTCTACTACCTGCTGGGGTACAACGCGCTCTCGTTCTACACCCCGCAGATGCTCTACGTACCGCTCGACGGCGAGATGTACTTCTTCGCTCGCGAGATGGACGCCAACGGCGCGTTTCGGACGTCGTGGCTGCCGCAGGATCGGACGTTCGGCTACCCCGAGACTTTCGTGCAGCGCAGAGACACCCACCCATTCGTCTGGGTCGCCGCGAAGCTGCGTGAACTGGGACTGGTGAACAACTTCGAGCACGGCCAGGTGGGTCTCGAGATGGACTCGTACTACTTCAGTCCCAAGGCATTCGAGGCACTGGTCAAGGCACTGCCCGAGTACCGCTTCACCGACTCCTACGAGCTCATCAACTGGGTACGTGTGGTCAAGTCGCCTGCGGAGATCGCCCTGATGCGCGGTGCCGCGACGGTCTGCGAGTCTGCGATGTCGGCTGCGTACCAGTCGATCTCGGTCGGTGAACGACAGTGCGACGCCGCCGCGGCCATCATGAACGCACAGGTTCGCGGCACCCCGGAATTCGGCGGCGACCACCCGGCCATCGTCCCGATGCTGCCTACCGGTGCCGGAGCCGACACCCCGCATCTGACCTGGTCGCATCAACCCTTCGTGCGGGGCGAGACCACCGTCGTCGAACTGGCCGGAGTGTTTCGGCGATACCACATCCCGATGGCCCGGACGATCGTGCTCGGAAAGCCAAGCCCACGTTTGGATTACCTCGCCAAGTCCACCGGGGAAGCATTGAACGACGTGCTCGCGACCGTGCGGGCAGGCGTCACCGCCACCGACCTGGCGCAGGTATGGAACACGAGCTTGGCCAAGCACGGACTGCACAAGCCGTCGCGCATCGGCTACTCGATCGGCATCGCCTACGCACCCGACTGGGGTGAGCGCACCGTGAGCCTGCGAACCGACGACGACACGGTACTCGCCGAGAACATGACCTTCCACATCATCGGCGGAATGTGGATGGACGACTACGGATACGAGGTATCCGAGGCCGTTCGCGTCACCGAGAACGGCCTCGAAACCTTCACCGCATACCCCCGAGAACTACTGACGAAGGAGTGAGCATGACCGCATCCACACAAGGTCGTTCCGCAGGCTCCACTCCTGCCACAAAGGGTCGTTCCGCAGGCTCCACTCCTGCCACAAAGGGTCGCTCCGCAAGCAGCATTCCCTGGGCCCTCCGCACCGACAAGCTGGTGGGATCGGTGATCGATTCGTCGACATCGCTCCTCGCTGCCCAGAAACACGACATCGTTCGATTCGCCATGGGTTCTCCTGCAGCCGAGACGGTTCCGGCCGCTGCGTTCACCGAGATCGCCGGCAGCGTACTCACCGCGGACGCGTTCGATTACGGTGCCACCGAGGGTGATCCGGGCCTGCTCGACGCGTTGCTCTCCTACCTCGACTCGGTGGGAGAACCCACGACCGAGGATCGGGTGGTGATCACCTCCGGCGGAATGCAGGGTCTCGACATCGCCTGCAAGTTGTTCGTCGATCCGGGCGACCTGGTGATCGTCGAAAGTCCCACGTACACCAACGGAACCGCCACCGTGCTCAGCTACGGAGGCGACATTCTCGAGGCTCCGATGGACAGTGACGGCCTCATCGTCGAGGCGTTGCCCGAACTCGTCGAGCGCGCGGGTCGCCTGCCCAAGATGATCTACGTGATCCCCAACTTCCAGAACCCGTCCGGCGTGACCATGTCGCTCGAACGCCGAAAGCTGTTGATCGAACTGGCACATCGGTGGGGCTCGGTGATTCTCGACGACGATCCCTATGGCCTGCTCCGCTTCTCGGGTGATCCGATTCCCAGTTTCGGCACGCTCAGTCCGAACGACCCGTTGATCTTCTCGGTACGGACCTTTTCCAAGATGATCGCCCCTGGCCTGCGAGTGGGGTGGGTTGACGCCGCCCCCGAGGCGCGGCAGTTGATCGTCAACGCCAAACAGGCCATGGACACGTGCACCAATCTGCCCGGTCAGCGGATGGTGGCCGAGTACATCCGGCGCGGCCTGCTCGACGAGCATCTTCGATCGTTGGCCTCGGTGTACCTGCCCCGCAAGATCGCGATGCAGAACAGTATCGCCGAGCACTTCGGCGAGTCGATGTCGACGACGGATCCCGAGGGAGGTTTCTTTCTCTGGGCGACGTTGCGCGGCAACGATGTCGACTTCTCGACGCAAGACCTGTTCGAGACGGCACTGGCCGAGGGCGTGGCCTACATACCCGGGCCGGCGTTGTCGGTGGGCGGAAAGTTCCACGATTCGTTGCGGTTGTGCTTCGCCTCGTCGACACCCGAACGCATCGAGGAGGGAATCAGAAGGCTAGCCGTGGCAGTGGAGAAGTCCAAGCACCTGCTCGCCTCCGATCCCACCCGATGACCGTCTCGAATACCGAACGCGCTCTGCTCGATTCGATCGACGAGTACGAGATCGTCTCGCTGACGGCAGCATTGATCGACGCCGGCGGCGAGAATCCCGGCGACACCGAGGAGAAGTCCGCGAAAGTCCTTGCCGATCACTGTCGTGCATTGGGATTCGACGTTCGGACGGTCGAAGTGGCTCCGGGTCGGCCCAACGTCATCGTGTCGATCGGATCCGACGAGCGGCCGGGAGTGCTGTTCGTCGGGCACTCGGACGTGGTCCCCGCCGGGACGGGCTGGACCACCGACCCCTTCTCCGCCGTGGTTCGAGACGGCCGAATTGTCGGTCGCGGCGCGTGTGACATGAAGGGCGGCCTCGCCGCCGTCGTGGCTGCGATGACCGCGGTGCAGCGAGCCGGTCTCGCAGACGAACACCCGATGACGTTGGCGTGTCTGGTCGACGAGGAGGACACCGGTCTCGGCATCCGAGCGTTCGTGGCCGATCCACCTCCGCGGAACTACAGCCACTGCGTGGTGGCCGAGCCGACGGATCTGGTGACCATTGTCGGGTGCCGAGGTGCCGCGAATCTGGAGATCGAGGTGCGTGGCCGTTCAGCACATGCGGGACAACCTCGCAACGGTGCCAACGCCATAGCGGCTGCAGCGCGCATCATCGCGATCATCGAGGAGTCGCAGATCGAGCTGGACGAGAACCCGGACGCCGAGTTGGGCCCCGCCACCTGGAACGTGGGAACCATATCCGGAGGGACGGGAACCTCGATGGTCGCCGATCGTTGCGTACTCACCGTCGATCGCCGTCTACTGCCGGGCGAGAAGGCGGCCGATGTCGTCGGTGACCTGCGATCACGCATCGAGGCCGCGCACGTCACCGGATCCGGTATCGACGTGACGATCGACGTCGCGATGGAGATGCCGGGCTTCTTGACCAGCGTGAACGACGGATTGGTCGGTACCGCAGTGCAATCGGTTCTCGACGCTCGATCCGAAACTGTCACCGACATCTGGACTGCATCCTGTGACGGGGGTTTCGTCGCGCAACAGATGGGTATAGGCACCGTCGTGCTCGGTCCGGGGGAGATCGAAAGCCAGGCACATCGGCCGGACGAGTCGGTGGCCGTGCAGCAATTGACCGACAGCGCAAGGGCGTACGCGTTGATAGCCACCAGAATCGGTGCGCTAGCTGGTCTTTAGCTTCCGAGGAGGGGGTTGGCCGAAACGCACGATCGGCACCGTCGTAATGTCGAACGCTGCGAAGAACCAAACCGACGCTCCACGTTGTACAAAAGCGAGAGGTATTGGAACCGTGACCGAAACATCAGGGTCGGCGACTACGCCGACCGGATACCCACCGAGCACCGACACCCTGAGCCCGAACGAGACGAAGATTCTGCACCGAGCGATCGGCGGATCAGCACTCGGAAACGCTGTCGAGTGGTTCGACTACGCGGTGTACGGCTATCTGGCCGTGTACATCGCCGCCAACTTCTTCCCGTCCGATGACGGGGGAGCGAGCCTGCTCTCCACATTCGCCGTGCTGGCCGCGTCGTTCATCATTCGCCCCATCGGCGGCATCGTGCTCGGCCCACTCGGCGACCGCATCGGTCGTCAGAAGGTCCTCGTACTGACCGTCACGATGATGACGTTGGCCACGGCGACGATCGGTGTGCTGCCGACATTCGACACCATCGGAATCGCCGCACCGCTGCTGCTGCTCGTCTGCCGATTGGTGCAGGGCTTCTCCACCGGTGGTGAGTACGGCGGTGCAGCAGTGTTCATGGCCGAATACGCGCCGGACAAACGACGCGGATTCTTCGGATCGTTCCTCGAATTCGGCACCCTCGCAGGCACCGTCGGCGGTGCCACCCTGTGCACCCTGCTCAACGTCGGGCTCGGCGACGAGACAATGGAGGCATGGGGCTGGCGAATCCCGTTCCTGGTGACGCTGCCGCTGGGCATCGTCGCGCTGTGGTTGCGGACCCGCCTGGAGGATTCTCCGGTGTTCGCCGAGGCCAAGGAAGACGGCGGCACGGTCGAAGAGGGTGCAGGTGGGGCCATGGCCTCGCTCAAGACCACCATGACGTACTGGCAGCGAATCCTGATCCTGATGGGATTCGTGCTGCTCCTCAACATCGCGTACTACACCGTGCTGACGTTCTTGCCCTCGTATCTCAGCGACACGTTGGGGCACAGCACGACTCAGTCCAACTTCACCCTCGTGGCCATCATGATCATCATGATGGCGATCATCAACCCCATCGGCGCTCTGTCCGACCGGGTGGGCCGAAAGCCGTTGTTGCTGGCGGCCTGCGTCGGGTACTTCGTGCTCAGCGTTCCGCTGTTCCTGCTGATCATCAACACCGGACTGATCGGCCAGAGCATCGGTTTGCTCGGTCTCGGAGTGTTGCTGGTCATCATGTGTTCCTGTGTGTCGTCGACCCTGCCTGCGCTGTTCCCCACTCAGGTGCGCTATGGAGCGTTCGCCATCGGATACAACGTCTCGACGGCACTCTTCGGCGGTACGGCTCCGCTGATCCTGACGTTCCTGATCGACCGAACCGGGTCGAACCTGATTCCGGGTTGGTACATGATGATCGCGGCTGCGATCGCCTTCGTGCCGATTCTGCTGATGCCGGAAACCGCAGGCCGCTCGTTGCGCGGAACCCAGTGCCCCGGCGACAACGACGACGAGGTTGCCGCGTCCGGCGTCGAGCTCGTCGGATACAAGAAGAAGTAGCAATGGCACCGGTTCTCGTCGTTCTGCACGCCGGCGATCTTCCCGACGGGCTCGACTCCGTCGCGGAGGTCGCCGACGTCCGGTACGCCACCGCCGACACCCTCGGCGATGCGCTCGACGGTGCCGACGCGTTGCTCCTGTGGGATTTCTTCTCTCCCGCAGTCGAATCGGCGTGGCCGCGTTGCGGCTCGCTGAAATGGATCCACATCGCCGCCGCAGGAGTCGACTCGTTGATGTTCGACGACCTGGTCGATTCCGATGTGATCGTGACCAATTCGCGGGGAGTGTTCGACCGCCCGATCGCGGAGTTCGTGCTGGCCCAGATTCTGGCGTTCGCCAAGGACTCCGAACGTTCGCGCGCACTGCAGCATTCGAAGGTCTGGCAGCACCGCGAGACCGAGCGCATCGACGGTGCCCACGCGATGATCGTGGGCACCGGTGCGATCGGGCGCGCCATCGCGAGTCTGCTGGCAGCGGTGGGAATGTCGATCTCGGGTGTGGGCCGGACGGCACGAGAGGGCGACCGAGATTTCGGCAGCGTTCATGCCAGCGCCGACCTGACGTCCGAGGTAGCTCAGGCCGACTACCTGGTGCTGGTCGCCCCGCTGACCGATCAGACGAGAGGAATGATCGACGATTCGGTGCTGGCCGCGATGAAGCCCGGTGCACGCATCGTGAACGTGGGCCGCGGGGAGTTGCTCGACACCGAGGCGCTGCTGGCGCACCTGGCCACCGGGCACATCGCAGGTGCCGCACTCGACGTGTTCGAGACCGAACCGCTCTCGGCCGACCATCCACTGTGGACGGCCGAGAACGTGATCGTCACACCGCACATGAGCGGCGATGCCTCGGGGTGGAAACAGCGGCTCGCAGAGTTGTTCGTGGACAACGCACTTCGGCATTTCCGAGGCGAACCGCTGCGCAATGTGGTGGACAAGAAACTCGGCTTCGTGCCGTCCTGAGAGCAGTTGCTAGTAGGCCCGCTCGTACTGGGGTGCCACGGCCGGGAGCATCTCGACGCCGAGTTCCCGGGCGGCGCGCCGTGGCCAGTACGGGTCACGCAGGAGCTCACGCGCGAGCAGCACGGCCGTCGCTTCGCCGAGCGAGACGATCTCCTCCGCCTGCTTGGGTTCGGTGATCATGCCGACGGCGGCGGCGGGCATGGTGGTCTCGTTCTGGATGCGCCTCGCGAATGGAACCTGATAGCCCGGACCGACCGGAATACGGGCCCTTGCGTTGCCTCCGGTCGAGGTGTCGACCAGATCCACCCCGTGCTCGGTGAGGATCTGGGCCAAAGCCACCGTCTGATCCGACGTCCAGCTCGCAGCCTCCAGTTCGGCTGACCCTGATGCCCGTTCGGGATCGACCGGCTCGTCGAGCCAATCCGTCGCCGACAGGCGAACGAAGACCGGAAGCTCCGCCGGCCACACCTCACGCACGGCGTCGACAACCTCGATCAACAGACGCGTGCGGCCCGCGAAATCGCCGCCGTACGAGTCGGTACGGGTGTTGCTGGCGGGGGACAGGAACTGATGCAGCAGATAGCCGTGCGCGCCGTGTACTTCGGCGACCTGGAACCCGGCTTTCAGCGCACGCTGGGCGGCCGTCCGGAAGTCGTCGACGATCTTCGCGATGTCCTCGGTCGTCGCCTCCCGTGGGCTCGCGTAGTCACCGAACGCAACCGCGCTCGGGCCGACTGTCTCCCAGCTTCGGGGGTCCTCGGCCGGCAAGGACTTGCCACCCAGCCAGGGAGCAGCGGTCGAGGCCTTGCGCCCCGCGTGAGCCAGCTGGATGCCCGGGACGGTTCCGAAGGACGAGATCTCGGCGACGATCTTCGCCAACGCGTCGGCCTGGGTGTCGTTCCAAATGCCCAGGTCCGACGGGCTGATGCGACCCTCGGGGCTCACCGCGGTGGCTTCGGTGATGATCAATCCGGCACCGCCGATCGCCCGGCTCACCAGGTGGGTGCGATGCCAGTCGCCCGCGACGCCGACGTGGTCGCAGGCCTCGTCGGCCGAGTACTGGCACATCGGTGCCATCCACACCCGGTTCGGGAAGGTGACGTTGCGCAGGGTCAGAGGCTCGAACAGCACACTCACAGGTGGTTCCTCCGGTCTTCGGACAGCGCCGACGGTGAGTCGACGATCTTCACGCTGTGCTGCAACGACGCGGCGATGCAGCTTCATTCCCGGCCCCCATTAGTGTGTAGTTCATGACAGCTTCCGTCTCGGCCGAACCGGTGACCACGACTGCCGACGAGCGAGAGAACGTGCACGCCGCTGCGCGCCGGGCGCGCACCGCATCACGCGCGCTCGCACTGCTGACAACTGCGGAAAAGGACGCCGTGCTGCATGCCGCGGCCGACGCGGTCGTTGCTGCGGCGGAGTCGGTACTCGCCGCGAATGCAGTCGACATCGAGAACGCGCGAGCGGCCGGTACCGACGAGGGGCTGCTGGACCGTCTACGGCTGACCGCGTCGCGCATCGACGGCATCGCGGCGGGGCTGCGACAGGTGGCCGGGTTACCCGATCCGATCGGCGAGATCATCCGCGGTTCGACGCTGCCCAACGGGCTCGAGATTCGGCAACTGCGGGTTCCGCTCGGCGTGGTGGGCATGGTCTACGAGGCTCGGCCCAACGTCACCGTCGACGCGTTCGGCCTCGCCTTCAAGTCCGGCAACGCGGTGCTGCTCCGCGGCTCGTCGTCTGCGGCGCAGTCCAACGCGGCCTTGGTCGAGGCGCTGCAGGGAGCGTTGCGCGGTCACGGTCTGCCCGAGGCGGCGGTGCAACTGCTGGGAAGTGCCGACCGTGCCACGGTCACCCACCTCATTCAGGCGCGCGGTCTGGTGGACGTGGTGATCCCGCGCGGTGGAGCCGGACTGATCGCTGCGGTCGTGCGCGATGCCACGGTCCCGACCATCGAGACCGGTGTCGGAAACTGCCACGTGTACATCCATGCCTCCGCCGATCCGGACACGGCCGAGAAGATCGTGCTCAACGCCAAGACCCGTCGAGTGAGCGTCTGCAACGCCGCCGAGACCGTGTTGGTGGACGCTGCGATCGCCGAGACCATGGTGCCGCGGTTGCTCCAGGCTTTTCAGATGCACAGCGTGACGGTGCACGGGGATCTGCCCGGGCTCGTGCCTGCGCACGACGAGGACTGGTCGCAGGAGTACCTGTCCCTCGACATCGCGCTGAAGGTCGTCGGCGGTATCGACGAGGCGATCGAGCACATCGACCGATACGGCACCGGCCACACCGAGGCGATCGTCGCCGCCGACATCGGTGCCGCGCGCGAGTTCACCCAGCGGGTCGACGCGTCCGCGGTGATGGTCAACGCTTCCACGGCGTTCACCGACGGAGAGCAGTTCGGCTTCGGAGCCGAGATCGGCATCTCGACTCAGAAACTGCACGCGCGTGGACCCATGGGATTGCCCGAATTGACCTCGACCAAGTGGACCGTGTGGGGCGACGGACACGTCCGAGACTGACACCCCTCGCAGAACCGGCCAGACCCGATCATCAGGAGCTGTGACATGGATCGTGCCCTACCGACGACACCCCCGCTGTTCGCCAGCGTGGACGACGTCCAGAGGCGCCTGGCCGAGACGGGCTATCTGGCCGACAAGGCCACCGCCACCTCGGTGTTTCTCGCCGATCGCCTCGGCAAGCCGCTGCTGATCGAAGGTCCGGCCGGAGTCGGCAAGACCGAGCTGGCCCGTGCCGTCGCGCAGACGACCGGGGCCGAACTGGTGCGGCTGCAGTGTTACGAGGGTGTCGACGAGGCCCGCGCGCTGTACGAGTGGAACCACGCCAAGCAGATCCTGCGCATCCAGTCCGGTACCGCTGCCGATTGGGATTCGACCAAGCTGGATGTCTTCTCCGAGGAGTTCCTGCTGGCGCGGCCGCTACTGCAGGCGATTCGCCGAACCGATCCCACGGTTCTGCTCATCGACGAGACCGACAAGGCCGACGTCGAGATCGAAGGACTGCTGCTCGAGGTACTCAGCGACTTCGCGATCACCGTTCCCGAACTCGGCACGATCGTGGCCGAACGGACGCCGTTCGTGGTGCTCACCTCCAACGCCACCCGTGAACTGTCCGAGGCCCTCAAGCGTCGCTGCCTGTTCTTGCACCTCGATTTTCCCGACGCCGACCTCGAGCGCCGGATTCTGGCCAGCAGAGTTCCCGAACTGCCCGAGGCCACCGCCGAGCAGATGATCAAGACCGTGCGGGTGCTGCGCGCGATGCAGCTCAAGAAGTTGCCCTCGGTGGCCGAGACCATCGACTGGGGACGCACTCTGTTGGCGCTCGGGATGGACACCCTCGACGACGACGCGGTTCGCTCCACACTCGGTGTGGTGCTCAAGCATCAGTCGGACCAGGTCCGCGCGGCAGCCGAACTCCGGCTCAACTGACATGCAGGCCCCACACGGAATTCCCGGTCACCTCGTCGGTTTCGTCGACGCGTTGCGTCGGCGTGGAATTTCGGTGGGGCCGTCGGAGACGGTCGATGCCGGACGCGTCCTGTCGGTTCTCGACCTGCTCGATCGGGAGGCCGTGCGCGAGGGATTGGCCTGTGCGCTGCTGCGGCGGCCGACGCACCGGGGAGTGTTCGACGCCCTGTTCGACCTTTGGTTTCCGGTGGCATCGGGCACCAGAGACTCGGGGCAGATCGATACCGCGTTGCCCCGCACCGACGGAGGTGACGTCGACATCGATGCGCTCCGCGAGCTGTTGGTGGATCTGCTCTCGGACGATTCGGCCGAGGCCGCGGAGTTGACCCAGATGCTGGCAGCGCAGATGGTCGAGGAACTCGGACAGTACAAGTCCTCCAACGGGCCCTCGTTCTCTGCATATCAGGCCCTGCGCGACGTTGCGCCCGAAACGTTGCTGCGCAAGATTCTCGACGGATTGCTCGGGCGCAGCGACGACGCACCCGATCGGCCGACCGACGACTACGAGTCCGAGGTGGCCAAACGCACTGCAGCGCAACGTATCGCAGACCTACGCAAGATGGTCGAGAGCGAGACGAGGCGTCGGTCGGCAGAAAAGCTGGGCCGTGAGCGGGTAGCGAGCTACGGGGTGCCCAAGCTCGCGGAGGAAGTCGATTTCCTGCGGGCCTCGGACACGGAGATGGCGGCCCTGCGGCGCAACGTCACCCCTCTCGCCAGGCTGTTGGCGTCGCGACTTGCGGTGCGGCGCAGTCGAAGCAGGCACGGCTCCATCGATCTGCGTCGCACGCTGCGCAAGTCGATGTCCACCGGCGGCATCCCGATCGATCTGGTCGAGCGCAAGCCCCGGCGAGCACGCCCCGAACTGGTTGTGCTGTGCGATGTCTCGGGATCGGTGGCAGGATTCAGCAATTTCACTCTGCTGTTGGTGCATGCACTGCGAGAGCAGTTCTCGCGCGTGCGCATCTTTGCGTTCATCGACTCCACCGACGAGGTGACGCAATTCTTCGATTCCGGTTCCGATCTCGGAGCTGCGATGAGCCGCATCATCCGCGAATCCGATCTCGTGACGTACGACGGGCACTCGGACTACGGCCATGCACTGACGACGTTCGACGAGAAGTACGCGCACGCGGTCACCAGTCGCAGTTCGGTGCTGATTCTCGGTGACGCCCGCACCAACTACCGCGAGCCGAAGCTGCCGGCGTTGGCGCACATCGTGTCGGTGGCCAAGCACGCGTACTGGCTCAATCCCGAACCGAAATCGCAGTGGGGTTCCGGCGATTCGGCGGCCAAGGTGTACGCCGACGTGATCGCGATGCACGAGTGCCGATCGGCTCAGCAGCTCGCCACCGTGGTCTCGCGTTTGCTGCCGGTGTGAGGCGTGTGACGACCAGCGGCACCTCGGACGTAGAATCGACGGTTGTGCAGCGCGAATCCGACTCCGGCGACAACACCGGTAGGCAGTCCGTCCGCCGTTTGGGCGTGATGGGCGGCACCTTCGACCCGATTCATCACGGGCACCTCGTCGCAGCGAGCGAAGTGGCGAACGAATTCGCTCTGGACGAGGTCATCTTCGTCCCCACCGGAAACCCGTGGCAGAAGGAAGGCAAGTCGGTCAGCCCGGCAGAGGATCGCTACCTGATGACCGTCATCGCGACGGCGTCCAACCCGCGGTTCTCGGTCAGCCGGGTGGACGTCGATCGGGAGAAGTCGACCTACACCGTCGACACCCTGCGCGATCTGCGATCGCAGCATCCCAATGCCGAGCTGTACTTCATCACCGGGGCGGACGCGCTCGAGTCGATCCTCACGTGGCAGAACTGGGAGGAGTTGTTCGAGCTCGCCAAGTTCGTCGGTGTCTCGCGTCCTGGGTTCGAGCTCGGCGTCGAACATCTCGCCAACCACCTTCGATCGTTGCCCGCGGGCACTCTCACATTGATGGAAATCCCGGCACTCGCGATATCGTCGACGGACTGTCGACTTCGAGCCGGTGAGAATCGGCCGGTCTGGTACCTCGTACCGGACGGCGTCGTGCAATACATCTCGAAGAGGAATCTCTACAGACCACGAGGCGCTCAGCGTCTCGACGGATCCGTCACCATGTCGGAACCAGCGCCCCAGAAGAAGCAACCGGCAGGGTCGGTCACCAGCGCAATGACCGAGAACCCGAGCCATACGAGTGGGAGTACACCGAAGTGACTGCAACAGCCGAAGCCGCCGAGATGGCGCGGATCGCCGCGCTCGCAGCCGACGACAAACTGGCCGGCGACGTGGTGATTCTCGACGTCTCCGATCAGCTCTACATCACCGATTGCTTCGTCATCGCCTCCGCGCCCAACGAGCGTCAGGTCAACGCGATCGTCGAGAACATCGAGGATCAGCTCCGTGAGGCCGGACACAAGCCGGTCCGCCGCGAGGGCACCAGAGAAGGCCGTTGGGCGCTGCTGGACTACTCCGACATCGTCGTGCACGTCCAGCACAACGAAGAGCGGAACTTCTACGCACTCGAGCGGTTGTGGAAGGACTGCCCGACCATCGAGGTTCCCGGTCTCGGACAGCATCCGGCTCCGGAATCGGAGCAATGATCAGACGGCTCATCCTGCTTCGGCACGGTCAGACGGAATACAACGCCACCGACCGCATGCAGGGTCAGCTCGACACCGATCTGTCCGAGCTCGGCCGCAGTCAGGCGAAGACGGCCGCCGCCGAGCTGGCGACGCGTGAGCCGATCAAGATCGTGTCCTCGGATCTGCGGCGAGCGTTGGACACCGCGAACGCGCTCGGAGATGCAGCCGGTGTGGCGGTGTCGGTGGACGAGCGTCTGCGCGAGACCCATCTCGGTCAGTGGCAGGGACTCACCCACACCGAGGTCGACGACATCGCCCCCGGTGCACGACCGGCCTGGCGCGCCGACGCCACCATCGCCCCACCCGGTGGGGAGAGCCGCATCGACGTCGCCCGACGAAGCGTTCCGCTGGTTCGTGAACTCGCGGCAGGTGTCCCCGAGTGGGGTGCCGACGGCAACGAGCGACCGCTCGTCCTCGTCGCACACGGAGGTCTGATCGCGGCGCTGACTGCCGCGCTGCTCGATCTGCCGACCGATCGTTGGCCGGTGCTCGGAGGCCTCGCGAACACCAGCTGGGTTCAGCTCGGTGCGCACGGACCCGGTGAGAACCCGTCCTGGCGACTGGACGTGTGGAACGCCTCGGCGCGGGTGGCCAGTGACGTCCTCTGAGACGGCGGCGCAGCCTGCGCTGCTCGTGCTCGCGGACTCGTTGAGCTACTACGGACCCGAGGGTGGACTGCCCGTCGACGACCCGCGCCTGTGGCCCAATCTGGTTGCAGCGGAACTGGGTTGGACGGTGGAGTTGGTTGCGCGCATCGGCTGGACGAGTCGTGACGCGTGGTGGGCCCTGACCCAGGATCCGCGAGTGTGGGCAGCCATTCCCCGTGCCGGTGCCGTCGTGCTCGGAATCGGCGGCATGGATTCGCTCCCGTCACCGTTGCCGACTGCGCTCCGGGAGCAGATCAGATACGTCCGACCGCCTGCCCTTCGGCGCGTGGTTCGCGCGGGATACCAAGCGGTGCAACCTGTTCTGTCGCATCTCGGTTGGCCCGTTGCGCTGCCGCCGCGGCTCAGCGTCGAGTATCTGGAACAGACCCGCGCGGCACTGGCGTACGTGCGTCCCGAACTTCCCGTCATCGGTACCTATCCGTCGGTGCACCGCTGCGATGCCTACGGCAAGGTGCACTCGGGTCGCGAACCCGCAGTACGCGCACTGCGTGCATGGAGCGCGGACAGGAACGTCCCCATGGTCGACCTCGCCGACGCCGTACGACCGAACATCGAGTCCGAGAACGCGAACCCCGACGGCATCCACTGGGGATGGGACGCCCACATCGCGGTCGCCGAGGCGATGCTGGAGGTGCTGCGGCCCGTCGCCGCCGGATCGGTGACCGAATCGCCATGACCGTCGCCGTCGTCACCGACTCCTCGTCCTGCCTGCCGGCCACCCTCGCCGCCGAGCGAGGCATCGCGCTGGTGCCACTGCACGTGCTGGTCGACGGAATCGACCATCGCGAGGGCGTCGACGACATTCCCGAGCAGTCCACCTCGGGCAAGCCGGTGACCACTGCGGGGGCCTCTCCAGGTGAGCTGACCGAGGTCTACGCCGCAGCTCTCGAACGCAGTCGAGGTGCCGGTGTGGTGGCACTGCACATCTCTCGGGGACTGTCGAGCACGTGGGAGGCTGCGCGCCAGGCCGCAGATCACGTGGGCTCGGCCGTCCGAGTCGTCGATTCCGCCTCGGCCGGAATGGGGTTGGGCTTCGCGGTGCTGGCTGCGACCGCCACCGCCGCCGGGGGAGCAGAACTGGACGAGGTGTATCACGACGCCGTCGCCGCGTCGACGACCTCTAGATGCTTCATCGTCGTCGATCGACTCGACCACCTGAGACGTGGAGGCCGAATCGGCACCGCCGCAGCGCTGCTCGGCACTGCGCTGGCCATGAAGCCGGTACTGCACATCAGCGACGGCAAGCTCGTGTTGCGGGAGAAGACGCGGACCTCGTCCAAGGCGCTGCACAAGCTGGTCGATGCCGCCGTCGCCGCCGCGGCCGAGGTCGGTGACGAATCGGGGGTTGCGCTCGCGGTGCACCACATGCAGTGCCCGGAGCGGGCCGAGGACGTGGCCGCGATGCTGACCTCCCGAATTCCGCACTCGACCAGCATCGATGTGTACCCCTTCGGTGCCGTTCTCGGCGCTCATGTCGGCCCGGGCGCGGTCGGCGTCGTCGTGGCTCCGGGACGCCGATAGCCGGGTCGAGCCCCGGTTCATCCACAGCCTCAGGGGTTCTGCACAGGGCAATTCGTGGCCTGCGGCTTTCGGCGATCGAGACCGATCACGCGCACTAGCGTCCTTCCGTATGGGCGGCAACGACGATCGGGCGCACACGGTGGCGCGATTGAACTCCGTGCGCAGACAACACGATTCCGCCCGCGATCGCGTCGTGCCCGAGGACCCGCGACCGGACGCCGGGTCCACGGAACCGGATTGGCTGCTGCCGGAAGCGCAACGAGTAGGCACCCCGTGGTCGGCCCTGCTGCCATCTCGGTGGCGATCTGCTCGCGTGGATCCGGGAAGGCCGGGTGCACTGGCGATGGCGGCCACCGGGGTCTTCGTGGTGCTGGTCGCCGGATTCGCGGTGGTTCGTGACGCACCGACTCCCGCTCCCGCACCACCGCTCGCTGTGGTCGCGACCGACACGGTGGATACCGATGGCACGGTGGATACCGGTGACGCGGTCGATCCTGTGCCGAGCGCCGAGGCCGAGCTCGTGGTGAGCGTCGTCGGGCTCGTGACGCGCCCCGGATTGGTTCGGCTGCAACCGGGTTCGCGAGTCGCCGACGCACTGGCCGCGGCAGGCGGCGCAGTCGACGGTGCCGACCTGTTGGCGCTCAACATGGCCGCGCGAGTCGCCGACGGAGATCAGATCGTCGTCGGAGTCGTGCCTCCCGAGGCACCTCCACCGGTCAGCAGTACGACATCCGGGATCGGCACATCGGCCGACGGTAGCGGCGGCGCACCGACCGGTGTCGGAGGTTCCACCCCCGGCGGGACGGTAGACCTCAACGCCGCGACCGTCGCAGAGCTGGACGCGTTGCCCGGGGTCGGGCCGGTCACCGCGACCTCGATCGTGAGTTGGCGAGAAACCAACGGCCGCTTCGCAACCGTGGATCAGCTGTCGGAGGTGGACGGCATCGGGCCCGGCAGACTGGCGAAGATCCGCGACCTGGTGCACGTCGGATGACCACCGATGCCGCATCCACCGGCGCGCCGCAGACCGAGGATCGCCTGCCGTTCGACGTGCGGCTGGTTCCGGCCGCTGCGGTGTGCTGGTCGATCACCGCGATCGGAATTCTCGGAGGTCCCGGTGCCGCCCTGGCTGCTACCGCGTCCGCGGTTGCGGTGGTGCTGCTCGTCGCAGTGGCACTGCACGGAATGTCTGTTCGGCGCGGTCGGCCGAGTTCGAGTCGGTCCGGTGCGGCCGCGGTGATCGTGCTGGCGCTGTGCTTCGGGGGAGCGATCTGGATTCAGATGCGCTCGCTGGCCGAGCATCCCGTGGCTGCGGCGGCAGAGAACCGAGCCTGGATCACGGCGTCGGTGCAGCTGGAGGAGGACCCGCGACGGCTGACGGCTCCCGGGCCCGCGACGGTGATGGTGAAGGCCGAGATGACGCGAGTCGACGTGGGCGGCGAGGCATGGCACGTCGGTGGACGGGTGTCGGTCATCGCACCGGAGTCGAGTTGGTCGGCATTGCTGCCGGGCCAGGTGGTCACCGTGCGGGGCAGGCTCGGTGAGCCGATTCGGCCGGACATGACCGTGGCCGTGATCCGCACTTCGGGTCCGCCGGTCACCGCGAGCGAGCCCGGGAAGATCTCTGCGGCAGCCGGTACATTCCGGTCGAATTTGGCTGCCGTGGCGCAGAATTCGATGCCACCGGATCGTGCAGGGCTGCTGCCCGGTCTCGTGGTCGGCGACGTGTCTCGGCTGGACGAGACGGTATCGGACAATTTTCGGGCGGCCGGCCTCACACATTTGACGGCTGTCTCCGGTGCGAACTTCTCGATTCTGATCGGTGCGGTTCTGTTGGTGTTGCGAGGTATCGGGGTCGGACCCCGCACAACGGTCGCGGTGGCGTTCGTCGTACTCGTGGCGTTCGTCATCGTGGCCCGGCCGTCGCCGAGTGTGCTGCGGGCGGCAGTGATGGGGTCGATCGGCTTGGTGGCGTTGGTCACCGGCAGGCGCAGGCAAGCGGTTCCAGCACTGTGCGGCGCGGTGTTGGGGCTGCTCGGGTGGTGGCCGAGGCTGGCGGTGGATGTCGGATTCGTGCTGTCGGTGTTCGCCACCGCCGGGCTGGTACTCGTCGCTCCGATCTGGGTCGACTGGCTTCGGGCCCGCGGCTGGCCCAGGGCGGCAGCGGAAGTGGTGGCGGTCGCCGCGGCTGCGCACGCGGTGACGGCACCGGTGGTCGCGGCCATGGCGGGAACGTTCAGTGTGGTGGGAGTGGCAGCGAACGTGTTGGTGGCACCGGTCGTCGCTCCGATCACCGTGGTGGGCTTCCTGACGGCCGTGACCGCCACCGCCAGCACCTCGCTCGCGGAGCTGATTGCGCAGTTGGTGTCGGCGCCGCTGTGGTGGCTGATCGCGGTGGCGGAGGAGGCTGCGTCGGTGCCGGTTGCGGGCATCGAGGTCCCCGATGGCGTCGTGGGCGCAGCACTGGCAGCGTTCTCGACGGCCGCGTTGCTGACGGCGTTGCGTTTCACTGTGTTTCGGTGGCTGGCCGCGGCTGTGGCGATGGCTGCACTCGCGATGTGGACGGCGCACGTTCTGTGGTGACCGCTCGGACTCCGAGCGGATGCTCGCAGTGTCGGTTGCACATGGCACGATCATGGTCGTGACTTCGAGTGTGGCTCCACTGCATCTGGTTCTCGGCGACGAGGAACTTCTGATGGATCGGGCGGTAGCCGCGATCGTGGCTCAGGTGCGTGCGAATGCTGCGATTCCGGGGGAGGACCTGCCGGTCACGCGGTTGCGCACCGGTGATGCCAGTGCCCCGGAACTCGCCGAACTGCTGAGCCCGTCGCTGTTCGCCGAGGACCGTGTTCTCGTACTCGAGGCGGCGGCCGAGGCCGGCAAGGACGCTGCTGCGCTGGTACTCGACGCCGCTACGGATCCGCCCGAGGGCGCTGTGGTCGTGATCATGCACTCCGGCGGCGGCCGGGCCAAGGCAATGGTCGGCGCGCTGCAGAAATGCGGCGCACAGGTGCACGAGTGCGCCAAGCTCACCAAGCCCGCCGAACGTATCGACTTCGTGCGCGGCGAGTTCCGTACCGCCGACGTCCGGGTGAGCGGCGACGTGATCGAGGCGGTCGTCGAGTCCGTGGGCAACGAACTGCGCGAATTGGCGTCGGCCTGTTCGCAGTTGGTCTCCGATACCGGCGGCAAGGTCGACCTCGCCGCGGTGCGACGGTACTACTCCGGCAAGGCCGAGGTCTCCGGATTCGACGTCGCAGACAAAGCGGTGATCGGAGACCGAGCCGGCGCTCTCGAGGCTCTGCGCTGGGCGATGCACCGGGGCGTGGCGCACGTGTTGCTCGCCGACGCGTTGGCCGATGCCGTCCGCACCATTGCGCTGGTGGGTTCGGCCGGCCGCGGCGACCCGTTCCGCATGGCAGGAGAGCTGGGTATGCCGCCGTGGAAGATCAAGAAGGCGCAGGGCCAGGCGCGCGGGTGGAACGGCCGATCCATCGCCCAGGCGCTGCGCGTGGTGGCGCAGCTCAACGCCGACGTCAAAGGTCAAGCAGCGGACGCGGACTACGCGGTGGAGAAAGCAGTGGCGGAGGTCGCATCACTGGGTAGGTAGCGTCGACATACTGCACAGCGCACGAAAACCCCAGCGCACGAAAACCCCAGCGCACGAAAAAACCCGCCGCGTCCTCGTCGGATGCGGCGGGCTCGATCGAGCTCAGTGATGTATCAGAGCTTGTTGACTGCGAGAGCCAGTGCCGACTTCTTGTTGGCGGCCTGGTTCTTGTGGATGACGCCCTTGCTGGCGGCCTTGTCGAGCTTGCGGCCTGCATCGAGAAGAATCTCGGAAGCCTTGTCCTTGTCGCCCGCAGCCTGTGCCTCGCGGAACGAGCGGATGACGGTACGAAGGGAGGACTTCACCGACTGGTTGCGCAGGCGTGCACGCTCGTTGGTGAGAATCCGCTTCTTCTGGGACTTGATATTGGCCACGCGTAAAATCCTTGTCGTCTTCGTCGGTATTCCGGTCAGGGCGATCCATGCTGGAATGCCCGAAGTCTGCTGCTGAGCGTTGGAGCCCTGCGCCGAAGATCGAGAATACCAGTACGGTCGGCCAGAACCCAATCCGGAGTGGGGTGACGATGCGTTTCAAGAAATTAACGCTTCTACCGCGCCTAACTCCTGTCTCTGTAGCAACATGGCCAGAATGAGTCCGCGATCGGCAACGCATGCCGCCACCAAGGCCAAAGCGACCAAAACCAAGACAGCGGATCGCGTCGAACCCGAGGTCGACGGGGTGTTCGGGGGATACTCCGACGTCGGAAAGTACAGTCTCGCCTTCGATGAGATGTTCGACGCGGACGGACGTACCCGAACTCCGTACAAGGGCATCCACACCGCACTCGCCCCGGCGAACGCGGTGGACCTGGACGCGAGATCCGATGCGCTGGGACGAGCCTTCATCGACCAGGGCATCACGTTCTCGTTGTCCGGTCAGGAACGTCCCTTCCCGCTCGACCAGGTTCCCCGCGTCATCGCAGCGGGTGAATGGTCCCGTCTCGAGCGCGGCATCAAGCAGCGCGTCAAGGCCCTGGAGATGTTCCTCGCCGATATCTACGGCGATCAGGAAATTCTGCGCGACGGCGTCGTACCCAAGCGGCTGGTGACCTCCTGTGAGCACTTCCACCGCGAGGCGGTCGGCATCACTCCGCCCAACGGTGTGCGCATCCACGTCGCCGGCATCGACCTCATCCGCGACGCGCAGGGCACCTTCCGTGTGCTCGAAGACAACCTGCGGTCGCCGTCGGGCGTGTCTTATGTCATGGAGAATCGGCGCACCATGGCCCGGGTGTTCCCCGACCTGTTCGCCAGCCACCGCGTCCGCGCCGTCGGCGATTACGCCTCGCACCTGCTGCGGGCACTGCGCGCATCGGCCGCCCTCAACGAGGCCGACCCGACCGTGGTGGTTCTCACTCCTGGCGTTGCCAACTCGGCGTACTTCGAGCACTCGCTGCTCGCTCGGCTGATGGGCGTCGAGCTCGTCGAAGGACGAGACCTGTTCTGCCGAGACAACATCGTCTACATGCGCACCACCGAGGGCGAGCGTCAGGTCGACGTCATCTACCGACGTATCGACGACGACTACCTCGACCCCATGCAGTTCCGTCCCGACTCGGTGCTGGGAGTGGCAGGTCTGGTCAACGCCGCCCGCGCAGGCAACGTCGTCATCTCGAGTGCCGTCGGAAACGGCGTCGGCGACGACAAGCTCGTCTACACCTACGTCCCGACGATCATCGACTACTACATGGGCGAGAAGCCGTTGCTGGCGAACGTCGACACGTTCCGGTGCTGGCTCGACGACGAGTGCGAGGAAGTTCTCGATCGCATCGACGAACTGGTGATCAAGCCGGTGGAAGGCTCCGGCGGCTACGGCATCGTCTTCGGACCCGACGCCTCGCCGAAGGAACTCGCCACCATCAGCAAGAAGGTCCGCGCAGATCCGCGCGGCTGGATCGCTCAACCCGTCGTGCAGCTCTCGACGGTGCCGACCAAGATCGGCGATCGACTGGTACCCCGTCACGTCGACCTGCGGCCGTTCGCGGTCAACGACGGCGACGACGTCTGGGTGCTGCCCGGCGGCCTGACCCGGGTCGCGCTGCCGGAGGGATCCCTTGTGGTCAACTCGAGCCAGGGTGGTGGCAGCAAGGACACCTGGGTGCTCGCCACCCGAACCTCTCAGGAGGAGCAGGAACTCGCCGGCGAGGAGATCGTCAGCGTTCCGCCGGAGTCGCCGATGGCCGAACAGGGCCCGGAGCTGACGATGGACCAGCAAATGAATCAGCAACAGCAGCAACAACAGCAGGCAACGAACTCGGACTCGAACGGCGGTGGACAGTAAATGCTCGCGCGCAACGCAGAGTCGCTCTACTGGATCGGACGGTACGTCGAGAGAGCGGACGACACGGCCCGCATTCTCGACGTCACCGTCCACCAGCTTCTCGAGGACGCCACGGTCGATCCCGATCACACTTCGCGAGTGTTGTTGCGAGTGCTCGGGTTCAAGCACGAGCCGGACGTCTCGCTCGACGTGTGGTCGCTCACCGAGGTCGTCGCCTTCAGCCGCGACGGATTGGGTTCGATCGTGGACTCGCTGTCGAGCGCGCGTGAGAACGCCCGTGGTGCACGAGAAGTCACGTCCAGCGAGATGTGGGAGTGCCTCAACACCACGTACAACGGGCTCAACGAGCGCATCAGGGCGTCCAAGCGCACCGGCCCGGCCGAGTTCTTCAGCTACATCGAGGAGCGCGCAGCGATGTTCGCCGGTCTCGCGGACTCCACCCTCAGTCACGACGACGGCTATCGCTTCCTCCTGCTCGGTCGCTCGGTCGAGCGCATCGACATGATCGTTCGGTTGTTGCTCTCGCGAGCCGGTGACCGGCCGTCGTCGCCGGCGTGGGTCACTGTGCTGCGCTCCGCCGGTGCCCACGACACCTACCTGCGCACCTACCGCGGCGCGCTCGATGCCCAGCGAGTTCTCGAATTCATGTTGTTGGACAGGCTCTTTCCGCGATCGGTGTTCTACGCACTCAACGAGGCGGAACGTTCGCTCGATCAGCTCGACCATCAGCCCAACAGTCGAGTCGGTGCGCGCGCCGAAGCGCAGCGCCTACTCGGCCGCGCTCGGAGCGAACTCGAATTCCTCCGTCCCGGTGAAATTCTCGACGATCTGCAGGAGCGCCTGCTCGCCCTGCAGGAAACCTGCCGTGAACTCGGTGATGCGATCTCCAAGCAGTATTTCCACGCTGCTCCGTGGGTGGCATGGACGGACGCCGGCTCGGGAACATTCGAAGATCAATTGGAAGGTGAACTGTGAGCTGGCGTATGCGTGTCGTGCACACCACGGGCTATCAGTACGACGCACCGGTGACGTCGTCGTACAACGAGGCTCGGTTGACGCCGCGAAGTGACAATCGGCAGAACGTGATTCTGAACCGAGTCGAGACCAACCCGGTGACGCGTTCCTACCGCTACACCGATTACTGGGGCACGGCGGTGACCGCGTTCGACCTGCACGCACCGCACACCGAGCTCGAGGTCACCGGTTCGTCGGTGGTCGAGACCGATCCCTTCGTCTACCCGGACGAGAACGCCTCCTGGGAGGAACTGGCGAGCGACCAGGTCATAGACCGCTTCAACGAGGTCCTCGACAACACCGAGTACGTGCCGAAGAACAGGCAACTCGCGTCGGTGGCGAAAAAGCTGTCGAAGGGCCTACCGCCGCAGGAATCGGTGGTGGAGATCTCCAACTGGGTCAACCAGGAGATGTCCTACGTGCCGGGCACCACCGGCGTGCACACCTCGGCCGTCGAAGCGTGGTCGGAGAAGAAGGGCGTCTGTCAGGACTACGCCCACCTGACGCTGCTGATGCTGCGCAGTGTCGGCATCCCCAGCCGGTACGTCTCGGGCTACCTGCACCCGAAGAAGCAGGCTGCGATCGGTGCGACGGTGGAGGGCCAGAGCCACGCGTGGATCGAGGCCTGGACCGGCGCATGGTGGGGCTACGACCCGACCAACGCCATCGCCGTCAACGAGCAGCACGTGTCGGTCGGACTCGGCCGCGACTACGCCGACGTGCCACCGCTCAAGGGCATCTTCTCCGGCGGCGGTTCGACGGCTCTCGACGTGGTCGTGGAAATCACCCGCCTCGCCTGATGCCGTGCGCGTTTTGCGTAGCTGTGGCTACGCAAAACGCGCACGACGGTCAGTTCCAGCCGAAGTCTCGGCGCAATCTGTTTGCGACGGAATCGAATTGGGGCTTGCTCAGAATTGCGCCCTCGCGTCGGATGCCGTCCTCGGGCACGTCGAGCACTCGATCCAGACGAATCCAACTCGGTCGGCCCTCGGCGTCCCAGGCCCCGGACCCGATCGACTGCCAGTCACGGTCTCCATCGCGGCTGCTCTGGCTCGACAACATCAGGCCGAGCAGATCGTTGCCCTCGCGTCCGACGACCAGAACCGGGCGGTCTTTGCCCTGAGTGGCGTCTTCCTCGTAGGTGACCCAGGTCCAGACGATTTCGCCGGGGTCGGCCTTGCCGTCCAGGTCGGGGGAGTACTCGATGGTGCGGGCACGTTGCGCCGTAGGCCTGGTCTGCGATGCCACCGGACGCCCAGGGCGAGGTGCCGGAGTGGACGTGCGTGTGGCCGTTCCGCTGATCGCGTCCTTGCCCTTCTGCACGGCACCGGACTTCTGCAATTGACGCAGCAGCCGCGGACCCTCGCGCATCGCGATCTTGCCCAGTTCCTTGCCGAATCTGCTCCAGTTGCCAGCCATGCGGCGAGTGTAGCGATGCAGACGCTGCTGCTCATCGCCCGAACCGCGGCGACGTGAACACCCGAGTCGGACAGCCGGGGACGGCGCACCGTTCTCGGCGTGGGACGATAGGGAAACCCGTTCGCTCATTTCGAACACGCCAGCCGAAGGATACGAGTGCCCAGCTTCGCCGACACGACGTTCACCGATCCGTCCAGGATCAGGAACTTCTGCATCATCGCCCACATCGACCACGGTAAGTCGACGCTGGCCGACCGGATGTTGCAGCTCACGGGCGTCGTCGACGACCGGTCGATGCGCGCTCAGTACCTGGACCGGATGGACATCGAGCGCGAGCGCGGCATCACCATCAAGGCGCAGAACGTACGGCTCCCGTGGGTCGTCGACGGCGAAGAATTCGTCCTGCACCTCATCGACACGCCCGGCCACGTCGACTTCACCTACGAGGTGTCCCGCGCACTCGAGGCCTGTGAGGGAGCGGTGCTGCTCGTCGACGCAGCGCAGGGCATCGAGGCGCAGACGCTCGCGAACCTGTACCTCGCTCTCGACAAAGAGCTCACCATCATCCCGGTGCTCAACAAGATCGACCTGCCCGCCGCGGACCCGGACCGGTACGCCGCCGAGATCGCCCACATCATCGGGTGCGAGGCCGACGACGTGCTGCGCGTGTCCGGCAAGACCGGTGTGGGCGTCGAGGAATTGCTCAACGAGGTCGTCAAGCTGGTTCCGGCACCGGTCGGCAATCCGGACGGGCCTGCCCGCGCGATGATCTTCGACTCGGTCTACGACACCTACCGCGGCGTCGTCACGTACGTCCGCGTCGTCGACGGTGCACTGAATCCGCGCGAGAAGGTCACGATGATGTCGACCGGCTCCACGCACGAGTTGCTCGAGGTCGGCATCGTCTCACCCGATCCGAAGGCGACCAAGGGCCTCGGCGTCGGCGAGGTGGGTTACCTCATCACCGGCGTGAAGGACGTCCGCCAGTCCAAGGTCGGCGATACCGTCACCACCTTCCGCAAGGGCGCGACCGAGCCGCTGACCGGCTACCGCGAACCCCGTCCGATGGTGTACTCGGGCCTCTACCCGCTCGACGGCTCCGATTACCCCGACCTGCGCGATGCTCTGGAGAAGCTCCAGCTCAACGATGCGGCCCTGACGTACGAGCCGGAAACGTCGGTGGCTCTCGGCTTCGGCTTCCGCTGCGGCTTCCTCGGTCTGCTGCACATGGAGATCACCCGCGAGCGGCTCGAGCGAGAGTTCAACCTGGACCTGATCTCGACCTCGCCGAACGTGGTCTACCGCGTCGAGATGGAAGACGGTGCCGAACATATCGTCACCAACCCGTCGTACTGGCCCGAGGGCAAAGCGCGGGAAGTGTTCGAGCCGATGGTCAAGTGCACCATCATCTCGCCCAGCGAGTTCATCGGTTCGATCATGGAACTGTGCCAGGGACGACGTGGAGAACTCGGCGGCATGGATTACCTGTCCGAGACCCGCGTGGAACTGCGCTACACCATTCCGATGGCCGAGATCATCTTCGACTTCTTCGACATCCTGAAATCACGCACTCGCGGGTACGCCAGCCTCGACTACGAGGAGATCGGCGAGCAGGCCGGTGCGCTGGTCAAGGTCGACATCCTGCTGCAGGGTGAGGCCGTGGACGCGTTCTCGGCGATCGTGCACAAGGACAACGCCGCGGCCTACGGCAACAAGATGACGACCAAGCTCAAGGAACTCATTCCGCGTCAGCAGTTCGAGGTGCCTATTCAGGCCGCCATTGGCTCTCGCATCATCGCCCGCGAGAACATCCGCGCGATCCGCAAGGACGTGCTGGCCAAGTGCTACGGCGGCGACATCAGCCGTAAGCGCAAGCTGCTCGAGAAGCAGAAAGAGGGCAAGAAGCGGATGAAGACGATCGGTCGCGTCGAGGTGCCACAGGAAGCCTTCGTCGCCGCACTGTCCTCGGAATCCTCGTCGGACAAGCCGAAGAAGTAGGGCAGCTCCTGGTTGCCGGCAGCAACCTCACACCCTTTCTGCCGACTGCGCGCCCCCGCTCGCATCGGAGCAGGGGCGCGCAGTCGGCATCAGGGGCGCGCGGTCCCCACCGAACCCGGTCGCGAATTGCGGGCGAGTACATTTCGAAGCTGTGACGACGCCGATTCTGAAGCAGTTGCGTGTTCCCGTTGTCGGTGCGCCGATGGCAGGCGGCCCGAGTACTCCCGAACTCGCCCGCGCCGTATCGGAGGCCGGTGGGCTCGGCATGATCGCCGGTGCACTGTTGACACCCGAAGCCTTTGCGACGCAGATCGATTCGGTGCGCGGTCTGCTGTTCGGCGTCAATCTGTTCCTGCCCGAGGAGCCATCCGGTGCGGATGTGGAGTCCTACGCCGAGCACCTGGCGTCCTGGTTCGAGCGTTTCGACGCAGAGCCTGGGGAGCTGGTGCGACGTGACGACTTCTACGCCGAGAAGTTCGCCTGGCTGCTCGCGCACCCGGTACCGCTGGTGTCGAGTACGTTCGCGACGTTCGACGCGGACGAGGTCGCCCAGTTGCACGCCGTGGGGACCGAGGTGTGGGCTACCGTCGCCACCGCGTCGGACGCATCGGTGGCCACCGCCAACGGTGTGGACGCGCTCGTGGTGCAGGGACCCGAAGCGGGCGGACATCGAGGCACCTTCGACGGCTCGGCCCCCGACGAGCCACTGACCGAGCTGCTGGCCGCAGTGCGGGAGATCTCCGATCTACCGCGAATCGCTGCGGGCGGACTGATGGATGGCAACGACATTGCGCCGCTGCTGGATTCGGGTGCCGCGCATGCCGCGCAGCTCGGTACCGCGCTTCTGAACACACCCGAGGCCGGCACCAAGCCGGTGCACCGGGAGCAACTGACGGTTGCTCCCGACACCGCGGTGACCAAGGCGTTCTCCGGCCGACCGGCGCGGGGGCTGGTGAACGAGTTCATGCGGGAGAACTCGGAAGCGGCACCGCTGGCGTATCCCGATCTGCACTACCTGACCGCGCCGATGCGGGCGAAGGCCGCGGCGGCGGGCGATCCGTCGGGACTGTCGATGTGGGCCGGCACCGGTTTTCGCCGTGTGCAGGCGAAGCCCGCGGCCGAGCTGGTCGCCGAATGGGCGAGGCAACTCGGCCGCTGAGCCCTCGCGCTCAGGGGTTGGAGTGGGCAGGCTGGAAGTGCCCTGCCACCTGAGCTTCCTCGGCGCGGATGACGTGCACCACCGCGTTGATGAGTGCGAGGTGGGTGAACGCCTGCGGGAAGTTGCCGAGATGACGGCCGGTGCGGTGGTCGATTTCCTCGGCGTAGAGCTTGAGTGGGCTCGCGTACCCCAGCAGACGCTCGCAGAGGTGCTTCGCGCGAGGGAGCTCGCCGATCTCTACCAGCGCGGATACGAGCCAGAAGGAGCAGATCGTGAACGTCCCTTCCTCACCCGCCAGACCGTCGTCGGTGGTGTCGGTTCGGTAGCGCAGGACCAGGCCGTCCTCGGTCAACTCGTCGGCGATAGCGAGCACCGTCGCGCGGATGCGTTCGTCCTCGGCGGGCAGGAATCGAAGCAGCGGTGCCAGCAGCAGTGACGCATCCAGCGACGGGTCACCGTAGCGCTGAGTGAGGACACCTCGAGAATCGGTGCCGTTCTCGAGAATGTCCGCCTTGATCTCGTCGGCGATCTCGTTCCACTTGGCCGAATACTCCGTCTCGCCGTGGATGTCGGCGAGCTTGGCACCGCGGTCGAGCGCAACCCAGCACATGAGCTTCGAGGACGTGAAGTGCTGCGGTTCACCGCGCACCTCCCAGATGCCGCGATCGGGCTTGCGCCAGTTGGCAATCGCTTCCTCGACCTGGCGCTTGAGCAGGGGCCACAGGAATTCGGGGACGTGCTCGCGCGACTTGACGTGCAGGTACACCGAGTCGAGCATCGTGCCCCAGATGTCGTGCTGCTCTTGGTCGTAGGCTCCGTTGCCGATACGTACCGGACGTGCGCCGTCGTATCCGGACAGGTGTGGCAGCTCGCTCTCGTCGAGCGTTTTTTCGCCGCCGATGCCGTACATGACCTGGAGTGGATTGACCTCGCCGTTCGCCGTTGTCGCCACATCGGACATGAAGGCGAAGAAGTCGTTGGCCTCACGGTCGAGTCCGAGTGTGTACAGGCCCCACAGTGCGAACGTCGAATCACGTACCCACGTGTAGCGGTAGTCCCAGTTACGTTCTCCACCGGGCGTTTCCGGAAGCGATGTGGTCGACGCAGCCAGCAGTGCACCGGTGGGGGCGTAGGTCAGACCCTTGAGGGTCAGGGCGCTGCGCTGCAGGTAGCCCCGCCACGGGTGATCGGGGAACCGGCCGATCGTGATCCACTGGCGCCAGCATTCGGACGTGCGCCACATCTTGTCCGCGGCCTCCTCGAACGTCTGCGGCGCAGGCAGATCCGACCACGACAGAGCGACGAACACGTTGTCGCCCTCCGTCATTCGGGTGCGGGCGCGGGCTTCGCGTCCTTCGATGCCGATGCGGAGGTTGGTGGTCAGCTTCAACGTGGGCTGATCACCGCCCGCACTGGCCTCGCAGGTGGCGGTGGTTTCCTCGTACACCTTGCCGGTGTACTCCCACTTCGCAGGCGCGCGGTGGTAGTCGAAGGCCGGCTCGCAGCTCATCTCGAGTTCGACAGTGCCGCTGACGCACTTGATGGTGCGCAGCAGGATGTGTTCGGCGTCCCAGTCGCTCGGTGCGCGCTTGTGAGTACGAGAGCGTTGATCGGTGTTGTGCCACGGTCCCATGACGAGTGCATCGCGGACCACGAGCCAACCGGTTTCGGTCTGCCACGTCGTCTCGACGATCAGGCCACCGGGGAGGTACCGACGCGCCGCGGGCACCGATTGACCGTACGGCCCGACCCGGAAATGGCCCGCGCTGCGATCGAGAACCGCTCCGAAGATGCTGGGGGAGTCCGGACGAGGCACGCACATCCATTCGACCGATCCGTTGCGAGCGATCAGGCAGGTCGTCTCGCAGTCCGAGAGGAATGCGTAGTCGTCGATCGGCGGAAAGGCACTTCGATAGGACGTCAGAGTGGACACCGGTGAGTCGGTGCTGCCCAACGCTCCCTGAACCTCGACCCCGCCCAAACCTGGGTGCCCCGACCCCATGGCGGGCTCGTCGGCCACCGGGGGCACTGGCGAAACATCTTCGTATGCCGTCATGGCGTAATCATCGACCGATACATGGCATGCGTCCACTGCTGGTCGTCGGTCGGCGTGGCGTGAGAGCGGAACGAGCTGGTTTAAGCTGCGAGGGTGGAATCGATCGCACGCTGGTGGGACGGCGTCGAACTGTGGGTGACGGGTTTGCCGTTCGTGCCACAGTCGGTAGTCGTGCTGCTGGTCATCGTGCCTGCAGCGTTCCTGCTTGCGCGTGTGTTCGATCGCGTGCTCGCGGTGGTTCTGCATCTGCTCGGGCGTGATGCACGGGCCGCTCGTGACGCGGAGCTGACGGGTGGGGCCACCACTACGACGAAGGATGGACAGTAATGCCACGGTCTCGGGTCACGTTGGCGCTCATCGCGCTCTTGGTGCTGGTTGTCATCGCCTGGTTGCTCACTCGTTAGCCGATTAGAGTCGGTCCGGATCCTCTGCTAGATTTCTGACCGTGTCTTCTGCCGCCGAGTACCGCGTCCGCCATCAGTTGGCGTTGATTGCTGTAGGCATGCTGGCAGTCGCCGATATCGACTGTTGTTGATTCTTTCCCTCGTCGAATCGGTTCCGTCGATCCGTTGCCCACGCGTCTACTTCTCGCGGTCGGGCGGTTCACGACGTACTCTCTGCCGTCCACGGTGATCCCGCGATGACACGCGGCTGCGGTGGTGCTCCGGTTCGACTTCGGGAATGTCGACCGTGCCCAGCTCGTACTCACTGCACACCATCATGAAAGGCCTTTTCTCGATGAGGCACAGCTCTCGCTACCTGCTGACCACGTTCGCGGCTGTGGGAACCCTTCTTCTCACAGCATGCAACGGTGGCTCGAGCGACGTCGTCGGCGGTGAGCCGGACACCGCGAGCGGCCCCGCATTGACCCTCGTGGGTTACGCCGTCCCCAAGAATGGTTGGGACGCAATCGGTCCGGCCTTCGCCGCAACCGAGGACGGCGACGGAACGGCGATCAACGCAGACTACGGCCCGTCCGGCAACCAGTCGCGCAAGGTGGCCGACGGTGCCCCCGCCGATATCGTCAACTTCTCGGTGGAGCCCGACATCACCCGTCTGGTGCAGGCGGGCAAAATCGACGAGGACTGGAACCGGAACGCCTACGCCGGAGTGCCGTTCGGCTCCGTGGTGACCATCGTCGTGCGCGAGGGCAACCCCAAGAACATCCGTACCTGGGACGATTTGCTCGAGCCGGGCGTTCAGGTGATCAGCCCCAGCCCGCTCAGCTCGGGTTCGGCCAAGTGGAATCTGCTCGCGCCCTACGCGGCGAAGAGCAACGGCGGGCAGGACAAGCAGGCCGGTCTCGACTTCGTTCGCACCCTCGTCGCCGATCACTTCCCGGTTCAGCCCGAATCCGGCCGCGCCGCAACCGAAGCCTTCCTGCAGGGACAGGGTGATGCGTTGCTCAGCTACGAGAACGAAGCGCTCCTGATCGAGGAACAGGGACAGGAGGTGGAGCACGTCGACGTTCCTGTCACCTTCCGCATCGACAATCCCGTGGCAGTGATCAACGACAGCGCCAATCTCGATCGCGCCAACGCTCTCAACGACTTCCTCTACTCCGACGAGGGGCAGAGGATCTGGGCGGAGTCCGGCTTCCGGCCGACGAACCCGGATATCGCTTCGGAGTACTCCGAGAAGTTCTTCACCCCCGAACAGCTCTATACGATCGATGATCTCGGAGGGTGGACCCAGGTGGACGCAGACCTGTTCGGAGACAACGGGGCCATCGCCACGATCTACCAAGACAGCACCCGGTAGAGATGTCCGTATCGAACAGCGACCGCACGCCGTCGGAGTCGGGTGCCCCGCCGAGCACGCCTCGATTTCGTGCCGGGCGGGAAGGCCGCAAGTTTCGTGGCCCGGGATCGGTCGGTCCGCTCGGCCTCGGTGTCGCCGTGTTGTGGCTCAGCGTCATCGTGCTGCTTCCGTTGGCCGCGTTGACAGTTCAGTCCTTCGACGACGGTCTCACCGGCTTCTGGAACGCGGTCACCGAGCAACGCGCCGTGGCCACGTTCAAGGTGACACTTCAGGTGTCGATCGCCGCAGCCGTGGTCAACTTGTTTCTCGGCACGCTCATCGCGTGGGTCCTGGTACGTGACGAGTTTCCTGGCAAGCGTTTCGTCAACGCCCTGATCGATCTGCCGTTCGCATTGCCGACCATCGTGGCCAGCCTGGTGCTGCTGTCGCTGTACGGTCCGGCGAGTCCGGTCGGGTTGGTGTTCAACGCAACCAAGCCCGCGGTGATCGTCGCGCTGCTGTTCGTCACATTGCCGTTCGTGGTGCGAGCGGTGCAGCCGGTGCTGATCGAACTCGACAAGGATGTCGAGGAGGCCGCGGCCTCGCTCGGCGCGAACAACTGGATCATCTTCCGCCGCATCGTCCTGCCGGTGCTGCTGCCTGCGATCCTCAGCGGTGGCGGCCTCGCCTTCGCCCGAGCCATCGGCGAATTCGGGTCGGTGGTGCTCATCGGCGGCAACATCCCCAACGACACGCAGGTCGCGTCGCAGTACATCCGTGAGCTCATCGAATACGACCGAACCACCGACGCCGCGGCGATTTCCGTGGTGCTGCTGGCGATCGCCTTCGCGGTGTTGTTCGTGCTTCGCGTGGCAGGAAATCGCCTGGCTCGCCGTGAGGAGCAGATCTCGTGAAAATCGGTCTGCCGATCAAACTGACGCTGCGCACCGTCGCTCTGCTGTACCTCGCAGTTCTGGTGCTCTTTCCGCTCGGCGCCATTTTGTTTCGCACATTCGAGGACGGCGTCGTCGCGTTCTGGGAGCAGATCACCACCCCGGCCGCGCAGTCGGCACTGCAGCTGTCGTTGTTGATCGTCGCGATCGTGGTTCCGATCAACATCGTGTTCGGTGTGGTCACCGCCCTGGCGCTCGTGCGAGGACGGTTCCGAGGCAAGGGTGTCCTGGAAGCCATCGTGGATCTGCCCTTCGCGGTGTCACCCATCATCACCGGCGTCGCGCTGATCCTGCTGTGGGGTGCCAACGGATGGTTCGGCGGGGTCGAAAGCCTCGGCTTCAGGGTCATCTTCGCGCTGCCCGGCATGGTCATCGCGACGATCTTCGTCACCCTGCCGTTCGTCGTGCGCGAGGTCGAACCAGTGCTCTACGAAATCGGTGAGGAGCAGGAGGAGGCCGCCTCGACGCTCGGTGCGTCGTCGTGGCAGACGTTCTGGCGCATCACTCTTCCGGCGATCCGGTGGGGCCTCACGTACGGCGTCGTACTCACCGTCGCACGGTCGCTCGGCGAGTTCGGCGCGGTCATCATGGTCTCGACCAATCTGCCCGGCATCTCCCAAACGCTCACGCTGCTGGTCAATTCACGGTACGAGGACTTCAATCAACAGGGCGCGTACGCCGCGTCCACACTGCTCATGGCGATCGCCGTCGTCGTGCTGTTGTTGATGACGGCCCTCGACAAGAAGAGGACGAAGTAATGACCGACACATCCCCCGAGATCGAGATTTCCGTCGTCGGTGCCAACAAGCACTACGGCGACTTCGCAGCGCTCGACGATGTCAGCATCGACATTCCCAAGGGATCGTTGACGGCGCTGCTCGGGCCCAGTGGCTCGGGCAAGTCCACGCTGCTGCGCTCCATCGCCGGGCTCGAACAACTCGATTCCGGCCGTGTGGTGCTCGCAGGCCAGGACGTCACGTGGGTCAGCCCGCAGCGCCGCGAGATCGGATTCGTCTTCCAGCACTACGCCGCGTTCAAGCACCTCACGGTGCGAGACAACGTCGCCTTCGGCCTGCAGATTCGCAAGCGGCCCAAGGCCGAGATCGCCAAGAAGGTCGACGAGTTGCTCGAGATCGTCGGGCTCGCCGGATTCCAGAGTCGCTACCCGGCGCAGCTGTCCGGTGGCCAGCGACAGCGCATGGCGTTGGCCCGCGCACTTGCCGTCGACCCGCAGGTGCTGCTGCTCGACGAGCCCTTCGGTGCGCTCGACGCCAAGGTGCGTGCCGATCTGCGGACGTGGCTGCGTCGACTGCACGACGAGGTTCACGTCACCACCGTGCTGGTGACTCACGATCAGGAGGAGGCGCTCGATGTCGCCGATCGGATCGCGGTGCTCAACAAGGGCCGGATCGAGCAGGTCGGCAGCCCGGAGGATCTCTACGATCGCCCGGCCAACAACTTCGTGATGTCGTTCCTGGGTCAGGTCGCCAAGCTGAACGGACTTCTGGTGCGGCCGCACGACATTCGCGTCGGGCGCGATCCGTCGTTGGCGCAGGCTCAGGCCAGCGGGACGGCCGAATCGGCAGGTGTGACGCGGGCCGTCGTCGAGCGGGTGGTGCACCTCGGCTTCGAGGTGAAGGTCGAATTGAAGAATGCGGCCACCGGTGAACTGTTCGCGGCGCAGATCACCCGCGGTGACAGTGAGGCTCTCGGTCTTCGCGAGGGCGAAACGGTGTACGCGCGAGCGACTCGGGTGCCGAAAATTGCGGACGCTAGCGATGCCGATGCGATTGCTGGTGCACCGGTTCGCTGAACCGGTGCGGTAGCGCGTTCGGCTCCGGTGTCGCCACAGCTCGTGCCACAGGAGTGGAGCCTGCGGAACGACCCATTGAGATTGCGGAGTCGTAGCGCCGCGACACCAGATCTGCCAGTGCCGGATGTGCTCCGATGACCTCGGCATGTGCAACGTTCGGTAGGCCTGCGACCGACGCTTCGATCCTGTCGGTGAGCAGTCCCGGGGCCAGGAACCAGGGCGCAACGACGATGCGGTCGGCTCCCAGTGTGCGCAGCTGTGCGATCGCATCGGTGGGGGACGGGGAGACCGACGTCGCGAAGCAGGTCACGGCTCCGGCCCAGCCCGTTCCGGCGAGCAGTTTCTGTGCGATCACTCGGGTGCGCTGATTCGCCGGTGCCACCGAGGAGCCGACGGCTGCCAGGGCGATGCCGACCGTCGAATCGGAGACTGCCACACCGGTATCGACGATCCGATCGCGAACTGCCTCGATGAGGAGTCGGTCGTCTCCCAGAACGTCGGCCTGCGTTATCGATACGTGCGGGTGTCGCGTCCTCGCTGCGTGCAACAGCTCGGGCAGATCGACTTTCGCGTGAAAAGCTTTGCCCAGCAACATCGGAACGGCGACGATGCGTTCGTGCCCGGCACCGGCCAGGTCGTCGACCACCTGATCGACGCCGGGCTCGGACAGATCGAGAAATGCGACGCGGACGTCCAGATCCGGTCGCCGCCGACGCAGAGCGTCGACGGCGCGGTGAATCGTGGCGCTCGAGCGCGGGTCACGGCTGCCGTGGGCAACCGCGATCAGTGCGCTCACGCCGGAACTGCCGACCCCAGCTCGACGGCAGCCAGAGCGTTGCCCACGAGCCCGGCAGCCAACGTGTTGCCACCGGCCGGATCGATCAGCAGGAAGCTGCCCGTGTGCCGGTTGACGGCGTAGTCGTCGGCCACGATGGGCTCGGCGACGCGCACGGAAATTCGGCCGATCTCGTTGAGCTCCAACGACTCCGGGCCTTCCTGTGCGGTGAGCTCTTGCTCGTCGAACCGTTCGATCAGTGTCCCGACGATGGCCTGGGTGGTGCGAGTGCCGTGCTTGAGCAACAGGCGAGCGCCCGGGCGAAGCGGCTTCTCGGCGAGCCAGCACACGGTGGCCTCGAAGTCGCCGATCGGCTCGGGTGCGTCCTGCGGTGAGGCGATGGTGTCGCCGCGGGAGACGTCGACGTCGTCGGCGAGGACAAGGGTGACGCTGCGTCCGGCATGGGCGGTCCGCAATTCGCCGTCGGCGGTGTCGATGCGTTCGACCGTCGTTCGGGTACCGGAGGGCAGGATGACGACCTCGTCGCCGACGTCGACGGAGCCGGCTGCGACCTGGCCGGCATATCCGCGATAGTCCGGGAATTCCGCTGTGCGGGGCCGGATCACGTACTGCACGGGGAATCGCAGACCGACCCGGTGCGGTTCGGCGTCGACCGGGACCGACTCGAGGTGCTCGATGAGGGTGGGTCCGTCGTAGTACGGGGTCTTGTCGGACTTCACCGCGACGTTGTCGCCGTGCAGTGCGGACACCGGGATCTCGATGACGTCCTCGGTGGACCAGCCGAGGGAGGAGGTCAGCGAGTTGAACTCGGCCGAGATCTCGGCGAACACCGTTGCGGGGTCTTCGACCAGATCGATCTTGTTGACCGCGAGCACCAGGCGCGGAACGCCGAGCAGAGCGAGAACCGCTGCGTGCCTGCGGGTCTGAGTGATGACACCCTTGCGGGCATCGACCAGGAGAATCACGAGCTGAGCCGTCGACGCGCCGGAGACGGTGTTGCGGGTGTACTGCACATGCCCGGGGGTATCGGCCAGCACGAACGAGCGGTTCGGCGTCGCGAAGTAGCGGTATGCGACGTCGATGGTGATGCCCTGTTCACGCTCGGCGCGCAGGCCGTCGACCAGCAGGGACAGGTCCGGTGTGGCCAGTCCCTTGTCCACCGAAGCCCGAGTGACGGCATCGATCTGGTCTGCCAGAACCGATTTGGTGTCGTACAACAGCCGTCCGACGAGGGTCGACTTGCCGTCGTCGACGCTACCCGCGGTGGCGAGGCGAAGGAGCTGAGTTCCTGTGCTGCTCATCAGAAGTATCCTTCTCGTTTGCGATCTTCCATTGCAGCCTCGGAGACGCGGTCGTCGCCGCGGGTGGCTCCGCGTTCGGTCAGTCGTGACGCCGCTACCTCGGCGAGGATCGCCTGGTTGTCGGCGGCCTCGGACAGCACGGCACCGGTGGTGGATCCGTCGCCGACGGTGCGGTACCGCACCGACAGGGTCTGCAGCTCCTCGTTCTCGGCCGGTCCGCCCCACACTCCGGGGGTCATCCACATGCCGTCGCGCTGGTAGACGGGTCGCTGGTGGGCGTAGTAGATGCTCGCCAGTTCCACGTCGTCGCGGGCGATGTAGCGCCAGATGTCGAGTTCGGTGAAGTTGCTGAGCGGGAACACCCGCACCTGCTCGCCGGGGGAATGCTTGCCGTTGTACAGGTTCCACAGTTCGGGTCGCTGCTTCTTGGGCTCCCACTGGCCGAACGCGTTGCGGAGCGAGAAGATTCGCTCCTTGGCGCGGGCTCGTTCCTCGTCGCGTCGGGCACCGCCGAAGACGGCGTCGAACCGATTCTCGGCGATCGCGTCGAGGAGGGGCACGGTCTGCAGCGGGTTGCGGATGCCGTCGGGCCGCTCGGTGAGGCGTCCGTCGGCGAGGTACTCCTCGACGCTGGCCACGTGCAGGCGCAGGTTGTACTTGGCGACCACGTGATCGCGGAAGTCCAGCACCTCCTGCAGGTTGTGGCCGGTGTCGACGTGGAGCAGCGCGAAGGGCAGGGGAGCGGGCCAGAACGCCTTGATCGCCAGGTGCAGCAGGACGGTCGAGTCCTTGCCGCCGGAGAACAGGATGACGGGGCGCTCGAACTCGCCCGCCACCTCGCGGAAGATGTGGATGGCCTCGGATTCGAGTGCGTCGAGGGTGTCGAACCGATCTGCGTCGAGATGGGTTCGACCGACGGTGGCCGAGGTGAGGTCGAGTGTCATGAGGCGTGCAACCCACATTCGGTCTTGGCCTTGCCGGCCCAACGACCGCTACGCGGGTCGGCTCCGGGGGCAGGTTTGACGGTGCACGGTGCGCACCCGATGGACGGATATCCCTCGTCGACGAGGGGATTGACCAGAATCGAATGTTCGTCGATGTAGGCCTGCATCTGCTCGTCCGACCACGGTGCGATCGGGTTGATCTTGACCAGGCCGAAGGCGTCGTCGAACGAAATGAGCGGGGCGTTGGCACGAGTGGGTGCTTCGACTCGCCGGATGCCGGTGACCCAGGCGCTGTAGTTCGCCAGTTCCTTCTTCAGGGGTGCGACCTTGCGCATCGCGCAGCACCGGTTGGGCTCGCGGGCGAACAGGTCCTTGCCCTCGATCGAATCCTGTTCCGCAACGGTCTTCTCGGCGCGGGCGTTGACGACGTGCACGCCGTAGACGGCCTCGACGGCGTCGCGCGTTCCGATGGTCTCGGCGAAGTGGTAGCCGGTGTCGAGGAACAGCACGTCCACACCGGGGTGAACCTGTGCGGCGAGGTGAACGAGAACCCCGTCCTGCATGTTGGAGGCAACGATGAAGTCGTTACCGAAGTTGTCCTCGGTCCACTGCAACAGCTCCAGTGGGCTCGCCCCGTCGAGTTCGCGGGCACCGCGCTCGGCGATGTCCTTCAATTCCTCTACCGTCAAATTCAGCCTGGTACTCATCGCAAATCCGCCTCGTCTGCTCGCACGGCCCATTGAGCGAACCGTTCGCCGTCCTCGCGGTGCTTGTCGAAATTGCGCACCACTCTGTCGATGTAATCTCCCAGCTCGGAGCTGTTGACCTTGTGCTGGCGCAACTTTCGGCCGAAGGCACTGTCCAGTCCGAGGCTGCCTCCGAGATGAACCTGGAAACCCTCGATCTGATTCCCGGCCCCGTCGTCGACCAGCAGACCCTTGAAGCCGATGTCTGCGATCTGCGACCGCGCGCACGAGTTGGGGCAGCCGTTGATGTTGATCGTGATCGGAACGTCGAGCCGACTGTTGATGTCGGACAATCGCTCTTCGAGCTCCGGTACGAGAACCTGTGAACGCTTGCGGGTTTCGGCGAACGAGAGCTTGCAGAACTCGATGCCGCTGCATGCCATCAGGTTCTTGCGCCAGTGCGAGGGCCGGGCAGGGAGGCCCAGAGCATCGAGGTCGGAGATCAGCTGCTCGAGCGTCTCGTCCGGAACGTCGAGGACGATCAGCTTCTGGTACGGCGTGAACCGCACGCGATCCGACCCGGCCTTCTCGGCGGCGTCGGCGACGGCAGCGAGGATGGTGCCGGAGACCCGGCCCGCGATGGGAGCGACACCGACGGCGTTGAGCCCGTTCTTGAGCTTCTGGATCCCGACGTGATCGCGGGGCCGAGCGGGCTTCTCGGGGGCCGGACCGTCGATGAGCTTGCGGTGCAGGTACTCGTCCTCGAGGACCTGGCGGAACTTCTCGATGCCCCAGTCCTTGATGAGGAACTTCAGGCGCGCCTTGGTGCGAAGCCGACGGTAGCCGTAGTCACGGAAGATCGAGACGACGCCTTCCCAGACGTCGGGAACGTCCTCGAGCGGAACCCAGACGCCGACCCGCTGCGCCAGCATGGGGTTGGTGGACAGTCCGCCGCCGACCCAGAGGTCGAGGCCGGGGCCGTGTTCGGGATGGTTCACACCGATGAAGGCGCAATCGTTGACCTCGTGCACCACGTCCTGCAGGCCCGAGATCGCCGTCTTGAACTTACGCGGCAGATTGGAGTACTCGGGCTTGCCGATGTAGCGCTCGACGATCTCGTCGATGGCGGACGTGGGATCGAGAATCTCGTCGACGGCCTCGCCCGCGAGCGGGGACCCGAGCACCACGCGGGGGCAGTCGCCGCACGCTTCGGTGGTCTTCAGGCCGACTGCTTCGATCCGACGCCAGATCTCGGGGACGTTCTCCACCTCGATCCAGTGGAACTGCACGTTCTCCCGATCGGAGAGGTCGGCGGTGTCGCGGCCGAAGTCCTGGGAAATACCGGCGAGGACGCGCAGTTGCTCCAGGTTCAGCGCGCCCGCGTCGCAGCGGATGCGCATCATGAAGTACTTGGCTTCGAGCAGGTCGATGTTGTCGTCACCGGTGAACGTGCCGTCGTAGCCCTGTTCGCGCTGGGTATAGAGGCCCCACCACCGGAAACGGCCGCGAAGATCGCCCTTGTCGATGCTGTCGAAACCTTGCTTGGAGTAGATGTTCTCGATGCGGGCTCGCACGTTGAGCGGGTTGTCGTCCTTCTTGGACTGCTCGTTGGCGTTCAGCGGCTCCCGGTACCCCAGTGCCCACTGTCCCTCGGCCCGGCGCTTGGTCGGCCGCGGGGTGCGCTCCCGTGGTGCAACGGGGGCAGCGTCGGTGGTCGCGTCGCTGGTCGACGACATGCATTGCTCCTGCATCTTTGTGCTGGCCGGAACCCGGAACGTCGCGCAGACATTCACGCTGTCGACGACAGTGGGAAACCGGTGGATCGAATGGACGTGCTCGAAGGAGGGCTGGTCAGCAGCCGGTCGTGTGTCGACACGACGCGCTGCAGACACGGCCGAGATCGACATGGCGGCGCGCCACGAGTCGAATTCCTGAGTCGGTCACGGGAGCCATTGTGCCACGTCATCGGGGCGACGGACGACCGCGGCGGCTATTTACCCCGATTTCGAGGTAAATAGGCTGGCAGGACGAGTGGGATCGGGTGGGCCCGGACTCTGGGAGACTGGAGGGCGTGAATACCGTCGTACCCGTCCCGTCCACCTTCGAGCTGCCGGTCGAGGCATTCGACGGGGTGGGGGACCGCGCGTTCGGGATCTACGTGCACGTTCCGTTCTGCGCCACGCGGTGTGGGTACTGCGACTTCAACACCTACACGGCGGGAGAACTGGGCACGTCGGCGTCGCCGCAGTCCTGGCTAGAGGGCCTGCGACGGGAGTTGGACACCGCTGCGGGGCTGATTCAGGCGGGCACGGGTCGCGTTCCGACGGCAGACACCGTCTTCGTCGGCGGTGGCACGCCGTCACTGCTCGGGGGCGACGGTCTGGCCGACGTCCTGGCTGCGGTGCGGTCCAGTTTCGGCCTGACCGACGGCGGCGAGGTGACCACGGAGTCCAACCCGGAATCGACGTCACCGGAATTCTTCGACCGGCTCCGCGACTCGGGCTTCACTCGAATCTCGCTCGGAATGCAGTCCGCCGCACCACATGTGCTCGCCGTGCTCGATCGCACGCACACGCCGGGTCGCGCGGTCGCCGCGGCCAAGGAAGCACGTGCGGCAGGATTCGAGCACGTCAATCTCGATCTCATCTACGGCACCCCGGGCGAGCGTGACGGTGACCTGGATCAGTCTCTCGCCGCCGTGCTCGACGCCGGTGTCGACCACGTCTCGGCGTACGCACTGATCGTCGAGGACGGCACCGCCATGGCCCGTAAGGTCCGCCGCGGTGAGCTGCCCGCACCCGACGACGACGTACTGGCGAGCCGATACGAGCGCATCGACACGGCGTTGAACGCCGCAGGCCTGTCCTGGTACGAGGTGTCCAACTGGGCCACCGACGCCGCAGCGCAGTGCCGCCACAACATCGGCTACTGGGACGGCGGCGACTGGTGGGGCGCGGGACCCGGCGCGCACAGCCACATCGGCGGCACGCGGTTCTGGAACGTCAAACACCCGGCCGCGTACGCCGATCGCCTCGCCGCAGGACACCTACCGGTGCTGGGCAGCGAACTGCTCAGCGCTGAGGACCGACACCTCGAGGAGCTGATGTTGACCGTGCGGCTCCGCGCGGGAGTGCCGAAAACCCTGCTGGGGCCGGCCGAGCGTGCCGCTGCCGAGCAGACCGTCGCGGACGGGTTGATGGTGCAGCGCGGGGAACGACTCGTGCTCACCGATCGGGGCCGATTGCTGGCCGATGCGGTGGTGCGCACCATCGCAGCCGCCTGAAAACCTGGCTCAGGCGCCAAGAGCGTCGTAGTCGAACACCCTGGCGTGCAACACCGTTCGACTGCGCAGAGCCGCACGCACTGCCCGATGCAGGCCGTCCTCTAAATAGATGACGCCGCGGAACTGCACCGCGTGGGGGAACAGATCGCCGTAGAAGGTGGAGTCCTCGGACAGCAACCTGTCCAGCTCGAGCACCTTGGTGGTGGTGACGATCTCGTCCAGACGGAGCTGGCGTGGCGGAATTCTCGACCAGTCTCGGATGGACAGACCGTGCTCGGGATACGGCTTTCCGTCACGAACACCTTTGAAGATCATCGCGAGCCTCGAGCCGCTGGACCGAATCGAAAGAACGTTTCCACTCGGACCACAGTAAGGCCTTGCACGAGCATGCGTTCGCCGGCTACTAGACTCGAGCGACGATTGGAAACGAGAACGGAGGTGGGCACCGATGTCGAGCACCGACGACAGGCGGTTCGAGGTTCTACGAGCGATCGTGGCGGACTACGTGTCCACCCAGGAACCCGTCGGTTCACGTGCCCTGGTCGAGCGCCACAACCTGGGAGTGTCCAGCGCAACGGTGCGCAACGACATGGCCGTGCTAGAGGCCGAGGGCTACATCGCCCAGCCGCATACCAGTTCCGGCCGGGTGCCGACCGACAAGGGCTACCGACAGTTCGTCGACCGGATAGCCGACGTCAAGCCGCTGTCGGCGGCCGAACGACGCGCCATCCTGGAGTTCCTCGAGAACGGCGTCGACCTGGACGACGTGTTGCGACGCGGCGTCCGATTGCTGGCTCAGTTGACCCGTCAGGTCGCTGTGGTGCAGTACCCCACGCTGTCGGCGTCCTCGGTTCGCCACCTGGAAGTGGTGGCGCTCACCCCGGCCCGGTTGCTGCTTGTGCTCATCACCGACTCCGGGCGAGTCGATCAGCGCATCGTCGAACTCGGTGACGTGATCGACGACGAGAATCTGGCTCAGCTGCGGCGTCTGCTCGGTAGTGCGCTGGAGGGCAAGCGGCTGGCGGCGGCGTCGGCTGCGGTGGCCGAGCTCGCCGAGAACGCTCCGCCCGCGCTGCGCGACGCGATGATTCGATCGGCAACGGTGCTGGTGGAATCACTCGTCGAGCACCCCGAGGAACGCCTGGTCCTCGGCGGGACGGCGAACCTGACGCGCAACGCCGCGGATTTCGCAGGCGACGCTGGGTTTCCCGGATCGCTCAGAGCGGTACTCGAGGCGCTGGAAGAGCAAGTGGTCGTCCTCAAGCTCCTCGCCGTGACGCAGGACACCCGCACCGTCACGGTGCGGATCGGCGAGGAAACGCAGGTCGAGGAGATGCGCGGGACATCGGTGATTTCCACCGGATACGGGTCGGCTGGCATGGTCCTCGGAGGAATGGGTGTTCTCGGGCCGACCCGAATGGACTACCCAGGAACAATTGCGTCGGTCGCCGCGGTTGCCAGGTACATCGGCGAGGTCCTGGCCGAGCGCTGAGACGAGCGAGAACCGATCGAACGCCGGCGGCGGGGGCACGGGCGGCCGGAACACAGCTTCATCGAACGAGATACATCTTCTAGGACGAAAGAGACGACGTGGCACGGGATTATTACGGGACTTTGGGCGTCGGCCAGCAGGCGACGGACCAGGAGATCAAGCGCGCCTACCGCAAGCTGGCGCGAGAACTGCACCCGGACGTCAACCCGGACGAGGCCGCTCAGGCTCGATTCAAGGACATCTCCACCGCGTACGAGGTGCTCTCCGATCCGGAGAAGCGTCGCATCGTCGACCTCGGCGGCGACCCGCTGCAGCAGGGCGGCGGAGGCGGCGGTGGTGGATTCGGTGGCGCCGGATTCGGCGGCGGCCTGGGAGATGTGTTCGAGGCGTTCTTCGGCGGCGGCGCGGGCGGATCGCAGCGTGGGCCCAAGGGCCGCGTGCAGCCAGGAGCGGACTCGCTGCTGCGGACCAAGCTCACCCTCGACGAGTGCGCCACGGGCGTGAGCAAGCACATCACCGTCGACACGGCGATTCTGTGCGACCTGTGCACGGGCTCGGGCACCAACGGCGATTCCAAGCCGGTGCGCTGCGAAACTTGTGGCGGTGCCGGTGAAGTGCAGTCGGTGCAGCGCTCGTTCCTCGGCCAGGTCATGACCAGCCGTCCGTGCCCCACCTGCCGCGGCGCAGGCGAGACCATCCCCGACCCCTGCCGCAAGTGCGGCGGCGACGGTCGCGTTCGGTCGCGTCGCGACATCTCGGTCAAGGTGCCGGTCGGCGTGAGCAACGGCATGCGGATCCGACTGGCCTCACAGGGCGAGGTCGGTCCAGGCGGCGGACCCGCAGGTGACCTGTACGTGGAGATCGTCGAACAGCAGCACGAGGTGTTCGTGCGCGACGGTGACGACCTGCACTGCACCGTTCGCGTCCCGATGGTCGACGCGGCTCTTGGCACCTCGGTCAACATCGACGCGATCATCGACGGACCCACTGAGATCTCGATCGAGCAAGGCACACAACCGAATTCGACGACGGTTCTGCGTGGTCACGGTATGCCCAAGCTGCGGTCCGGTATTCGCGGCGATCTGCACGCGCACCTCGAGGTCATCGTGCCGACCAAGCTCGACAGCAAGCAGACCCACCTGCTCGAACAGCTCAGGTCGATGCGCGACCGCGACTCGGCCGAGGTCGTCACCACCGGTTCGGCGCACAGCGGCGGCCTGTTCTCGCGGTTGCGGGAAGCATTCAGCGGTCGCTGATCGATGGCCCCCACGGTCTTCTACCTCTCGCCTCTACCGAACGTCGGCGAGCTAGCCGTGCTGGACGGCAAGGAAGGGCACCACGCCGCCACGGTACGACGCATCCGCGTCGGCGAGCGGGTGTTGCTCGGTGACGGAGCGGGCGGCTTGGCCGACACGGTCGTGGCCGCAGCGGAGAAGAACCGACTGGAATTGACCGTGCAGTCGCGCAGTGAGGTGCCGCGTCCCACTCCGGTGGTGACGCTGGTGCAGGCATTGCCGAAGGCGGACCGGTCGGAGCTGGCCGTCGAGCTGGCCACCGAAGCGGGCGTCGATGCCGTCGTGCCCTGGCAGTCCGCGCGGTGCGTCGCACGGTGGGAGGGCCCGAAGGCATCCAAGGGCGTCGCGAAGTGGCGCAGCACCGCGGCGGAAGCAGCCAAGCAGTCGCGTCGGGCATACATCCCCGAGGTCTCCGAGCTGCACGATTCGCGGGCGGTGAACGCCTTCGTGCGCGGCGTCGTGGAGCGCGGCGGAATCGTCGCCGTGTTGCACGAGGCAGCCACCTCGGCGTTCCGGGACCTGCCGTTCGACTCGGTGCCCGAGGTCGCGATCGTCGTCGGACCCGAGGGCGGGCTCGACGACCGCGAGGTGACCGCGCTGACCGAGGCGGGTGCGACCCCGGTGGTGCTGGGCCCGACGGTGCTGCGGACCTCGACGGCAGGAGCTGTGGCTCTCGGCGCGCTGGGCGTCCTGACCTCGCGGTGGACCCAACTACCGCCCGACTTCCAGAACGCATGAGCGCTCGGATCAAGATCGCGTACGGCGATCACCCGGAGCAGTTCGGCCACCTCTACCTGCCGGCCGAGCCGATGGATCACCGCACGGCGGTGGTCGTGGTGGTGCACGGTGGTTTCTGGAGCGGACAGTACGGATCCAATCTGGGCACCCAGTTCGCCCGCGCAGTCGCCGGAGCCGGAGCGGTGGCGTGGAACATCGAGTACCGACGCGTCGGCGCAGGCGGCCACTGGCCGGAGATGCGCTCCGATGTGACCGCGGCACTCGACGTGGTCGCCGGGGAACTGCAGCAGCACGCCCCGGTCGGTGTCGACGACGTACGCGTCATCGGGCACTCCGCAGGAGGGCACCTGGCAGTGTGGCTCGGCGGCGAGACCGGCACGAAGGTCCGCCCGTCGCGCATCGTCTCGCAGGCAGGCGTTCTCGATCTCGAACCTCGAGGTGCGTCGGGACGCACCAACCCGGCGGTCGAGGCTCTGTTGCAGGCCCGGTACGAGGACGATCCCGACCTGTACCGCTCGGCCTCGCCGGCCGCGCGTGTACCTATCGGCATCCCGACGATCGCCTTGCACGGATCCGAGGACATCCAGGTCCCCGCGGCGCAGAGCGAGCGGTACGTCGCGCTGGCACGCGCAGCCGGAGACGACGCGCGGCTGACGATCGTGCCGGGGGAAGACCACTTCGCTTTCCTGAATCCCGATTCCCGGTGTTGGGCGCTCTCGCTCGACGCCGTGCTCGGTGCCACCAGCGAGTAATGGGAATGCGCATCGTTGCTGCGGCGTTAAACTCGATCCATACCAAGTGCACGTTCGAGAAGCCGACACCAGAGAGCAGGCCGTAGCCACCACGTGAGTGAACACAGCGAATTTCCCGCCGAGCGTGACGTTCGGTCCACCTTGGAACTCGCCCCCGAAGCGGTGATGCCACTGCTGGGACAGTCCGACGAGAACCTGCGGGCGCTCGAGCAGATGCTGACGGCAGACATCCACGTACGAGGAAACGCCGTGACGCTCACCGGGAAAGTGGCCGACGTTGCGCTGGCCGAACGGGTGATCTCCGAGTTGGCCGCGCTGGCCAAGCGCGCTCAGCCACTGACTCCCGATGCGGTGCGCCGATCGATCGCCATGCTCACCGAGGGCGTCGCCGATTCGCCGGCCGAGGTGCTGAGCCTGGACATCCTCTCGCGCCGCGGCAAGACGATTCGGCCCAAGACGCTGAACCAGAAGCGGTATGTGGATGCGATCGACGCCAACACCATCGTGTTCGGCATCGGCCCGGCCGGTACCGGCAAGACGTACTTGGCGATGGCGAAGGCCGTGCAGGCATTGCAGACCAAGCAGGTCAGCCGCATCATCCTGACGCGTCCGGCAGTGGAGGCGGGGGAGCGGCTGGGATTCCTCCCCGGAACGCTGCACGAGAAGATCGACCCGTACCTGCGGCCGTTGCACGATGCGTTGCACGACATGATGGACGACGAAGCCATTCCCAAGCTGATGCAGGCCGGGGTCATCGAGGTCGCCCCGCTCGCCTATATGCGTGGCCGGACCCTCAACGATGCATTCATCATTCTCGACGAGGCGCAGAACACCACCGCCGAGCAGATGAAGATGTTCTTGACGCGACTCGGATTCGGATCGAAGATCGTCGTCACCGGCGACGTGACCCAGGTCGACCTTCCCGGAGGCGCGCGATCCGGATTGCGTGCGGCGTCCGAGATCCTCACCGACGTCGACGACATCCACTTCGCGCAGCTCACCAGCAGCGACGTGGTACGACACCGACTGGTTTCCGAGATCGTCGACGCCTACGAGCGGTTCGAGTCGACATCGGAAGGCGTCATTCCCAATCGTGCGCAACGCCGGACCGGTGGACCGCGTTCGGCGAGAAGATGATTCAGGCATTCCGGCCGACAGATGCAGGCAACGAGAGCGTGGGTAGTGGCTAGATGAGTATCGAAGTGTCCAACGAGTCGGGGATGGACATCTCCGAACCCGAGCTGGTCTCGGTCGCACGGTTCGCGATCGCCGGTATGGACGTGCATCCCGCCGCGGAACTGTCGATGGTGCTGGTGGATTCGGCCACGATGGCAGATCTGCACATGCGGTGGATGGATCTGCCCGGCCCCACCGACGTGATGTCGTTTCCGATGGACGAGCTCGAGCCGGGCGGTCGTCCCGATGCGCCCGAGCCCGGACCGGCGATGCTCGGCGACATCGTGCTGTGCCCGTCGTTCGCCGCGGATCAGGCTGCTGCAGCGGGGCATTCGCTCGAACACGAGCTGGCGTTGCTGACCGTGCACGGCGTGCTGCACCTGCTCGGCTACGACCACGCCGAGCCGGACGAAGAGAAGGAAATGTTCGAGCTGCAGAACCGGCTGCTGGCCGAGTGGTACGAGGACGCCAGGCGCGCGGAGCAGGCCGCCGAACAGGCCGCCCGTGATGCCCGGCTCCTCGGCAAGGCCGGTTTCGTCGACGGACTCGATCGATGATCAGCGTCGTCGAACAGGTGGAAGTGTGGGGTCCTGGCGCGTGAGCAGTGCTGTTGCGCTCATCGTGTTCGCTGCCCTTCTCGTGCCTCTCGGAGGCCTGTTCGCTGCCGTCGATTCCGCGCTGAACACGGTCTCGCGTGCGCGAATCGACGACATGGTCAAGGACGAGCGCCCTGGTGCCACCGGCCTCGTCGTGGTGGTCGGCGACCGCCCGCGGTACGTCAATCTCATGGTGCTGCTGCGCATTCTGTGCGAAATCGGCGGCACAGTGTTGCTCGCGGGTGGCCTGACGCAGTTGATCGACTCCACCACAGCATTGGTGATCAGCGCGGTGGCCATGGTGTTGGTCAGTTACGTCGTGATCGGTGTCGGTCCGCGAACCCTCGGTCGGCAGAACGCGTACTCGATCGCGTTGGCGGCCGCGTTGCCGTTGCGTGCACTCGGGTGGCTTCTCGGACCGATCAGCAGACTGCTCATCCTCATCGGTAACGCGATCACCCCCGGTAAGGGATTTCGCAACGGCCCCTTCGCCTCCGAGATCGAACTCCGAGAACTGGTGGACATGGCCCGCGAGCGCGGCGTCGTGGCCGACGACGAACGGCGGATGATCCAATCGGTGTTCGAGCTGGGGGACACCTCCGCCCGTGAGGTCATGGTCCCGCGCCCCGAGATGGTGTGGATCGAGTCCGACAAATCGGCAGGACAGGCCACCTCGCTGGCCGTGCGCAGCGGCCACTCCCGCATCCCGGTGATCGGCGAGAACGTGGACGACGTCGTGGGCGTCGTCTACCTCAAAGACCTTGTGCAGCAGACGTATTACTCCACCGACGGTGGCCGCGGAGTGCAGGTGTCCGAACTGATGCGTCCGGCCGTCTTCGTGCCCGACTCCAAGGCACTCGACAGTCTGCTCGCCGAGATGCAGCGCGATCGCAACCACATGGCCCTGCTCGTCGACGAGTACGGAGGCATCGCAGGGCTGGTGACCATCGAGGACGTGATCGAGGAGATCGTCGGCGAGATCGCCGACGAATACGACTCCGACGAGGTTGCGCCCATCGAGGAACTCGACGACGGACGCTATCGGCTGTCCTCGCGGCTGCCGCTCGAGGACCTCGGCGAGATCTTCGGCATCGACATCGAATCCGAGGAAGTCGACACCGTCGGCGGACTCCTCGGCTACGAACTCGGCCGAGTACCGTTGCCCGGTTCGCAGGTGATCACCCACGGACTCCTGCTGCGCGGAGAAGGTGGAGCCGACCCCAAGGGACGCGTCCGCATCGCCACGGTCCTGGTCGAAAAGCTCGAACCCGACGAAGAAACCACCGAGGCCGACGACTCGTCGGACGTCACTCGCCAACACTGAAATCTGGAGGTGCTCTTGTGTCCGAGCAGAACAACGGTGAGTTCCGATCCGGATTCGTCTGTTTCGTAGGCCGACCCAACACCGGCAAATCCACGCTGACCAATGCGTTGGTGGGATCGAAGATCGCCATCACGTCCTCGCGTCCCCAGACGACGCGGCACACCATTCGTGGCATCGTGCACCGGGAGCACGCCCAGCTGATCCTGGTCGACACCCCGGGCCTGCACCGACCGAGAACACTGCTGGGTCAACGTCTCAACGACCTGGTGCAAGACACCTACTCCGAGGTCGACGTCATCGGACTCTGCATCCCCGCGGACGAGAAGATCGGGCCCGGCGACCGGTGGATTCTCGAACAGGTGCGGCACATCGCGCCCAAGACGACGCTCATCGGCATCGTGACCAAGATCGACAAGGTCAAGAAGGAACGCGTCGTACAGCAGCTGATGTCGCTGTCGAAGCTGCTCGGTGAGAATTCGCACGTCATCCCGGTGTCGGCTGAATCAGGCGAGCAGATCGAGAAGCTCGTCGACCTGCTGGCCTCCGAGCTGCCGCAGGGCCCGGCGTTCTACCCCGACGGGGAGCTGACGGACGAGCCCGAGGAAATCCTGATGGCCGAACTCATCCGTGAGGCCGCGCTCGAAGGCGTCCGCGACGAGCTGCCGCACTCGCTTGCCGTCGTCATCGACGAGGTCACCCCCCGCGAGGGCCACGACAACATGCTCGACGTGCACGCCATCATGTACGTGGAGCGATCGAGCCAGAAAGCGATCATCATCGGCAAGGGTGGTTCGCGACTCAAAGAGGTCGGCACGGCATCGCGACTGCAGATCGAGAAGCTGCTGGGCACCAGGATCTACCTGGACCTGCACGTCAAAATCGCGAAGGACTGGCAGACCGACCCGAAGCAAATGGGCAAGCTCGGATTCTGAGCTGCCCTGTGCACGGAAGTTCGTAGCAGACTACGAGGTTTCGCTCACGTCGGTCCACCAGGGATCGGGGCGCTTGCGGTGCCACTGCAGCACGTTCTCGAGTTGAGCGGCCACCGACACCAGTAGCGGCTCGGAGGATTCGTGGCCCATCAGTTGCAGGCCGATGGGAAGGCCGCGGGCCGTGAATCCTGCGGGCACGTTGACGCTCGGCCACCCCAGCACGTTCCACGGCCAGGTGTACGGGCAGTGCTCGGTGATGACCCGATCGGTATCGGCGTTGGAGATGCCGTCGATGGCTTCGATTCGAGGCGGCGGGGTGGCCGTCGTCGGGGCGAGCACGATGTCGTACTCGTCGAAGAACCGGCCGATACGACGCCCGATGCGCGGCTCGGCGGCGCGTGCTGCACGAAGCGGCGCTCCGGCGAGAGCCCGGCCGCTCTTGGCATTGGCTCGGGTCCTCGGGTCGGCGAGAGACGGATCTGGCAGGCGGTCGACCCAGGCCGCCACACCGGCCAGTGAGCGGGGTAAGAAGTTGAGCCCCAACAACATTCCGTAGGCGGGGTCGTCGACGACCACTCGGTGTCCGAGCAATCGCAGCACCGCCGCCATCTCGTACGCCGCAGCCGCGATCTCGGGGTCCAGTGGTGCGGGCGTCGGGATGAAGGGCTTACGCAGGCTGAGCGCGATTCGCAGCGAGCCGGGGTTGCGTCCGACGGCATCGGAGACGGTCAGCGGTACCGGACGATGCAGATCTCCGTCATGACTACCCGAGACGACGTCGAGGAGCAGTGCCGCGTCGGCCACCGTGCGCGCGAGCGGGCCGATGACGGTGATGCCGTTGAACGCCTCGGGCTCCGGCCACGAGGATATGCGTCCACGTTGCGGCTTGATCCCCACGAGATTCGTCCACGAGGCCGGAATCCGCACCGAGCCTGCACCGTCGGAACCCAGAGCGGCAGAGACCAATTCGGCAGCCACTGCGGCAGAGCTGCCACCCGAGGAGCCGCCGGGAGTGCGCTCGCGGTCCCATGGATTGCGGGTGTGCCCGAAGGTGCCGCCGGTGAACGGCCACTGGCCGAGTTCCGGGCTGTTGGTCTTTCCGACGATGACGGCTCCGGCCGCACGCAGTCTGCGCACCACCTCCGAATCCGCGGTGGCAGGCGGAAAGTCGCCCGCGCAACCGAAGGCGGTCGGTTCCCCGGTGACGTCCACGTCGTCCTTGACGGCAATCGGAACGCCGAGCAGGGGAGCGGTGGTGCCCGCGGCGCGCAGCCGATCCGCTTCGGCTGCCTCGGCGAGGGCGGCATCGCGACGCACGAGGCGGAACGCATTGAGCGTGGGTTGACTCTTCTCGATCCGGTCGAGCGATTCGGTGACCGCCTGTACCGAGGTGATGCGACCCGACGCGATAGCGGCGGCCTGGGCAACGAGAGTCGACCGATGAAAATCCACGCCTGCACAGTATCGACTTCTCGTCAGCGCGGGAACGGTCACCGCCGCTGCGCGCGTGGGACACTGGATCACGTGAGGCCATACCGTGACAACGCAGTCGTCCTGCGCCAGCACAAGCTGGGTGAGGCCGATCGCATCGTCACGTTGCTGACCAGGGAGAACGGGATCGTGCGGGCTGTCGCCAAAGGGGTTCGCCGCACCAAATCCAAGTTCGGTGCGCGGCTCGAGCCGTTTGCGCACATCGACGTTCTGCTCTATCCAGGACGCAACCTCGACATCGTCACCCAGGTGCACACGGTCGACGCGTTCGGCGGAGACATCGTGGCCGACTACGGTCGCTACACCACCGGTTGCGCGGTTCTCGAAACTGCCGAACGGCTGGCAGGCGAGGAGCATGCACCCGCGCAGCGGCTGCATCAGTTGACCGTCGGTGCCCTGCGCGCCCTCGCGCAGCACGTCCGGCCTCCCGAGCTGGTGCTCGACGCGTATCTGCTGCGCGCGATGGGGTTCGCCGGATGGGCTCCTGCACTGACCGACTGCGCGCGGTGCGCAGCGGTGGGGCCACATCGCGCTTTCCATGTCGCTGCCGGTGGGGCCGTGTGTGTGCATTGCCGGCCGCCGGGATCGGCTACGCCGTCGACCGGGGTTCTCGATCTGATGGTCGCGCTCGAGCGGGGGGAGTGGGACTACACCGTCACCACCTCCGATGCCGTCCGCAAGCAGGCCAGTGGACTGGTGGCAGCACATCTGCAATGGCATCTGGAACGACAGTTGCGCACACTTCCGCTCATCGAACGCTCGCACCCGCATCAGGTGCCGCTGGCGCAACCTGACTCCGTGTTCGCCGACACCGTCGGGCAGGATGGGGACCGTGATTCGACGACGAGAGCCGCAACCCCGGCCTGACGAACAGTCGGCAGTGCGACCTCCCGATCCGCATCCGTCGGGCGCTCGGCCACCGATCCTGCAGCCGGAACTCATTCCTCGCCATGTCGCTCTGGTGATGGACGGCAACGGCCGTTGGGCGCAGGATCGTGGTCTGCCGCGGACCGCGGGGCACGAGCAGGGTGAAGCGGTGCTCATGGACGCCGTGTGCGGGTGCATCGAGATCGGGGTGCAGTGGTTGTCCGCGTACGCATTCTCGACGGAGAACTGGAAGCGCAGTCCCGACGAGGTCAAGTTCCTGATGGGCTTCAATCGTGACGTCATTCGTCGTCGACGCGACGAGATGAACGAGATGGGCGTCCGGGTTCGCTGGGCCGGCCGTCGACCGAGGTTGTGGGGCAGTGTGATCAAGGAACTCGAAGTTGCCGAGGAGTTGACGAAACGCAACACCGTGATGACGTTGACGATGTGCGTCAACTACGGTGGCCGGGCCGAGATTGCCGATGCCACAAGAGAAATCGCTCGACAAGTGGCCGCAGGCAAGCTGAACCCCGAGAAGATCACCGAGGCCACCGTCGCCAAGTACCTCGACGAATCGGATATGCCCGACGTGGATCTGTTCCTGCGTCCGTCGGGGGAGCAGCGGACGTCGAACTTCCTGCTGTGGCAGTCCGCCTACGCGGAATTCGTGTTCCAGAAGAAGCTCTTCCCGGATTTCGACCGTCGGGATCTGTGGGAGGCGTGTATCGAATACGCCTCGCGGGACCGACGATTCGGTGGAGTGAAGTATGAGTGACAGCGCGAACGGGACACCGGACGAGGGGCTTTCGCTGCAGGCCCGTGCCCAGTTGGCGCTCTCGCAGTTCGCGACGGTCACACTCGGCGACGAGGGTTCTCTCGGTTTCGACTATGCGGGCGCCCTGTGCTCGCTGCGTGCCGTTCGACTTTCACCCGAACTCGAGGTGCTCTCGCTCACTGCGGTCTTGGCGTGGGACCGGCCGCTGAAGCCTGCTCTGCACAAGAAAGTTGCCGACCGCAATGCGGATTCGCAGTTCGGCGCGATCTCGGTCAATACCCACGACAAGCTCGCGGATGTGTTGCTGCGCTACACCTTTCCTGCCAACGGCCTGGATGACGAGGCGATGTTGACGATGCTCATTCTGGTGCTCGCCGGAGTGGAGAAGGCGCGCGAGGGCTTGCTGCCCTGACCGGTCAGCTAAGGTTTGCCTGTACTTACTTTCCAGTAGAGGCGGATGCGATGACTGTGCGGTGGACCCGAATGCTCACGGCAGCGGTGGCGGTGATCGCTCTCGGTGTGGCCGTAACGGCCTGCTCCACGGCCGACACCGGCGACACTGCGACGCAGTCGGCGGACGGTGCATTCCCGGTCGTCATCGATCACATCTACGGCAGCACGACCATCGCCGAGAAGCCGACCCGCATCGTCACGCTCGGGGTGTCCGACGCCGATGCCGTCATCGCGCTCGGCACCGTTCCGGTCGGCAACACCGGGTACGCGTTCTACGAGACCGGACTGGGTCCGTGGACCGACGAGCTGGTCGGCGACGCGCCGTTGACTCTGCTGGGCTCGGAGTCCGAGCCGAACTTCGAGCTGATCGCCTCTCTGGCACCGGATCTCATCACCGGACTCAACGCGGGCTTCGACGAGGCGACGTACGACAGGCTCAGCGGCATCGCGCCGACGGTCGCCCGACCTGCAGGATCGGCTGCCTACGCCGTCGATCGTGAGGTGGCCACCGACACCATCGCTCGCGCGATGGGTGAACGCGACCGCGGTGAGGAGTTGAACGCGCAGACCGACGATGCGCTCGAGCAGGTTCGAAACGAACATCCGGAGTTCGCGGGTAAGACTGCCGCAGTGGTGCTTCCGTACGATGGCCAGTTCGGCGCATATCTGCCCGGGGATGCCCGCGGCACATTCGTCACCTCGCTGGGCTTCGAGGTCCCGGAATCGATCCGCGCCCAGGACGACGGCACCAACTTCTTCGTTCCGGTCTCGGCCGAGAACATCTCGATGCTCGACGCGGACCTGGTGCTCTATCTCGGTACCGGTGACGACATCGACGTGGTGGCGGAGAACCCGATCTTCGGAACGCTCGATGCTGCACGGCGCGATGCGATCGTTCCGTTGTCCACCGATCAGCGTGGAGCGATTACGTACAACTCTGTGCTGTCGATTCCGTTCGCTGTCGACGCATTGGTACCTCGCGTGGCAGAGGCCGTCGCCTGAGCGGACTCACCGCGCGGCAGCGCTGCACTGACTGCAGGTGCCGAAGATCTCGATCGTGTGGCTCACGTCGCTGAAGCCGTTGGATTCGGCCATACTCTGCGACCACTTCTCGACGGTGGGGCCTTCCACCTCGACGGTGAAGCCGCACGAGCGGCACACCAGGTGATGGTGATGTCCGGAGGAGCAGCGTCGGTAGACCGACTCGCCGTTGTCGGTGCGCAGTACGTCGACAGTCCCGGCGTCGGCCAAGGTCTGCAGTGTGCGATACACCGTGGTGAGGCCGATGCCCTCACCACGTTTGCGCAATTCGTCGTGCAGATCCTGTGCGGACTTGAACTCTTCGATGGTGTCGAGCAGATCCGAGATCGCACTGCGCTGCTTGGTGGCCCGCACTCCGACGACGACGGGTCGTCTGGGTGTGGCGGTGTCGGTGGACTTGTCGGTCACAGGTTCCGGCCTTCCTCGGCGTGGGCCACGGCGTCGACGACGATGTGGGAGAGGTGATCGTCGACCAATCGGTACAGGACCTCGCGTCCGTTGCGTTCTCCGCGCACCACACCCGCTGCCTTGAGTACCCGAAGGTGCTGGCTGATCAGCGGTTGCGTGACACCGAGGGCGACCACGAGTTCGTGGACGCACCGCTCGGACTCCCGCAGCTGCAGCACGATGGCGATGCGGACCGGGGCCGCGAGTGCGCGCAGGATGTCGCCCGCCGCGGTCAGAGTCTCCTTCGGCGGGATGTGAGCCGGGGGAGCGGCGGCGAAAGGATCGCCGGAGTGCAACGGGTGCTCCGGGTCCTGCCGGTGGGTCGTACTGGCTTCCACTGTCGAGTCCGTGGACACGGTTGCGGCTCCTTCGATTGCCGGTTCGTTGCCGGCGGACTCTCCCTGCACGATCGACGTCATGGCATCAGGTTAGTGCAGTAGTTGTTATTGCAAATCGTATTCATTGTGATATGCACAGGTGCGCATGTCAACTTCCGCACTCGACCGCTGTTCGGTTTCGCCCGCCGAGCCAGATAGTCTGATCAGGGCGAAAACCGCCCACGTCACCTCTTACACGATGTAACCGAAGATGGAGAGCTCCGCCAGTGGCACCCAAGTCCAAAGTCGAAACCGTCGCCAACCTCGCCAAGCGCAGAGGCCTCGTCTACCCGTGCGGCGAGATCTACGGCGGTACCAGGTCTGCCTGGGACTACGGTCCGCTGGGCGTCGAGCTCAAGGAGAACATCAAGAAGCAGTGGTGGCGCAACATGATCACCAGCCGCGACGACACCGTCGGGCTGGATTCCTCGGTGATCCTGCCGCGTGAGGTGTGGGAGGCGTCCGGCCACGTCGAGACGTTCTCCGACCCGCTGGTGGAGTCGCTGCACACGCACAAGCGGTACCGCGCCGATCACCTCATCGAGGCGTACGAGGAGAAGCACGGCCACCCGCCGGAGAACGGCCTGGCCGACATCCGCGATCCCGAGACCGGTGAACCGGGCTCGTGGACCGAACCGCGAGCGTTCTCGGGCCTGCTGAAGACCTTCCTCGGCCCGGTCGACAACGAAGAGGGCCTGCACTACCTGCGTCCCGAGACCGCACAGGGCATCTTCGTCAACTTCGCCAACGTGCTGACCACCTCACGCAAGAAGCCGCCGTTCGGCATCGGCCAGATCGGCAAGAGTTTCCGCAACGAGATCACCCCCGGAAACTTCATCTTCCGCACCCGTGAGTTCGAGCAGATGGAGATGGAATTCTTCGTCAAGCCTGGCGAGGACGACGAGTGGCACCAGTACTGGATCGACTACCGCATGAAGTGGTACACCGATCTCGGTATCGATCCGGAGAACCTGCGACTCTACGAGCACGCCAAGGAGAAGCTGTCGCACTACTCCAAGCGCACCGTGGACATCGAGTACAAGTTCGGTTTCCAGGGCAGTGCGTGGGGCGAGCTCGAAGGTGTCGCCAACCGCACCGATTACGACCTGTCGGTGCACTCGAAGGCGTCGGGCCAGGACCTGAGCTACTACGAGCAGGCCACCGACACCCGCTACACCCCGTACGTCATCGAGCCTGCGGCCGGTCTGACGCGTTCGCTGATGGCATTCCTCGTCGACGCGTACACCGAGGACGAGGCCCCCAACGCAAAGGGCGGCGTCGACAAGCGCGTCGTGCTCAAGCTCGACCGTCGTCTGGCTCCGGTGAAGGTCGCGGTGCTCCCGCTCTCGCGCAACGCGGACCTGACGCCCAAGGCGAAAGATCTTGCGCAGCAACTGCGTCAGTACTGGAACGTCGAGTTCGACGACGCCGGAGCCATCGGTCGCCGCTACCGTCGCCAGGACGAGATCGGTACCCCGTTCTGCATCACAGTCGACTTCGACACGCTCGACGATCATGCCGTCACCATCCGCGAGCGCGACACGATGGCGCAGGAGCGCGTCGCTCTCGATCAGGTCGAGGGATACATCGCGTCTCGTCTGATCGGCGCGTAACAACCTCACACACACCACAGGGCCCGATCTCATCGCGAGATCGGGCCCTGTCGTGTGTGGTCGAGAAAGCCTAGAAGCGGCCGCCGCCACCACCGAATCCGCCGCCACCGCCGCCTCCGCCGAAGCCCCCGCCGCCACCGAATCCGCCACCGAAGCCTCCGCCACCCCCGCCGCCGCGAAGCACACTGTTGATCAGGATGCCGCCGAGCACCGCGCCGGCGATGTTGCCTCCGCTGCTGCCCCCGCGAGGACCGTGACGATTTTCCCAGTTCTGTACATCGGCCTGGGCGATCTGCGATGCGCGCGAGGCCAATTGGCTGGCGGCGTGAGCATGCTTGAGAGCTTCGTCGGGGTTCTCGTCGCCCAACTGGCGCGCCGCGCCGAGGTGGCGTTCGGCCTCGGACAGGCGCGTTCTGGCGTCGGCACCCACTCCGCCGCGACGGGTCGAGATGTAGTCCGCGGCAGCGGTGATCTGCGCCTGAGCGGCCGCGATATCGCGCTCCAGACGGGCCCGCAGTTGGTCCTCGGCAGCCTTCTCCGCCGACGCCTCGTCGACGATCTTCTCCAGTTCGGCATCCGCTTCGGCGAGGGCGGTGTAGCTGCCGAGTGGATCCGAGGACTGGGCCGTCTCCGCGTTCTGCAGCGCAGTCTGCGCCGCAGTCATGGCCGACTGGAGTTCGGCACCGCCGTGTTCGGTCAAACCACGTGCCTGCTCGATGTCGCGGCGAACGTCCGCGATGGCGTCGGGCAGGGTGGCGATGGCATGCCTGATGTCGTCCCGGGCATGGTCGACTCCGTCGAGGAGTGTCTTGGCCTGGTCGACGGCTCGTTCGGCCGTCCTGATCGCGGTGACCGCAGGCCCCTGCTTTCCGGGCGGGAGTGCTGCCGCCTTGCGGCCGGCCTCGATGTTGTCCTCGGCCAGCGCGAGTCGCTCCTGTGCCATCGTGACGTTGTCGGCGATGGATTTCAGTGCCGTCTCGGAGAACTCCGAATGCAATTCAGCGAGCAAGGTTTCCGATTGCGGAATCCTCACCGTCAACCCGATGATCGCCTGGGTCAGCTCGTCGAGATGGGCGTCGGCGTTCATCACGAGATCGCGGAAACCGTCGAACTCCTCCACTCGCGAATCGAGTTCGCGATCGGCCTGGCCACAGGAGGAGATGATCTCGACGAGCATCGCGCGCCGCTGATCGGGAGTTTCCGGAATGGCGTCGTCGAGGCGTTGACGGATCTCGAAAGCGGACGCGAGGGCTCGCTTGGCGTTGTCGTGGGCGGAGATGAACGGTGCGGCCGCAGAATCTCCGAACTCTCCACGGGCGAGGTTCAATTCCTCCTCGCTGGCGCGTACGGCATTGTCGGTCTCGACCAGAATTTCCTTGGCCCGGGTGTCGAGGACGTCGATGGGGAAGGCAGCGAGTGCGGCCGGGTCGCTCGGGTCGATCTTCGCCACGGCCTCGACCTCGGCTGCAACGCGGGCCTTCTTGCGCCGGGACGAGTAGACGACGGCTCCGCCGCCGGCCACGGCCAGTGCGCCGACGCCGATCAGCAGTGGTGCCGACGAGCCGCCGCTGCCGCTCGAGGCGTACGCGTCGCCGAGTGCACCGGCCGCCGCAATGGCCGCACCGGACCAATCTTCCTCGCGCAGTGCGGGTTCGACGTCGTCGACGCGGATGTCGTTCTGCTCCGAGGTGGTGACCTGTGACAGCCCGGTGTTCACAGCGAGGTAGTACGAACGGTCGACGGTCGCCACGGCGAGCAGAACGTCGCGCGCACCGAGGTCACTTCTGGTGTACGTCTGCTCGGCCCAGTTCGCCGCCGACATGTTGTCGAAGTCCGCGACGTAGGTGACCCACAATCGAAGCTGGCTGCTGCCGTAGAGGTCGTCGATCGAGGTCTGCACCTCGGCGAGTGCATCGGGGTCGAGTGCCTGGACGTTGTCGGTGATCTGCGTGGCCAGCCGCGAGGGAGCCTCGGCGGATGCAACCCCTGGCGCGAGCAGGACCGCGGCGAACAGGGTCAGAGCACCCACAGCGGCGAGACGACGAAATCGATGGACCGAGCTTCGGACGGCTGACTTTCGAACGACTGTGGCGCTGCTGTGCCGCCGGTGCTGGACTGCCATGCACTGAAATCTACCGGCTGGGCGGCGAGGAGATCGAGCAGGTCGATGCGGATGCATGACAGTTGTCACCTCGCAATCGTGACGCTCGAACGAGGTCGACGCTGCTCGATCGCAGCAGAGTGATTCCCATGACCACAACCAAGGCAGTCGAACTACGGGACGTCACCAAGACCTACGGCTCGGTCCGGGCGGTCGACGGGCTCAGCCTGTCCATCGAACCGGGCGAGGTCGTCGCATTTCTCGGACCGAACGGAGCGGGAAAGACGACCACCATCGACATGATGCTCGGCCTGGCAACACCCACCACCGGCTCGGTGTCGGTGTTCGGGGGAACGCCCGCCGACGCGATCGCCCAGGGCCGCATCTCGGCCGTCATGCAGACCGGCGGTCTGCTTCGCGATCTGACCGTCCGCGAAACCGTCGAGCTGACGTCGGTACTGTTCGCCCGCACTCGGTCGGTCAAGGAGGTTCTCACTCGGGCCGGCATCGCCGACATCGGAGATCGCCGAGTGGCCAAATGCTCGGGCGGGCAGCAGCAGCGACTGCGATTCGCGCTCGCACTGCTGCCCGATCCGGATCTGCTGGTACTCGACGAGCCGACCACCGGCATGGACGTCGAGGGGCGTCGCGACTTCTGGAACGCCATCCGCCAGGACGCCAGCACCGGCCGAACGGTGCTGTTCGCAACGCACTATCTCGACGAAGCCGACGCGTACGCGGACCGCATCGTGCTGGTGCGGCACGGCAAGATCGTCGCCGACGGCAGCGCCGCCGAGGTCAAGAACCTGGCGGCAGGGCGCACCGTCACCGCCACGCTGCCCGGCGTCGACCAGTCGGTGTTGCTGGCTCTACCTGGGGTGGATCGCGTCGACACACGTGGCGATCGGGTGATCGTGCACGGACGCGACTCCGACGCCGTGGCCCGGTACCTGCTCAACGACGCACATGCGACCGATCTGGAAATCGTCTCGCGCAACCTCGAGGACGCATTCCTCGCCCTGACCACCGATTCTGACAACGACACAGCCGAGAACGAACTCGCCGGGAGCATCCGATGACCACGACCACGCCGTCCACGACCACCCGCACACCTGCCAGAGCTGTTGCCTGGGGCGGCTTCTCGCCCACATTCCTCCGACTCGAGATCCGCAGACTCTTCCGGAACAAGCGAACTCTGATCTTCACCTTGGTGATGCCGCCGGTGTTCTTCGTCATCTTCGGCACGCAGTCCGACTACAGGACCAATTACCCTTTCGCGCACGGAAACGTCACCGGCTACATCGCCATCAGCATGGCCGTCTACGGCGCGATGCTCGCCACCACCAGTGGGGGAGCGATGGTCTCGGTCGAACGAGCTCAGGGGTGGAGCCGACAGTTGCGGTTGACCCCGCTGAAGCCCGTCGCCTACATCGTCACCAAGGTCCTCGTGGCCATGACGATGGGTGCAGCCTCGATAGTCGTGGTGTTCGTCGTCGCGAAATTCTTCGGGGCGGACATGCCGATCTGGGTGTGGATCGTCAGCGGTCTGATCGGCTGGATCGGCTCGGCGGTGTTCGCCGCATTCGGACTGTTCATGGGCTACCTGCTGCCGTCGGAGAACGTGATGCAGATCCTCGGACCCGTGCTCGCGTTCCTGGCGTTGGCGGGCGGACTCTTCGTTCCTCTCGGTGACAGCGGCTGGTTCCCGATGCTGGCCCAGTTCACCCCGCTCTACGGGCTGGCCACCGTATCCCGGGCCGCGTTCGCCGGGACCGAAACCGGAACGTTGCTGATCGCCGTGATCAATCTGGTGGTCTGGGCGACGATCTTCATCGCCGGCGCGGCGATTCTGTTCCGGAGAGACACCACGCGTGCTTGAGACCGAAACCGCTGATCGTGTCGCCCACAGGGATACCGTGGGCGACATGACCACGTTCACCGCCGACCTGCCGGAGGGGCGGGTCTGGCGGTTCGGCTGGATGTTCGGAGCCATCTGGCTGATCTACCTGATCTACCCCCTCAACGAGATTCTCGCTCTGGCCTCGGTGGCGGAACGGGTCGCCGGGATCGTTGCGATCGTCTGTTTCGGTGCGGTGTTCACGACCACCTTCTGGCGTTTCCGCAACGGCCATCGTCGAGGGAATCCGTTGCCCACGTCGCAGGCATGGATCGCGCTCGCGGTGATGGTCGCCCTGACCGTCGCGATGAGTGCCCTGGTCGGAACTACCGGCTTCGGCGCCACCGTCTACATTGCCGTCCTGGCGATGATGACCCTGCCCGTCCGACACGCGTGGACGTTGGTCGCGGTGATGGTGGTGATCGTCGAACTGGCACCGCGCCTGATCTCGTCCTGGGTGCCCGACACCTTCTTCGCATTCCAACTCCTGATCAGCGCGGCCGCGGCATGGGGAATCACCCAGGTCTTCCAGCGCAATCACGAATTGGCCGTGGCCAGGCAACAATTGGCAGATCTGGCCATCGTGGCCGAACGCGAGCGCATGAGCCGGGATGTGCACGACATCCTCGGCCATTCCCTGACCGTCATCACAGTCAAGAGTGAACTGGCCGGCAGGCTCATCGAGATCGACCCCGCCCGAGCGGCCGTGGAGATCGCCGAACTGGAAACCCTTGCTCGGCAAGCACTTGCCGATGTCCGCAGTACCGTCGGGGGCATGCGGCAGGTCGATATCGGATCCGAATTGGCCAGTGCGCGAACGGCATTGACCGCTGCGGGAATCGACGCCGATCTTCCCGGTGACGCCGACGTGGTGCCACTGCGATACCGAGAACTGTTCGGTTGGGTGATCCGGGAAGCGGTGACCAATGTGGTTCGACACTCGAGTGCGCGACAGTGCCGGGTGACGCTGACGGCGTCGAGCATCTCCATCGTCGACGACGGAGTGGGACCGGCAGACAAGCAGTCCGGCGGCAACGGTCTACGTGGGCTGGGTGAGCGAGTGGCTGCCGCGGGTGGCGCACTGACGATCGCCCGGGTGCCGACCGGTGGGTTCAGGGTGGAGGTACACGGTGAATAGGACTCAGGCGCAATGACCATCACACTGTTGCTGGCCGACGATCAGGCTCTGGTGCGGGGTGCACTGGCAGCTCTGCTGGGGCTCGAACACGATCTCGACGTCGTCGCCGAGGTGGGACGCGGGGACGAGGTTGCCGCTGCCGTTCTCGAACATCGACCCGACGTCGTTCTGCTCGACGTGGAGATGCCCGGCAAGAACGGTATCGAGGTCACCGCCGAACTGGCGCTCGTCGCACCGCAGTCGAGAGTGCTGATCGTCACCACGTTCGGGCGACCCGGTTACCTGCGACGCGCCATCGATGCGGGTGCGTCGGGTTTCGTGGTCAAGGACACCCCCGCCAAGCAGCTGGCCGACGCGGTTCGACGCGTGCACATGGGGCTTCGCGTGGTCGATCCGACGCTGGCGACCGAGACCCTCACCGACGGCGTCTCTCCACTGACCGCCCGAGAGCAGGAGGTTCTCCGCGCGGCTGCCCGGGGCGGGACGGCAGGATCCATCGCTGCTCAGGTCCATCTCTCGGAGGGCACGGTGCGCAATCATCTGTCGTCGGCGATAGGGAAGACCGGCACCAGCACCCGGGCCGAGGCGGTCCGGGTGGCCGAGGATCGAGGGTGGCTGTAGCTCGTTCGGGGCGCGCCGTGACCATGCCGATGAGCAGGCCTGGCAAACTCGAGGGGTGAATCCAACTCTCGACCGCGATTCGTACGGCGATCCGTACGACGATCGGTATGCCACGGACCCCGGTCCCGAGCGCCTGGGCTTCTTCGGAACGCTCGGACGCTGGACCGGTCGGCTGGTCGCGGGAGTGGTGCTGATGTCGTTGGTGCTGGTCGCGGGAACAGCGGTGCGGGTATGGCAGGTGGCGCGCATCGACGACTATTCCAAGGCGGACGCCATCGTGGTTCTCGGTGCTGCGCAGTACAGCGGCACACCCTCGACGGTGTTCGAGGCACGACTGTCCCAGGCCGCGTCTCTGTACGAGCAGGGAATCGCTCCCGAGATCGTCACCGTCGGTGGCAAGCAGGAGGGCGACCTGTTCACCGAGGCCGCGTCGGGCCGCAACTATCTGATCGATCAGGGAGTTCCCGCCGACGCCATCATTGCCGTCGAGACCGGCTCGGACACCCTCGAGAGCATCGAGGCAGTGAGCAACACACTGCGCGAACAGGGCAAGTCGTCGGTGGTGTTGGTCAGCGATCCGTGGCATTCACTACGCACTCGAACGATGGCGCGCGACGCCGGACTGGACGCCTGGACCTCGCCGACGCGTACCGGTCCCGCCGTCTACACCAGAGAATCTCAGGCACACGGGATCGCCAGGGAGACGGGCGCTCTGCTGTGGTACCAGCTGACCCACTTCACCGCGGACTTCTCCTACACGGCAGGCCAGTAGATGACCGGCACATACTCGGCGCACGACGTCGAACGATTCGTCACCGAACCTCCCAAGACCGCAGGACTGCGGGTCGGGGCAGACAACGCCTCGCATCGAAGTGCTTTCGCGCGCGATCGAGCGCGCGTGTTGCACTGCGCCGCACTGCGCAGGCTCGCCGACAAGACTCAGGTCACCGGTCCGCGAGACGGAGACACACCGCGCACGCGATTGACGCACTCGCTCGAGGTTGCGCAGATCGGCCGCAGTATCGCCGAGGGTCTCGGTAGCGATCCCGATCTGGTGGACCTCGCCGGGCTGGCGCACGACATCGGCCATCCGCCCTACGGACACAACGGTGAACGCGCCCTCGACGAAGTGGCCCAGGATTGCGGTGGGTTCGAGGGCAATGCGCAGAACCTGCGGATTCTCACCGGACTCGAGCCGAAGATCCTCGACGCCGACGGCCGCAGTGCAGGACTCAACCTGACCCGAGCCTCGCTCGATGCCGCCACGAAGTACCCGTGGATCCGGCCCGCCCCCGGCGCAAAATTCGGTGCTTACGACGACGACTCCGCCATTCTGGGCTGGGTGCGCGACGGCGCACCGGACAAGCACAAGTGCCTCGAAGCGCAGAGCATGGACTGGTCCGACGACGTGGCCTACTCGGTGCACGACGTCGAGGACGGCGTCATCGACGCTCGAATCGACCTACGGGCGCTGTCCGATCCGATCGAGCGACGCGCCCTCGCCGAACTCGGCGTCTCGGAATTCCGCGGACTCGATGTCGACGAACTGATCGAGGCCGCCGATCGCCTGTCGAGGATGCCCGTCGTCGTCGCGGTCGGACGCTACGACGGCACTCTCGCCGCATCCGTAGCGCTCAAGCACATGACCAGTGAACTCGTTGGGCGCTTCGCCACCGCCGCCATCGAGGGCACCCACGAGAAGTACGGCACCGCGCCCTTGAGTCGCTACGACGCCGATCTCGTGGTGCCGTCGATCGTCGGCTCCGAAGTCGCGCTGCTCAAGACCATGGCCCTGCGGTACGTGATGTCCGACGCAGGGCACAAGATCCGGCAGGAGCGTCAACGCGACCGCATCCACCGCGTCGCCGAGTGGTTGATGCGCTCGGCTCCCGGCGAGCTGGATCCCATTCTGGTGCCCGCCTGGCAGCGGGCGGGCAGCGATGCCGAACGGACCCGAGTGGTGGTCGACCAGATCGCGTCCTACACCGAAAGTCGACTCGAACTGATCGACAAGCGTTCGCTCGGAGCTCAGGCCAGCTGGGGCTGACCGCTCCGCGACCGAATGTGGGTAGGTCCGGATCGGGACTAGACTGCCCTTCGTGGCCGGCCGAATTCCTGAACGCGACATCGCCGCCATTCGCGAACGCACACGGATCGAAGACATAGTCGGCGACTACGTCTCTCTCAAGCGCGCGGGCGGCGACTCCATGAAGGGGTTGTGCCCCTTCCACGACGAGAAATCTCCGTCGTTCCACGTCCGCCCCAACCACGGTCACTATCACTGCTTCGGCTGCGGCGAAGGAGGTGACGCCTACTCCTTCCTCCAGAAGATCGAGCACATCTCCTTCGTCGAGGCCGTCGAGCAATTGGCCGATCGGTTGAACTACTCGATCTCCTACGAGGGCGGAGGGCCGTCGGTTCAACGTGACCGCGGCACCCGAGCGCGCTTGATCGCCGCGAACGCGGCAGCGCAGGAGTTCTACGCGGGCAGGCTCAGCGGTCCTGACGCCCAGGCTGCGCGGGACTACCTCACCGAACGCAACTTCGACGGGCACGCTGCCCTGGCCTACGGCTGTGGGTACGCGCCGGACGGCTGGGACACCCTCACCAAACACCTGCTGGGCAAGGGCTTCGAGGCCAAGGAGATCGTCGACGCGGGGTTGGCGACACCCGGCAAGCGCGGTACACCCATCGACCGTTTCCGGCGCCGGTTGGTGTGGCCCATTCGCAGTCAGAGCGGCGACGTCATCGGCTTCGGCGCACGCAAGCTGTTCGACGACGACACGATGCCGGGTAAGTACATCAACACCCCGGAAACCATGCTGTACAAGAAGTCTCAGGTGCTCTTCGGTCTCGATCTTGCCCGCAAGGAGATCGCGAAGTCGCATCAGGCCGTCATCGTCGAGGGGTACACCGACGTGATGGCGATGCACCTGGCAGGCGTCAAGACTGCGGTGGCGTCCTGTGGAACCGCATTCGGCGAGGATCACCTGGCGATGCTGCGTCGACTGATGATGGACGACAGCTATTTTCGGGGCGAAGTGATCTACACCTTCGACGGCGACGAAGCCGGCCAGGCCGCCGCGATGAAGGCATTCGAGGGTGATCAGAAGATTGCCGGTCAGACGTTCGTCGCTGTCGCGCCGGACGGAATGGACCCGTGTGACTTGCGGTTGAAGTCCGGCGACAACGCCGTTCGCGATCTCGTCGCCAGACGCACGCCGATGTTCGCGTTCGTCGTCAAATCGCTGCTGCGAGAACATGATCTGGACACGCCCGAGGGTCGAGTCGAAGCATTGAAGCGAACCGTCCCCGTGGTTGCCCGCATCAAGGACGCGTCGCTTCGGGACGAGTACGCGCGGCAGCTCGCCGGCTGGACCGGGTGGGACGACACCGCGATGGTGCTCGCCCGCGTGCGCGACGAGGCGAAGAAGGGGGCCAGGGGCGACACGAGCGGCAAGCGTGTGCCGTTCGAGAAGCGTCAGGCAGCTCCGGTGGAGGCCCCCACGGGACCTCCGCGTCCCAACCCCACCGATCCGTCTCTGTGGCCGCAACGGGAAGCACTCAAGGCGGTACTGCAGATGCCTGCGATGGCAGGCACGGTGTTCGATTCGCTCCCGCCGGAGAGCTTCCATCACCCGGCGTACTCGGCCGTGCGCGACGCAGTGGCCGCTGCCGGCGGCACCGCTGCGGGCTTGGGTGGAGGGGAGTGGGTCGACGCCGTGGCCAAACAGGCCAAGGACGCCGTAGTCGTGTCGTTGGTCACCGAGTTGGCCGTCGACCCGATGCGCGTGGCCGACGACGCTCTCACCCGCTACATCTCGGGCGTACTCGCACGGCTCCAGGAAGTGTGGGTCGGCCAACAGGTGGCCGAACTCAAATCGAAACTGCAGCGCATGTCACCGGTGGAGAAGCCCGACGATTACAACGCGTTGTTCGGCGACCTCATCGCCCTCGAGCAGTACCGCCGCAGTCTGCTCGAGCTCGCGGTAGGAAGTGTGGCCGAGGTCGGTTAGCGCCGCAGCTGATCGCGGGGAACGAAGACCTGGGTCTCGTCGTCGATCGGCTGCATCGGTTCCAGTCGCGGCTGAGTGTTCAGGGAGTCGGACAGCTTCTGACGGCCGACCTCGATCGCCTTCTTGGTGGCCGGGCTCGACGCGACGGCGCTCGCTGTCTTGCGAATCTGCTCGTATCGGCCACGTCCTGCCTTGGCACCGAGCACATACGCAGCTCCAGCCGCCAGTACCAAACGAATCATCAGTAGGTCCTTCCATAGGGCGTGCGGCTGTTCTTCCATCTTGCCCGACGAACCTCGAGCAGGGCGATTTGGTACTCGGCAGGGGGTGTGCGCTATTGTTTCCAACGGCTCGCACGAGAGTGTGACGCCGCGAGGTAATCCCCCATAGCTCAATTGGCAGAGCATTCGACTGTTAATCGAAGGGTTCCTGGTTCGAGTCCAGGTGGGGGAGCGCAGTCCCCGTCCGGTTCTCCGGGCGGGGATTTTTGCTGTCGTGGGTGGGCCTTATGGTCCCCGGCGCGGCCCGTGAACGTACCGGACATGTGGTACCGAGAGTTCGAGTTAGTTAACAGATCGTGACGGTTATTTCTGTATATCGAATGAATGAATCCCGTCGACCGATGTCAGTTTTGTCGGTCGTCCGCGACATACTGAACACGCGATCCCGGTGGCTCAACAGTGCTATAAAAAGCCGGGTCGGTCGGTTTTAAGGGGCTTCATGAGTTTGAGTTACGCAGCAACCGTTCCGCGTCACCTCGTGCATCGGCGGTCACCGGGCGACGTTCTGTTGACCGATTACGAGACCGTCGACGGCACCCATCGGGCGGCGGTGCAGTTCCCCACGTCTCATCGCATGTTCGCGCCGGTCCGCCGAACTCACGACTCGTTGATGGTGGCCGAGGCTCTGCGCCAAGCGATCAGCCTGTTCTGTCACGTCAACCACGGCGTGCCACTCGATCACGTGGTGTTCATCGAGCACTCCCGCTTCGAGATCCTGGACCCGCTCTCGGTCGACGACATCGACGATTCGCTTGTCGCAGAGTCGATCACGACCGACGTGACGTTCGAGAACGAGTCGCTGGACAACATGAAGCTGTCCGCCCGACTCCTGAACGGCATCCACCTCGTCGCGTCGGGGACGGCGTCCGTCCGGACCATCGGACCCGAGGTGTATTCGCAGTTCCGCAAGTCGACCATTGCCGACCCCCACTTCCGGTTCCTGCCGGCCGGAACCGAGGTGGTCCCGCCGTCCTCCGTCGGGCGTCTCGATCCGTCCGACGTGGTGCTGGCACGGCATACATCCGACGGGACCATCGTCGTCGCGCCGGATCCGCGCAACCTGGCGATGTTCGACCATTCGGTCGAGTACCTGCCGGGCGTGACGATGCTCGAGGCGGCCCGTCAGGCTCTGCGCTTGGCCACCGAGACACCGGCGCTGGATTTCACCTCGTGCGAGGTGAGGTTCATGGGATTCGCCGAGTGGACCAACCCGTGCTCGGTGATCGTCGATACCGACTCCACCGACGGCGTCTACCGCATTCAGTTCGAGCATGACGGCGAGGTGCTGTCGGCGATGTCCGTCACGGCGACGTCCGAACCGTGGCTGGCCTCTACCGATCGCTCCAGTCGATAAGGGCGTCCTCGGCAACTGCCATCACCCGCGGAAGGCGTCGGCGCGGCACCACCGCGGGCAGCAGCATCTGCCACATCTCGGTCAACCTTTGCTGCAGATCGGCGCGTCCGGTCAACATCTCCGACACTGTCTGCACGCCGGTGAACGACGCGACGATGTATCGACCGAGCGTGAGTGCGTCCATACCGTCGACGATGTCGCCTTCGGCCTGAGCGCGTGCGGCCAGATCGCCCATCTTGCCGATCCAGTCCTCGAACGCTTGCGCATTGGGGCTGTCCACGATGGCCGACTCCAGCGTCAACCGCATACCCCCGCGGGCGATCGATTCGGTCTGCAGTTGGCGTCCCAACTCCTTGCTCACCAGGATCAAGGCGTCCAATGCTTTGGGCGTCTGCTCGATGACGACGGCGCTCGCACTCGCCGCCATGGCCAGTTGCGCGTCGATCACTGCCTGAGCCAGATCTTCCTTGGACGAGAAATGGAAGTACATCGCGCCTTTGCTGACCCCGGCATGGGCGATGATGGTGCTCAAACTTGCTGTGCCGTAACCGAACTTCTCGAAACTGGCCGCGGCGCCTTCGAGTACGGCCTGCCTGGTGGACGCTGCACGCTCCTGCATCGGTAGACAATAACTGTTGCCCGGGTTTGCGGCACGGCGTGCAGAAGGAATGGCGATTCACCTGTAGTCGGTATCGGAACCCATAGAGCGAACCTCGCGGGCTTGACCGAGGCGATTCTGGAGATAGGTCTCGATCCACTCGAAGGACTTCGAGCCCAGCGGAAGCCGCAGCGGGGGAGTGTCCGAGGAAATCGCGGCGATGACGGCATCGACGCCGCGGCGTGGGTCGCCGGGCTGATGGCCGTGGGTAGCTTCGAAAGCGGTTCGAGACGGTCCGATCAGGGCGGCGTAGTCGTCGAGAGGGGTTCCCCATCGCATCGACCGTCCGCTCGCATCGGTGCGGAACGGACCCGGTTCGACGATGGTGACACCGATACCGAGATGACGCACCTCCGCGGCGAGAGCCTCCGAGAAGCCTTCGAGTGCGAATTTGCCTCCCGCATATGCGGTTCCGCCCGGACCGGGGACCACGCCGATGACCGAGGACATCTGCACGATGTGGCCGTTGCGGCGCGCCCGCATCGAGGGCAGCACCGCCCGGGTGACGGCCAGTGGGCCGAAGAAGTTGACCTCCAGGTTATGGCGAAAGTCGGGTTCGTCGATCTCCTCGAACGCTCCGAGCAGGCCGAAACCGGCGTTGTTGACCAGGACATCGATGCGTCCGAATCGGTCGAGAGCGTAGGCCACGGTGGAGTCGATCGACTCCTGATCGGTCACGTCCAGCCGCGCGTGGAGTAACCGATCGCTTTCGGGCCCCTCGAGATCGGCGACGCTGCGGGCAGTGGACATCACTCGATCACCCGCGTCGAGGGCGCCACGAACGAATTCGCGACCGAATCCCGAGCTGGCACCGGTGATCAACCAGACCCTGTCCGATCCCGTCGTGTCCATGTCGCTCTACCTCCCGTAGATGTGTGTGGTCGTGAGCCGCGATAACGGTAGTGACGTCGAAATACGGAGAGCAACCGAATTGATGGCACGCTGAGTCCATGGTGAATACGAGTGCAGGAATCCTGTTGTATCGCGTCGGTGTCGACGGCCCGGATGTCCTGATCGCTCACCCCGGCGGACCGTTCTGGGCTCGCAAGGACGATGAAGCCTGGTCGATCGTCAAAGGGCTGATCAACGACGGTGAAGACCCCTGGACTGCGGCGCAGCGGGAATTTCGCGAGGAGGTCGGGGTCGACGTTCCGGCTGGGGTACCCGTCGGCCTCGGCACCGTCACCCAGCGCGGCGGAAAGATCGTCACCGCGTTCGGCGTCGAGGCCGATCTGGATGTCTCGAATGCGGTGAGCAACACATTCGAGATGGAATGGCCCCCGAAATCCGGCCTCATGGAGTCGTTTCCCGAGGTCGACCGCGTCGAGTGGTTTCCGCTGGCGCAGGCGAGAACGAAGTTGCTCGCCGCGCAGCACCCCTTTCTGGACGCGGTGGAGGCGGTTGTCGCGGCACCGTAGTTTCGGCGTGGGTTCCCAGGGTATCCACCGGCCGGAAATGACGAGGGTCACCGATGCTGGGTGGGAAATTGATGATGACGCCTACGGGTACGGCAGGCGCGACTGCTCACGCGGAGACTGCTCTCGTGGAGACGGTGTGGGGCGGCCGAATAGTGGCGTCGGCGTTCGTGGTCTTGGCCACAGGGTTGTCGTGGGTCTTCGTCGCAACGGCAATGATCGGACAGTGACCGAGGATCGGTCGGCCGATACTGCTCGGCGACAACGACGAAGGACAACACAGTGACCGACGGCATTGCCTCTGCAACTCCACCAGCGACAGAGGTGCCCGCACGCGCCTGGAAAGCGCTCGTGGTTCTGCTGCTCGGCATGTTCATGGCACTGCTGGACACCACCATCGTCAACGTGGCACTACCGACGATCAGCACCACGCTGGACGCGTCGGAATCGGTTCTGTCGTGGATCATCTCGGGGTACGCACTGGCCTTCGGCTTGGCTCTCATCCCGGCGGGCAAGGTGGGCGACCGGATCGGCCACAAATGGGTCTTCTTCACCGGGCTCGCCCTCTTCACCCTCGCGAGTTTCGCGTGTGGGCTGGCTCAGGACGATCTGCAACTGGTCGTCGCGCGAGTCGTTCAGGGCTTGGCGGGCGGCATGTTCGTCCCAGCGGTCACCGCGTTCATTCAGCTGTTGTTCCCAGGACCGGTGCGGGGCAAGGCATTCGCCATCATGGGTGCGGTCATCGGAGTCTCGACAGCACTCGGTCCCATCGTCGGTGGCCTGATCATCCAGGCTTTCGGCGACGAGAACGGCTGGCGACTGGTCTTCTGGGTCAACCTGCCGATCGGAATCGTCGGTCTCGTCGCGGCTGCAGTGCTGCTCCCGAACAAGACCGATGCCGAGCCGGCGGCCCGCCCCGGAATCGACTGGCTCGGGCTGGTACTCATCTCCGCAGGTCTCATCGCACTGCTCGTTCCGCTGATCGAGGGCCAGGAATTGGGCTGGCCCATGTGGACGTACCTGACGATCGCCGCAGGAATCGGCCTCATCGCGCTGTTCGGCTGGTGGGAAGTGATTCGGAGCGGCCGCGGACAGAATCCGTTGGTGCCACCTCGATTGTTCACCCGTCCGGCGTTCACCGGCGGTGTGATCCTCGCGCTCGTCTACTTCGCGGCCTTCACAAGCATTTTCTTCACCATCTCGCTGCTGTGGCAGACCGGACTGGGCAACACGGCACTGGCATCGGGTCTGGTGTCCATACCGTTCGCGATCGGCAGCATCATTGCCGCCTCGCAGAGCAATAGGCTGACGATCCGTCTCGGTCGCACCGTCCTGATACTCGGGGCGTCGCTCGTCTCGATCGGGCTGATTTGGCTGTGGATCATTTTGGCGACCAGTTCGGCCGACACGATCTCGCACTGGACGCTGTTGGTTCCACTGTTCATCGCGGGTCTGGGCAACGGCGCGTTCATCGCACCCAATGCGCAGTTCATCGTCGCCACCGTCGATCGCGACGACGCGGGAGCCGCGAGCGGGGTCATCTCCACCATGCAGCGCGTCGGCTCGGCGATCGGCATTGCCGTGATCGGCAGTGTTCTGTTCGGCAGTTTGGACATCACCGGGCCCGACACCGTCGGCTCGGGCTTTCTGCACGGCGCGGCGATGGCAATGGCAGTCAGTGCAGCGTTCAGTGTGGTGGCGCTGGCTTTGGTCTTCGCACTCCCCAAGAAGGTTCAGGGCGCGCACTGAGCGCACATGATCAGCGCTTCAAGCCCTTGCTGTGCCGATGGACGACAGATGCTGCGAGGTCGGCAATCTTGACGTTCAGGTCCTGCGAGGACTTACGCAGCAGGGCGAACGCCTCGTCACCGGACACATCGTGCAGGGCCATGATCAGGCCGATCGCCTTGCCGATCTCACGGTTGCTCTCGAGCCCGTCACGCAGAGTCGACGCCTCTTGACCGTTCATGACAGCAGCAACGGTGACGGCCGTGAACGCCGTCAGAATGATCGCCTTGCTCGCGCTGTCGGTATCGAACACACCCGGCTTGTCGGTGAACAGGTTGAGCGCGCCGACCTTCTGATCGTCCACGTTGAGCCGAAATCCCATGGCCCCTCGTACCGGCGTGCGGTTCAACACACCGCGGGCCATCGCGGGCCACTGCGTCGGAGTTCGGAAGTCGGCCTCGAGCTGCGCTGCCTCGCTGGTGATCGCGTCCAGACACGGGCCCTCGCCGGTGGCGCGCTCGATATCGTCGACGACACGAGCGATGTCGTCCGAGGCCGCGACCGTGACGGGCTTCCCGTGGCGCATCAGCATCAAGCTCGCGTGATCGCAGTGGGGAACAACGAGTACGGCGGCGTTGCAGATTGCGGTGTAGATCTCCTCCGCGCTGCTGCCTCGATACACGATGTCGGCCAGCGCGGCGAACACGGTGGCCGGATCGGTCGCCGAGCCGTCGGTGGAGCCTGCAGGAACGGCTGGAGGTCCGTTCAGCTGCGAATCGTCGTTCATGGGTTACTTCCGTCCAGTGTGTGAGCATCGAGTGACCGGGACTCCAGGTGGATCAACCGTACCGTCACCGGATGGGGTGGCCGAAGGGACGGGGTCCCGGCAGTAGCCTCGACTCGTGAGCGATGCGCAAGAATCCACCGGTTTCGAGTACGGCCACGACGGTCCCAAGTCGATCGTGGTGGGGGTCGACGGTTCCGATTCTTCCTGGCGTGCCGCAGCCTATGCCGCAGGACTCGCTCGCAGGCAGCGGTCGCTGCTGGTGCTGGTGTACGTCCAACCCATTGCGACGGCGTCGTGGGGCCAGGCCGGTATCTCACTCGTCGAAACCGGTCAGCAGATCGCCGACGAGTTGCTCGACTACGTCCGGACCTCTGCTGCCCGATTCGGAGATCGGGAGCACGTGCGGTGGGAGTTCCGCACCGCGCAGGGTGACCCGTACAACGGACTGATCGCCGTGGCAGAACAGCTGCGCACCGACGCCGTGGTGGTGGGCGCATCCGAGAATGCGGGGCATCGAATCGCCGGTTCGGTGGCGGTGCGGTTGGTCAAAGCGGGCCGCTGGCCGGTGACCGTGGTGCCCTGAACGGTCCGAAAGCGAGCCGATCCGCGGTCTGCCCTGTAAAAATAGGCAGTCACCTCGTCGGATGCGAGGCGCACGTGGTGCCGTTCTCGAGGATCCGAGGAGTTCCATGGCCGGGCTGTCGCGTCGACAATTCATTGCTCGAGTGGGGGCTCTTGCCGCGGCGTGGGGGATTGCACCCCACGTGCTGGGTCAGGCTCTCGTTGCGCATGCCCAGCCTGTGGAAGCGGACGGGACCGGAACGCTGGCGCAGACGATTCTGCGAACCTCGACCGGGCCGGGGAAGTACCGCGTGCTCGGTGCCGGACCGGGGGAGCCCTACGTTGCTCGGGTGGACGTTCTCGGACGAGCGCCGAATCCGTCGAGGGTCCAGTCGCGGCGGTCGTTGCTCTACCTCGGGCACCTGTCTGACATGCACGTCATCGACGCGCAGTCGCCCGGACGGATCGAGCCCATGATCGTCTCCGACCACGCAGCATGGGGCTCGGCGTTCCACCCGCAGGATCCGCTCACGGTGCACGTCACCGCGGCGATGGTGAAGGCGTTCGCGGACGCGCGGATCAGCCCGGTCACCGGCGCACCGATGGGAGCGGCAGTGGTCACCGGGGACAGTGCCGACATGCACTCGCACCTCGAATTACGCTGGTACATAGACGTTCTCGACGGCGTTCCGGTTCGGCCGACGAGCGGGGACGCGAACGTCTTCGAGGGTGTTCAGGCCTGGCCGGAGGCGCAGTGGGCCTACCGGCCCGGTGATCCCTCGGGAGGCTCGTTCGGCGACTACGGATTCCCGACGCTTCCCGACCTCCTCGAGCAGGCAATGTCTGGAACCGTGGAATCGGTGGGGCTGCCGGTGCCGTGGTATTCGGTGTACGGAAACCACGACACGCTGTTGCTCGGCACCTTCGATCTGTCCTCGCAGCTGCATGCACTCGCAGTCGGTGGCCGCAAGGCCCACACGCTCGAGGCGACGGCTACGTCGGCCCTCGCCGGCTACGCGTCGACGGCGAGTCCGTTGCAGCGAATGGTCGACGCGTTGGGCGTCGGATCCGGTGCGCGACCGGGGTTTCGGGCGGTGTCGGCCGATCCGGCTCGCTACCTGTTCGAGCAACGCGAGTTCATGGCGGAGCACTTCGAGACCACTCCGACTCCGGGACCGATCGGGCACGGCTTCACTCAGCACAACCTCGACTCCGGCGAGACGTGGTGGGCGGCAGACCCCACCCCGAACATCCGCACGTTCGGGCTCGATACCTGCAACGCTGTCGCCGGCCCCGACGGTGCGGTGCCCGAGGACCAATTCGACTGGCTCACCGGGCAATTGGAGCAAGCGCAGGCCGAGAACAAACTGGTGCTCATCTACACGCACCACAACAGCCTGACGTTGGAGAACCGGGCACAGAGGCCAGGGCAGTCGGTAAAGCTCTACGGCGCAGACGAATTCATCGATCTGCTGTTGAAGTATCCGGTGGTGATCGGCTGGCTCAACGGCCACACCCACCAGAACCAGATCCTGGCGCATTCGAGCGGCGGACGCGGATTCTGGGAGATCACCACCGCGTCGTGCATCGATTTCCCGCAGCAGCAGCAAGTGGTCGAGATCGTCGACAACCAGGACGGAACCCTGTCCCTGTTCACCACGGTTCTCGATCACGCGTCTCCGGTCACGCCCGGAAACAGCGGCAGCTACCTGGATCTGGCGTCGCGTAGCCGCGAGTTGGCGGCCAACGACTGGGCCGAGAATCCGCTGATGCGGCGTGGGTCGCGTCTGGATCGCAACACCGAGCTGCTCCTTCCGGCTCCGTTCGACCTGAGCACCATCACCGACGCCGCTCTCGAGAAGCAACACCTGGACGAGCACGCCAGACTGATCGCGTACGAGACGAGGCAGCCCCGATGAACAGTGTTCGCAGGAAGATCCTTCTCGTCTCTACGGTGGTGGTGTGCGCGGGGTGTTCTCAGACCGCTGCGCTTGCCCCGGTCGGCGGAGCCGAGCTCGGAAATCTGCGTTACGCAGTGAACGACGTCTTGTTCGAGAAGGGAATCGAGATACTGGTCGCGCCGGTGTGCTCGGGTAGCGGAGCAGACATCGAATGTGCCGGGGAGACAACCGACAACGAGGCGATTACCGGTTCGGCCACTTCGGGCGACGCGAGCACCGTCGAGGTCAAGGTCGGTACGGAGGTCCTCTACTCGGGATCGGTGCAGGACGTGCTCGATCGCAATTCGACGGTCGGTGCGCCGTGAAGGGGAGTGTGGTGCTCGCGGCCGTGGTGGTCGTGTCTGCACTGATACAGGCGCTGACTGTGGTGGGGGATCCCGTGCCCACGTCCTCCCTGGGATTTGCTGGGTTGGTTGCGGCCTCCGCCGCAGCACTGGTGCTCGCGCTGTGGATCACCGCATCGACGGCACTCGACGTGGTGGACGGCAATGCGCTCGGTGCACTGAGTCGGGCCTGGAGACGGCCGCGTGTCCTGGTGTGGTGTGTGGTCCTGACTCTGGTGGCCGTTGCGCTGGCAGTACTTTTCCCGCTGCTTCCGGTCATCGTGATTCTGGTTGCGCTGCTGATCCTTCCGGCCGCGGTCGACAGGCAACGACATCCGTTCCGCGCTGCGTCGGCTACGGTCCGGCGGTCCCCGGGGCGGTGTGCAGTCGCAGCGGTCGTCACGATCCTGGCCTATGTTCTCGCCTGGGTCGTGGCACTGGTACTGGGTTTCTTCGTCACCGGCATCCTGGCGGCATTCGTGACGTGGCTGTGGTTCGGGGCGAATGCTGCTGCGCTGCTGGTGTATTGGTCTCGGCTGTATCGAAGAGCGGGCAGCGACCAGACCCGGGGCGACGATACGCCTGCGCTCGGAGCGGAATCAGCCGCGGGCGCGTAGACCGATGGCCGCATCGGCGACGACCTGGGCAATTCGACCTGACCGAGTATCGTCTCGAGCCGCACTGACGATCCACCACAGCATTTGCTTACGAGCGCTGGGCGGAAATCCGTCCCAGTTGCTCCGAGCCTGGGGGTTTGCATCCAGCGCCGTCGCCAACTCCGGTGGTTCTTCGAGGTCTTCGACCTGATCGGAAATCGTCCACCACCCGTTGGATTTCGCCGCAGCGATGGCGCGGCGACCCGCGTCGGTCATAAGGCCGCGGTCCTCCATTTCGGCGGCGCGCTTCCGGTTCAGACGGGTCCACTGGCTCTTGGGCCTGCGCGGCGTGAAGAGTTGCAGGCTGCGCTCGTTGTCGAGGACGGTGTTCGTGGAGTCGATCCAACCGAAGCAGATGGCTTCCTCGACGGCTTCGGGGTAGGGGCAGCGTGGTCGGTCGGTGGTGCTGCGCCACGAGCACAGCCACACGCCTCGGGTCGAGGTGTGATTGTTGGCCAGCCAGGTGCGCCACTGTGTCCGAGTCTCGGCGTGAACAATCGGGTAGTCGAACTTCCACGTCGGTGGGTGGTCGGACGCCGACGAGGAAGTCTTCTCAGCAGTCACTTGTGCGCTCCATCTACTCGTCGTGGTGTCACACTGAAATCCGCATGCGTTCAGTGTGCCCACAATCGGGGACATCTGATGCCCGCAATTGCACTGGGGTCTCCTTCATCGGCACGAATATCAGGGTTCGGCCGCCTGCATCGTGGTGCGGGCCCTGAGATCTATTCGAAGAATTCGCACCTGCTAAGCCTGGAACAGAGTGGGTCTCGTGACTAGTGCGTCCATTTGGTGAAGCCGGGGCATCGACTGCTCTGTCGCACGATCATGTCCAAGATAATCTGACGGTGTGATTCATGGCATTTCGACAGGATCAGTTGACGCCGTCCGCGCCGATTGCGTCGCTTTTGCGATCGGTGTCGAATCGAAGTAGTAGACAAGCGAGGGCCGCACTGGCCAGAAGCGCGGCGGCCGCAATGTAGCTGACGGTGTGTATCGCCACGTCGTAAGCCTTCACCGCCGATTCCACTACTTCGGGGACGGGTTTGACTGTGGACGCCAGGATTGCTGTTGGGTCCGAGTTACCCTGTAGCGCTGTACCTTCGGGAAGGGTCAGGCTGAGTCTGTAGGCAATCGCCAGGGCGGTTCCGAGTACGGCGATGCCGAGTCCCGCTCCGAGCTCGAATGATGTTTCCTGTATCGCGGCCGCTTCGCCCGCGCGGTCGGGTGATGCTGCAGTCATGATGGCGTCAGCTCCAAGCGTCATGATTATCCCTGCGCCCGCACCGACCATGAGGAGTGTGGGGATCAGTGTTGGATAGGCGTCGAGATCCGCGACGAGGTTGAGCAGGATGAGTCCGATACCAGCAGTCGACAGACCTGCGGTGATCGACCATCGCAGCCCAACGAGGGATGAAGCGCGCGATGCGAGGGCAGCGCCGGCCGCGTTCGCGAGTGCCAGGGGCGTCAGTGCGAGGCCTGCTCGCAAACTCGAGTAGTTCCCCACATACTGAAACCACTGCGCCAGGAAGTAGAGCATCGCGGTGTAGCTGCCGAAGCAGATCAGAACACAGAAGGTGGCAACAGAGAACCGCCGGTCGGAGAAAAGCCTCAGGTCGAGTAGTGGTTCGGGTATGCGGAGCTGTCGTCGCACGAACAGGACTAGGAAGAGTATGCCGACGACGGCGAAGACGATGGCTACGGTGTCGATTTTCAGTTCGGAGCCCACTGATTTTATCGAGTAGACGATGAACCCGAGGGCGATAATCGATGCGATTGCGCTGATCGCATCCCATGTGCGTGGGACAGGGTTTTTCGATTCCGGGATGACTGCGACGCCGACGACAGTCACGATGAGGACGATCGGGACGTTGACAAGGAAGACGGATCCCCACCAGAAATGTTCGACCAGGAATCCTCCGACGACGGGTCCCAAGGATGCGCCCAGGCTGTGAGCTGCTGTCCACAGGCCGATTGCAAACGTCCTTTCCTTGCTGTCGGTAAATACCACCCTGATGATCGAGACTGTGGACGCCATGATCATTGCGGTGCCGATGCCGAGGATGATTCTCGCCGGTATGAGTTGCGCCGCCGAGGTGGACAGTGCGCACGCCAGCGATGCCACTCCGAACACTATGAAGCCGGTCAGCACGATTTTCTTGCGGCCGAGTTTGTCGCTCAGCGTTCCGAAGGTGACCAGTAGTGCTGCGACGGTGAGGGAGTATGCGTCCAGTATCCAGAGCAGAGAGGTGTTGCTGGGTCGAAGATCGGCTGCCAGGCTGGGTGCTGCGATGTGGAGGACCGTCAGGTCCACACCGGCGAGGAACAAACTGAAGCAGAGGACTGCGAGGACGGCCCATCGGCGGCTATTCGGTGGACTGTCGGATGTCGGGTCGACGACGTGACGGGTCCGATCTGCTGTCATGGTTCCTCAGAATTCGGTCAGGTTTGCGCGGAGGGTGCTGCCGGGAACATACGACGAGCGGGTCAACCCTCGTCGTTGGAGAGCGGGAACGAGCCCTTCGGTGAGGTGCCCCTCGTACGCGACGTCCTCGCGTTTGGTTCGCGCTTTATCCGGAACTGCGACCCGATTGTTGGTCTCCGAGAGGTAGTGGTCGATGTCGGCCGTGGCGATACCCGATGTGCCGCCGACCACGACGACGTCGGTCATTTCCTCAACTCGGCTCGTGCAGCACCAAGCTTCGGTAGGAGAGCAAGTATTCCGACACCCGCGAAAGCCAGGGACAGGTAGTAGACCGAGTGGACGGATCCGGATAGATCGATGATGACACCACCAAGGGACGCGCCGAGGAAGATCCCGAAGCAGATGATCGAGGTGTGGACGGTGTTTACGACGAATGATGTACCGCCGACTCTCATGACCCGGACTGCGAATGCCGGATTGAGACTCACGCCGGCGAATCCGAGGGCGGCAACGCCGACCAAGACTGCCACCGAATTGCTGTCGCCGAGAAGGAACAGCAGACCGGACAGGAAGATCACCACCGCGCCGACGCAGGCGACGGACAAGGGGAAGTCATCGGAAAGTCGACTGACCACAGTGATGCCGATGACGCATGCGACGCCGTATGCGGCCAAGATGATGGGTACCCAGCTCTGGTCGAAGCCGGCACGTTCGGTGAGGATGGGGGAGAAGTAGCTGAAGATGGAAAACACGCCGCCGATCAGCAATCCGCTTGTCGCGTAGGCGAGCCACAAGCTGCCGTTCTTCAACTCCGATAGTTGAGTCAGAATTTTCGGTCGCGGGCCGGCGTCCACCGCGGGTACCAAAACGAAGCTCGCCACGAGTGCGATCGCCGCGAGGACTGCCACGAAGGCAAAGGCCAGTCTCCACCCGAAGGCGTTACCGAGGAAGCTGGCAACAGGTAGACCGATGACGGTGCCGATCGTGTTGCCTCCCATGACGATACCGATGGCGCGGCCTCGGATTTTCTCGGGTACCGCCTGGGCTGCGATGGATAGAGTGACGCCGTAAGCGGTGCCCGCGGCGGCACCGGTGAGGATACGACCGATGACGACGACGGCGTAGTTGGGGGCTGCAGCGGCGATCAGTTCGCCGATGATGAACACGATCGAAATGGCGATGAGAGCCGACTTGGGTCGAAACCTGGTGAGAAAGATCGAGGCGGGCGGGGCCACGATCACCATCGACAGCGCGTAGATCGCGATGAGATACCCGACGCTGGGGATCGATGCAGGCAGATCCCGTGCCAGGTCGTTCATCAAGCCCGACACCATGAATTCGCTCGTCGTGAAGGCCAAGATGGTGAACGCAAGTACGTAGACGGGGAGGGGGACGCGGGTGATGCCGTCCACATTTTTGGCCTGTGGCCCGGCCAAGTCGGTGCTGCTCATACCGCGGTCCTTTCGTCGAGTGGATGGCCTGGACTGGTTCCTGGTACGAGACCGGATCGGCGGCTGATTTCGGATGCGCGCGCGGTGTCGTCGTCGGTCGTGTGATGGGCGGCGCCACCGGCGGACGCGGGGGTTCCGGCTTGAATGAAGAATTTCTCGGGTTCAGGTGTCGAGACCGTGTGTTCCACTGAGCTTCCCCCATCGCTTCGTACTCCGGACATCCCAAGGCAAGTTTCTGTACAGATCCGTACACAATCGATCCGTGCAACCCGGCATGTAAGTGTTGTGTCTATTTGCCTGCTGCTCTTAAGGTTTCAGGGCGATCAACGCGCCATCGGCAATAGCGCGCATTGCCTCGCGACCGGACCCCACCCTTGCAGCTACCCGGATGCCGACAACGGCACCGTTGATAATTTCTGCCTGTGCGCGGGGTGGCAAAGTACACGAAATGTCGCCGCTGGACTGCCCGGCCCGTAGGTAGTCCGCCATGATGGACAGCCTTCGGTGCAAGTTCGCCGTCAATTGCTGGAGCGGCACTGCGAGCTCGGGATCGTCCGCAGCTTCGAGTGCCGTGTTCACCGAAAAGCAGCCCGATGGTCCGCCTGCCGCCCGCCGGTCTATCTCGCTGTCGATCAGGTCATCGAACAACGCCGAAACACGTTCCAGCACAGTCATTGCACTGGACCTGAGAACAGCGTCCACCGACTCGTCTGCTTCTGCGAGGTAGGTTGACATGCACTCTTCGTACAGGCCCACTTTGCTGCGGAAAGCGTTGTAGAGACTGCTGCGACCCAATCCCGTGACACGACACAGGGTCTCGGTGCTCGTGCCGTGAAAGCCATGGGTCCAGAACTGACCGAGCGCAGCGTAGATTGCTGTGCGTCGATCGAACTCGGCTGTCCGTCCCATGAGAGGACGGTAGCAATTGTGTATCGATCTGTCCATAAAAATGGTCTGTTCTAGTGGTGCGTACGAAACGGGGTGAGGAACCACCGATCACCCCTCATCTGCCCTGCTCGACGCCGCAGCAATGTCCTGCACGCCGTGCTGACGAGCGGTACCGAGTATCGACCGGCGCAGCGACGTGACGCGGAAACGATCGCCGCCTAAATGCCTGCCGAGGGGTCGGTGTGAGGCCGCTGTCAGACTGGCGACATGTCGATCACACTCGTTCCGATCACTCTTCAGCGGTTTCCCTTGTGGCTGAAACGGAGCCAGAGCGAGTACAAAACGGACCTGATTGCTACAGGTGAGACGCCACGCGCCGCTGAAGAGCATTCCAGTGATGCCCTCGAACGTGCTTTCCCAGCGGGTGCGCCCACCCCGGGTAACACTGTGTTCGACCTCGTTGATGACGCGGGCCAGATCGTCGGGTACCTCTGGATTGGCCGTGACAACTCAGACGACGCCAGCTCGTGGTGGGTTTGGGATGTCGTAGTCGAGCCAGAGCACCGAGGCCAGGGCTACGGGCGAGCAGCGATGCAGCTCGCCGAAGACTATGCACGGGCGGAGGGCGCGCGGACGCTGGGACTGAGCGTGTTCGGATTCAATGCGGTCGCGCGCGGGATGTACGAGTCAGCCGGTTATGAAACCACAAGTGTGAAGATGCGCAAGCAGCTCTGAACCCCTCAATCGTTGCCTACTGGGATGGTCGTGAGCCGGCTGAGGGTCGCGGCGAGGCAGAGGCCAGCGCGGTGGGTTGCGAGCGGTCTGGACTGACCTCACCACGATGCCGCGCCATTGGTCGAGCTTGTCGTAGCAACGCTCGACGAAATGCATCTGCGGTAGCGGCCGTGCTGGTTGTGGCCGAAGCCGGTTGGTCGGCCGCGCTTCTTGTTGCGGTGGCGTCATGGGCAATTCCGTCCTCATCGCGTTCTTCGCAACGGGCATGCCTGCTTTCGGATCCTGCGTGCGAATCGGCAGTCCGGCCGGCAGAAAACCTGCCGACGGTGGAAGTAGCAAAACCCCCCTCAATTTTCGAGGGATAGGTCTGTTCAAGATCTCCAGGAATAGCCCATATCACGGCTGAAACTCGCCGGGCTGGGGCCTTGCGCAGTTGATAGAAGCACTCGCCGACGTACTTGGTTCCGGGTTCGAGTAAGACCGTCTTGGTGGGGCGGGCGGGGCTCGAACCCGCGACCAATGGATTATGAGTCCACGGCTCTAACCGACTGAGCTACCGCCCCATGCCCGTACCAGGTACGAGCCTGCAGAATCGTACAGAATCCCGCCGCCTCGACGGTGCGGCGGGGCAGCTATTTCGCCCTCACCTGCACCGGAACGCCGTTGAGGATGGCATTGGCCGAGACGGCGTCGACGCGGCCCGGGTCGGTGATGTCGTTGACACTGGGACCCGCCACCGTGGTGGCAACCGACAGTTCCACGCCGGGGCGCTGATGCCCAAAGCCGTGCGGCATGCTCACCACACCCGGCATCATCTTCTCCGACGCCGCCACCTCGATGTCGACGGTCCCGGCGGCGGAGGTCACCGAAACCATCGCCCCGTCCTCGATGCCGCGGTGTTCCAGGTCGTCCGGGTGGGCCAGAAGCTGATGTCGCGCTTTGCCTTTGGTGAGCCGGGCGGTGTTGTGCATCCACGAGTTGTTGCTGCGGAGGTGTCGCCGACCGATCAGCAACAGTTCGTCGCCGGTCGCAACAGCGCTCGAGTGCATCAGGTCCACCAACGCGGGGAGTTCGGCAACAACGATGTCTTGAATCAGCTGTACCCGCTTGTCCCGCGTCTTCAGCTTCTGCGGAAAGCCCGGACGCAGTGGTCCGAGATCGACACCGTGTGGGTTGGCTCGAAGCTTCTTGAGTGACAACCCTTTTCGTTGGCTGCGGAGCAGGATGTCCAGGGTGCGGGCGGGGGACAGTCGCAGGCGTGCCTCGCCGATCACGCTCTTCGGAGTCAATCGTGACTTCAGCCGACCGACCGTCGAACCGGCCATCCGGCTCTTGTAGCGCAGCGACAGATCCCGGAAGATCTCCCAATCATGCTTTGCCCCAGTCTTCTTGGGCAGCACCGCGGGCATGTACTTGGCAGTGTTGTGTACCGCGAAGGAGTTGAAGATCAGGTCGTAGTGGTCACGTTCGAGGGACATCGTCGGCGGCAGAATCACGTGTGCGTGACGCGAGGTCTCGTTGATGTAGAAGTCGAACGACACCATGAAATCGAGGCCTGCGAACGCGTCGTTCAAGGTGGTTCCGCCGGGCATCGACAACACCGGATTGCCGGACAGGACCGCCATCGCGCGGATCTGGTCCTTGCCCTCGGTGGTGATCTCGTCGACGAGCGTCGAGCAAGGGTATTCACCTGCGAACTCGGGCAGGTCGCGAACGCGGCTGCGCCACTTGTCGAAATGACCGCGGCTGACGAGGCCCTGCTTGATCAGATCGATCGCGGGATCGGTCACCATGGCACCGCCGGGGCGATCGAGATTGCCCGTGATGATGTTCAGTACCTGAATCGCCCACTGGCACACGGTGCCGAACTGCTGGGTCGAGACCCCCATTCGGCCGTACGCCACCGCGGACTTCGCCGAGGCGAAATCACGTGCCAGAGTCGAGATCTCATCCGCAGCAATCCCCACGACCGGAGCAACGGATTCGGGAGTGAACTCGGCGACGAGGTCTGCGAGGCGATCGGCCCCGTCGATGTAGTCGGCCACGCGCACGGTGCCGTCGGCGACGATGATGTGGATCATCGCGAGCAGCAGCAGTGCGTCGGTGCCGGGGCGAACGAAGAAGTGCGTGTCCGCGATGTCGGCGGTCTCGGTCTTGCGCGGATCGACCACGACCAGCCGGCCGCCTCGTTTACGCAGTGCCCGTGCTCGTTTGGCGAAATCGGGGACGGTCATCATGGAGCCGTTCGATGCCATCGGGTTGCCGCCGAGGACGAGGAAGAAGTCGGTTCGATCGATGTCCGGAATCGGCAGCAGCAGTTGATGCCCGTACAGCAGGTGATCGACGAGCTGGTGCGGCAACTGATCCAGTGAGGTGGCGGAGTATCGATTGCGTGTCCGCAGGAGCGAGGTGAAGGGAATGCCGTGGGTCATCGCGCCCATCGAGTGCACGTTGGGGTTGCCCTGATAGATGCCGACCGCATTGCGGCCGTACTTCTCACGCGTCGAGATCAGACCGTCGATCACGAGGTCGTACGCCTCGTCCCACCCGATCTTCTCCCACTTCTGACCCACGCGTTTGACCGGTGTGGTGAGTCGATCGGTATCGGAATGCAGGTCGATCAGCGACAGAGCCTTCGGGCAGATGTGACCGCGGGAGAGAGGGTCCTTCTCGTCACCGCGGATGGCCGTCACCGCATCGTTCTCCACCGTGAACTCGAGCCCACAGATCGCTTCGCACAGATTGCACGAGCCATACACAACCGACATCGCATTCCTCCCACTCATGTGCTGCGAGCGTAGCCCGGCGGGGGACCGGGGCACCGTCATCGACCGACAATTAGGCTCGTGAATCGTGACCACCCTCGATCTCACGGCCTCTTGGCCCGTCGACCATGTCAGTGCAGCAGTCGTCACCGCCTCCGGAGTTCGTGAGGAGGTCGGCGACACCGATCGCGTCTACGAGTTGGCCTCGGTCACCAAACTGCTCAGCGCGTACGCAGTTCTCGTCGCCGTCGAGGAAGGTGCGGTGGAGCTCGATCAACCCGCAGGGCCGGAAGGGTCGACGGTGCGTCACTTGCTGGCACACGCGTCGGGACTGGCGTTCGGCGACCGCACAGTCCAGGCACCGGCCGGTACCAAGCGGATCTACTCGAGCGCTGGGTTCGAGGTGCTGGCCGAACTGATCGAGACCGAGGCAGGCATCGCCTTCCCGGACTATCTCGACGAGGCCGTGTGCCGGCCACTGCAGATGACGAACACCGCGCTACCGGGATCGGCAGGCCACGGTGCGAGTTCCACCCTGGCGGACCTGAAGAAGTTCGCGGCGGAGTTGTTGGAACCCAAGCTCCTCGTGTCGCAGGCCCTCTCGTCGGCAACAGCCGTACAGTTCCCCGGCCTCAATGGAATCGTGCCCGGATACGGATCGCACAGGCCGTGCGACTGGGGACTCGGGTTCGAGCTGCGCGGAGAGAAGACCCCACACTGGACCGGAAGTGACAACTCGCCGGCCACGTTCGGGCACTTCGGGCAGGCCGGAACGTTCCTGTGGGTGGACCCGTCCGTGCGGACGGCATGCGTGGTGTTGACCGACCGGGCCTTCGGAGACTGGGCGAAACCGCTCTGGCCCGAACTCTCCGACGCCGTCCTTGCAGGGTGAATACCGACCGTTCACAGATTGCACTGGCGCAACAGGGGTAACTCGGGGCACACTAGTACACATACGTGTTGATTCACTGCAGCCAGTCGAAGCATGTCGAGGTCGTTGGGGAAGACGTCCCTCGTCGAAGCTGGAGGTAGTGCAATGCGTGGATCGAATCAATTCGCAGAAGCGACGTCGGGTGTCGTGTACATCCACTCGTCGCCCGCGGCGTTGTGCCCGCATGTCGAATGGGCGTTGTCCGACGCCCTCGATTGCCGTGCGAATTTGAAGTGGTCTGCGCAGCCGGCCTCCGACGGGCAGCTGCGCGCCACCACCGACTGGATCGGCCCGGTCGGGACCGGAGCGACCCTCGCCGGCATCCTGCGCTCGTGGCAGATGTTGCGCTTCGAGGTGACCGAGGACCCCAGCGAAGGCGTCGACGGCGAACGGTTCTCGCACGTACCCGGATTGGGGCTGTGGCGTGGATCGACGAGCGCTAACGGTGACGTGGTCCTCGGCGAGATGCGACTGCGTGCCCTCATGGAGAACAACCAGGGCAACCTCACCGCCGCCGTGGAGCACGCTCTCGGCTCGGACTGGGACGCCGCCCTCGAGCCGTTCCGCACCGGTGGTGCAGGAGCCGAAGTGACGTGGTTGAGCCGCAACGTCGGCTAGTCGTGGGAGTTGCTGGGGGTTCGGTGTCGCGGTAGTTTCGCGTGCGTGCCTGGGGTAGGCATGTGGGAACGACCGTGGAGTGGTGAGTTCGATGTTGTCGACCGGAAAAGTGATTCGATTCGACGAGTTCAAGGGGTACGGATTCGTAGCGCCGGACGAGGGCGGCGAGGACGTGTTCATCCACGTCAACGATCTGGATTTCGACAAAAGGCTGCTGGCGCCGGGGGTTCGCGTCGAATACGTCGCCGTCGACGGCGATCGCGGCCTCAAGGCCACCCAGGTACAGATTATCGACGGTCCGGCATCGACCGCGCTGGTCACCCGACACAAGCCCGACGTGCCGTACCACGACGTTCCGATCAGCGAACACGAGCAGATCGAAGACGTCATCTGCGACGTGCTCTCCGAGGCGGACTTCACCGCCGAAGTGACCGAGGCACTCCTGACGGCCAACGGAACCGTGACGGCAGCGCAGATCCTCGACATCCGATCAGCGATGCTGCGAGTGGCTCACGACCACAAGTGGATCGAGAACTGACGATCAGAGCGGAATGTTCTTGTGGTTGCCGCGTGCCGCGGGGGCGGCCGCGAGGGCCTTGGCCACAGTGCTGCGGGTCTTGCTCGGCTCGATGACCTCGTCGACGACACCGATGGCCACGGCACGCTCGACGCCACCGGCGATGTTTTCGTGCTCGACGGTGAGGCGATCGTGCAGTGCCTCACGCTCCTCCTCGGGAGCGGCTGCGAGTGCCTTCTTGTGCAGGATGCCGACGGCGGCCTTCGCGCCCATCACGGCGACCTCGGAGCCGGGCCAAGCGTAGACCGCGGTGGCACCGAGCGCGCGAGCGTTCATCGCGATGTATGCGCCGCCGTAGATCTTGCGGGTCACGAGGGTGACGCGGGGGACGGTGGCTTCGGCGAAGGCGTGCAACAGCTTTGCGCCGCGGCGGACGACGCCTTCCCATTCCATGCTGACGCCGGGAAGGTAACCGGGGACATCGACGACCACGATGAGCGGGATGCCGAACGCGTCGCACAGTCGCACGAAACGTGCTGCCTTCTCGGCACTTTCGGAGTTGAGGCAACCGCCGAGGCGAATGGGATTGTTGGCGATGACGCCGACGGTGCGGCCGCTGATACGTCCGAGGCCGATGACGATGCTGCGGGCCCAGCCGCCCTGGAACTCCTCGAAGGTCGATTCCCCTTCGACGTTGTCCAGCAATTCGTGCACGATCGGGTGGACATCGTATGCGCGACGGTTGGATTCGGGCATCAGCGCTCGAAGATCGGTATCGCCGTGCTCGGCGGCGGCGATGTCGAATTCGCCCTGCTCGCAGAACATGGACACCAGACGGCGGGCGCGGGTGAACGCGTCCATCTCGCTGTCGGCAACGATGTGGCACACGCCGGACTTCTTGTGGTGGGTGTCGGGGCCGCCGAGCGAGGCCATGTCGACCTGCTCACCGGTGACGCTGCGGACGACGTCGGGACCGGTGACGAACACGCGTCCCTCGGGAGCCATGATGACGACGTCGGTCAACGCAGGACCGTAGGCGGCGCCGCCGGCTGCGAAGCCGAGGACGACGGAAACTTGGGGGACGAGGCCGGATGCTCGAACCATGGCCTCGAAGACGAGTCCGACGGCGTGGAGAGCTTCGACGCCCTCGGCGAGGCGAGCGCCTCCGGAGTGCCAGACGCCGACGATCGGAGCGCGCTGCTCGATGGCCGTGTCGATGGCGGCGACGATGTGCTTGCAGCCGTCCACACCCATGGCACCGCCCATGACGGTGGCATCTGAGCAGTAGGCGATGGTGTGGACGCCGTCGATCTCACCGGACGCCGCCAGGATGCCGGACTTGTCCCGATCGTGCAGGGGCACAGTGGTTCCGGCGTCGAACAGATTCTCGAGGCGGGCGAGTGGATCGCGGGGATCGGTGGAGGTACCGGATCGTGTGACAGGGGCCAGAATGGTCATCGCTTGTCCTTCTTCAGGGCCCCTGGCGGGGGCGAGGCCCGAACCGGGGCCGTTCCCTGGGAACGGCCCCAGCCCGGATCATGCACTGCGAGAGCGAGATTCGCTGAGTCGAAGAATCGACTCAGTGCATCACGCCTTTCCGAAGGCGAGCGCTACGTTGTGCCCACCGAATCCGAACGAGTTGTTGATCGCGTAATCGATCTGTCCGACGCGGGGCTCGCCCTTGACGACGTCGAGATCGATCTCGGGATCCTGATTCTCCAAATTCAGTGTGGGAGGGATGATTCCCTCGCGCACTGCCAGCACCGTCAGAACCGACTCGAGAGCGCCGACGGCACCGATCGAGTGGCCCAGAGCGGATTTCGGTGCGTACACCGCTGCGTGATTTCCGACGGCCTTGTTGATTGCCAGCGCCTCGGCGGTGTCTCCGATGGGAGTTGCCGTTGCGTGGGCGTTCACGTGGGTGATGTCGGACTTCTGCAGACCTGCGGTCTCGATCGCACGCTGCATAGCGCGCGCGGCACCCTTGCCCTCCGGGTCGGGAGCCACGAGGTGGAACCCGTCGGAGGTGATTCCGGCACCGAGCAGGCGGGCGTGGATCGTTGCGCCGCGTGCCTTGGCGTGCTCCTCGGTCTCGATGACCATGAGCGCACCCGCTTCACCGAAGACGAAGCCGTCACGATCCTTGTCGAACGGACGTGACGCACCCTTCGGATTGTCGTTGTTGGTGCTCATCGCCCGCATCATGGAGAAGCTGGCGATCGGAACCGCGTCGATGTAGCCCTCGACGCCGCCGGTGACGACCATGTCCGCGTCGCCCATCACGATCATCCGCCACGCGTGTGCGATGGCTTCCGATCCCGAGGAGCAGGCGGAGACGGGGGTGATGACACCGGCCTGTGCTTTGAGCTCGAGGCCGACGACCGCGGCGGGGCCGTTCGGCATGACCATCTGAACGGCGAGCGGAGACACCTTGCGGTAGCCGCCGGCCTTCATCTTGTCGTTGGCGTCGATCAGTGAATCGCCGCCGCCGAGGCCGGTACCGATCGACACACCGAGGCGAAGGGGATCGACGTCGGGAGTTCCGGCGTTCTTCCAGACCTCACGACCGAGCACGGTGGCCAGCTGCTCCACGTAGCTCAGGCGACGAATCTCGACCCGTGAGAGCAGGCTCTGCGGGTTCACCGCGAGGTGGCCGCCGATCCGCACGGGCAGGTCGTACTCGGCGACGAAGTCGTCTTCCAGCGTTGCGATTCCGCTGTCGCCGTTCAGCAGACCCTTCCACGTGGCATCGACGTCACCCGCGAGTGACGTGGTCGCAGCGAGGCTGGTGACGACGACACTGGGGAAGCGTCCGTTGGCGGTGGATGGGTTGGTCATGGGCCGTGTCACTCGCTCGCGGAGTCGTCGAGCTTGGCCTTGATAGCTTCTGCGGCTTCGGGGTTCTCCGCTTCGAGCTTCTGGATGTAGTTGACGGCGTCGCCGACGGTGCGCAGACCTGCGAGGTCCTCGTCGGGGATCTTCACGCCGTACTTGTCCTCGGTCTGCACTGCGATCTCGACCATGGAGAGTGAGTCGATGTCGAGGTCGTCCACGAAGGACTTCTCGATGGTCACCTCGGACGGTTCGATGCCCGTGACCTCCTCGATGATCTCTGCAAGTCCGGCGATGAGGTCTTCCTGGCTGGCCACTGTTGTGGCTCCCTTCTCTTCTGTGTAGAACGCCGAAGTCATGTGCTTCGAGACGCGATTGTGCATTTCTGCCACTCGGGGAGTGGAAGTGCGATCCGCCGTGCTGTGACGGCGAAGTGTGTGGGTCGAGCTAACCGAGCTCGGCCATTGCGGAAATGTCCGCCGGTGTCTTCAGGCCCAGGTTGGCGACGCCACGCAGCTCGCGTTTGGCGATGCCGACCAGCGCACCTGCCGGGGGCAGTTCGACAAGTCCGGTGACCTGCGCGGTGCGCAGGTAGGCGTTGCACAGATCCCATCGCACGGGGCGAGTGACCTGGGCAGCAAGCTTGTTCAGTGCGTCGGCACCCGAGGCGACCGGCTGACCGTCCGAGTTGGACAGCAATGTCCGCGTCGGCTCGGACGGGGTGATGGCGGCTGCCGCTGCGGCAACGGTGTCGCCCGCAGACGCCATGAACTTGGTGTGGAATGCGCCTGCGACCGGCAGCGCGCGAACCCGAGCCTTCTCGGGCGCGCTCTCGGCCAGCTCGGCAAGTTTGGTGAGCAGTCCGGCTGCGACGATCTGACCCGCAGCGTTGACGTTGGCCGGAGCGAGGTCCAGTTCTTCGAGTCGAGCCAGGACGGCAGCTTCGTCTCCGCCGAGCACGGCGGACATGCCGGTCGGTTCCAGTGCGCATGCCTTGGCCATTGCTGCGCCACGGACGGCAGCGAGGGACACGGCGTCGTCGGAGGAGATGACGCCGGCGATCGCAGCGGCGGCAAGTTCGCCCACCGAGTGTCCAGCGACGATGGCGTCCTCGGGGAACAGGCCGCGCGATGCGATCTCCTCGAATGCGAGCAGCGCCGACGCCACGACCAGGGGCTGGGTCACCGCGGTGTCGGTGATCTCCTCGGCGGTGGCTGTGGTGCCGAGGCGGACGAGGTCGAGACCGGAGGCCTTCGACCACAACGCGAGTCGGTCTGCCGCGCCTGGCAATTCGAGCCAAGGCAACAGCATGCCGGGAGTCTGGGAGCCCTGACCGGGCGCAAGCAACGCAATCACAGGGTTAAGAGAACACCGTCGGGTGCCTGATGAGTGATGTCGCGCTCGATGAACTCTCGACAAGCAATTTGTGGGAACCCTACAAATTGCCTCGTGGGGATCCGCTATCGCCGGAGGGTGGGTCGGCGTTACGTGACTACTTCTCCGAATGTGACCTGTGTGACATATGGGGCAGGATGCGGCGGTTCGTGATGCGTTCGAGCCAACCTACCTACCGTTGCCGCGACCCTGAGTACGTACGCGTCTCGCGGGTGAGTGGGGTCGCGACCGGTGACCTCGGCGATGCGCTTGAGCCGATACCGGACGGTATTTGGATGAACAAACAGCTGCCGTGCGCAGGTTTCCACGGCACCGCCACAGTCGAGATACGCGTCGAGGGTGTCGGCCAAACCGGAGCCGGCCGCCGCCAACGGAACGACCACGTGATCGTTCAACGCCGATATCGCTGCGCCGTCGTTGAGGAGTGCGCGTTCGGGCAACAACTCACCTGCGTGCACCGGACGCGGCGCACCCCGCCAACCCGCCACGGCCTGCATCCCGGCGAAGGCCTCCACCGCGCTCGAGTGCGCCGCGCCGAGAGTGCGAGTGGTCGGTCCGATGACGACGGGTCCGTCCGAGAAGTTCTGCAGCATGTCGTCGATGAACGCGCGATGCGTGGCAGTGTCGTCGAGCTGACCGCTCACCACCATCACCAGCCGCGTTCCCTGCACCACGGCCAATGCCGCGCGGCCGTGCTTCTGCGCCACGGCGTGCACGGTTCCGACCACCGAGACGCCTCGATCGTCCGGGGGAGTGCCGACCAGCACGGTTGCGGGCGCAGTGGCGTCCCAGTTCAACGTGGCGGCGCGCGAGAGCATGTCCGAGCCGGTGTCTCCGCGCACGACGGCGTCGACCACTAGGGCTTCGAGGCGGGTGTCCCAGGCTCCGCGGGACTCGGCGGCGCTGGCGTAGACCGACGCGGCCGCGAAGCCGAGCTCGCGCCCGTACCGCAGGACGGCCTCGGTCAGGGCCACCAGCTGCTGGTCGTTGCGGGCCAGCGCCGGAAGCCATTGCTCGAAGAACTCCATCGCCACCCGCACCATGTCGACCGTCTGGCGCAGAGTGAGGCGTCGGGCAAGGTCTTGGGGGATGACCTGAAATGCGTCGAGGCTGAAGCGAATATCGCTGTTGGGGTTCTTCAGCCATTCGAGAAAGTTGTCGACGGCTGTCTGAATCAACAGCTGGACGCTGGCACGTTGGGCTGCGTCGAGATCACCGAAGAACGGCAGCTGGCCCTGCATGGTGGTGACGGCCTCGGTCGAGAGTCGGCCGGAGAACTGCTTGACGCGTCGCAGCAAGGCATCGGGCAGGGGATCGCGTTTCTGGCGTGAGGGAGCCAATGAGGCGACCGGAAGGTGCACTTCGTTGTCCGAGGTCAACGAATCGCGCAACGCTTCACGGTAGGCGTCGCGTCGGGACACATCGCGTGCAGACGCACTGTCCGGTGAACCGGGCTTCGCATCGGACATAAGGAGAACCTACGCCGGACCCCCGCCCCCATCGCGATGGACGTACTTCGCGACGTGGGACGGGGGTCGGACGATCAAGGGTGGAACCTACGCGGAACCGGTATCGGCGAACGACGTCGGAGCCGCGGTGACGTCGTCGATCTTGTACTTCTCCGCAGCCTCGACGGCCTTGGACTTGTCGATCTCACCGGATGCGGCGAGGGCGGACAACGTGGCGACGACGATCGACTCGGCGTCGACGTTGAACACCCGACGTGCGGCCGGACGGGTATCGGAGAACCCGAAGCCGTCGGTGCCGAGGGTGACGTAATCGCCCGGAACCCACTGACGGATCTGGTCCGGAACGGCGCGCATCCAATCCGAGGACGCGATTACCGGGCCGTTGGCGTCGGCCAGAGCCGAGGTGACGAACGGAACGCGCTTGTCGGCACCGGGGTTGCGCAGGGACTCCTTCTCGGCGTCGACGCCGTCGCGGCGCAGTTCGCCCCACGAGGTCACCGACCAGACGGCCGAACGCACGCCCCACTCCTCGAACAGCAGCTCGCGCGCCTTGCGGGCCGAGACCATGCCGACGCCCGACGCCAACAGCTGCGCCTCGGGTCCGTCGCCCTCCTGCGGAGCCGCGAACCGGTAGATGCCCTTGAGCAGACCCTCGACGTCCAGGTTCTCCGGCTCGGCCGGCTGTACGTACGGCTCGTTGTAGAGGGTGATGTAGTAGAAGATGTTCTCGCCGCCGAAGCCTTCCACGCCTTCGGTGCCGCCGTACATCCGTCGCAGACCGTCCTTGACGATGTGCGCGATCTCGTACGAGAACGCCGGGTCGTAGGCCACGGCCGCCGGGTTGGTCGACGCCAACAGCAGCGAGTGACCGTCGGCGTGCTGCAGACCCTCACCGGTGAGCGTGGTGCGACCTGCGGTGGCACCGAGCACGAATCCGCGAGCCATCTGGTCTGCCGCTGCCCAGAGACCGTCGCCGGTGCGCTGGAATCCGAACATCGAGTAGAAGATGTACAGCGGGATCATGACTTCGCCGTGCGTGGCGTACGAGGTACCGACCGCGGTGAACGACGACGTCGAACCGGCCTCGTTGATGCCCTCGTGCAGGATCTGGCCGACCGAGCTCTCCTTGTAGGCGAGCATCAGCTCCGAGTCCACCGAGGTGTACAGCTGGCCGTTGCGGTTGTAGATCTTCAGCGACGGGAACCACGAGTCCATACCGAAGGTGCGGGCCTCATCGGGGATGATCGGGACGATTCGGTGACCGATCTCCTTGTCTCGCAACAGCTCCTTCATGACACGCACGAGCGCCATGGTGGTGGCGACTTCCTGCTTGCCGGAGCCCTTGCGCAGCGTCTTGTACGTGTCGTCGCCCGGCTGCGGCAGCGGCTTGACGTCGACGCGGCGCTCGGGAACGAATCCGCCGAGCTTGTTGCGACGATCGAGCATGTACTGGATCTCGGGAGCATCCGGGCCTGGGTGGTAGTACGGCGGCATGTACGGATCCTTCTCGAGCTCCTCGTCGGAGATCGGGATGTGCTGGAGATCGCGGAACGTCTTGAGATCGTCCAGCGTCAGCTTCTTCATCTGGTGCGTGGCGTTACGGCCCTCGAAGTGCTTGCCGAGGGTGTAGCCCTTGATCGTGTGCGCCAGGATGACCGTCGGCTGGCCCTTGTGCGACATCGCGGCCGCGTAGGCAGCGTGCACCTTGCGGTAGTCGTGGCCGCCGCGCTTGAGGTTCCAGATCTCGTCGTCCGACAGATCCTTGACGAGCTCCTTGGTGCGCGGATCGCGGCCGAAGAAGTGATCGCGGACGTACCCGCCGTCGTTGGCCTTGTAGGTCTGGAAGTCGCCGTCGGGCGTGGTGTTCATGAGGTTCACCAGTGCGCCGTCGCGGTCCTTGTGCAGCAGCGAGTCCCACTCGCGGCCCCAGACGACCTTGATGACGTTCCAGCCGGCACCGCGGAAGAACGACTCCAGTTCCTGGATGATCTTGCCGTTGCCGCGGACCGGGCCGTCGAGGCGCTGCAGGTTGCAGTTGACGACGAACGTGAGGTTGTCGAGGCCCTCGGTGGCGGCCACGTGCGCGAGTCCACGCGATTCCGGCTCGTCCATCTCGCCGTCGCCGAGGTACGCCCACACGTGCTGATCGGTGGTGTCCTTGATGCCGCGGTCGTTGAGGTAGTGATTGAAGCGGGCCTGGTAGATGGCGTTCATCGGGCCGAGACCCATCGATACCGTCGGGAACTCCCAGAAGTCCTGCATCAGACGCGGGTGCGGGTACGACGGCAGTCCGCCGCCCTCGTTCACGTGACTGGCCTCCTGGCGGAAGCCGTCCATGCGTTCGGCCGGAATGCGGCCCTCGAGGAAGGCGCGGGCGTAGATGCCGGGAGAGGCGTGACCCTGGATGAAGATGTGGTCGCCGCCGCCCGGGTGATCCTTGCCGCGGAAGAAGTGGTTGAAGCCGACCTCGTACAGCGCAGCCGACGAGGCATACGTGGAGATGTGGCCACCGACGCCGACGCCGGGACGCTGCGCGCGGTGCACCATGATGGCCGCGTTCCAGCGGATCCAAGCGCGGTAGCGGCGTTCCATGGACTCGTCGCCGGGGAACCACGGCTCGTTCTCGGTGGGAATGGTGTTGACGTAATCCGTCGACGTCAGCGACGGCAGTGCGACGCGGCGCTCGCCGGCGCGCTCGAGCAACCTGAGCATCAGGTAGCGAGCGCGGTTGGGGCCGGACCTCTCCAACAGGCCGTCGAACGATTCGATCCATTCGTTGGTCTCGTCGTTGTCGATATCGGGCAGGTACGACGCGACACCCTCACGGATGACGCGGACCCGGCCGTCAGAGCCCTTCTTGCCTGCAGACGATGTGTTCTGCCGTTCGCCGCTGTTCACTTCGGACAACGTGTGCACTCCTCAATGTGGCGGACGCTCGGTGTGGCGCCCGGTCCCGGTAGACCCGCCCCTGTGACGGCGGTCTACTTTCCTCGTTCTCGTGATTCCTCCCCAATCCTGCTACATCCTGTCGGTTCTGGTAGTACAGAGGTCCGATACCCACCAGTAGAAATTTATGTACGCAATTTCGGCGCGGTCAGCTTGCGCGAACGGCTTCAACACTGTTCGCTTTGTCTACTGCACCCACAATTCAAGGAGGTCACCACCGTGGTCGCCGCGGCGGACGCTCAGAACTACGCTCAGAAACTTGGCATCACTCGCGACATGGTCGTACAGGAGCTGGGCTGGGACGAGGACACCGACGATGATCTGCGCGCCGACGTAGAGGATGCGATCGGTGGCGAGACCCTCGACGAGGATTCCGACGAGGTGATCGACGTTGTACTGCTGTGGTGGCGCGACGGAGACGGTGACCTGGTCGATGCACTCATGGATGCCATCGGGCCACTCTCGGACGATGGAATCGTGTGGGTCCTCAGCCCCAAGACCGGCATGTCCGGTCACGTCGAACCCAGTGAGATTGCCGAGTCCGCCCCGACCGCAGGATTGACGCAGACCTCTGCGGCAAACCTCGGTGACTGGATCGGAAGTCGATTGGTTCAGCCCAAGACCCCTGCCACCAAGCGGTAGGCCGATGCTCGACACAGGAAGACGGTTCTAGATGCCGATCGAGGTTGGCGCAGTTGCGCCCGACTTCACCCTCAAAGACCAGAACAACCAACTGGTGACGTTGTCGTCGTACAGGAACGTGAAAAACGTTCTGCTCGTGTTCTATCCATTGGCCTTCACCGGCACGTGCCAAGGCGAGCTGTGCAAAGTACGCGACGAGTTACCGACCTTCGAGAACGACGAGACTGCCATCCTGGCAATCTCGGTTGGTCCGCCTCCGACCCACAAGATCTGGGCTGCAGAACAGGGCTACACCTTTCCGCTGCTGTCGGACTTCTGGCCGCACGGTGAGGTTGCTCAGGCCTACGGGGTCTTCAACGACACAGCAGGATTCGCCAATCGCGGAACATTCGTGGTCGACAAATCCGGAATCGTCAGGTTCGCCGAAATGAACGGACCCGGCGAGGCACGCGACAGTTCTTCGTGGGCCGAGGCTCTCGCTCAGGTGAGCTGACCTGCGGAATTGTAGTTAGAGATCAGACACGATAAATTTCTCCAAGCGTTCCGGTGGCCCGGGGTTGTCCCCAGGCCACCGGTGCTCGGGCGTATAGCTCAGCGGTAGAGCTCTGGTTTTACACACCAGCGGTCGGGGGTTCGAACCCCTCTGCGCCCACCCTGGTCACAGGGGTTGTTGGCCCTGATTTGACCCAATCGGCGGCGAGTTTTTATCACGTTTTGTCACAAGTGATCCGTAACTGGTTGCAGCAGCGTTCAGCGCATGGGGCTGGTTGTGGACATATCGAGCCATCTTGAATGCGGCAATCGCATGGCCCAACCCGCAGAAACCGTTGGGATCGGGACACCGTTGACGATCATGAGCGTGGCGCATGTGTGTCGTTCGTCGTGCAGGTTAATGACGGAACGCCAGCCGGGCGCAGGCGGCCTTCCATCGATCAGTGAGGTAGTCGGGGTGGACAGGATCGCCCAGCTCGTTCACGAACACAAGACCGCTGTCACGGTATCTGTCAACAGCCGGTGACATCTCCTGGCGCTTTACGGCTCGGGCGTGGAGCAATGACGAGTAGACCGGATCGGGGATCGGTACGTCTAGCTTTGACCGTTCTTTCTTCGGCTGTCCGATGATCACCTTGGCGTCGACAATCGTGCGTGTACGGACGATCCGCATCCTGTGCGCTTCCAAGTCGATGTGCTCCCAGCAGAGGCCTGCCAACTCTTGCTTGCGAAGACCAAGTGAGCCGAGTTGGTGTTGATGACCGTCACGATCATCCTTGATGACATCAATAAGTGCATGTAGTTCTTGAACCGTCAGGGTCGGGCGTTCCTTGCTGTCGAGCCGCGGTGTGTCCACGTACGCGTGTCTGTCACTACCTTTTTGCTTCCGGTTCTAAATCAATCAGATCATCAAAGCTAGGTAGTGGCAGCAGTACGTAGTGATTGCCAAAGCGATCGGGCATGGGAATCCCCAGACTGGTTATCGGGTGATGATGGCGCTCATCGAAAATGCTCAACTTCGCTCAGCGAAAGTGCTCACCCGGTAGCGGTGATCACTGTAGCGGTTGACGGGTCCCGGTGACGGC
>NZ_JBFBMS010000005.1:0-345918 GCF_040702765.1 Rhodococcus sp. NPDC076796 | reverse complement strand
TCGTGTACCCCGAAAGGCCTTACCGCTCGACTTGCATGTGTTAAGCACGCCGCCAGCGTTCGTCCTGAGCCAGGATCAAACTCTCCGTAAAAGACCTGCGAAACAACAACCCCACCCCCGAAAAGAGAGCAGAAGCTGCGAATCAGTCAAAGACATCAAGTCAAATCACTAGCAGAAAAACTCAACTAGCATTTCAAAACAACACCCGACAACAACCACCACAAGCGGGCAGCTGATACATCGAATGCATTCACCAAAACAAATAATTTCGGCACTGACATTCATCGACACACTGTTGAGTTCTCAAAGAACACGCACACACTCTCACCCCACGAACACACAGTCCGTCGGCCTCAAGGGCAACTGTTCCAGCCTATCCCAGCTTGGTCTCGGACACAAGGCCCGACTCTTGGGGGATAAAACCTGCCGAGCCACACGTCCAACCTCGTTCACCCTGTCCGTGAAGACCGGGTCGGTGTCCGTCGCTCTGACTCGACAAAAGTTACGCCACCAACCACACCAACGCAAATCGCCTGCTCAGCGGCGGTTGTCCGCGACCCGAGCCCCAATTCGGCCTTCCTGGGACCGCTTCTCGACGACTCAGCTCAGCAATGCGTCCCGTGCGAACCTGCGCGACCAGCTCGGCGAGTCCGATACCTCTTGACGGAAGTAGAACCGCGGACCGTGGGCACCGATGAGATCGAGGAAGCTCACGGTGGCCTGCGCCGCGAACTGGGCGTCGAAGACACCGGAATCTTCGCTGGCCCAGCCTAATTCGGCCACAGTCTCGATCAACATCTCGTTGCGATGCGCCGCGGACGCCGATGCGGCGAGGGAGATCAGGAAGAGAGTCGCTGCGTCGGTCTCGTACGTCTCCTTACCCAGAGGGAGGCGCGAAGCCGCATGTCGCCACATACCTACCGGGTCGTCGGTCAACGCTGCACCGAGCTTGGTGCGCAGCAACCTGCCCTTCGATGTGCGGGTCAACCCGAGGTGCCGCGCCGCCTCGCGCAGATCGGTCACCTGATGATGGTCGATCTCACGGTTGCTCGGCCCTACCCACCCCAGACCCCAGTCGAGCTCCTCACGAATCGCCGCTACGAATGCGGGCTTGAGGTAGCTGGCACCCGTCAGGTCGGCTCCGTCGGTGCCGATTCTGCCGAGAAACCACGTCAACTTGGCCATTGCAATCTCTGCGACGGGTAGATCGACCGAGCTCTCGACGGTGAGCTCGCACCGCGGAAGCAACGCCATCAGTGACGGCACCTCCGTAGGACGCACCCGACCGAACAGCTTTCCGATGGCCGGAGCCGCCGCCACCGCTTCGGCGAGCACCGAACGCCCCACGTCGAACGAGTGCAGCACTGTGTTGACGGCATCGGCGTCGAAGAGAGCCGGATCGAAAGCCGCGCCCCACCGCGCCAGCTGGGCTGCGTGTTCGGGATCGGACAGGTCGGCAGCGATATCGAGCGCCTGTGCGTAGCGCGAGGGCCCGCCGGACTCCTCGGGTGGACATGCGCGTGCCCCGTCGAGGCAGACGGATCGGAGGTCGTCGATATCGGAATCGATCTGCTCCAGAACGATAGTGTGCGTCCATCCGTCACCGAAGTCGTACTCGTACGTCATGGTGGAACCCGGTGCCGTGAGCACGTCGTCGATCCGCACTCGCTCTTCGCTCGACGCCTCGTCGTCCGGTTCGTCGTCGAGCGTCTCTTCCATCTCGAATCGACGCGTGGCACCGGCGGTCCTGACGCTGAACGCATGCAGATGCCTGTCCTCCCAACCGAGCGCCTTCTGGAGCACCGCGTGCAGCTCGGACAGCAGCAGATCCGAGCGCACCCGCACCCGACGCCAGATCTGCGGACGGGTGTGATCCACGGTCACCCGAAGCACCAAGTTCACTAGGCCCCGCCGCGTGGCTTCCGTCGCGCTGTCATCGGCCGGTTCGTCGGTGTCGGACAAATTCGGCACCACAGACAGGTGCCGGACGCGACCGGTTCTCATCGACATGGAAAGGACCCTAGTCGGACCCGTGCGTCGGACGCAGGGGCTCGCGGTCTTCTACGTACCAGTGGTCAAACCATCGTTGATCGCGGCGACGTCGAAGGCCAACGCATCGAGCTGCGATGCCAACGTCGTCACCGTCAACTGCACCAGGTATTGGGTATCGACGCCCACCACCACATACCGCGTCGTCACGGCGGCTTCGAGTTGCTGCGCGACGTACGTCCCCCGAATGAATCGGGACGGCCAGCCGAGCCACGACGCCGCGCTCGCCTCGCGCTCCACCCAGCCGGGCATCGCACGTCCGTCGCCGAAACCCAATGCCATCAACGCTTCCGGGTCGATCGTGCGTGACAACGCACCGACCAGAAGCACCGCGTTGGGCGCGAACCCGTTCTCCACCAGGTTCGGTTCCACGATGACCTGAGTCGCCCCGGGAAACTGTGCGGGATCGAGCGTCTGCCATCCCGCAGGAATCGGCACGGTGATGCCGAGCTCGGCCGCCGCGGCACCGTCGAGCGGCGACACGCGCAACGCGTGTGCGTTCAGATACTCGGCGATCGTGGTGGGCTCGGACGATTCCGTCGACAGGGCGTCGTTCACAGCAGGGCCTTTCGTGGTGGACGATTCACTGACACGCCAGAGGTTACCCGCGCCGGTACGCTCGTCCGTAGCTCCTAGAGGCAGTGACCGGCGGGGAGCTGGGCGCTGCGCGACTCCAACCATCTGCCGACCGCGTCGAGCATGGCGGTTCCGTCGGTGAACGAACCCGAATTCGGTTGCGCCGCAATTGCTACCCCGACTCGGCCGGCAACGGTGGTGACGATACCGACCTGCCGCACGTCGTAGCTGCCTCGGACGCTCGGCCCCCAGCCGCCCTTGTAGGCCGCATCGGACAGCTTCGCCAGACCCCATTGTTGCTCGGGTACAACGCTGTTCATCATCTCGACCACCGGTGCCGCGTCCGGGATGCACGACAGGCCCGCCGCGAACGTCGCCTGATCCTGCGTCGACCACTCGGTCTGCCCGAATGCGCTGAATTCAGGGCGAATCCGCTCCCGCTGCACCGCAGTGGCAGCGTCACCGCCCTGCCGCAGAACAGATTCGACTGCAGCACCTGCGGCAGCGAAATCTCCGAGCGACCCCCACAGTGCCTCGGCTGCTGCGTTGTCGGAGCTCTCGATCGCAGTGGTGGCGTCCGCAAGCGCCGCGTCGCCACCACGGCGCAGTGCGGCCACAGCCAGTGGCACCTTCACCGTCGACCACGCCACTCCGGAAGTCCAGGTGCCGAGCACTGTCGACGGGCCGCCGCCGACCGGAACCAGAGCGAGGCCGATGGGCCCACCCGCCGTCGACTCCAGTGCGCCGAACTCCGCGGCCAGATCCGCTGCCGGCAGCGTCTCGACAGCAGGCGCAGTGGTCCACATTCCCGCATCGGACGTCGGCGGAATAGCCGGGGGCACCGCAGCAGCCGATGTTTCGGACACGACGGGTGTTTCGGACGCGGGGTCGTCATCGGTGGCGATGGTGCAGCCGGACACCAGAACACAGAACGCAAGGGCCACCGCTCCACCTCGTCCGACGCGGCGGGCCGAACTAGAAGAGGTAGACAACAGCGTTCTCGCCACCGGTACACGTCACCAACTGCGCGGACGAGACACAGTTCATCTCGTACCGCTTGCCGGTGACCGGGCTGCTGGCCACCACCGTCCGCGAATTCCGATCCGAACCGGCCCTGGTGTAGGCCAACCGAACTTCCTCGGCGAACGGGCACGAGGTGACCGTCGACCCCACCGCCGAACCACGAAGGCCGCTGCTCGACGCCACGGTCGCCGGGCAGGTCTGCGCACCCGCGGGCAGAGTGGCCACGCCCGGCTGCGGTGAGTTCGCCGCCGTGGGTGCAGGTTCACCGCCTGGAACACCGACGTCGGACACTGCCGAGGACGGTGCAGCACCCGCCGACGCCACCGCAGGAGTTGCGTCGTCACGTGCGACCCACCAGGCGAACACCCCGCCGAGAATCACCGCGACCACAGCCACAATGGCCACCACGATCCAGATGCCAGCGCTGCCTCTTCTCGGCGGTCCCGGTGGAGGAGCACCCGGGAAACCACCGGTGCCTAACACGGGTGGCCGGGGAACCGAGCCGTACCCACCTGGCTGCGCCGTGCCACGAGACTGTGGCGCACCATGACCGGGCGAAGGCGGCTGCATGACTCGATCGGATGGATTCGGCTGCGCGCCGTACTGTCCGTACGCGCGCTGCGAGGGGTCGCCCGAACCTGGATAGCTCACTGGTGTCCTTCTGCCGATGATGGGGCCAGCCTCTCATACGGCGTCGCAACGAGCAGACCGGACGTTACAGCTTCGCTCTGCGCGCGGTGAGTTCCTCCAGATAGCGCGCAACCGCGTCGTCGTCGTTGGATTCGAGGACTCGATCGACAACGGATCGCACGGGCTCTGCAGCATTCGACGGGCACAACGCGGTACCCGCCCAGTTCAGCATCGGCAGATCGTTGCGCGCATCTCCCACTGCCGCAACCGAACCCGAAGAGATCCCCCATCGCTCGCACAATTCCTGTAGGGCACTGGCCTTCGAGACTCCCGCTGCGGACATCTCGATGTACGGAGCACCGGAATGGGTCAACTCCACTCCGTCCACCCCCACAGCGGCGACGAGCTCGTACAACTCCTCGCTCGTCGTATCACTGTGCCGAGCAACGATTTTGACCGTCGGCTCGACGTCGACAGGCAGACCGTGCTCCGACAGTTCCATCTCGTGCGGCTGCCGGTGATGGTCGGCGAACACGCACAGCTCGGCGTACCGAGCCTCGGCGACGAATCGCGTGGCACCGACGGTCGCGAAGGCCACGCCGGGAACGAGGGAGCGCACGACCGACTTGGCCGAGGCCACCGTCTCGGCCGGTACCGACGTGGTGCCGACGATGGCCGGGAAGCCGTCGGCCAAGTCGAGGACGACAGCCCCGTTGGCACCGATCGCCGTCCCGCGGAATCCGCAGGACGCTGCGAGTTCGTCGATGGAGTGGCGCGCGCGAGCGGTGGCCCACACCACCCTGATTCCAGCTGCGTCTGCCGCAGCCATCGCGGCGGCCGTTCGCGCAGAGACGGTTCGGTCCGAACGCAACAGGGTGCCGTCGAGATCGGTTGCGACAACGACGACCTCTTCGGTTCTGTTCACCCCACCGATACTGCCAGGTGCCGATCGTTCAGCCGGCGACCAAGGTCAGAACGGAAATCTCACTGGGCGCGAACACTCGGAAAGGCGGACCCCAGAATCCCGATCCGCGGCTGGTGTAGAGCTGAGTTCGCGCGCCGTGCCTGCTCAGACCGTGCACCACCGGCTGGTCGAGCCGAACCAAGGCCGAGAACGGCCAGATCTGACCGCCGTGTGTGTGGCCGGAGACCTGCAGGTCGACGCCGGCATCGACAGCGTCACCGATCTGTTTCGGCTGATGAGCCAGCAACAGTACGGGCATCGAGGGATCGGTTCCGGCAAGTGCGCGAACGAGATCGGCACCGTGGCCGGGTGCACCCGACCCTGCGGCGGTGGCGTCGTCGACGCCCGCGATGATCAGTGCGTCCTCACCGCGGTGCAGCACCACGTGGCGATTGTGCAGGGAGTTCCATCCGAGGTCTTCCATGTGATCGAGCCACTCCTGCGCCTCGCCGAAGTACTCGTGATTGCCGGTGACGTACACGCGCGCCGCACTCGCGAGCATTGCCTCCAACGGCGCGGCCTGCGCTCGACGCCGATCGACCGAGCCGTCGGCGATATCGCCGACGTGGGCCAACACGTCCGGTTCGAGCGCATTGACGGCATCGGTCAATCGATGCGACCACGTCGTGCGATCGAGCGGACCGAAGTGCGTATCGGTCACGAGAACCACTCGTAGACCGTCGAATCGAGCCCCGAGCCGATCGATCCTGACGGTCGTGTGTCGCACGCGGGGAGTTCGCATCGCCTCGTAATGACCCCACAGCGCCAGGACGACTACGACGACCACGGTTGTCACCGACACGATCCGCGACCGAAGAGGGTCGTCGACCCCGGCCACCCACAGACCGAGCCGCAGCAGCAGCGAGAGTGCCGACCACACGAACGCGATCCAGACCGAGCCCAGCAACACGTCTCCGACGCGCGCCCACGCGTCCTTGGAGGCCCCCTCGGCACTCGGCCGGTGGCCCAGATACATCGCTGCAGGCAGTGCCAGGAATACGGCGACCGCAACCGCGGAGCCGACCAGCTGTGCCGCCAGCGGCCACTGCGCGCCCGCGAAGACGACGGTCCAGGTCGGCAGCGCGACAAGCACAGCGCAGACCAACGAAACAACGGTCGGCACGACGATCCGCCGAGTGCGCGGTCGCGTCGACCCGTCCGGTGAGACCGACTGTTCCGGTTGCTGCATCTGTCGATCTGTCATCGGCGTCGAACCCTCTTCACTCGTACGTGCGCGCAATCCGGGGCCAAGACTACGTCGACTTCGCTGCTCGAGCGCGGGCGCTGAACCTGTCGGCCAGGAGCTACGGCCGACGGCGGGTGGTGTATCCGCGAAGTCCGTTGAGCGGCAACTCGTGTTCTGCGATGTCCTCGTCCTCGGGTGCTTCGAGGCCGCCGCTCGGCTCGGCATCGGCATCCGTTGGCTCCGCTGAATCGCCCTGTGTCTCGGCGGGATCGGATCCGTCGAGCTCGGCAGCCTCGACGCTGTCCGCGGCGTCGTCCTGTGCGACCTTCTCGTCGGCTCCCCCGATCCGGTCCGTGGCCGCTCTCGTGCTGTTCGTGACTTCGCCGACCTCGGAGGCTGAGTCGCTGCCCGCCCCCGCGTCGCGCGCCCGCTCGGACGCATCGGTCGCTGCGTCCTGTGCGGGTGTGGATCCGTTGGTCATCGCCGAGCGGCTCGATGCCGAAGACTCGACCGGCCGAGACTCGCCATTGGAGCCGTTGGAACGACCGGCACCGTTGGTAGCAGCCGCACCGTTGGTCATTCCGGAGCCGTTCGTCATTGCCGAGCCGTTGGTAGGTCCCGATCCGTTCTTGGCTCCGGCTCCGTTGGTGGTTCCGGAACCGTTGGTCGTCTGCGGTGCCGATCCTTCGCGGTCGCCTCCCCGGGCTTCCGATGCGGCCGGCTCGTCGGCGGGTATGTCGATGCGCGGCATGGTCCACAGAGACAGCACCGACTCGTGGCGCGCGGGTGAGTCTGCGTACGTGGACGTTTCGAAGGCGCCGGAATCGTCGAACTGCGAGGACTCCAGCGGGACCGGGGTCCAGGCCTCGTCCGAACTCTCGAGACCCTCCACGACAACACTGTTGGGCTTGATTCCCAGACGAGCCAACGTGGCCCAGAGGCTTTCCAACGCCGCGTCGCGGTCCAGGTAGTACTCGGATTCGCGCACCCGCCAGAAGGTCCAACCGCACCGCTTGAGCTCCTGCTCGCGCTGCAGATCCGCCAACCGCTGAGCGGGGGTCGACAGGAACGTGTCACCGTCGCACTCGACGGCGAGACGCGAGGAGTCGCCGGTCACGACCAGGGCCAGACGCCTGTTGTTCACCTCCACACCAGGATTGACGTGAAAACCTCGCTCGACGAGGTCGTTCCACAACTGCTGCTCGAGCAACGTCTCGAAGGGTGCCTTCCGGACCTCGCGCGAGACATCGACCGGCATCGGATCGGCCGGAGCGGGCGAGACGGAAGTGATGTAACTCAGCAACGAGTTGCGCAGGTCCGCTCGCTTGAGACGATCGACCGTCACCGAGTGGAAGAGCCACAGCTGATCCTGTGCCCGCGACGCTGCCACGTTGAACCGCCGCTTGTACTGATTGGCGGTGAGGGTGGCGAAATTCTGATCGGGTGCCACCACCATCGACAGAAACACGACGTTGCGTTCGTCGCCCTGGAAGTCCGGCGGCGTACCGACACGAAGCCGACGCTGTTCCCACTGTTCGATGCCGATCCGCTTGATCAACTCGTTGCGAATCTCGTCGACCTGCGATTGGCCTTGCAGCACAACCACTCCGAAGGTCAGGTTGTCGTACGCGGAGTCCTCGAGGCAATCGGCGATCTGGTCGGCGATCGCGATGGCCTCGGTACGGTTGACCAGTGACGCGTTCTTTCCGGTCACCGTCGCGCCGCGAACGTACGTGTGCCGCAACGGCGGTAGCCGATCCGCACCGAACTGCCGCACGGGAACGAGCGGGGAGTCTCCGTAGAACTGCTGACTCGACCAGTTGATGATCTCGGGCATCGAGCGGAAGTGCTCACGCAACCGCACCACCTGACCGAATCTGGTGCGCAGCATGGAGAACAGGCTCGACCTCGGGGTCAGCGTGGCACGCACGTGTTCGGGTAGATCGGGCAGATAGACGTCCAACCGATCGAACACGTCCTCGAGTGTGCCGGCCTGCGGGACGTCCGCCGGGGCGCACTGCCTGTCGTCGCCCACCACGATCACGCGAGGTGCGAGGTACAGCAGGAAGAGACTGGTGATGTCGGCCTGACTCGCCTCGTCGACGATCACGACGTCGAAACTGCCCGGCACCGGCGGAATCGATGCCAGCACCTGGGAGAGTGGCATGACCCAGGCGGGCACCGCACTCTGCGCCTCACGCATCGCCGATCGTGCTGCACTGCGGTAGGTTTCGGCGTACTTTCCGGCTCCTGAGCCGATGCTGGAGATGTGCTCGCGGTAGGTCTGCAGCGCACGCACCTCGACGGCGGTCATTCGTTGGAGACTGTTGCGCCAGGCACTGGCTGCGGCGAGACGCGTTGTGAGATAAGCGATGTCGGTATCGGCGGCCGCGAGCTCAGCTTCCAGTTGCTGCTCGAGACCACCGTGGTGCTGCTCACCGACCCACTCGCGTGCCCGACGCCACGCCCAGGCCTTCGACATCTGCCAGCTCAGCTCGTCCCATTCGACATCGCCTGCGGTGTCCCTGACCAGGTCGAACAATGCGGGCGCTACCTCGGACAGCGACGCCGACATCGATTCGAGCAGAAGCTGATCCTCCTGCTCGGTACACGCCTGTGAATAGGCGGCAACGGCGGCAGCCAATTCCAAGGGATCCGCAGTGCTCAACGCACTCACCAGATTCGAGCCCTCGGGCGACGGCCCGGCATCGATGCGAGTGGCAACCGCGAACTGCAGGGCGTCGAGCTCGGCGCGTGCTGCATCGATGTCGATGCGCGTGGCGATGGCGTCGGCGGCCCCGGCGATCTCCTGAGCTTCGGCCAGGCTCCGAATCCACGGTGCTGCAGGCGAAATGGTGTACAGCCGGTGCACCAGGGCGTCACGGGCGGCGACGACTGCAGACACCAGACCGAGCCGGTCGGCGATCCGCGCCACGTTGTTGACGCGAATCGAACGCGTGCCGTCGAGCGGAACGACGATCGTGAGGTCGGCCAGCAGCACCGCTGCGGTCTGCACGGTCTCGAGCGCGCGAATGTGTTCGGCCACCAGACGCGCGGCCATCGCCGTCGTCGCGGGTTGCCCGTCGACCGAGGCGACGATATCGAGAGCCTCGACGGCCTTCTGCTCCTCGCTGCGTCGGAACCGGGGCTTCCACTCGACCCCCGACTCCAGCGCGCCGGCGAACGCATCCATCGCCGTGAGTGCCGCAGGCGAGATCGACGAGCACTGCACATCGTGCGCACCGACGTAGCGATCGGACGCAGCTGCCGTCTCGACCATCGCGTCGATTCCGCTGACCCGAGACCACAGGTGGGCGGCCTCGCCGGACAGCACGGAATCGGTCAGTCGTGGGTAGGAGCCGTCGAGCTCGACGACCGCTCGCACTCGGGCGGCGAGCTCCTCGCACAGTTGCCTGATCTCCGAGGACACGGCGGGTTCGACGCCGTCGAGCAATGCCACGAGGTCCGCGGCCTGGGGCGAGAGAGTGTCGATCGGTGCACCTGCGCGCTGGCAGAGCGACGCGAGTTCGGCCGAATTCGGCAGCATGGTTTCCGGACGCGGCAGCACCTGGCGCGAGCGAAGTTCGCGAGTGCCGTCGGAGCCGGCGATGAGCTTGCGAAGCTGATCGACCTGGGCACCGTCGAGGGGTGGTCGATCGGCGAGCAGCGGGCCGGGCAGCCACTCGTGGGCACCTTCGGCCGCTTTGACCTTGCGCACGATGGACGACACCGTGCCGTCGTATCCATCGGAAACATATTCGTGCACAACAGTTTCGGACTCGCGCAGCGCGCTGACACGATCGAGCAGCTCGGCCCGCCGGGCCAGAGCCGAGCCGCGCTGCGTCGTCAGCGCCTCGATCTTCTGCACCTCGCTGGCCTCGTCGAACGAGGTCTTGCGCTCGGCGATCTTCGCGACGCTGCGATTGAGCTCGTCCGAACCACCGCGCGAGAGGTCGGTGATGGACACGCAGAGCTCCTGCAGCTCCGGCGGGAGCTTGTCGCGCAGCACGCGCAAAGCTTGTGACTTTTCACTAGTGACCAGAACCCGTTGACCGCGCGCCAACAGCCCGGACATGAGGTTGGCGATCGTGTGGGTCTTGCCCGTTCCGGGCGGCCCCTCGACCACGACGCCACTGTCACGCCCCAGCCGTTCGATGATCTGCGACTGCTCGGCGTTGGCCGGCAGCGGAAACAGCGGGTCCTCCGCCAGTGCCGCCGACTCCCCCGCCCCCGTGCGTTCGAGCCACGCCATCCGATCTGCCGGCTCGATGGCATCGACCAGTTGCGCGAGCCCGAGCGGTACCGGGGAGTCGGCGAACTCGAGGTCGGCGATCATCTGCTCGTAGTACTCGACCAGCGCGAACGAGTCCCGAACGCGGAGAACGAGGGCGGGTGAGACGGTCAGCGTGCGGTCGTCGTCGATGTAGGCGAGAGCCCCGGGCGGACCGAGACGATCGAGCACCTCGATCTCGTGCCGTGGCACCCGCGCGGCCCAGTTCCTCAGGAACTGTTCGACGCCGGCTCCGATGGGCGAGGTGACGGTGTCGTGCAGTTCTTGGGCCAGAGCGACCGAGCCGGAGGTGTCGAATTCGTCCGAACCGGTCAGCAGCTGACCGTCCTCGAGCCGCGGGGTGGTGCTCGCAGCGAGGCGAACCAGCAGGTCACCGGTGCGCACGTCCCGTTCGATGCTGGCCGACTGCGTGATCAGGTGAGTGCGCACGCTGCGCTGCGGATCGGTGTTGCTCGACGTCAGCAGCCCCGAGGCCACCACGAGTTCGATCGACTCGGGTCGCGACGCGAGCTCCTGCATCATCAGCTGCAGAGCCTGGTACAGAGCGGCCTGCGGTCGCCGATCCCGATCCTCCTGCGCCCATTCCTTCCAGGATTCCGAGTACTCCTCGAAGGCCTGCTTGATCTCGTAGGCCTTGCGGATGTCGAAGTCGGCATCGGACTCCTGCGCCTCCGCTCGACGGCGGGACGTCACCGATGATGCGTCGGCCAGCTCGAGTTCGCGATAGCGGCTGTCTGCAACGACCTGGGGATCGAGCCAACCCGACAGCAGCGCCGGCGGCACGGGCGGGTCGTCGACCGCGATGCGCGGCGCGCGGAGCACTACACCACCCTGCTTGGCCCGTGGGTCGAGCTGCATGGGAACGTCCCCGGCATGCACCCACTCGACCTGCACGTGGTCGTCGAAACGCAGCACCGGGTTCGAACGCGCCTCGACGATTTCGCGAAGGAAGCGCAGCAGGCGTTGAACCCTGCTCTTGAGCTCGTCGTCGTGTTCACGACCGGTAGCCGTCACAGTTTCCCCACAAAGTACTCGAATGGTCGTCCTAAACAGGGACGGTGTTTGCACACCCGGGCCACACTAGCCGTTGAAAACCAGTTGTTCATCGCGTCCTGAGCACACAAAATACGTTCTAGTGCTGGGTCACAAAGACCCACTTCGGTCGCTGGATTCCCTACAGCGGACCGACCCGCCCTGCCCACGGGTTCTCACCCGGCCGACCACGACAGGAGCCGAATGCGCAAGCTGGTCTACTACATCGCCGTCACCCTCGACGGGTTCATCGCTGCACCGGACGGTAGCTACGACTGTTTCGTGTCCGAAGGCGATCATCTCGACGCCATCGTGGCAGAGCTGCCCGAGACGTTGCCGGTCCACGTGCGGTCCATGTTCGGCCTGGACGGTCCGCCCGCTCGATTCGACACCCTCGTCATGGGCCGTGAGACGTTGCAACCGGCGCTCGACGTCGGGATCGCCAGCCCCTATCCCCACCTGCGCCAGTACGTCTTCTCTCGCACCCTCGCCCCGTCGGACGATCCGACTCTCACGGTGGTGCACGAGGATCCGCTCGGACTTGTCAGGAGCCTCAAAGCCGAGGAGTCCGAGCTCGACGTCTGGATCTGTGGCGGCGGAAACCTGGCCGGTCAACTGCTGCCCGAGATCGACGAGCTGTTCCTCAAGGTCAACCCCGTCGTACTCGGCAAGGGCATCGGCCTGTTCTCGTCCGGCATCGGTCCCGATCCGTTCCCGGCGCAGCTGTTCGAGCACCTCGAATCACGCCAGTTCGACAGCGGGGTGAGATTCACCCGGTTCATCCGCCCGGACGCTCGCCGGCGATGACGTATAAAGACTGAATGCCTGCCGCGCCGGAGCCAGACCGTGAGCTGCCGAATCGGGAGCTGCCGACCACACCGCGCGGACTGAGGACCCGATCCTCGCTCGTGGCGGCCGCCCGTCGAGTCTTCGAGGACAGCGGCTACCTCGACTCCCGACTGATCGACATCACCCGCGCCGCTCGATGCTCCGCCGGCACCTTCTACACCTATTTCACCAGCAAGGAAGAGATCCTGGCCGCGGTGCTCGAGCAGGCCAGGGACGACATGCTGCATCCCGGGACCGAACGAGTGGACCCACACGACGATCCGGTCGCCGTGATCGCCGCGAGCAACCGTGCGTACTTCGAGGCCTACCGACGCAACGCGAAGCTGATGGCGCTGCTCGAGCAGGTCTCGAACATCGATCCCGAGTTCCGACGCCTCCGCCGTGAACGCGCCGATGCCTTCGTCAGGCGCAACGCCCGCAGCATCGAGAGCCTGCAGAGCCGCGGTCTGGCCGACGCGGAGCTCGATCCCCTGCTGGCCTCCCGCGCACTGTCCTCGATGATCAGCAGGCTCGCGTTCAATCACTTCGTCGTCGACGCCGCAGACGGCCACCCACCCGCGGACTCCGAGGATCTGCTCGCGACGGCGACGAGGCTGTGGGTCAACGCGCTGCGACTGCCGCGGATGAGCGAGGGTGACAGGTGAGGGAGACCGCACTCGTCGAGGAGCGAGGCAACTCGAGCCGATCGGCTCGAGTTGTACCCGCCGGTAATGTACTCGCCGGTAGCAACGCAGGGCGTCGAATGGCGAATTACGCCTCGCGCCAACGCTACTCGCGAGTACGTTTGCGGGGCGAACGGAAATCGACAGCGAGTTCGCAGCCAAAGTGGTTGCCACAGAATATGATTCACTTGTTGGTGATCAATCACACTCACGCCGAACGCCGTTGGCGGTGCGCAGGGCCTCATTACCGTTAGAATGAGCCGATCGGAGTGCCGCATGGTGAACGAGAAAATGACATGCCCGGCACCAATCCACGTTCCATCGAGTGCACCGACGCGGTGCGCCCACACCGAGCGAAGAGAGATACGTTGTTCAAGCGGATTGCAGTAGTCAACCGAGGCGAGGCAGCAGTACGGCTGATCCGAGCCGTACGAGAGCTCAACGCCGAACACGATTACGGCATCCGCACCGTAGCGCTGCACACCGAGGCGGAGAAGCGGGCCATGTTCGTCCGCCAGGCCGACGAAGCGGTCACGCTGCGCAAGCCCGCGACCGGATCGGCCTACCTCGACTACGGCGTCCTCGAGGCCGCGCTGGTCGAGTCCGGTGCCGATGCGGTGTGGGTCGGCTGGGGCTTCGTCGCCGAGGACCCGACGTTCGCCGATCTCGTCGCCCGCCTGAACATCACCTTCATCGGCCCATCGGCCGACGCGATGCGTCTGCTCGGCGACAAGGTCGAAGCCAAGATCCTCGCCGAGAAGGTCGGCGTACCCGTCGCACCGTGGTCCGGCGGCCCCGTCGAGACCCGCGCCGACGCCCGCCGTCACGCAGCGGCGATCGGCTACCCGCTGATCATCAAGGCCCGCTCCGGCGGCGGTGGCCGCGGTATCCGCAAGGTCTTCCACGAAGACGAACTCGAACTCTCCCTCGAACGCACCCAAGGTGAGGCCGAGCGCTCGTTCGGCGACCCCGTCGTCTTCCTCGAACGGCTCGTCACCGACGCCCGCCACGTCGAGGTTCAGGTGATCGCCGACAGCCACGGCAACGTCTGGGCCCCGGGCGTGCGCGACTGCTCCATCCAGCGCCGCAACCAGAAGGTCATCGAAGAATCCAGCTCGCCGCTGCTCACCAAGGAGCAGGCCGACCAGCTCCGGACCGCCTCGGCCGAGCTCGTCAAGGCCGCCGGCTACCAGGGCGCGGGCACCGTCGAGTACCTGTACCAGCCCGAGCAGAAGATCTTCACCTTCCTCGAGGTCAACACCCGCCTCCAGGTCGAGCACCCCATCACCGAGTACACCACCGGCATCGACCTGGTGAAGCTGCAGATCCTCGTCGCCGACGGCCAGGCACTGCCCGGTGAATGCCCCACAGAGTTCGGCCACGCCGTCGAAGCTCGCCTCAACGCCGAGGATGCCGACAACGGCTTTGCGCCGGCTCCCGGCACCGTCGAGCTGCTCAAGTTCCCCCTCGGCACCGGCATCCGCGTCGACACCGGCATCGCCCAGGGCGACGTGATTCCACCCGACTACGACTCGATGGTCGCCAAGGTCATCGCCTGGGGCCGCGACCGCAGCGAGGCTCTGGCGAGATTGCGCAACGCGTTGCGCGAGACCACCGTCGTCATCGACGGCGGCACCACCACCAAGTCCTTCCTGCTGAGCCTGCTCGACCGCGAGGAAGTCATCTCCGCCTCCGCCGACACCGGCTGGCTCGACCGCACCGAAGCCGGCTCCCAAGTGGGCCCGACGGCCGTTGCCGACATCGCCATCGTCGCCGCAGCCATCGACGCCTACGACGCCGAGGAAGCCCGCGAGCGCACCGCGTTCCTCAACTCCGCACGCGGCGGCCGGCCACGCGCAACGCACGCCATCGGCCGGACGGTCGAGCTGAACTACCAGGGTCAGGCCTACAAGCTCGAGGTCGGCCAAACCGGCACGCATCGCTACATCATCGACGGCGACGGCATCGGCGATCTCCAGGTCGACGTCGAACGCCTCGGTACGTACGAGAGCCGTCTGGTCATCGGCGACCGCCGCTACCAGGTGGTCACCGTCGCCGGAGCTGCGCACTTCCTCGTCGAGGTCGACGGCATCAGCCACCAGATCTCGCAGGACGAGGCCGGGTTGGTGCGCGCACCAGCTCCCGCCGTCGTCGTGGCCGTGCCCGTTGCCGTCGGCGACGAGGTCGAAGCGGGACAGACCCTGGTCGTCCTCGAATCGATGAAGATGGAAACCGCCGTCCGGTCCCCCTACGCGGGCACCGTGCGTGAAGTACTGGCCTCGGTCAACGGACAGGTCGACGCCGGAGCGGCACTGCTGCGCGTCGATCAGGCCGGTGAGCAGAAGGTCTCCGAGCAGGCACCGCGCGTGCAGTTCCGCGGTATCGACGACGCCGCGCAGCGCTCGCCGCAGCGCCGGGCACTGGACCGACTCGACGAACTCGCCGCCCTCATCACCGGCTTCGACGTCAGCGGAGCCCGCGCCCGAAACCTGTTGTCCACCTACGAGACCCTGCGTGCCGATGTGCCACGCAACGATTCGGGACTGGTCTCCGCCGAGCTGGCTCTGCTGAACACGTTCGCCGACATCTGCGAGCTCTCCCGCAACCGTCCGACGATGGACGAAGAGAGCACCGACGAACGCGTCCACTCCCCTCGCGAGCACTTCCACTCGTTCCTGCACTCGCTCGACGCAGACGTTCAGGGGCTCCCGGAGTCGTTCCGCGCCAAGCTCACTCGTGCACTCGCCCACTACGACGCCGCCCTCGACGAGGGCCGTACCCCCGAGCTCGAAGAGGCCGTCTACCGCGTCTTCCTGGCACTGCAGCGCATGGAGAACCAGGTTCCGGTCATCGCGGCCCTGCTCGGCCATTGGCTCAGCGACTGCTCGGCGCAGCCCGAAGCCACCCCGGCCATGGCCGAGGTGCTCGAGCGCCTCATCGGTGCCACCCAGGCCCGCTACCCCGTCATCGGCGACGTCGCCCGCAACCTGCGCTTCCGACTGTTCGACGAGCCACAGATCCGCAGTGCACGCGAGAAGATCTACGACGGTGTCCGCGGCAGCCTGCAGTACCTCGCCGAGAACCCCGACGCTGCCGACTACTCGGCCCGCATCGCAGCTCTCGTCGCCACCCCGGAACCGTTGATCGAGCTGCTGGCACAGCGGATCACCGATCCCGGTGCCCTGCTCGAAGTGATCACTCGGCAGTACTACGAGATCCGCACCCTCGAAGACGTCAAGGCTTTCGACCGCGACGGCAGGCACTTCGTCACCGGCAACTTCGAGCTCTCGGGCGAACGGCTGCATCTGGTTTCCACCGCAACCGATTTCGACTCGCTGGCAGCGACTCTGGATTCGGTCGACGACATCGCCGGACCGGCACCGGAGAACCTGGCCGTCGACCTCTACCTGTCCTGGCCCGACGCTCCGACCGACGGCGACGAGCTCTCGGCCCAGCTTCAGGCCGTCCTCGCCGCGCACCCGGGCACCGGCCGCTGGCGTCGCGTCACGGTGACGGCCTTCGGTTCCGCCGCTCGAAAGATGACCTACCGTCGCACCACGGTCGAGGGATCCGAGCCTCTCGCCGAGGACACGATCATCCGGGACATGCACCCGCTGACCGGTCAACGACTCGACCTGTGGCGACTGAAGAACTTCGACGGAGTTCGCTTGCCCGCCAGCGCCGGAACGTACCTGTTCCACCTGACGTCGAAGGCCAACCCCTCCGACGAGCGACTGGTTGCCCTGGCCGAGATCCGTGGCGTCACAACACAGTTGGACGACGCCGGAAACATCGTCGCGGTACCCGAGATCGAACGCACCGTCGCGGCCTGCCTCGACGGCATCCGCCGCGCTCAGGCCGGGCGTGGCAAGAAGAGACTCGACGCCAACCGCGTCGTGCTCTACGTCTGGCCGGTACTCAACGTGCCCGCCGACCGCATCGCCACCATCGCCCGGCACATCGCGCCGCTGACGATCGGCGCGGGCCTCGAAGAAATCACCCTCATCGCACGTCTCGCCGAAACACCGGGCGCAACGCCACGCGAGGTTGCGTTGCGTCTGTCGTACCGATCCGGTGCAGGCATCGTCGCCAAGGTGACCCCGCCGCCGACCGAGCCGATGCGTCCGCTCGACGAATACACCCAGAAGGTCCAGCGGTCTCAGGCCCGCGGCACCGTGTACCCGTACGAGCTGATTCCGTTGCTCAGCAGCAACGGTGGCACGTTCACCGAGTACGACTTCGACGCCGACGGCGTGCTCGCACCGGTCGACCGTCCCTACGGCCGCAACACCGCAGGCGTCATCGTCGGCGTGGCGACCACACCCACCGCCAAGTACCCCGAGGGCATCACCCGCGTCGCACTGTTCGGCGACCCGACCAAGGCACTGGGCACCGTCGCCGAGGCCGAGTGCTCGCGGATCGTCGCAGCCATCGACCTCGCCGAGCAACTCGGCGCACCTGTCGAATGGTTCGCATTGTCCTCCGGTGCAACGATTTCCATGGAATCGGGCACCGAGAACATGGACTGGGTCTCGCGCGGACTGCGTCGGATCATCACCTTCACCCAGGCCGGCGGTGAGATCAACATCGTGGTCGCGGGCATCAACGTCGGCGCGCAGCCGTACTGGAACGCCGAAGCCACCATGCTCACCCACACCAAGGGCATCCTGGTGATGACCCCCGACAGTGCGATGGTGCTCACCGGAAAGCAGTCCCTGGACTACTCCGGCGGCGTCTCGGCCGAGGACAACTTCGGCATCGGCGGCTACGACCGCGTCATGGGCCCCAACGGCCAGGCGCAGTACTGGGCACCGAACCTGCGGGCCGCGTGCGACATCCTGTTCGCGCACTACGACCACGCGTATGCCGCACCGGGAGAACGCTTCCCGCGCCGCGCAGCCACCGCAGACCCGACCGAACGCGACGTGCGTACCTACCCGCACGTGCACCCGTCGAGCGACTTCACCACCGTCGGCGACATCTTCTCCTCGGTCACCAACCCGGACCGCAAGAAGCCGTTCGACATTCGCACCGTGATGCGCGCGGTGGTGGACCAGGACCACTCGGTACTCGAGCGGTGGGCCGACATGGCCGACGCCGACACCTCCGTGGTATTCGACGCCCACCTCGCCGGAATCCCGGTGTCCGTCATCGGTATCGAATCGCGGGCCATCCCCCGCAAGGGCTGGTTCCCCTCCGACGGCCCCGATCAATGGACCTCGGGAACCCTGTTCCCGAACTCGTCGAAGAAGACCGCACGCGCCATCAACGCCGCCAGCGGAAGCCGGCCGATCGTGGTGCTGGCCAACCTCTCCGGCTTCGACGGATCACCGGAATCGCTGCGCAACATCCAGCTCGAATACGGAGCAGAGATCGGCCGCGCCATCGTCAACTTCGACGGACCGGTCGTGTTCTGTGTCGTATCGCGTTACCACGGAGGCGCTTTCGTGGTGTTCTCCGGAGCGCTCAACGACAACATGGAGGTCCTCGCCGTCGAGGGCTCTTTCGCCTCCGTGCTCGGCGGTGCCCCGGCAGCAGCAGTGGTCTTCACCCGCGACGTCAACGCCCGCACCGCAGCGGACCCGACCGTCAAGGAGCTCGAGACTGCACTGAACACCGCCGAGGACGACGCCACCCGCTCGGCCCTGCGCGTCGAGCTGGCCACCGTGCGAGCGAACGCCCGCAACGCCAAACTGGGTGAAGTGGCAGCCGAATTCGAGGCCATCCACAACATCCAGCGTGCGCAGAACGTCGGATCGGTGCACCACATCGTCCCCGCCGCAGAACTGCGCCCGCAGCTGGTCGCAGCCATCGAACGCGGAATGGCGCGGTCGCTGGCGAAGTAGGGCCTGGGCTCGCTCAACGCAAACGCGCGCGCGTTTGCTGGGTGCTCGCGGAATGGTTACCTGTTCCGCGAGCGTCTGGCGAATGCGCGCGCGTTTGTCGGTTCGGTCGTGTGGCTCAGGCCGAGCGCTACCAGTAGGTCACGTCTGTGGCGACGACACCGGTGCATTGACCGGTGAAGATGGTCACCGCGCAGGCCTCCCAGAGCCGCGACAGCATGTCGAAACCACCCAACGCACTGCTCGAGCTACCAGTGCTCGCGCTTCCGGTATCGGCCACCGCGACTGCCGGCGACGCAATGGCGATAGCGGCAGCCCCCAACACAACAGCAATACGACGCTTCACGCTGTTCTCCTCTTCTCCTCCATCGGACATGGTTCGCTCGACACGCTAACCTCGCGTCCCCATTGTCGCAATCGTCCGAACGAACGATGCGGGCCGTCAGGCTTGGAGGGTTCGAGCACTGACGAAGCGGCGGGGCTCACCGGTGAGCGGGTCCGTGAAATTCAGAGCCCGGGCGAGAAGTTGCAACGGCCGGGTGAAGTCGTCGGCCGGGATGGAAGAGAACTTCGGATAGTACGGGTCGTTCACGATGGGAATCCCCAACGACGACAGATGGATTCGCAGCTGATGGGTCTTGCCCGACTTGGGAAAGAGTCGATATCGGGCGGACGTGCCGAACGTGTCGACCAGTTCGATCAGAGTCTCACTGTTCGGCTCCCCCGGCTCCTCGTATGCCGTCATGACCCCGTGTTCTTTGAGGATTCGACTACGCACTATGCGCGGGAACTCCAGCGCTGCATCGAACCCCGCAACTGCCTCGTATTCCTTGGTGACGTTGCGCGAGGAGAAGAGTTCCTGATACGGCCGTCGGGCATGCTTGGTCTTGGTGAAGAGCAACACCCCGGCGGTGGCGCGATCGAGTCGGTGCGCGGGCGTCAGGTCAGGGCAATCGAATTGCCTACGCAGCCGTACCGTCGCGGTTTCGGTGACGTGCCTGCCACGCGGAATGGTGGCGAGGAAGTGCGGCTTGTCGACCACCAGCAGATCCTCGTCCTCGTGCAGGATGCCGATCTCGAACGGAACCGGAACCTCCTGTGCGGGAACGCGATAGAAGTACACCTGACTACCGGCGCGGTACCGCGTCGCGTCGGAAATGGGCCTGCTCTTCTCGTCGACCACTTCGGCGTCGCGCATGGCCCGTCGCCAGTCGTCCTCGGGCATCTCACGTTCCAGATACTCGACGATGGTGGTAGCCGAATCACCATGCGGCAACAGCAGTCTCAGTGGAGCGAGACCGTCCCGGAAGGGCAGCATTTCTCTACGCGCAGTCGAGACAGATCAACCGCAGACCGCGGCCGGCGTCGCCGTCGAAGTCCTGGTAGCGGGATGTCGGGTTGCCGCAGGCACTGCAGCGACCGATGACGGCGGTGTGGTCGGAGAAGTTCTGCGCCATCCGTTTGTCGAAGACGAACAGCGAACCCTCCCAGAGCGCGTCGTCGCCGAAAGTCTCTGCGTACCGGACGATTCCGCCGTCGAGCTGATACACCTCCTCGAACCCGCGCGCGACCATCAGCGACGACAGCACCTCGCACCGCACTCCCCCGGTGCAGTACGTGACCACCGGGGACTGCTTCAGATGGTCGTAGGCACCGGAGTCGAGTTGGGAGACGAAGTCTCTGGTTGTCTCGACGTCGGGCACCACTGCGTTCTTGAACTTGCCGATCTGGGCCTCGAAGGCGTTGCGGCCGTCGAAGAAAACGACGTCGTCGCCGCGGGAATCGACGAGGTCGTGCACCTGCTGCGGGCTCAGGTGAGTGCCGCCGCCGACCACTCCGTCGGCGTCGACCTTCAACTCGCCCGGCGCACCGAACGTGACGATCTCGTCGCGCACCCGCACGCTCAGGCGCGGGAAATCGTTGCCGAGTCCATCGGACCACTTGATGTCGGCCGACTTGAACGCCGGATAGCTGCGAGTGCCGCGCACGTACCGTTTGACGTCGTCGACGTCACCGCCGACCGTCGCGTTGATGCCGTGTTCGGAGATCAGGATGCGTCCGGTCAGGTTGTTGGACGCGGCCAGCGTCTGCTGCCACAACCGGATCGCTTCGGGATCGGGTAGCGGAGTGAACACGTAGAACAGGACGATTTTCGGTACAGCCACACGGACCAGTATGGCGCGTTGTCAGGCAGGCGGTGCCGCCGCCCGGACGCGCTGGGTGCCCGAGTCGACCGTGAAGCCCGCTCCCCAGTACACGCCGGTCTGCGGATCCTCCTTGGCGGTGAGGAACCAGTGATCCATCCGAGCCGCCGTCCGGGTGACCTCGAAGACGCCGAAACCGTGACTGTCGAGGTCCACGAACTTCACGTGCTGGTTGAGCGCCTTGAACGCCTCCTCGGCGACCCGGCCCAGCGTGTGCGGCGGAGTACGCGTCAGGTCGTCGATGTTGGCCGAGCTCACCGAGGTGACGACGAGCTCGGTGGCAGCGGGCTCCGTCGTTGCATAGTGCGCCGCGTCGAGCGGCACCTCGCAGGCCCAGGCCGAATGGATGTCGCCGGTGATGAACACGGTGTTGTCGACACCTGCGTCCACGATGGCACCGAGCAGCTTGCGGCGGTCGGCGGTGTAGCCGTCCCACGGATCGGCGTTGTAGGGCAGACCGCCCTCCGGGATCCCGAGAAGCGAGGTGACGGCCCGGGCTGCGTCCCGATCGAGCGGCGGGATGAGAGTGGGCGTGATCATCACCGGGTTGCCGACGACCTTCCACTGCGTCGGCGACGAGACGATGCCGTCGGTGAGCCATTGCATCTGCTCCGCGCCGGTGATGGTCCGGTTGGGAGAATCGACCTCGGGCCCGTTGAACGGCAACACCTGCTGCGAGCGATAGGTACGCAGATCCAGCATCGAGAGCTCGAGCAGGTTGCCGAACCGGAGCCGACGGTAGAGGTGACGGTTGGTCGCCGTGCCTGCCGCGCGCACCGGCATCCACTCGTAGTACGCCTGCTCGGAATTCGCCTTGCGAGTGGACCAGTCGCCCTCGGTGCCCGGGGTGTGATTCTGCGCGCCGGTGTCGTAGGCATCGTTGGCGGATTCGTGGTCGTCCCACGTGCAGATCCAGGGCACACCCATGTGCGCGGCCTGCAGATCGGGATCGGACTTGTACTGGCCGTGACGCTGACGGTAATCGGCGAGCGTGACGATCTCGTGGGTGGGCGAATGTTGCCGGATCACGCCGTCACGGCCCGGGAATCCGCCCGTCTCGTACTCGTAGATGTAGTCGCCGAGATGGACGATGGCGTCCAGATCGCCCCGCGCGGCCAGATGCCGGTAAGCACCGAAGTAGCCCGACTCCCAGTTGGAGCACGAGACGACGCCGAAGCGCATCGCGTCGACGTCGGCATCGTTGCGCGGAGCGGTGTGCGTGGTCCCGACGGCCGATGCCGCCTCGCTCGTCCGGAAATCGTAGAAGTACGTCGTGTCTGCAGCCAGGCCGTCGACGTCGACCTTCACGGTGTGGTCGGCGTCGGGACCGGTTACGACGGTTCCGGAGGAGACCACGTCCCCCATGTCTGCACTGCGGGAAATCCGCCACGTCACCGATACCTTCGGTCCGGCGCCGGAGCCCGGGGTGGCGTCGGGCGTGGGGGTGACGCGGGTCCAGAGAACGATCGCGTCGGGCAACGGATCTCCCGATGCGACCCCGTGCAGGAAGCCGCGGTCGCTGCCCTGCGCGTGTGCGGTCGCCGGCAGTGTCGTGGCGACTCCGGCCACTGCGACGGCCACCGACGACGAGCGAAGAAACGTCCTTCTGGAAAGCGCAGAATCAACGTGCATCGGGTCAGTCCATGCGATGGATGGTCGGCGGTCAAGTAAGGCGCACCTGGGTCGGCAACAGTGTTCACCGGACGGCCATGTGCCGGACGCTGGTTTGCCGGACTGGCGGCGGGAGAACACTGGGTGCATGGACGCTCTGTGGTTGTTCGGTGATCAGCTCGGTCCGCACTTTCACTCGGTGGACGAGCATGCCGATCGGGCTGTGCTGATGATCGAGTCCCGGCGCGTGTTCCGGCGTCGTCGATACCACCGGCAGAAGCTGCACCTCGTGTTGTCGGGGATGCGTCATCTGGCCGACGAGCTGGGCGATCGCGTCACCTACCTGCAGACCGAGACGTACCGGGAAGGGTTGGCCGAGTACGGCAAGCCCGTGGTGGTGTTCGAGCCCACCTCCCATGCGGCCGCGAAGTTCGTTGCCGCGTTGCACGAGGAGGGACTGGTCTCGGAGATTTTGCCGACGCCGATGTTCGCGCTTCCCCGCGCCGAGTTCGCGGAATGGGCAGCCGAGCGCGGCACCTTTCGGATGGAGACGTTCTACCGGGAGCAGCGCAAGAAGTTCGGGGTGTTGATGGACGGTTCCGAACCGGTCTCCGGGAAGTGGAACCTGGACGCCGAGAACCAGTCGCCGCCCCCGAAGGGACGCCTGACCCTCGGTGTCGAAGAACCGTGGTGGCCGACCGAGGATGCCATCGACGATCAGGTGCGCGCCGACCTCGACTCCTGGGACCTCGACACCGTCGGAGTGGACGGGCCTCGCGTGTTTGCGGTGACCGCTGACGAGGCGTCGGAGGCGTTGGCGCACTTCGTGAACTATCGATTGGACGACTTCGGCAAATACGAGGACGCGGTGATGGCCGATGACTGGACGATGTCTCACTCGCTGCTGTCGGTGCCGCTGAACCTCGGCCTGCTGCAGCCGTTGGACGTGGCACACGCAGCCGAGGACGCCCACCGCGACGGCACCCCGCTGGCGAGCGTGGAGGGTTTCGTTCGCCAGATCCTCGGCTGGCGCGAGTACGTGTGGCACCTGTACTGGCATCTGGGGCCGGAGTATCTCGAACGCAACAAGCTCGAAGCCCATGAGCCACTGCCGGATTGGCTGCTCCAGTTGGACGGCGACGCCGTGGTGGCGAAATGCCTGTCGTCGACGGTGGACGGCGTGCGCGAGCGCGGCTGGGTGCACCACATCCCCCGACTGATGATTCTGGGAAACTTTGCGCTGCAACACGCCTGGGATCCACGAGCCCTGACCGATTGGTTCGCAACGGCTTTCGTCGACGGGTTCGCCTGGGTGATGCCGGTGAACGTGATCGGCATGAGCCAGCACGCGGACGGCGGAGTGATCGCCACCAAGCCCTACGCCTCGGGCGGGGCGTACCTGAACCGCATGACCGATTACTGCAAACCATGCGAGTTCAACCCGAAGAAGCGACTGGGCGACGACGCCTGCCCGTTCACTGCAGGCTACTGGGCATTCGTGCACCGGCACCGAGAGATGTTGGCGCTCAATCACCGCACGGCGCGGCAGGTGTCGTCGATGAACCGACTGAACGACCTAGAGCAGGTGTTGGAACAGGAACGTCAACGCGAGGTGTACTGACGCGTTGGGTTCTCGAACCGGCAGCCGAATTGGCAGATCAATGGCGCGCAGGTTCGGCGTCGCTGACGACGCCGTCCCGGGCGACTTCGAGGGTCGACGGTCCCTTACCACGACGCACCGACAGGTTCTGAGCCCCGAATACTTAAGCAGGGCAACAGTTTTCGATTCAAGCATGCTTGCCAGTCGAACGCGTGTTCGATACACTTGCTCCCATGACCACGGAGATCTGGCAACTGAGCGAGAGTGAACTCCTCGCCGACTCTGCCGCGGTCTCCCACCGGATCCAGTTGTTGGAGGCCCGGCGGATCGCTCTCGTCGCCGAAATCGACACCCGCGTGAGCCGGGAGAAGCTCGGTTTCCCCGGACCCGCCGGTTGGCTGACCTCCACCACCCTTCTCTCGCCGTCCAAGGCCACCAAGATCGTCGCCCTTGCCCGCGGACTGAAGAACTTCCCCGACATCGCCGACGCCGTCAACACAGGCGTCATGTCCGTCGATCACGCCGCGCTGATCCTCACCTTCGCCGAAACACCACCGAAGGATCTCCCGGAAGAGGGTCGCGATATGGCCCGAGCCGCCTTGATCAAGGCTGCGACAGGGCCCGACGCTCGTACCGGCCGGATCCGTGCAGCGATCACCAGACTCGAGGACGAGTTCGGCGGCAAGACCCCACCACCCGAAAACACCGACCGCAACGAACTCTTCGCCTCCAAGACTTTGAACGGTCGGCTGGTGTTGAAAGGCGATTTCGATGCGATCACCGGCGAGAAGCTGCTCACTGCACTCTCACCGTTGACCGAACCCCACCCCGCGGTCGACGGCAGCCAAGACGATCGCAGCCCCGCCAAGCGCAGAGCCGACGCCTTCGGACACATCCTCGACCAGTATCTCGCCTCGAGCGATCGCCCCATCGAAGGCGGAGAACGCCCGCACCTGAACCTGCACATCAGCCTGCGTGATCTCACCGACCTCCGCGACAGTGCCGACAGCGCCGACGACATCGCCGACGACGAGAACACCCGCGCTGCAGACGAATCCGACAACACCGCGGAGGCGACTGATCCGGTCGACATCAACACCGGAAGCCCCATCACCGCTGACGCAACGACCGAGCCTGGCGGCGACAGTGACAGCGACGAAGCGTCCGGCACCGGCGCAGCCCCAGATCGTGGCGCCTATCGGGACCTGTTCGGCGACGGCACCACAGTCGGGTGGCTGCCCTGGATGGGACCACTCTCCCGCAACACCTCCCGCCAACTCGCCTGCGACTGTGTCCTCACCGCCATCGTCATGGACGAGAACGGCAACCCACTCAACCTCGCCCGCACCGCACGCACCGTCACCGCCAAACAACGCAAAGCCCTCATCGCACGCGATCACGGTTGCGCGTTCCCCGGCTGCGGAAAACCCGCCGCCTGGACCGAAGGACACCATATTTACCATTGGAGTGACGGTGGGCCCACCGACATGAACAACCTCGTCCTACTCTGCGGGTTCCACCACCGACTTCTGCACCACTCCGACTGGGAAGTGTTCATCGGCACCGATGGTCACCCCTGGTTCGTACCACCGGCCACCGTCGACCCGTGCCGACAACCCAGACCATCCCACGCCCGAGCAGGCCCCCACATCGCCTGAGCCTGCCCACACGTCATCCACAAACCACCCCAGCCCCGCACCGAGTACACGGTGCGGGGCTGGAAGCGATTGTCTTACAAATCGATAGGGTCGAATCAGGGATCAGTCATCGCGGTAGTGCCACATCACCTCGAGCACGAGTCGCGTGGCTTCTCCGCTCCGCTCGATCAAGCTATGACGTGCGGGCGTCGAGCTTCGCGACCGCATCGTCGATCATCGGCACGTATCGCTCGAGTGCCCACGGCACCGTCAGCGGATTGATGATGGACGAGCCGGTGACGAACGACTGATCCGTCGGTGCCACGACAGAACCGCGAGACACGGCCGGGATCTGCTTGTACGCAGGCTGATTCTCGGTGTCGGTACGGTTCTGCGGGTCCGAGTAGAAGGTGAAGATCAAGTCGGAATCGTTGAGCAGATTCGCGTTCTCCAAACCGATCACCGCGGAGTCGGTGCCCTCGGTCTCGTCGAGAGTGTTCACCACCGGATCGACCTGCAGCCCGAGCGCGCGGACCATCGCGACGCGCTGCTCGTCGGCGAGGAATACCCCGAGCGTCCCCGGACCGGTGTTGTAGATGTACGAGAAACTCACCCCCGCATATTCGGGGTGCTCGCTGGTGGCGTCGGCGAAGCGGGCCTTGATCTTCTCGATCTCGTCCGCTGCCTTCTGCTCCTCACCCATGGCCTTGCCGATGACGGTGATCTGGTCTTCCCAGGTGATCGTCCACGGCTGCTCCTCGTAGGCGACCACCGGAGCGAACGCGCTGAGCTTGTCGAACTGGTCCTGCGTCACTCCCGACCACGGGGCCAGGATCAGATCAGGTTCGAGGGCAGCAACGGCTTCGATGTTGAGCTCGGTTCCACCGGTGAATTGTTCGGGAAGTTCGGCACCCAACTCGGTGACTGCGTCGTGAACCCACGGCAGATACCCCGAATCGTCGGCACCCCACGAGTACTCCTCGACGCCGACCGGGACGGTCCCCAGTGCGATCGCGGTCTCGGCCGACCCCTGACCGAGAGTCACGATGCGCTCGGGCTTCTCGGTGATGACGGCCTGCCCCAGAGCCGAATCGATGGTGACGGCGGCGAAGTCGCCGCCGTCGGCCCGTTCGGGCTCGGCAGTGTCGGCAGACGAGCACGCCCCGACCACCAGGGCCGACACAGCGAGCACGGACAGCAGGGACGCACGGCGAGTGAAACGTCGACCGGCTGTTGGAGCAGAGAACATGGATACCTCTCGACGGACCAGCGGTTAAAAGTAAGTCAAGGCTAACCTACAAGAGTGGTTCGAATGCACTGCACAGCGGGCGTTCGCTACGGTGGGAGCCATGAGCCTTCCTCGTCCCGCCCCTGATCGGACAGCCGTCGTGACCGGAGCGTCCTCGGGAATCGGAGCCGCGATCGCCCGCGTGCTCGCATCCCGCGGCCACGGCGTCACCCTCGTCGCCCGGCGTGCCGACAAGCTCGAAGACTTGGCACAGGAGATCCGCGCACGGGGAGTCCGAGCCGAAGTGCTCGCCGCAGACCTGTCCGACCGCACTGCTCGCGCCGAACTACTCGGCCGCATCACCGAACTCGGCCTGATCCCGGACATCCTGATCAACAACGCCGGGCTCTCCACCCTCGGACCGGTCGCAGAATCCGACCCGGACGCCGAGATGCACATGATCGAGGTCGACGTGGTCGCCGTCGCGGACCTGTGCACCCGATTTCTCCCCGGCATGATCGAACGGCGACGCGGCGCACTGCTCAACGTGGCCTCGACCGCTGCTTTTCAGCCTCTGCCCGGACAGGCCGGATATGGCGCGTGCAAGGCGTTCGTGCTCTCCTACACGCAGTCGCTGACCGGCGAGCTGAAGGGAACGGGCGTGACCGCAACTGCACTGTGCCCCGGACCGGTGCAGACCGGGTTCGGCGAGGCCGCCGGCTTCGCGAAAGACGACGCAGAGAAAGCACTTCCGTCGATCATGTGGGTCTCGGCCGAGACGGTGGCCAGAACTGCCGTCGACGACATGACCAAGGGACGCATGGTGTCGATCCCCGGGCCCGCCAATCGAATCGGATCGATCTTCGCGCAAATCACCCCGCGCACACTGTTGGTCCCGATGCTCACTCGTGTTCATCCCGGCCTGAAGAAGGGTGCGTCGTCGTGAAGCGCGAACTCACCGTTTCCGACAGCATCGTCGTCGATGCCGACGCCGACACTCTCTACGCTGCGATCAGCGATCCCACGAAGATGGGTCAGTGGAGCCCCGAGAACACCGGTGCCACCGTGCACGAACCCCGCGAAACCGCGTACGTGGGAATGGTGTTCGACGGAACCAACAAACGAGGCCCAGCTACGTGGGTCACCCGCTGTACCGTCACCGCGGCCGACCCGGGCAAGACCTTCGAGTTCCGCGTCCATGCGATCGGCAAGAGCGCCCCGAAGATCAAGGGCGCGAACGCAACCTGGCGATACGACTTCGAACCGGTCGACGGTGGAACGAAAGTCACCGAAACTTGGACCGACGACCGCACGAAGTGGCCCGACGCGCTGGCGTTGGTCTTCGACAAGATCGTCACCAGCGGAAAGACGTTCCCGCAGTTCCAGCGTCGCAATATCCGTAAGACGCTGGAGAACCTGCAGAAGCGTTACGCCTGAGCGCTTCTGGAATACATGCCGAGCACGTACGACGCCTGCCCCGCGTGCTGGAGGTCGTCGGACAGGACCGAAACCAGCCTGGTGCCCAAGGTGACCGGCGGGTTCCAGTTCTCGTCGACGATCCGGTCCAGATCGTCGGCCCCGACACCGCTCAGGTACGCAAGGGTTTTCGAGTGCACAGCGTCGTAGTACTCGCGAAGTAGCTCGGCACTCGAGGCGACCTCGGCGACGTCGGACGAGGACTGGCCGTACCCGATATCGGACTTCTCGAACGGGAGGCCGAAGCGCTCGTACCACGAGTCCGACGTCCAGACCTGTTCGCTCCCTGCCACACCCGCGATGTGGTCGTCCTGCACCCGGGTGAGGTGCCACACCAACCACGCGATGCTGTTGGCATCGGCGTCCGGTCGATAGGTCAATGCAGCCGCGGGGATGTCGTCCAGGACCGAGTGGACGAGTTCCTTGATTCGGTCGAACGCGTCGGTGAGCAGGTCGTTGTGATTCATGAAAGATCCATCTCTTCTGTGACTGCACTGATGACCACTCATGCATACCCCGATGGGAGCGGAGGGAACATCGGGGCGGTCCGAGCGCGTTGGACCTGACATGACTGCTCCAGCAATTGTGTACACCCGCACCGGCGATTCGTCCGTCCTCGAACTGAAGGATCGTGAGGTGACCGAGCCCGCCGCAGGCGAAGTGCGTGTTCGCATCGTGGTCTCCGGTGTCAATCCGACGGATTGGAAGAACCGAACCGGTTCCGGACCGGGTGAGGAGCTGGCATTCGACGAGGTGGTGCCCAACCAGGACGGTGCCGGAGTGATCGACGCGGTCGGCCCCGAGGTCGACGGCGTCTCGGTAGGAGATCGCGTCTGGGTCTACCTGGCCCAGCATCAGCGTCCGACCGGTACCGCGCAGGCATTCGCGATCCTGCCCGCCTCCCGGGTGGTTCCTCTGCCCGACGGCGTCGGTTTCGACGTGGGCGCGAGCCTCGGCGTGCCCGCGATGACGGCGCACCGCGCGCTGACCGTCTCCGAGGACGGCCCCACCCGGCTGCACCCGGGCGCACTCGAGGGTAAGTCGGTATTGGTCGCCGGTGGTGCAGGCGCCGTCGGTCATGCCGCGATCCAATTGGCCCGCTGGGCGGGTGCGACCGTGGTGACGACGGTCAGCGGACCGGAGAAGGGCGCGCTGGCGACCGCGGCGGGCGCGCACCACGTGGTGAACTACAAGGCCGGCGACGCCGCCGCCGAAATTCGTGAATTGGTACCTGCCGGAATCGATCTCGTCGTCGAGGTCGCTCCCGCACAGAACGCCGCACTGAACGCTGCTGTGGGAGCGAACCGCGCCTCGATCGCGGTGTACGCCAACAATGGCGGTGACACCGTCACGCTCGACGTCCGACCGAACATGGTGCTGAACACTCGCTACCAGTTCGTGTTGCTCTACACCGTGGGCGACGAGGCTCTGCGAAACGCCGAAGAAGACGTCAGCGCGGCTGCAGCAGCAGGTGTGCTCGAAGTGGGCGAAGCCACCGGCCTACCGCTGCACCGCTACTCGTTGAGCGAGACCGCAGCAGCACACGACGCCGTGGAGAACGGAGCCGTCGGCAAGGTGCTGATCGACGTCAGCGATCAGTAAGACAAGTCGACTCAGGTGATGGCAGGCAACGTGGACCATGGGGAAATCGGCACCATCTGACGCAGTGCCCAGCGAGCTACCGATCGGTAGTTTTTCTGCGGACACCTACCAAGAAGTTCGTCGATCGCCAACTTTCGCCCTTCCTGTTGAGGGGCAATTTCCCGGAACACTCCGTCCGCGTCGGCGCTTTCGGCGTAGTCGATGAAACCCAAGTTGGCGATCGACACATTGTTCTCGACCTATGCGAGTTGTTCGAGGACTACCCGAAAGCTGTTCGGTTCCTCGGATTCGTCATCTTTCACCGAGTCGGTATTCAGCACGAGAAGGGTGCGTTCCTGATCCGTCAAGATCTGGCCGTCAGCAACGAACAAGTAGCTACGGTCGACGTCAAGTTCACGCAGGATATCGATTGTTCAACTGTCGAATTCGAGTTCGTCCACCGTGGTGATTGCCGCCTGCCTGACCTGCACCAACGCTCGCCAGGCCGCATCATCGGTGAAGTCCGTCGGGACCAAGATCGACTGTCCTTCAGCAAGATTCGGAAACATTGCTCGATACTAGGCAAATCCGACGACCTGTCGCGAGCTATCACCTCGGGTGGAGGCGATTGACACCGAAACCCTGGCCACGCGCTGTCTGCCAGAACCCCTGCCACCGAAACCGGATCTACGAAATACTGGCGCTGAGCACTGCCGAGAAGGGGCCAACGATCCTGTGTGGGCCCTTCTCGGCAACGAAGTGGTTAGAGGCATGCTGCTCAGTCGACCGGGGAGACTCGGATGAGGTTGCCGTCGGGGTCCGTGATCACGAATGTGCGGCCGAAGACAGCATCGTGCGGTTCCTCCACGACATGGACTCCTTTCGAGGCCCAACTCGTGAAGATCTCGTCGATTGCCTCCGAGCGTCCGGGCACCATCAGTCCGACCTCGCTCGTGCGAGGGGTGCTCGGGACCGCATGCTCGCCGTAGCCGGTCCACAGCGCGAACAGGACGCCGGGGGCAACCTCGAAGGCAACGTAGTGGGGACTGGTGAATGTCGGTTGGATCTCGAACAGGTCGCTGTAGAACGCGGTAGCGACCTGAGTATCGCGGACGCCGATCAAGAACAGATTCGGTGCAGGCATGGAGTGCTCCTCAACTCGACAATTACTCGGTACCGGTGCATCCGATCGCCTCATCGCGACAGAACCTGTCACCTTTTCTGCGAACATTGATCAGCATGAAGGCTTCGAGGCTGCTGCACCTCTTACTGCTCCTGCAGACCCGTCAGCGCATCACCACCGTCGAGCTCGCCGATCGTCTTGAAGTGTCTCGGCGGACTGTGTTGCGGGACGTCGAGGCGCTCTCGACAGCAGGTGTGCCCGTGTATGCCGAACGCGGGCGCAACGGCGGAATCGTCTTGCTACCCGGGGCACGGCTCAACGCATCTCATCTGGAACCACCAGAGATGGAGGCTCCCTCCGTAGCCGGTTTGGACGCCGCGCAACTCGATCGTTTGGGCCTGTCTGCAGTGTGGGAGTCGGCCGCGCGCAAGATCGCCGCCCGACAGGCTGCAGCACCTGAGTCACCGGGCATTCTGGGGCTGGCGGACCTGGTGCTGGTAGACAGCACCGGGTGGTTCGCCGACTCGGAGGCGGCGGTCGACGTATCGGATCTGGCGTCGACACTTCGACACCGACGACGACTGCGAATCCAGTACCGGCGCAGCGCCGAGAATCAGGCCTCGTCAAGGGTGGTCGACCCATACGGGATTGTGGCGAAATCAGGCCGCTGGTACCTCGTCGCCGACGACCAAGGGGACGGCCGGCTGTTCGCTCTGGAACGGCTCACGGCCTACGAACCACTCGCCGCGCCAGCTGCTCTCCGACCCGACGAAACCCTCCGCACCAGATGGGCAACGTTGAAGGAAAACACCGAGAAACGAGGTCGTGTCAGCGTCACCGTCCGCCTGCCGGAGAATGGACTCGACCTGGCGCGGCGAATACTCGGCAACCGAATCCACGATGTCTCCGACGTAGAAACCGGCTGGTGCACCGTCATCGTCCGCTACCCCGACATCGAGTCAGTACGTCAACTACTCCAATTCGGCGACCACATCGAGATACTCACGCCAGACGCAGCCCGAGAACGCATCAGGCAGCTCGCCACAGTCCTGGCCGAAAAACACGCGACCCAGGCCGTGTGACTGCCGTTCGTAATGCTCAAACCAAATCAACGTCCCCCGTAAGCACAACTAGTCCCGGATTTTCAACGACTTCCACGAGCGGCACTGCCCCAGCTTCTGCCGTCAAAGCCTGAGCCAGATCAAAATCATTGTGACCGTTTACTTTTGAGACAACCTTGTGATGCATCGCGGCATGTATCGACGACCCCGATCATTCCAAGTTCGGCCCATTCTGCGGCGCTAATGGTGAGGTGTCCAGGTACACGATCGTCAGGGTTGGCATGCAACCATGAATGACCCTCGCACTTGGCTGAATCCCTTCGTCGTACGGCACAATTCGATGCTGGACGCGAGCACGAAATCACCAGTGTCATCGGCGGAGGGTAGGACTTTCCGTCGAAGTCGAATAGGCGCGGTCCGCTCGTGGCAAATCAACGCCGCACAACGACTAGATCTCGCCCGGCGATCAACGGCCAGTTCAGCGTGCCGCATGTGACGACACAACCGTTGCCGCCCCGCGGGTGTAGGTGATACGCCGAACTCGCAAGACATCGACGCTTAGGGTTGCGAGCGTCTTCAACAGGCGATCCGACGAACATCATTGAGCGCGAAGAACGGACACCGATGAGCAGCCCCACACCCCCGCCCGGATGGCACCCAGACCCGAGCGAACCAGGACTGATCAGATACTGGGACGGAACCCAATGGACCGAACACACACAACCCGCCGCCGGGCCGACAGCAGAGGAACCAGCTCCCACCGGTGCCGATGAACCCGGCCAGCCCGACCGGTCAGGCGTCCCCCGTTCGGTCAAGATCATCGGCGGCATCGTCTCCGCGTTCGTCGTGATCGGCGTGCTCGGTGCCGTCTTCGGCGACGACGAGCCCGCCGACGACTCTCAGGCCGCTGCACCGTCCACGACGTCGAGCGCCGCAGCACAACAGACGTCGACGCCCGCCCCTTCCACCACCACCGTCCCGCCGACCACGACCACCTCAGCTGTGGCCGCCGCTCCCCCGGCTCCCGCGACGTATACATCCGATCCCCGATGTGCCCCAGCGAATCAGTCGCTCGTGGATCTGGTCGCCTCCGGCTTCTCCGAATCCGGTCTGACCCTGACCAACGGCACTGTTATCGACGCCGGCGACTACACCTACATCGGCGGAAGTACCGTCGATGCCACCGGTCGGGTCGAGAACAGATCCGATGTCTGGGTCCTCGCAAACGGCACCGTCTACTCCTCGACCGGAGGTGCGCGGAACACCACCAGCTGGCCGAGGGCCAGCTCGGAGTTGGATGTCTCCCCCGGCGACCCCGACGTGCAGGCCGTCGATGCGTGCGTCGTGAACCTCACCCGGTGAGGACGTCATCCCAGGCGACAGGTCAGCGTGCTGGTTCGGCGACGTCGGCTCGGAAGACGACGTCTGCTGACCCTGTGGGCACGCTGTTGAACAAATCGACCACGATCGCGGCGGCCTGATTGGCCAACTCGACTGCCTCGCTGTCGTCGCCGGCCTTCGCGGTGACGGCCAAATGCGCGGTGCCGTCGTCGATGGGAGTGATCGACACGGTGTCGGAGTAATCCGCTGCCGACCCTCCGCGTTGTTCCGCGAGTCGGTCACTCACCTGCGGGAGAGGGTCGTAACCGCTCAGGTCGAGGCCGACCCCCCTGTACGCCGGGATATCCGCATCGGGGTCGTCGGCTTCGTCGGTGGGGTACGTCGCTGTGATGGCAATCGTCGCGGTACGTGTGTACGTCACAGCGAACGCCCACCACGCTGCAGCGACGATGCCGATACAGATGGCCGCGATGGTCAGGCGGCGTTTCCGGATTCCGTCCACCGGCCCAGTCTAAGTGCTCGTACCCCCGGAAGCGCTGGGACACAAGTCAGTACCGCAATCGGCGTGAGATCGGAAAAGCCCGCACACAGACCAGCGGGCACTGGCGGATCGCGAAACTCTCTGCAGAGCAGACGAACACAGATGACCTGGCCTGCGGACTACGTCTTCCAGGTCCACGATCCGCCGATGAACTTGGGTCTATCATTATCGCGAGCAGGAGGAGGCTCTTCGGCAGCCCCGGCTCGGCGCACGGAGAGAGCAGCGGCCCGGAACAGCTCTTCCTCGACTCCTCGAGGTAGCGGTTCCCACTCGAAGTCGACTTCGTCTCCAGCGCTGAGGGTTCCGGATGGTGTGTGGATATTGAGGACCTGAATGAGGCATCCGCCGGGTGTGTCATCCGAGTCGATGATTCCCCAGCCTTCATCGACCGCGTATCGACGCACTCGACCCCTACTCGTGGTCATAGCTCGAACCTTTCGTGATGGAGAACTCGGGTGTAGCCGGCCTCGATCCCAGACGGCCGAATCGTGCCGGACGAACGACTCAGGTGATGACCGGCAACGTGGACCATGGGAAGTTGATCCACTTGGCGGTCTCTCGCCACGAATAGTCTGGCTGCACAATGGTTCTCGGCTTGGTGTAGATCACGGCCGACCGTACGTCGGGCGTATGCGCCTTCAACAAATCGATCACCAGAGCCAGGGTGCGGCCGGAATCGGCCACGTCGTCGACGACGAGCAACTTCTTGCCGACGATCGAGTCGGTGTCCAGAAGAGGTTCCAGGACAACAGGATCGGGCAAGGTCTCCTCGATGTCGGAGTAGAACTCGACATTGAGGGTGCCTGCGGCCTTGACGCCCATCGCGTAGGAAATCGCACCGGCGGGAATGAGTCCGCCGCGAGCGATCGCGATGACGATGTCCGGGACGAAGCCGTCGTCGACGATCTTCTCTGTCAGTTCGCGCGAGGCGTCCCCGAACGTCGCCCACGTCAGTACTTCACGTTCCTGGTCGGTCATGAAGGATCACTCTACCCAGAACCCGCCTTTGCCAATCGAGCAAATTTGTTTGCGCACCCGGCCGTGAGCGGGCATTCTCGAACCATGGCCGACCACACGCACGCACATACTCATCCTGCCGAGCCGACCCGCGCGGAACCGGATTTCGAGAACGCTGCCTTCGACGAGGCGTTCTGGGACGACCTCTACAACCAACGCACCACCATCTGGAGCGGAAATCCCAACGCCGTGTTGGTGCAGGAGGCGTCCGCGCTTACTCCGGGCCGCGCCCTGGATATCGGCTGCGGTGAAGGTGCCGACTCACTGTGGCTGGCCGGTCGAGGCTGGAATGTGACCGGTGTCGACATCTCCGATGTCGCCCTCGGCCGCGCCCGCGCGGCACAACAGGCACTCGAGCCGCTGACACTCGCGGTGAACTGGCAACAAGAGGACGTTCTGGACTGGACTCCCCCGGCCGCAGCGTTCGATCTGGTGTCGGTGCACTTTCTCCAGGTGCCACCGGACGAGCTCGAACTGACCACCCGCAGGTTCGCCGCAGCGGTCTCGCCGGAGGGGCGTCTGCTGATCGTCGGGCACAGTCCCAGCGACAGCCACGCCTCTCAGCACCCGGCCAAGCACCGACTGTTCGCACCGGAACCGGTCGTCGCTGCGGCGGGCGACGGGTTCGAGGTGATCCACGCCGAACACCGCACCCGTACGACGCCCGACGGCGATGAGCGAATCGACACGGTCGTGGTGCTGCAGCGCCGCTAAACTCGGGCGGTGTTCTCGCAGTCGACGTATCGAATTCCCCTGGCCGTCACCTTCGTCGTCGCGCTGATCGTGCTCTTCACCCCCGCGTCCGGGGTGCCCTCGGGATTCCAGCACAGCGACAAGATCATCCACTTCGTACTGTTCGCGGCCCTGGCGTACACCTCGCGCCTGGCCGGAATCGACTGGATCAGGACCGCACTGTGGGTGCTGGCGTTCGCGGCGATCTCGGAGGTTCTGCAGGCGATCCTGCCTCTGGGACGCTCCGGATCGGTCGCCGACGCTCTCGCCGACGCCACCGGAGTTGCTGTGGGCCTGGTCGCAGCGAGTCGGGTTCTACCGCAGCGCGTCGGACGCGCGTCGGACCTGCACTAGACTGACCCTGCACCGGGGTTCCTCGGCCAGCGCGCAACTCCGGAAGGAACGTCATCACCTCGTCTTCTGCCCCGCACGATATCTACCTCGTTCCACCGGAGCACGAGACCAACGATGCCGTCACCCGAGAATCTGCCGCATCCGCAGCCCGACTGAGCGAACGATCCGACGTCGTCAGCCACGACGGCCGCTACGCACTGACCATCACCTCCACCACCCCGCACCAGGCGATGGTCGAGGATCTGCTGTTCGTGCGCGCCGTGCTCGACGCCGCACGCATCAAGTACCTGCTCGTTCGTGGCAACGACGAACGACCCGTCATCGCCATCGAACTGGCCGCACGCGAAGCGTTGACCACGGCACTGGTGCACGCCTGCCGCGCCGAGCCGTTCTACTCCAAGACCGTCGACGCCCGCGGAAAGGCAGTGCTGGTGGCCGACGGGTCGCTGTCGCCTTCTGCGAACGCACGCATCGTGCGCCTGTACCGCCCCCGGGTCGAGCCGTTCAGCGGTCTGTACTACGGCGCGTCCACGGCGGTGCAGATCGAACTGTGGTCGTTCTCCCCGTCCGAGATCGTGCTGCCGATCGAGAATTCGCTGACCAGGCGCAACATCCGGCCCGACGAGGCCGTCCGCGGTACCGTCGAGCGCTTCGGCAGAACGTGGCCGACCATCGAGAACATGTTCGCCGACCACGCGTCGGACATCAATTTCGACATCGACATCGTCTTCTCCTGGGTCGACGGCTCCTCGGCCGAATTCCAGGCTCAGCGTGCGAGGCGGATGGCGAATTACGTCGTCGGTGAGGGTGACGATTCGGCGGCCCGCTACCGGCAGATCGACGAACTGAAGTACGCGCTGCGGTCGATCCACCTCTACGCACCGTGGATCAGGCGCATCTTCGTGGCCACCGATTCGCCGAGGCCGGCGTGGCTGGCCGACCATCCCAAGGTGACGTTCGTGCCGAGCGAGGCCTTCTTCGTCGACACATCCGTTCTGCCGACCCACAATTCGCAGGCCGTCGAAAGCCAGCTGCACCACATCCCCGGATTGTCCGAGCACTTCTTGTACTCGAACGACGACATGTTCTTCGGTCGACCGGTGAGCCCGTCGATGTTCTTCTCCCCCGGCGGGATCAGCATGTTCATCGAGGCGACGACCCGAATCGGGTTGGGTTACAGCGACGCCGACCGAAGCGGCTTCGAGAACGCAGCCCGCGTGAACCGTCGGATCCTGCAGAACCGCTTCGGAATGACCACGACCCGACACCTCGAACACGCGGCAACCCCGTTGCGGCGCAGCGTGATGCAGGAAATGGAGAACGAGTTTCCGGACGAGTTCGCGTCCACTGCCGCGAGCGCATTCCGCGCGAGCACCAACATCTCGGTGACCAACTCGCTGTACCACTACTACGCACTGATGAGCGGCCGGGCTGTGGTCCAGAAGGACGCCAAGGTCCGGTACATCGACACCACCACCGTGGCGGGCCTGGACACGATGGAGAAGCTGCTCCCCAAACGATCGGTGGACTTCTTCTGCCTCAACGACGGCAGCTTTCCGGAGGTCGATCTGGACCTGCGCACCCGCACCGTGACTCAGTTCCTGGACAAGTACTTTCCCATCGTCGCACCCTGGGAACGCTCCAGAACCGACGAACGCTGACGCTCAGGCGTCGCTGAACGTCTTGCGCCTTGCACTGTCTGCGATGGTGACTCCCGCTTCGCTCAGCCTGCGCGCGGTCTCCTGAGCCGAGACCGGTTCTCCCACTGTGTCGTACGAGCCCGTCGGCACCACCGAGTGCACGACGGTGTCCTCGTAGACGTGGACCAGGTTGTATCCCTGGGCACCATCGCGACCGCGTAATCCGCCGGCGGGCACGTTCAGATCCTGGGTGTAGCACGTGGCCGACGCCACCGAGACGGGAATACCCGCGAACGTGGCTGTCGTCGAATAGTGCAGGTGCCCAGCGAGAATGGAGCGCACGTCGGTTCCGCGCAGTACGTCGGCCAGGCGCGGCTGATCGATCAGCTCGACCAGCACCGCGAGATCGAGCACGGTCGGCACCGGCGGATGGTGCATCGCCAGGATCGTGCCGAACTCGGCGGGCGTGGCGAGTGTGTCGGCGAGCCAGGCCAATTGCTCGTCGCCGAGCTCACCGTGATGGCGGCCGGGAACCGTCGTGTCGAGCGTGACGACACGGAGACCGTCGACGTCGTGGACGCGGTCTATGGACTGCACGGTCGGTTCGGCGTCGAGAAGCTTCTGGCGGAACGTGGCACGGTCGTCGTGATTGCCCATCGCCCAGACGATCTGCGCACCGAGTTCCTCGGCCACCGGCTCGACCAACGCCCGCAGCTTCTCGTAGGCACCGGCCTCGCCCTTGTCCGTCAGGTCTCCGGTGAACACCAACGCGTCGGGACGCACACCCGAGTTGCGTACGTCGGTCATCACTTGTTCGAGCCGCAACTCACTGTCCACGCCGCCGTACAACCGACCGCCACCGTCGACGAGATGCGTGTCGCTGACGTGCAACAAGCAGTGATGGGGGCGTGGGTACTCGGCCATCCGAGACTTCATCGAACTCTCGCTCACGATCGGACCTACCGTTTTGCGATCGCCCGGGTCGGACGAACGCCACTGCTGCAAGCCAAGCATACGAGCGTTCACTGAGAAGAAGCTGGTCGGATCTCGGCGGTGAACACCGCACGAACTTCCGGCGTGTGACAAATTGTGGGCATGACGAAACCGAAGTTGATCACTCTTCTCGCAACTGCAGGACTGACGGTGGGATCGATGGTCGGCATCGGCGTCGCGCCCGCTGCCGCGCAGGAGCTGCCGACCGTGGTGCTGGTGCACGGAGCCTTCGCGAACAACACCAGCTGGGACGGCGTCGCCGAGAACCTCCGCGGCCGCGGCTACCCCGTGGTGACGGCGGACAACTCGCTGCGCGGGCCGGCAATCGACGCGGCCTCGGTCACCGATGTGGTCGAGAGCATCGACGGGCCGGTGATCCTGGTGGGCCATTCGTACGGCGGAACAGTGATCAGCAACGTGCACGCAGACAACGTCGAAGCGCTGGTCTACGTCGCCGCGTTCATGCCCGTGGAAGGCGAACCCGTCGCCCTGGAACTCGACCCCATCCGATTCCCGGTGACCGCGCTGGTACCGCCGGTGATCGGCCTCACGATCGTCGACGACGCGTCGAACATCATCGGTCGCAACGTCGACTCGTACATCACGCCCGCACTGTTTCGCCCGTTCTTCGCGCCCGATGTGAGCGAGGAGCAGGCCGCGCGGATGGTCGCGAATCAGAAGACGATCGCTGCCGGTGCACTGCTCGAGCCGAGCGGTCCGCCGTCCTGGGCGCACACGCCGTCGTGGGCGTTGATCCCCCAGCAGGATCAGATCATCCCGACCTCCGCCGAGCGGTTCATGGCGCAGCGGGCGGGCGCTCAGGTGACTGAGGTGCCGGGTTCGCATGCGATCCTGGTCTCCAACCCCACGGCCGTGTCCGATCTTGTCGTCGCGGCAGACGCGGGTAGCTGACACCTCACGAAACGAACTCGGGCCCGGCCACCTGTCGAAAGTGGCCGGGCCCGAGGCGTTTCATGACGAGAGTCAGATCCCGATGAGGTCGTGATCGGCCACCTTCGACGCCAGGATGCGCAAGTGCTCGTCGGCACCACCGAGAGTGTGCTCGATGGCCACGAGCCGACTGGTGTAGTGACCGACCGGATATTCGGCCGTGACGCCGATTCCGCCGTGCAACTGAATGGCCTCCTGGCCGATCTTGCGACCGGAACGCGAGATCTGCAGCTTGGCGCGCGACGCGATGGTCGGGTCGACGTTGCCGTCCGCCAACGACATCGTGGCGTACAGACTCATGCTGCGGGCGAGTTCGAGCAGCACGTACATGTCCGCCGCACGGAAAGTGAGCGCCTGGAACTTGGCCAGCGGAACCCCGAACTGCTTGCGTGCCTTGAGGTAATCGGTGGTCAGCCGCAACGCCTCCTCCATCGCACCGATCGCCTCGGCGCACAACGCAGCCTGAGCACGCACCTCGGCACCGGTGATGGCCGCTGCTGCGTTCTCGGCGGTGCCGAGCGGTTCGGCTGCGACATCGACGAATTCGATCTGCGCGGCGCGCTGACCGTCGTGGGTGGCGTAGGACTTACGCGTGAGACCGGTCGCGTCGGCGTCGACGACGAACAGTCCGGTTCCTCCGGTGGGCAGTGCGGCACTGACGACGATCACGTCTGCGCTACCGCCGTGCGGAACCGGGTTCTTGACGCCGTTGATCGACCACGATCCACCGTCCTCGGTGGCGGTGGTGGCGACCTCGATGTTGGGCCAGCGGCTGCCGGATTCGTTGTGCGCGAACGCCAACATCGACGATCCCTCGGCCACCGGCGGCAGCAGCCGCGCGCGCTGATCGGCGCTACCGAGCTCGGAGATCAACCCGCCCGGGACGAGAACGGCGTCGAGAATCGGCTCCGGTGCGAGCCGTCGTCCGACCTCGGTCATCACGGCCATGATCTCCACGGGACCGGCGTCCATCCCGCCGTCTTCCTCGCTGAACGTCAGTCCCAGCAGGCCGACCTCGGCCAACTGCTTCCAGACGTCGGTGCTCCAGCCCAGCTCACCGGCAACGATCTTGTTGCGCTTCTCGGTGTCGTAGGCCCGCGTGAGCACCTCACGAGTGGTGTCGCGCAGCAGCTTCTGCTCTTCGTTGAGTTCGAAATCCATGTCTTCAGATGCTCCCTTACAGTCCGAGAATCGCAGAGGCGATGATGGTGCGCTGAACCTCGTTCGAGCCGCCGTAGATCGACACCTTGCGGTAGTTGAGATACCCCGGTACCGAGCGCTGCGCCCAGCCCTCGCTCTCGATGTCCTCGCCCGCCTCGTAGGGCAGTGAGTCCGGCCCGGCAACGTCCATCAGCAATTCGGTCGTGGCCTGCTGCAGTTCCGATCCCCGCAGCTTGAGGATGGACGACGCCGGATTCGGCTTGCCGTCGTCCGAGCTGGACACCAAACGCAGCTGAGTCAGCTCGAGGGCGAGCAGTTCGTTCTCGACCTCGGCCATCTTGGCCGCGAACAAGGGGTCCTCGAGCAGCGTGCCGCTGCCGACCTTGGTCTGTGCTGCGTGCTTCTTCGCTTGTCCCAGATGCACTTTGGTGTGTCCGGCACGGGCGACGCCGGTGCGCTCGTTGCCGAGCAGGAACTTGGCGTAGCTCCAGCCCTGGTTCTCCTCGCCGACGAGGTTCTCCGCCGGAACGCGGACGTTGTCGAAGAAGACCTCGTTGACCTCGACACTGCCGTCGATCAGCTTGATGGGGCGCATCTCTATGCCGGGAGTGTTCAGATCGATGAGCAGGAACGAGATTCCGGCCTGCTTCTTCGGCGCATCCGGGTTGGTGCGGACGAGCGCGAAGATCCAGTCGGCGTACTGGCCGAGCGTGGTCCACGTCTTCTGTCCGTTGACGATGTAGTCGTCACCGTCGCGGATGGCGGTGGTGCGCAACGACGCCAGGTCCGATCCGGCCTCGGGCTCGGAGAAGCCCTGGCACCACCAGATGTCGAGGTTCGCCGTCTTGGGCAGGAACTTCTCCTTGAGCTCCTGAGAGCCGAACGTCGCGATGACCGGGCCGACCATCGAGGCGTTGAACGCCAGCGGCTCGGGCACCGACGCCAGCTGCATCTCGTCGAGCCAGATGTGACGCTGGACAGCGGTCCAGTCGCGGCCACCGAACTCGGCGGGCCAATGCGGCACCGCCAAGCCGTTCTCGTTGAGGATTCGCATGGTCGTGACCACTTCCTCCTTGCTCAACTCCTGACCCGTCGCGCTCTTCTCGCGAATCTCGGCGGGGACCTTCGTGGTGAAGAACGTCCGCATCTCGTCACGGAACGCGGCCTCTTCTTCTGTGAGGGCAAGATTCATCGACAATCCTCCAAGCTCGTTCGCGTATCTTCGTATCGACCGTACTCCCTGGTAACTCTGGGATATTCTCCGCTCACTATGACTCTTCTGGCACTGGTTCGGCACGGTGAAACGAACTGGAATCTGCACGGGCGTCTGCAGGGCTCTTCGGACATTCCTCTCAACGACACCGGCCGTGCCCAGGCCCGCGAGGCCGGCCACGAACTCGAGTACCGGGCGTGGGACCACCTGGTCAGCTCCCCGCTGATCAGAGCAGCCGAAACTGCAGACATCATCGGCGCGCACCTGGGCCTGACCCGCACCGCCGAATTCCCCGATCTGGCCGAGCGGCATTTCGGTGACGCCGAGGGGTTCACCGATTGGGATGCGTACTCGCACTGGCCGGACGGCCGGTATCCGGGCTTGGAGCCGCGATCGAACCTGATCGTGCGAGGCGTGCGCGGCGTGGACGAGATCGCCTCGCGCTATCCGGACTCCGCCGTGATCGCCGTGGCGCACGGAGGCGTCATCCGGGCGATCTTCGACGCGATCCGGCGACGCCACTCCCCCCGCATCCTCAACGCCGGCGTCTCCACCCTCGAACACGACGGTTCTCGCTGGACCGTTCGCACCATCAACGGCGTCCCGGTCTGACAGAGTTTTCCTTCATGGAGATCGAACGTCGCATCACCGAACTGGGCTTCACGTTGCCCGGCGAACCGACCGCCCCACCTGGTTTCGAGTTCTCGTTCGAGTGGGTGCGCGTGCGCGGCAACCGGGTCTTCGCCTCGGGCCATTCGCCGCTGGCGGGAGACGGCGCCCTGGCAGGCCCGTTCGGCGCGGTGCCGTCCGAGGTGAGTCTCGACGCCGCGACCGACGCCGCGCGCGACGCGGCTCTCGCCGTGCTGGGCAGCCTCGCTCGTGCGATCGGTGACCTCGATCGAATCAGCGCATGGCTGACCGTGACCGGATCGGTCAACGCCGACCACGGATTCACCCAGACCACCACCGTCGTCAACGGCTTCTCGGATCTGGTGCTCGCCATCTTCGGTCCGGAGATCGGTGCCCATGCCCGCACCGCACTCGGGGTGGCTGCACTGCCGATGAACAACACCGTGGTGGTGTCAGCGGAACTGGAGATCGACGGGTAGGTTCTGCTCCACTCGTACATTCGGCGAAAGCGGGCGCAGATGGTGCGCAGATCGATTCTTGCTCTGGTCGCGATCCTCATCGGCATCCTGGGATTGTCCGGCTGCAGCTCGTCCTCGCAGTCATTGCTGGACCGGGTGAAGGACGAGGGCGTACTGGTCGTCGGCACCGAGGGCACCTACAGCCCGTTCAGCTATCAGGGCGGCGACGGACAACTCACCGGATACGACATCGACGTCATCAACGCCGTCGGGGCCGAGTTGGGCGTACGCGTCGACTTCGTGCAGACCCCGTTCGACTCGATCTTCGCCGGCCTGCAATCCCAACGCTTCGACCTCATCGCCAACCAGGTCTCGATCACCCCTGCGCGCCAGTCGGCCTACGACCTGTCCACGCCCTACACGGTGTCGGAAGGCCAGATCCTCACCGCCGCAGACGACTCCACCATCACCTCTCTCGCCGACCTGGCGGGCAAGACCACCGCCCAATCCTCGACGAGCAACTGGGCGGAGGTCGCGGCGGACGCGGGCGCGAACGTCGAAGCCGTCGAGGGATTCGTCCAGGCGGTCACGCTCGTCAAGGACGGCCGCGTCGACGCCACCGTCAACGACTCCCTCGCCATCGCCGAGTACCTGCAGCAGACCGGCGACACCGGAGTGAAAATCGCCGGCGAGACCGGCGACACGACCCTGCAATCCTTCGTGGCCCGCAAGGACAGTGGGCTGATGGACGAGGTCGACACCGCCATCGACACACTCCGCGAGAACGGCACCATCGCCGAGATCTCGAACAAGTACTTCGGCAGCGACGTCGCAGCACCGACCGCGGACACCGTGGTTCCGGAGAGCGATGACGCGGGTTCCACGGCACCGTCCAAAACGCAGCTCGTTCTCGACAACCTGTGGCCGATGCTCAAAGCCACGGTGACCATGACGATTCCGCTGACCGCCATCAGCTTCGTGATCGGACTCGTGATCGCTCTCGCGGTGGCGCTCGCTCGCATCTCGTCGATCACGCCGCTCGCTGCGGTCGCCCGGTTCTACGTCTCGATCATCCGCGGCACTCCGCTGCTGCTGCAGCTGTTCATCATCTTCTACGGGTTACCGCAATTCGGCATCGTCATCTCGCCGTTTCCGGCCGCGGTGGTCGCGTTCTCGCTGAATGTCGGTGGCTACGCGGCCGAGGTGATCCGTGCCGCGATACTGAGTGTTCCCAAGGGCCAGTGGGAGGCCGCACAGACCATCGGGATGGGATACCGAACCACGTTGCAGCGCATCGTGCTTCCACAGGCACTGCGCACCGCCGTTCCCCCGTTGTCGAACACGCTGATCTCGCTGGTCAAGGACACCTCGCTCGCATCGACCATCCTCGTGACCGAGCTGCTACGGGTCGCGCAACTCGCGGCGGCACCGACATTCGACTTCTTCACCCTGTACACCGTTGCAGCGCTCTACTACTGGGTGATCTGCATCGTTCTCTCGTTCTTCCAAGGCAAACTCGAAGTCCGACTCGACAGGTACGTGGCCAAATGACAGACCTGCTGGAAGTATCCGCACTGAAGAAGTCCTTCGGGCCACTCGAGGTGTTGAACGACATCTCGTTCGGCGTGCCGTCCGGCACCGTCACCGTCATCATCGGCCCCTCCGGATCCGGCAAGACCACGGTGCTGCGCACTCTGAACGCACTCGATCAGGCCGACGCAGGCCTCATCCGCATCGGGGACGTGTCGGTGGATTTCGCTCAGCCCGTCGGCGCGGCGCAGCTCCGACACTTCCGCGCCCAGAGCGGCATGGTGTTCCAGAGCCACAACCTGTTTCCACACAAGACGGTGCTGCAGAACATCATCGAGGGACCGGTGATCGTGCAGAAGCGCGCCAGGGACGACGCCGTTCGCGACGCGCACGCAATCCTCGATCAGATCGGTCTCGACGCCAAGTCCGACCAGTACCCGTTTCAGCTTTCCGGAGGCCAGCAACAACGCGTCGGAATCGCCAGAGCTCTGGCGCTGCGCCCCAAGCTGATGCTGTTCGACGAGCCCACCTCGGCACTCGATCCCGAACTCGTGGGCGAGGTACTGGCCGTGATCAAAGGCCTTGCCGCGCAGGGCTGGACGATGGTGATCGTCACCCATGAAATCCGCTTCGCCCAGCAAGTCGCCGATCAGGTGCTGTTCATCGAGAACGGCGTCGTCCTCGAACGAGGAACGCCCGAGCAGGTGCTCGTGAACCCGACCGAGCCGCGCACCCGGCAGTTCCTGCAGCGGATTCTGGCGTAGAGGGGCTGCGCCCCATGTGAGTGGAAACTCGTAGCAGGGGTCGAGTTTCCACTCACATGCGGCGACGCCGCTCTAGAGGTGCGGCAGCACCTTGTCCAGGGTGATCGGCAGATCGCGGACTCGAACTCCGGTGGCGTTGTAGACCGCATTGCCGATGGCCGCCGAGGAACCGACCGCGCCGATTTCGCCGATTCCCTTGCCGCCCATCGGTGCCAGTTCGGTGTCGACCTCCTCGACCCACACGGCCTCGAGATCGGTGACGTCCGCACACGCCGGGATGTGGTATTCGCCGAGATCGTGATTGGCGAACCCACCGAACTCGTGGTCTGTGACTCCGTTCTCCATCAGCGCCATGCCGAGTCCGAACACCATGCCGCCGATCAGCTGAGACCTCGCCAGCCTCGGATTCATCACCGCGCCGATGCCGAACACCCCGAGCATCCTGCGCACCCGCACCTCACCGGTGTCGATGTCGACCGCGACCTCGGCGAACTGAGCGCCGAAAGCCATGCGCGCCAGCTCCTTCTGACCCTCGACGTCATCGGTGGTGTCGGCCTCCGCCGAATTGCCCGGCTCGTACGAACCCTGAGCCTTCAAGGAGTGGCAGACCTTGGTGACGGCCCAGCCCCACGACGAGGTACCCGAGGACCCACCGGCTCCGGGAGCCGTCGGGAGCGCACTGTCTCCCAGGGCCAGAACAACGGTGTCCGCGTCCACCTCGAGGGCATCGGCCGCGATCTGGCGCAGCACGGTGCGCGCGCCGGTTCCGATGTCCGACGCAGCGACGGACACCGTGATGGTGCCGTCCTGCTCCACTCGCGCCGACGCGGTACTCGGTGAGATCAGCACCGGGTAGCTCGCCGTCGCGACTCCCATGCCGACCAGGGTGTTGCCCTCTCGACGCTGACCGGGCGCGGAATCGCGGCGGTCCCACCCGAACTTCTCGGCACCCTCGCGAAGGCACTGCACCACGCTGCGTGAGCTGAACGGGTTGCCACTGGCGGGATCGACGTCCGGCTCGTTGCGGATACGCAGTTCGATCGGATCGATTCCGGTGGCCACGGCCAGTTCGTCGATGGCCGTCTCGACGGCGAACATGCCGGGCGCTTCGCCGGGTGCCCGCATCCACCGCGGCGTTCCGACGTCCAGTTGTGCGAGTCGGTGGGTGGTGCGACGGTTCGGGGCCGCGTAGATGTGGCGAGTGGATTCCGAGGTCTGCTCACAGAACTCGAAGATCGTGCTGGTCTGCTGAAACGAATCGTGCACGATCGATTGCAGCGTACCGGCCGAATCAGCGCCCAGCCGAACGTGATTGAGCGTCGGAGTTCGGTAGCCGACGAGATCGAAGAGAGCCTGCCTCGGCAGCACCAATTTGACGGTGCGCCCGGTGGCTCGCGCGGCCATCGCCGCGAGGATCACGTTGGGCCGAGTGCTGCCCTTGGCTCCGAATCCGCCGCCGACGTTCTCCGCTATCACGCGAACGTTCTCGGGCTCGAGGTCGAATGCCGTGGCGAGGTCGCCCTGAACACCGGACGGTGCCTGGGTCGAATCCCACATCGTCAGAACGCCGTCGGACCACTGCGCCGTAGTGGCGTGCGGCTCCATCGGACTGTTGTGCATCGGCGCGGTGGAGTACCAGTGGTCGACGAGGTGCTCGGCCGAGGCCAGTGCCGCGTCGGGATCGCCGATGGTCACGTCGGTGGGGAACCCTGCGTTGACGGACTCGGGTGCGTAGAGCGTGTTGTGCTCGGCCGTCAGTGTGTTTTCGGGCGCGCGGACGTCGGCGTACCGCACCGTCACTCGGGCTGCGGCGGCGCGGGCGTCCTGGAGGGTGTCTGCCACGACGACGGCGACGATCTGACCGCGGTAGGCGACGGTGTTCGACTGCAGCACATGCAGTTCGGCGTCTTCGAGATCACCCAATTGCTCGGCGTTGCCGTGCCACAGGACGCTGTGCACCGAGGGGTCGTCATCGAACTCGACGAGTTCGACCGTGCCGGTGGGAATTGTTGCGGGCACGTACCAGGCGTACAGCTGACCGACGGCCGGCGGCTGCTCGGCGGCATACCGAGCCCGGCCGGTGACCTTCGCGATCGATTCGGTGCGCTGAATCGGTTGTCCGATCGATGCAGTCATGACCGATCTCCCGAATCTGTGAGTTCGACCAGGGTGCGGGCGACGAGGTTGGTCACCAGTGGAATTTTGAACGCGTTGTCGCGCAACGGCTCTGCCGCGTCGAGTTCCAGAGCGATCGCCTGCCGGAACGACGCCTCGTCGGCGGCCGCGCCGAGTAGCGTGTGCTCGGCCGTGCGGGCCCGCCACGGTTTGTGTGCGACGCCGCCCAGCGCGATCGACACTCCACGCACGATTCCGTCCTCGACATCGAGACTTGCCCCGACGGAGGCGATCGCGAAGGCGTAGGACTGCCGGTCCCGCACTTTGCGGTAGGTGGAGACGGTGCCGTCCGCGGGCTTCGGAATATCTATGGCCGTGACCATTTCGTCTCGAGCGACCGTGTTGTCGCGGTCCGGTGCGTCACCGGGTAGTCGATAGAAGTCGTCGATCTCGACGATGCGCTCACCGTCGACCCCACGCACGACGATGCGAGCATCGAGCGCCGACAACGCCACCGCCATGTCCGAGGGGTGCGTGGCGATGCACGACGGAGAAGCTCCGAGGATCGCGAGGTTGCGGTGCTCACCGGTTCGGGCCGGGCAGCCCGAGCCCGGTTCGCGTTTGTTGCACGGTTTCGACGAATCCATGAAGTACACGCACCGAGTGCGCTGGAACAGGTTTCCGCCGGTGGTGGCCATGTTTCGCAGTTGCCCCGAGGCGCCGGAGAGCAGCGCCCGTGAAAGTACCGGGTAGCGCTGACGCACCACCGGGTGCACCGCCAGATCGCTGTTGGTCACGCCGGCACCGATGCGCAGCGAGCCGTCGTCGGATACGTCGATGTCGTGCAACGGAAGTCGCGTCACATCGATCAACGTCGTCGGGCTCGTCACACCGAGCTTCATCAGGTCGACGAGGTTGGTTCCCCCGCCGAGCAGCTTCGCGTTCTCGTCGCCGGCAAGGCGGGCAACGGCGTCGTCGACGGCGGTGGCGGCGTCGTACTCGAACGTCCTCACGACGCGTCCTGTACGGCCGGAACGATGTTGGAGTAGGCACCGCAGCGACAGAGGTTGCCGCTCATACGTTCTCGCACTTCTTCGGAATCGAGTTCGACGTCGGTGGCGTCGAGGTCCTCGGTGACCGCGCTTGGCCAACCTTGCTTGGCTTCCTCGATCACTGCCACCGCGGAGCAGATCTGCCCGGAAGTGCAGTACCCGCACTGGAAGGCGTCACGATCGACGAAGGCCTGCTGCACCGGATGCAGCGTGTCCCCATCGGCCAGCCCCTCGACCGTCGTGACCTCGCGATCCTGCTGTGCGACCGCGAACGTCAGGCAGCTGTTCACCCGCCGCCCGTCGACCAACACCGTGCAGGCTCCGCACTGCCCGTGGTCACACCCCTTCTTGGCACCGATCAGGTCCAGGTCCTCCCGCAACGCGTCGAGCAGGGTGGTGCGGACATCGCAATCGAGTTCGTGGACCGTGCCGTTGACACGAAGGGTGACGTTGGTCATGCCGAGTGGCATACCCGTGCGGGCGGTTGGCAAACGCCCAGGTACGGCGGGGTTCGGGGTGCCACAGGGTCGTGCGCGGAAACTCGTAGTGGGCTACGAGTTACCGTGCACGTGCGGCGAAGCCGCTCTAGCGCCTGCCCTTGTACTTTCCGCCGCCGCTGCGTCCGGGCGGACCGGAATCGGGTTGCAGTTGAATCAACACGCCGCTGATGCGGGTGCGTCGCAACGCTTCGACCGTCTCGTCGGCGAGGTCGGCAGGCAACTCCACCAACGAGTGGTCGGGGCGAATGCTGATGTGCCCGAAGTCGCTTCGACGCAGACCGCCCTCGTTGGCGATGGCACCGACGATCGCTCCCGGGGCGACGTGATGCCGCTTGCCGACGCTGATGCGGTACGTCGCCATCTCCTGGCCCGTCTTGCGGTGGTGCGAGCTGGCCGCATCCTCGTCGAACGTCCGCGGCGGACGCGGTTCGCGAGGCTCACGGGGTGCGCGCGGCGGGGCAGGCGGTTCGGGCTTGAGCAAGAACGCTTCGCCGTCGCGGGACTGAATGGCCAGCGCCGCCGCGATGTCGACCAGGGGCACGTCGTGCTCGCGCTCGTAGTCCTCGATGAGACGACGGAACAGCGCCAGGTTCTCGTTGCCCAGGCTCTCGGTGATGGAGTCCTTGAACTTCGTCACGCGCTGCGCGTTCACGTCGTCGACGCTCGGGAGCTGCATCTCGGTGATCGGCTGACGCGTCGCACGCTCGATGGCCTTGAGCAGGTGCCGCTCGCGCGGTGCGACGAACAGCAGAGCCTGACCGGCGCGGCCCGCGCGACCGGTGCGACCGATGCGGTGCACGTAGGACTCGGTGTCGTGTGGGATGTCGTAGTTGATGACGTGCGAGATGCGGTCGACGTCGAGACCGCGGGCCGCGACGTCGGTGGCGACCAGGATGTCGATCTGACCGTTCTTGAGCTGACCGATGGTGCGCTCACGCTGCGCCTGCACGATGTCGCCGTTGATCGCAGCTGCCGAGAAGCCCCGTGCGCGTAGCTTTTCGGCGAGTTCCTCGGTGGCCTGCTTGGTGCGCACGAACATGATCATGGCCTCGAACTCTTCGACCTCGAAGATTCGAGTCAGTGCCTCGAGCTTGCGCTGATGGGCCACCTGGACGTACCGCTGGGTGATGTTCGGTGCCGTCGACGTCTTGGTCTTGACGGTGATCTCCACCGGGTCGTGCAGGTACTGCTTGGAGATCTTGCGGATCGCGGCAGGCATCGTGGCCGAGAACAACGCCACCTGCTTGTACTCCGGGGTATCGGAGAGGATGCGCTCGACGTCCTCCTGGAAGCCCATCTTGAGCATCTCGTCGGCCTCGTCGAGCACGAGGTACTCGAGCCCGGACAGGTCGAGGGTGCCCTTCTCGAGGTGGTCGATGACGCGACCGGGGGTACCGACGATGATCTGCGCGCCCTTGCGCAGCCCGGAGAGCTGGATGCCGTATGCCTGACCGCCGTAGATCGGCAGGATGTGTAGACCGGGAATGTGGGTGGCGTACTTGCCGAACGCCTCGGCGACCTGGAGCGCGAGCTCGCGGGTCGGGGCCAGCACCAGTGCCTGCGGTACCCGACGCGAGACGTCGAGACGCGACAGGATCGGCACCGCGAACGCGGCGGTCTTGCCGGTTCCGGTCTGCGCGAGTCCGACGACGTCGTTGCCTGCCATCAGCGGCGGAATGGTGGCCGCCTGAATGGGCGACGGGCTCTCGTAGCCCACGTCACGCAGGGCCTTCAGGACCCGCTCGTCGATCCCCAGATCGGCGAAAGTGATGTCGTCACCCGTCGCCGAGGACGACTCGCTCGCGCGGACCGGAGCGGAGGCGGACTCCTGAGGGGGCGAATTCGTCTCGTCGGACGTCACGGCGGCATCCTGTTCAGTTTCTGAAGTGCTCATATGTCGACAGAGTTTAGTACCTGCTCGGGCCCTGCGAACCCTTCTACGCTGATCAGGTGACGAAAACGGTCGAGACCGCGTGCGGTGCGAGCGGCATCACACCGGCGACCCGACACCCGAACCCGGCCGCAGGCGGTTAAGTTGTACCCCGAGTCACACTCAACCACCTCGGACTCGCGGCAAAGTCGACAAACCGGACACCCCGGATGGTGCGCCACGGCCTCGAATGTGATGAAATGCACAACTACCACGCTATTTTTCCGTAAGGGGTCCAGCAGTGCGCGAATATTCTGTGCCGGCGTCGTTCACCATTCCTGACGACGCATCCATGGCCGACACCGTCTACAGGTACGAGAAGGAATCGCCCAACTTCGTACCGTTCCAACGTTTGGAGAACGGTAACTGGACCGACATCACCGCAGCTCGGTTCGCGACAGAGGTCGCGGCAGCAGCCAAGGGACTGATCGCCTCCGGTATCGAACTCGGCGACCGCGTCGCCATCCTCAGCGCGACGCGCTACGAGTGGGTCGTCCTCGACTACGCCATCTGGTCCGCGGGCGGATGCACCGTAGCGATCTACGAGACCTCCTCCGCCGACCAGGCGCAGTGGATTCTCGAGGACTCCGCCACCAAGCTGCTCGTCGTCGAGACCGCAGCGCACTCCTCGAACCTCAAGGAGGTCACCGAAGGTGCCAAGGATCTGCGTGAGGTTCTGCAGATCGACGCCGGAGCCATCGAAGAACTGACCACCCGCGGTGCCGGGGTCAGCGACGAGGATCTGCATGCCCGACGCCATCAGGTCAGCGCGGCATCGCCGGCGACCCTGATCTACACCTCGGGCACCACCGGCCGCCCCAAGGGTGTTCAGCTCACGCACGCCAACTTCTACGCCGAGGTTCAGGCCACCCAGATCGCGCTGCACGACTCGATGAAGGAGGGCAACCGCACACTGATGTTCCTCCCGATGGCGCACGTGTTCGCCCGCGCCGTGTCGTTCGGCTCGTTCGAGTCCAAGGTCACCGTCGGACACACCTCGGACGTGACGACGCTGGTGGATCAGTTCGCCGTGTTCAAGCCGGACTTCATCCTGTCGGTGCCGCGCGTGTTCGAGAAGGTCTACAACTCCGCCAAGCAGAAGGCGCACGACGGCGGCAAGGGTTCGATCTTCGACAAGGCCGCCGCGACGGCCATCGAGTGGAGCGAGGCCCAGGAGAAGGGCGGAGCCGGGCTGGTTCTGAACCTCAAGCACACGGTGTTCGACAAGCTCGTCTACTCCAAGCTGCGCGCAGCACTCGGCGGCAACTGCACCCGCGCGGTGTCCGGCGGCGGACCTCTCGGTGCCCGCCTCGGCCACTTCTTCCGAGGTGCAGGCGTCCCGGTCTACGAGGGCTACGGACTGACCGAGACCAGCGCGGCCATCACCGTCAACACCACCAAGGACCAGCGCGTCGGCACCGTCGGCAAGCCGATCGACGGCCATTCGGTGAAGGTTGCCGAAGACGGTGAACTGCTGCTCAAGGGACCGGTCGTGTTCAGCGGCTATTGGCACAACGAGAAGGCCACGGCCGAGGCCATCGTCGACGGCTGGTTCCACACCGGCGACCTCGGCGCGATCGACCAAGAGGGTTACGTCTCGATCACCGGCCGCAAGAAGGAGATCATCGTGACCGCGGGCGGCAAGAACGTTGCCCCCGCAGTGCTCGAGGACGCCCTCCGCGCGAACGCGATCATCAGCCAGTGCCTCGTCGTCGGCGACGCCAAGCCGTTCATCGGTGCGCTCATCACCCTCGACCCGGAAGCACTGCCGGGCTGGCTCGAGCGGCACAACCTGGCCGCGGACATTCCGTTCTCCGAATTGTCCAAGAACGCCGAGATGGTCGCCGAGATCGACAAGGCCGTCGCCGAGGCCAACAAGAAGGTCTCGAGCCCGGAACAGATCAAGAAGTACACGATCCTCGAGAACGACTTCACCGTCGAAACCGGTGAGCTCACCCCGACGATGAAGCTCAAGCGCAACATCATTCACACCGAGCGTGGCAGCGACATCGAGGCCATCTACTCGTAGATCGACCACACAGAGAAAGGGCCCGGCGCGATTCTCGCGCCGGGCCCTTTCTCTGTCGGTGTCAGGACATGTGGTCGTCGAGGAACTCCGCCACTACCGACGTCACCTGCAGGTGGATCTTCTCGTGTAGCAGGTCGTGGCCGCCGTCCTCGAATTCACGCAGGGACGCGTCGGGAACGCCGCCGATCCACTCGCGCACCGCATCGATCGGAGCCAGACGATCGTCCACGCCGTGCACGGCCAGAAGCGGAATCACGTTGTCGGCGAGGTCGGTGACCGAGCCGGTCACCGACTTGGGCGTTCCGCACAGCACGGCGCACTGCACCGCCTTCGGATGCGCACCGAGGGCCGCGATGGCCGTCGCCGCACCCAACGAATGGCCCATCAGGGCGAACGACAGTTCCGGGTGCTCGGCCTCGGCAATATCGAGCAGCTGCAGCGCGTTCTGAGCGAGTCCGGGGATCTGAGCGGCGTCCGTCAACTCACCCTCGGTGAGGCCGTGGCCCACGTGATCGACCGCCCACACGTCGACTCCGCGCCCGTTGAGGACCCGAGCGAAACGGTGATAGTGGCCGCTGTTCTGGCCGAGACCGTGCAGAAATACGAGACCGAAACGAGCATCGGGAACAGTCCAGTTTCGGTAATGGACAGCACCGGTGGCTCCGTCGAAAAAAGGCATTCGATCATTTTGCCTCCTCGCGACGGCATCCGCGCGCAACGTGACCGGTACCGCTCGCGGTGGTGACTAGGGTGGGCGCGTGTTCCTCATCGGCGATCGCGTCATCTACAGCGCCAGCGACCTCGCCGCGGCAGCGTCGTGCGAATTCGGACTGCTCCGCCGACTCGACGGCCTCACCGGTCTGATCCCGCGGGCAACCGCCGCGCCCGATCCGATGCTCGACCGCACCTCGGCACTCGGATTCGAGCACGAACGCCGTCAGCTCGAGACATTCCAACAGCGATTCCCCGACGGCGTTCTGACGATGGACCGACCGGGACGAACGGCACAGGAACTGGCCGACGCGGCCTGGGGGACGTTCACCGCCCTCACCTCCCGCACACCCGTGGTCTATCAGGCCACCTTCTTCGACGGCCGATTTCTCGGTTTCTGCGACTTCCTGGTGGCCGAGGGCGCTCGGTACGCCGTGTACGACACGAAGCTGTCGCGGCATGCGAAGGTCCCGGCACTACTGCAGTTGGCGGCCTACGCGGACGCGCTGCGGTCCGGCGGTATCACTCCGAGCGATGAGGTACACCTGATGCTCGGCGACGGCAGCGACTCCGCGCACTCGCTCGCCGAGATCCTTCCGGTCTACCGGCAGTCCAGGGAACACCTGCAACACATACTCGACGAGCACCACGCCGAGGGCACCGTCGTCGACTGGTTCGACTCGCGCTACTCCGGCTGCGGGCAGTGCGAGGCATGCACGGTCGAGGTGGAACAGCACCGCGACCTGGTTCTCGTCGCAGGCATGCGCGGAAGTACTCGGGACAAACTGCTCGACGCCGGTATATCGACGGTCGACGAACTCGCCGCGTCGACCGGGAGCGTGGACGGCATGTCGACTCGCACGGTGACGAATCTGCGAGCCCAGGCCGCGCTGCAGGTTCGCCAGGAACACAGCGGCGACTCCGAGTTCGAGATCTTCGACGCCGATGCGCTCGGTGTGATCCCCGAGCCCGATCCGGGCGACATCTTCTTCGACTTCGAGGGCGACCCGCTGTGGGCCGAGGCGGGCAGCACCGAATGGGGGCTCGAGTACCTGTTCGGCGTCTACACCGCCGACGGCGACTTCCTCCCGTTCTGGGCGCACGATCGCGCGCAGGAACGCCGCGCCCTGATCGACTTCCTCGACTACGTGACCACCCGTCGCGCCACCCACCCGAACATGCACGTCTACCACTACGCGCCGTACGAGAAGACCGCGCTGCTGCGCCTCGCCGGACGCTACGGCGTCGGTGAGGACGCGGTCGACGACCTACTGCGGGAGAACGTTCTGGTGGACCTCTATCCGATCGTGCGATCTGCGGTACGCATCGGAGCCAGGTCCTACAGCATCAAGAAGCTCGAACCCCTGTACATGCCCGCCGCCCGCGACGGAGACGTCACCGATGCGGCCGCGTCGATCGTCGAATACGCGAACTGGTGCGATCTACGAGATCAGGGCAAGGACGCCGAGGCTGCTGCGTTGCTCGCCGATATCGCCGAGTACAACCGCACCGACTGCGAATCGACACTGCGACTGCGGGATTGGTTGCTGGGGCGCGCGTCGGATGCCGGTGTGCACCCGCGCGCGCCGCAGCACCTCGAGCTAGAGGACGGTGCCGTCGACACCGCGAGTCCGTTGGAGCTCGAACTGGCCGACTACGCCGGTCTGCCGTGGGAGCGGACCTCGACGCAACAGGCCGTCGCACTGTTCGCCGGTTCCATCGGATATCACCGACGCGAACGAAAGCCGTTCTGGTGGGCGCACTTCGATCGCCTGACCCACCCACTGGACGAGTGGGCCGACGCGGCCGACGTGCTGAAGGTCGAGCGCGCCGAACTGGTGCACGACTGGATGAAAACTGCACCGAAGCAACGGGTTCTACGACGGCAACTCAAGCTGCTGGGGCACCTGACGGGCGGCGTTCTGTCGAGCTCGAAGGTCAAGCTGCTCTACGACGACCCGGCCCCGGAGGGGCTGCCGAAGCAGCAGCCGACCCATCGCGCGACCACCACGGTCGAGATCGTGCAGGCGGGCTACGAGGGCACCCTCGACATGGTGGTGGTGCAGGAGAACCTACGCAAGGGAGTGGACGAGTACCCCGATTTCCCCATCGCCACCGCACCCGAACCGCCCCCGGCGACCAAGTATCTGGAGCAGGCGATCGTTGCCGTCGCCGCCGAGGTCAACGCCGCCCTGCCGCACCTTCCGCGCACGGCCGTCGCCGATCTGCTGACGCTCTCGCCGCCCCGAACCCGTTCCGGCGCCGGCCTTCCCGAGGTGCATGCCGGTGACTACGCGACGGCCGTCACGGCAGCGCTGCTCGATCTCGATCACTCCTACGTTGCCGTGCAGGGGCCGCCCGGGACCGGGAAGACGTACACCGCCGCACGGGTGATCGCCGAGTTGGTCGATGTCCATCACTGGCGGGTCGGCGTGGTGGGCCAGTCGCATCACGTGGTGAACAATCTGCTGGACACCATCGTGGCGGCAGGCGTCGACCCGGGCCGGGTGGGCAAGAAGGCACCGACAGCCCATACCGTCGTGGACCCGGCGGAGTACTCCCGCTTCGTCACCGAGGCCGAGGGCGGCTGCGTCATCGGCGGTACCGCCTGGGACTTCTCCAACCCCGGCCGCATCCCGCCCGAGTCGCTCGATCTCCTGGTCATCGACGAGGCCGGGCAATTCTCGTTGGCCAACACCATCGCCGTCTCGGTGTCTGCACGTAACCTGCTGTTGCTCGGCGACCCGGCGCAGCTGCCGCAGGTCAGCCAGGGCACCCACCCCGAACCCGTGGACGAGTCGGCTCTGGGTTGGATCACGAATGGACACCCGACGCTGCCCGCCGACCGCGGGTACTTCCTGGCCACGACGTGGCGGATGCATCCCGATCTGTGCGCGCCGGTCTCGGCGCTGTCCTACGAGGGCAAACTCGAGTCCAACAGTGCTGTGACACAGGCCCGTTCGCTGGAGTCGCTTGCACCGGGACTGCACACCGTCTACCTCGACCACCACGGCAATTCCACCGACTCGGTGGAAGAAGCCGACGAGATCGTCGCCCGCGTGCAGGATCTGCTCGGTCGGCAATGGCGCGACCCGCAGTCCTTCGAGGGTGCGCGGCCCATCCACCAGGGCGACTTCCTGGTCGTCGCGGCCTACAACGCGCAGGTAGCCGTCATCACCGAGCGACTCGCGGCCGCCGGACTCGACGAGGTCGCGGTGGGCACCGTGGACAAGTTCCAGGGAGGACAGGCACCGGTGGTGTTGATCTCGATGGCCGCGTCGGCGATCGAGGACGTTCCGCGGGGCATGGGCTTCCTGTTGTCCCGCAACAGACTCAACGTCGCCGTCTCGCGTGGCCAATGGGCCGCGATACTGATCCGGTCGCGGGCACTGACCCGGTACCTGCCGTCGACCCCGGCCGGACTGGTCACTCTCGGCACCTTCATGAGCCTGTGCCAGAACGGAATTCAGCCGAACGCCATGCCCTCACCACGATAAGTGGGGACTGCCTCGACGGACCCGTCGGCGTGCACCAGATGCAGGGTGTCGAATCGCTCGCACAGCTCGCCCGCCTTGGCATGCCGGAACCAGACGCGATCACCGATCCGGATCTCCTCTGCTCCGCTCACCGGAGTCTGCACCTCGCCTGCACCCTCGTTGCGCAGCAACCGCAGACCGGACGCCACCACTGCACTGGCCTTTCTCGACCACGCGACCGGCCGCGGGGACCTCGACGCCGACGCCGGACCCGACGCGATGTAGCCACCACCGAACAACGTGGCGATCTGCGGCGTCGGCTTGCGCACCGCGGGCAGCGCGAAGAACAGCGAAGGCTCGGCCGAGAACGCGCGATACCGATCGAACAGCGTCGGCGCGAACAAGCCCGAACCCGCGGTCACCTCGGTGACGACCGGATCGGCCGCCGAGAAGTCGATCGACCCGGTACCGCCACTGTTGACGATCTCGATCCGACCCACTGCCGCAGTCACGGCCTCGACCACTGCCGTTCTGCGCGTGGAGATCTCGCGGGACGACAGCGACTTCATCCATTCCACCGCAAGATTGGAATCGGGCACACCGGCAATCTGCGCCTCGTAGAACATCAGACCGACCACCCGGAACCCACGCGCCTGCGCCGCCCGCGCGAAGGCGGCGACCTGCTCGGGTTCGCGCAACGGCGAACGTCTGACACCGATGTGCACCGGCCCGATCCGTAGCGAGGCATCGACGTCGATACAGATACGCGGCTTGAGAAGATCACTGTCGGTGGCGTCGCGCACGATGTCGAGTTGTGCGACGTCGTCGACCATCAGCGTGATGCGTCCCGACAGAACACGATCGTTGACGACCTGGGCGAGGGCGGTGCGATCGACCGTCGGGTACCCCATCAGGATGTCCTCCACGCCGTGGCGCGCCAACCAGATCGCCTCACGCAGGGAGTAGGCCATGACGCCGTTCACCCCGTCGGCCGCGAGCACCCGATCCAGCACGGCCCGGCACCGAACCGACTTGCTCGCGATCCTGATCGGCACCCCGCCCGCCCGTGCTCGCAGCGCCGCAGCATTGGCATAGAGGGCAGCGGAATCGACTGCAGCCAAAGGCGATTCGAGCCCCTCGGTGGCAGCGGCGATACGGGACAGTGGTGTCGTGTCGGTGGTTGCGACACCGGCGATCGAACTCATGCGGCGTATTCCTTCGTCGTCGTTGCCAGGCCTACACAGTCAAACACTCCGCAGCCCAGAAGTCCCAGCGAGCATCGGCCACGCCGGTCCTCAGCAGTCCATGGCCTTGCCCGCGATCAGCCCCGACAGGTCGTCGATCTGCGCCAGCACCTCGAGATCGTCGCCGTCGACCAACCACCGCAGCACCAGCCCGTCGAGGGTGGCCATTCCGAAACGCGCGATCGACGCCACCGGCTCGAGCCAGCGCGTCCCGGTGTGAGCGGAACACTTCTCGAAGAACAACCGGGCCTCGGAGTCTCGGATTCGATACTGCCCACTGGCGATCTCGGCGGCCGTGGCGGACCCGAGTGCGCGATGACGCAGCAGATAGGTCTTGATCTCGTAGGCGAGCAACTGCCGATCCGGCGACTTCTCGATCAGCAACCACACCGCGCTCAGACCGCCGTGCACCAGCTCTCGCAGACCACGGACGCCCGGGAGTTCGCGCGTGCCCACGGCACTGTCCAACGCGGCGTGCAGAATCTCGGTGACGTCGACGATGAGGTGCTCGCCCATCGCGATCACCAGATCCTGCTTGGTCTCGAAGTGGTACTGCACGATGCCCTTGGTGACCTCCGCATGCTCCGAGAGAGCGCGCACGGTCAGGGACTCGATGCCGACCCGCTCGGCGACATCGATCGCAGACTGCACCAGTTGTGCGCGTCGCACATCAGCGGGCAGCCTCGATTGCATGACCCGATCCTAGGGCGCGGGCGAGTTCTGTGCCTCGGATTGCCCCAGGGGGAACGACCCTGAGGTACCGGGAGTGGAGCCTGCGGAACGACCTCGAGGTGTGCGCAGTGCAATAGTGATCGGATGAGCGCGCGGTCGTGGCAGAACTGGGCAGGTAATCAGCATGCTTTTCCGGCGAAGCGCGCCGAGCCCAGGTCGGTGGACGAGCTGCGCGCCGTGCTGGCGGGTGCCGTCGCACGATCGCGCACGGTGCGGTGCGTCGGGGCCGGCCATTCCTTCACTCCGATCGCAGTCACCGACGGCGTCCAGATCGGTCTGGATTCGCTGCGCGGCATCGAATCCGTTGTGCGCAGCGCCGACGGTTCTGCCCGGGTGACGGTGCTCGCGGGCACCCGGCTGCGCGAGCTGACCGCGTGGTTGTGGGATCTCGGCCTGGCCATGACCAACCTCGGCGACATCGACGAACAGTCCGTCGCCGGAGCCATCTCCACGGGTACTCACGGAACGGGAGGACGTTTCGGCGGCATCGCCACCCAGGTGCATGCGCTGGAGCTGATGGCCGCGGACGGCGAACTCGTGCAGTGCTCTCGCGCGGAGAACACAGAACTGTTCGACGCCGCCCGCATCGATCTCGGCGCACTCGGCGTCATCACCCGAGTCACGCTCGAGTGCGTTCCGGCCTTCGCCCTACGGGCCGTGGAGGAGCCGTCGACGTTGCGGGCCACCATGGCCGATCTCGATGCGACCGTCGCAGGCGTCGACCACTTCGAGTTCTACTGGTTTCCGCACACCGACCGCGTGCTGACCAAACGCAACACTCGGCTACCCGGCGATGCGGTGCTGAAGCCGCTGGGAAAGGTGCGCTCGTACATCGACGACGAGCTGTTGTCCAACACGGTCTTCGAGGGTCTCAACCGCATGGTGACGCGAATGCCGGCCCTGATTCCCAGGGTCAACGCGATCTCGGCCCGAGCGTTGTCGGCTCGCGAGCACACCGACCGCTCGTATCGGGTGTTCGCATCCTCACGCACCGTCAGGTTCGTCGAGATGGAATACGCGGTGCCGGTCACCGAGATCGGCTGGGTGCTGCGCGAGGTGAACAGCTGGCTCGAGCGGTCTTCGACATCCATCGCGTTCCCTGTCGAAGTGCGCTTCGCCGCGGCCGACGACATCTGGCTCTCCACCGCGTACGGACGCCCGACGGCCTACATCGCCGTGCACCAGTACCATCGCCGCGATCACCGCGAATACTTCGACGCCGTCGAGGCCATCTGCCGCAGCGTCGACGGGCGACCGCACTGGGGCAAACTGCACTCCCTCGGCGGTGACGAGCTGCGTGATACCTACGAACACTTCGACGACTTCCTGCGCATCCGCGATTCGATGGACCCGGGAAAGTTGTTCGGCAGCGAGTACCTCGAGCGCCTGCTGTGGTGAGCGGAAACTCGTAGCAGGCTACGAAGTACCGCTCACCACCGATTCGCTTACATTGGAGCGAGTGAGCACAGGAAAACGCGCGCTGTCCGGCATCATCGCGGCCGGAGTCGTCCTCGGTGTCGGTGAATTGATCGCCGTCCCCATCGGACCCAACTCGTCACCACTGACCGCCGTCGGGTCCTCGGCCGTCGACAACAGTCCGGCCCCGATCCGTGAATGGGCCATCGACACGTTCGGCATCTCCGACAAGCTCGCCCTGTTCGTCGGCATGGCGGTGGTGATCGGAGCGATCGCCGCAGCGGCCGGAATCGCCCGCAAGCCGATCGGTGCGGTGGTGTTCGCCGCACTGGGCGTTGTGGGCGTACTCGCGGCAGTGACTCGACCCGACGCGACGGCCTTCTACGCAGTCCCGACCATCGGCGGCGTCGCCGTGGGCATAGTCGTGCTGCACGCCCTCATCGGTGCCGCCGCCCCTGCGACCGAGGGCATGAACCGACGCAGCTTCCTCACCCTCGCCGCCGGTGCCGCGGTCCTCGGTGTGGTCGCCGGAACAGCCGGACGGATGCTGACCTCGGCTCGGGCAGTCACCGCCGATCGACTCGGCTTCATGCTCCCGACACCCACTCCCCAACCGCCGATCCCGGACGGGGCCGACCTGAAGATCGACGGCCTCGCGTCGTACATCACCCCGAACGACGACTTCTACCGCATCGACACCGCACTGGTCGTGCCGCGGGTGGCGTCGGATACGTGGTCGTTGCGGATCCACGGCATGGTGGACCGCGAGATCGAGCTGACGTTCGCCGACCTCGCCGAGCGCCAGGCGGTGGAGAAGACGGTCACCCTGACCTGTGTGTCCAACATCGTCGGCGGCGATCTCGTGGGCAACGCAACGTGGATCGGCTACCCGCTCAAGGACATTCTCGAAGAAGCAGGCATCTCCCCCGACGCCGACATGGCGCTGTCGTCGAGCAGTGACGCCTTCACCGCGGGCACTCCCCTCGAGGTTCTGCTCGACGGCCGCGACGCCCTGCTGGCGGTCGGCATGAACGGTGCACCACTGCCCGTCGAACACGGCTACCCGGCGCGACTCGTCGTCCCCGGTCTGTACGGATACGTCTCGGCGACCAAGTGGGTCACCGACATCGAGATCACCCGATTCGACCGCGCGACGGCATATTGGACCGACCGCGGGTGGGGCGCACTCGGACCGATCAAGACGGCCTCCCGGATCGACACTCCACGATCGGGCAGTTCCGTGCCCGCCGGGCGGACCGTGATCGCGGGCGTCGCCTGGGACCAGCACACCGGTATCGACGCCGTGGAAGTGCAAGTGGACGAAGGCAACTGGGTGCCGACAACCCTGTCGGAGGAGTACTCCAAGGACACCTGGCGGCAATGGACTGTAGAACTCGACCTACCCGCAGGCCAACACTCGATCCGAGCGCGCGCCACCAACTCCGCAGGCGAGCTACAGACCAACCAGACCGCCGACACCGTTCCCGACGGTGCCACCGGCTACCCGAAGATCTCGGTGACGGCGAGCTGATCTACCGCTTCACGAAGCTCGCGCGGATCGAGTTCTCGGCCAACTGCTTTCGCTCGGCCCCGGTGAGACCCACTCCCGCTTCGAGGGCCGAGAAGTTGTCGTCGACGTAGCCACCGAAATAGGCGGGATCGTCCGAGTTGATCGACACGAGAAGTCCGCGCTCGAGCATCTGCCGCAGCGGTAGCTGCCCGACATTGTCGATCACCTTGAGCCGGACGTTGGACAGCGGGCACACGGTGAGCGGAATCTGTTCCTCGACAAGTCGATTCACCAGTGCCTCGTCTTCGAGGCACCGCACACCGTGGTCGATGCGCTCAACCTTCAGCAGATCGAGTGCCTGCCAGATGTAATCCGGCGGCCCCTCTTCGCCGGCGTGGGCGACGACGTGCAATCCCTCGGCGCGCGCCTTGGCGAACACGTCCACGAACAGCGACGGCGGATAGCCCACCTCGGCGGAATCGAGACCGAGACCGATGATAGGAGCCTGCATGGCCAACAGATCGTCCAGCAGTTGGTTGGCGTGCAGCACCGGCTTGTCGCGCAGGATCGACGCGATCAACCCACTGGTGACGCCGAACTCGCGCTCGCTGGAGGCGCAGGCGTCGGCCAATCCGTCGACGACGGCCTCGAGGGGGACACCGCGCTCGGTGTGCGCCTGCGGATCGAAGAAGATCTCCGCGTGCGTCACCCCGGCCTGCGCCGTGCGGCGGAAGTAGGCCCGGGCGAGGTCGGCGAAATCCTCGGCAGTGCGCAGCACGGCCATGTTCGCGTAGTACAGATCCAGGAACGACTGCAGGTCGGTGAACTCGTACTTCGCGCGCAGTTCGTCGATGTCGTTGTACGGCAACGACAATCCGTTGCGCTCGGCAAGCTCGAATATCAGCGGAGGTTCGAGTGACCCCTCGATGTGCAGGTGCAGTTCGGCCAGTTGTTCAGTACTCACTCACCTCACGGTACGGGTGCCGAAAACCGGTACTGCGTCCACTGTGCTCCGAACGATTCGGAAATCGGCCGGACGGCCACGTTGACCGAATTGACGATCTCGGTCAAAATGGCCTCATGAGCGGCGAAGAGATTCGGGACGAAGCCACCGAGTACGTGGTGGCGCGAGCCGACTCGCAGATCCACGCGTGGGTTACCGGCCCGGCGGAAGGCCCGCTCGTCGCCCTCAGTCACGGTGCATCTATGGATCATCGAATGTTCGATCAGCAGCTCGGTCCGCTCGTCGCCGCCGGGTACCGGGTACTGACCTGGGACATCCGTGGCCACGGCCGGTCACAGCCCATCGGCCGAGTTCCGATCGACGTGACCGACATGACCGACGACCTCCTCGCGATCGTGGACCACTTGGGCGTCTGCGGTCCGATCTGCGTCGGCGGGCAGTCGTTGGGGGGATACATCGCTCAGGAAATGCTGCGCCGCGAACCGAGAGAGGTGGCGGCCGTGGTGATCGTCGGATCGACGTGCACCACGATGCCGATCGCGTGGTGGGAGAGGTGGGCGCTGCGGTCATCACCGTGGTGGTTCGTGCCCTGGCCCTGGCCGCACCTGAAGCGGACGATCGCTGCGTCGACCGCGCTGCGGCCGGAGGTCCGCGCGTATGCCGAGAATGCGATCGGCACGATGTCGAAGAAGGATTTCGTCGACATCTGGCGAGGAGTGGCCGGATCGATGCGACCCGATTCCGAGTACCGGATCGACGTGCCGCTGCTGTTGACGCACGGCGACCAGGACCACACGGGGAACATCGCCCGAACAGCGCCGGCATGGGCAGCACGAGACCCACACTGCCTATACGAGGTGATCCCGCAGGCCTCGCACAACGCGAACCAGGACAATCCCGAGCACTTCAACCGGGTCCTGCTCGATTTCCTTGCCGAGCACTACCCGGTGGGAAAAATATGAGCGAGCGGCGACTTCGGTTGTACGCCGCTGCGGCCGAGCTGTTCACCCGGCACGGCTTCAGCAAGACCAGCATCGAAGACATCACTCGTTCTGCAGGGGTGTCCAAAGGCTCTCTCTACCTGGAGTTCCGCGGCAAGGAGGAACTGTTCGAGGCGCTGGTACGCCACGAGTTCCGGGCCTATCTGGCGGATGCGAACGAGCGGATCGCCGCCGACCCCGAGGGCGGTCGACTCTCGCGGATCTACCACCATTGCATCGAAGCGCTACTGCACCGCGACTTCATCCGCGCGCTCTACACCCGGGACGAACGGGTATTGGCCGGCATTCTGCGGCAACGAGGTTCGCAGCGGTACCGGCCGCGAGTACTACTCGGGGCGGAGTTCATCGACCGGATGCAGCAGGCAGGGCTCATCCGCCCGGATACCGCCCCCGAGTCACTGAGCCACACCTTGAGTCTGCTCACGGTCGGGCCCCTTCTGGCAGAACCGATACTCCGAGCCGACGATTCACCGACACTCCCCGAGACCTTCGCCGCACTCGCCTCGATGATCGTCACCGTCTTCGAGATCCCCGGAAGCGATGTCGTGGAGGGAAAACGCGCCTTCGCCGACCTCACCCGCGAGATGGACGGAGTCCTCGGCGATCAGCGCCCCGAGTAGGTCGCCTTCCCCGGACCGACCTCGAGGAAGCTCTTCACCGCACCCCGCAGATCCTCGGTCTCGAACAGTGCGCCGGAGACCTCCGAGGTGATCTCGTCCGCATGGGCCACACCGCCCGAACGCCACGCTGCCACAATCTGTTTCGTTGCCGCGTGCGCGACGGTGGGGCCGTCGGCCAGACGATGTGCCAGAGCGAGCGCCGCGGCATCGACGTCGTCATGGATCTGATTGACCACGCCCCACTCCTTCAGCGTCTGCGCGTCGTACAGGTCACCGGTCATGACGAGCTCCCGAGCCCGACCCGAACCGGCCCGCTCGGCGAGACGCTGCGGGCCACCCATCGACGGCGTCAACCCGACGACGGTCTCGACCAGACCGAACTTGGCCTTGGGACCGGCAAGAATGATGTCGCACGCCAGCGAGATCTCGAATGCCGCGGTGAGCGTCAGACCGTGCGCGGCGTAGATCACCGGGCAGGGCAGCGCCTCGAGCGGATGGGCGATCTGCGCGAACAGACCACGCCACAGATCAGCACCCTGCGCGGCCGACAGGCCCTCGAAGACATGCACGTCGACGCCGGCGGAGTTCACCTTGCCCTCGGCGCGCAGCAATACCGCCCGCGGAGGGCGCGCGACGAGATCGGCGACATCAGCGGCCACCGCGTCGAACATGGCCTGATCGAAGAGGTTGAGCGGGCCGTGATCGAAGGTGAGGACGGCGACCTCGGCGCCTGCCGCGGTGGTGGTACGAACGAGCGAAGTGGGTGCGTCAGCCATGGTTCGCATAGTGCCACACCGGTCCCTGGCGGTTGTTACCAACGAGTATTGTGCCCAGGTAACTCACCGTTACCGAGAGGAACAGATACATGAAGCGCAGCCTGTTCGAGGCCGATCACGAGGACTTCCGTGCGTCGGTGCGCGAGTTCGTCACCCGTACCATCACACCGGTCGAGGAGAAGCTCGTCGAACAGCGGTACATCGACCGCGAGATCTGGCTCGAAGCAGGACGCAACGGCTTCCTCGGACTGGAAGTGCCCGAGGAGTACGGAGGCAGCGGAGCCGACGACTACCGATTCAACGCCGTCCTCGCCGAGGAACTCGCCCGCTCGAGTGCCGCGGTGGCGTCGTGCTTCGGTATTCACGTCGACATCGTCGCGCCCTACCTGGTCAAGCTCACCACCGAGGAGCAGAAAAAGCGCTGGCTGCCCGGCTTCTGCAGCGGCGAGATCCTCACCGCGATCGCGATGACCGAACCGTCCGGCGGCTCCGACCTGGCCGCGCTGAAGACCACCGCCGTCAAGGACGGCGACGACTTCATCATCAACGGCTCGAAGACCTTCATCACCAACGGCAATTCTGCAGACCTCGTCATCGTCGCGACACGCACGACGCCGGAGAAGAAGGCCAAGGGCATCACGCTCTTCGCCGTCGAGAACGGCACCGAGGGATTCTCCCGCGGCCGCAAGCTCGACAAGGTCGGCCAGCCCGAATCCGACACGGCCGAACTGTTCTTCGAGAACGTGCGCGTGCCGAGCTCGAACATGATCGGTGAATTCGACGGCGGCTTCATCCACATGATGCAGCTACTCCCCCAGGAACGGATCAGCTGCTCGGTGGCCAACCTCGGACACGTTCGCCCCATCCTCGAAGAGACGCTGCAATACGCCAAGGATCGCAAGGCATTCGGCCAGCAGATCGGCTCACTGCAGTGGAACAAGTTCCTGCTCGCCGAACTTGTCACGAAACTGGATGTGGCACAGGCGTACATCGACAACTGCATCGCCGCGCACGGCATCGGTGAACTGACGGCCATCGACGCCGCCAAGGCGAAGTGGTGGAGCTCGCAGGTGCAGAACGAAATCCTCGACCACTGCGTCCAGCTGCACGGCGGCTACGGATTCATGAACGAATACCGCGCCGCTCGGGCATGGAAAGACGCTCGCGTGACCAAGATCTGGGCCGGATCGAACGAAATCATGAAGGAACTGATCGGCCGCGATCTGGGCCTGTAGAGCGGCTTCGCCTCATGTGAGCGGAACTTCGTAGTGGGCTACGAAGTTCCGCTCACATGGGCTACTCGAACGCAGGCCGAGCGTAGAAGCAGACCGCAATCATGCCGACGATCAACACGGCAGCGGGCAGAATCAGGGACTGCGCCATTGCGGTGGTGAAGCCGTCACGCAGCATCTCGGGCACTCGGCCGGCGAATTCGTTTGCCTCCGAGGCCGATCCACCGGTAGGTAGTTCGGCGGCCAAGCGCGATTGGATGAGCGCGCCGATGCCCGCACTTCCGAGCACGGAGCCGATCATGCGGGTGGTGTTGTAGATGCCCGAACCCGCGCCGGCCTGGCTCATCGGCAGATTGCGCGTCGCCGTGGCGGCCAGCGGTGACCAGATCAACGCATTCGCCACACCCATCGCCGCGACGGGGAGCAGCAACTTCCAGATCGCGGTGGTGGGTGTCATCTCGTAGGCGAACCACAGCAGCGACGCGGCCAGAATGAACAGTCCCGAACCGGCGATGTAGCGGGGATGGGTCCTGTCGACGAACCTGCCGACATTGGGTGCAAGAATGCCGGTCAGCAGGGCCATCGGCACGAACAGCAAAGCCGAACGGGTCGGGGTGAGCCCGGTGACGCTCTGTGCGTAGAACATGATCGGCAGCATCATGCCGGACATCGCGAAACCCATTGCGGCGATGCCGATGTTGGAGAGCGAGAAGTTACGATCACGGAAGAGCGCCAACGGAACCAGCGGTTCGCGCTTGTTCACCGCCTGCCAGTAGACGAACCCGGCGAAGACGAGCAGTCCGACGCCGATGAGGATCCAGATACCCGTCCCCCAGTCGTACTTCTGGCCCTCCTGGATGCCGAACACGATGCAGAACAGTCCGATTGCGCTCAGTGCGACACCGAGGAGATCGAACTTGTGGTCGTTCGTGGGCAGAACAGGAACGAACTTCAGCGCCAACGCAATTGCGACGACGCCGACCGGCAGATTGATGAAGAAGATCCACTCCCAGCCGAGGGAGTCGACCAGGACGCCGCCGAGGATCGGGCCGACGAGTGTCGCCACGCCTGCGACCGCACCCCACGCCCCCATGGCCGTTCCGCGCTTCTCGGCGGGGAACACCCGAGTGATCACGGCCATCGTCTGCGGGGTGATCATCGCAGCACCGATGCCCTGGACTGCACGAGCCGCGATGAGCATCTCGATGGACCCGGAGAGGCCACACCATGCCGACGCGAGTGTGAACAGGACGAGGCCGGCGATGTAGAGGTTTCTGGGACCGAACTTGTCACCGAGACGCCCGGTGACGAGCAGCGGCACCGCATAGGCCAGCAGATACGCACTGGTCACCCAGATGACGTTGTTGATGTCGGTGTTCAGGCCCGCGAGGATGGCCGGCTGAGCGACGGCCACGATGGTGGTGTCGACCAGAATCATGAAGAAACCGAGGCACAGCGCCCACAGGGCGGGCCAGGGTTTGATCTCTCGTTGCGGCGGAGCGGTCTCGACGACGTTCATGTGCTCTCCTGGTTCCGATCCGTCAGCGTCGTGTGCTGTGCGGAGATGTCGTGCGGCCACGGGAGATCGCCGCTGTCGATACGTTCGATGTATCGGGTCAACCAGCTCACCTCCGCGGACTGCATATGGTGGAGGTAATCGATTCCGGCCCAATAGATTTCGGAGACCTTCCGGTCCTCGGCAAGCTGCTGGTAGCCGGCCAGCTCCGCGATCTCCTCGGCCAGGTCCTCGATGCGGCCGCGCAGATGGGCGACAGCCTCGGACGCCGACAGGTTGTGCATCTCGGACAGACCGAGCACGAATTGCGGATACTCGCGCACCGGAGTTCGAAGAATCTCCGCAAGTCGATCGGTGAGCACTCGACGTCCAGCGGGCGTGATCTCGTAGGTCGTGCGTTCCGGACGGTTGCCACCGCGGTCCGTACCCACTTCGGTGACCAGCTCACGCTCGTGCAGCCTGGTCACCGCGTGATAGAGCGATCCGGGGCGGATCTTGACGATGCGATCCTCTTTGCGCGACAACAGAAGTTGATACATCTCGTAGGGATGCATCGGACCTTCCGACAGCAAGGCGAGCACCGATACGCCAAGGGGATTGACCGCTCCATCCCGCATCGGCGTACACCCTCCAGTTCGATACTCCGCTCGAATTATTCCGACTGGAATATATGGGTCCCGGCGAGTGCAAAGCAACCCGGACAATCCTCCGACCTGCGGATCTATCGGACATACAACGCACACAGGGCACCGACCGAGGTCGATGCCCTGAAAAACAGACGAAGGCCGGATACTCGGAATTTCTTCCGTGTATCCGGCCTTGTCACCGAGTTTCTGGTGAAACTTACTTCGAGAAGTTCACTCCACCAGGAGAAGTCGGGTTACGAAGCTTGAATCAGATGGCGCGGACGCCGGTAGCCTGGGGGCCCTTCTGACCCTGGCCCACCTCGAACTCCACGCGCTGGCCCTCGTCGAGCGACTTGAAGCCGCTACCCTGAATCTCCGAGTAATGAACGAAAACGTCCGGTCCGCCACCATCCTGCTCGATGAAGCCGAAGCCCTTTTCGCCGTTGAACCACTTCACACTGCCCTGCGTCATTCTGTAAACCTTCTGTAAGCGAGCTAGATCTTCACGTCGAAGCTCTAATCTCAAAAGTGAGTCTGCCATCTATCGGCGCTGAGCGAAACACCGGGGGCAAAAAAGTTCGAAAGATTGCTTTGGGACGGTGAAACCGAAACGCCGCCCAGCGCCTCTGTGGCTAGGGTTCAGACGTGGATTTTCCCCTTCTCGATGCCGGCCCGTTCGATTCCCACCGACTCGACATCGTCCGCCTGGCCTGGTGTCGCCGGTTGCAGCTGGACGATCGCGCCCTCGACACCGACGCCGACCGCGTCGAACATGTCGGTGCCACCGAGGACATCACCGTACTGCGACTGGCCGAGACCACCGTGATCGTCGGTCCGTCCTGGGCCGTCGAAGCATCACGCGCGATCGCCGGCCACGCCGGTACCGACCGAACCTGGATCTCGTCGCTGCTGGGCGACCGCTCGGAGCGCTACGAGATCGGCAGTCACACGCTGGCCTACGGCTCGGACATCGGCCACACCATCGACGTACACGACCCGCTGATCTCCCACGATGCGGAACACGCCCGCAACCTCGCCGCGCACTGCAGTGACGCCGACGTCGCCGAAGCATTCGGCGAACCGGTCTCGCGACACTGGTTCACGCTGCTCGGCGACGACCGACCGGCGGACTCGGCGCACTCCCTCGCCTCGGCCGGCTACTCGGAAGAGCAACTGATCCTGGCCGACATGCGGGTCCTGACGGACCCGGACCATCGCCGACGGGGCCACGCCCAGGTGGTCGGCAGGCTGGCAACCAACGACGCCATCGACGACGGCCTGATTCCGCAGTGGCGATCGCGACCCGAGAACGCCAGTGCTCGACGCCTCGCCGCGCGGCTGGGTTATGTGGAGATCGGCGCGTGTCACACCGCCGTACTCCGCGCTGATCGAGGTTGAGTCGGCTCCGAACTGGGTAGCGTCGACAGAACAGTTCGATGCGAGGAGTGATCAACATGGCCGACGATGCCGCCTACGTGAAGCCGGGTAAGGAATTCACGCGCGACACCAACTACATTCCGACGCGGATCACCGCGGACGGGCGGGACGGCTATCCGGTGGAGCCGGGGCGGTACCGACTGATCGCCGCGCGCGCCTGCCCTTGGGCCCATCGGTCCATCATCGTTCGCCGGCTACTCGGGCTGGAAGACGTTCTGTCGCTGGGCATTCCGGGACCGACCCACGACCCGCGCAGCTGGAACTTCCAGGAGGAGCCGGGCGGCGTCGACTCGGTACTGCAGATCCCGAGGTTGCAGGACGCGTACTTCGCCCGCTTCCCGGAGTACGAGCGCGGCATCACCGTCCCCGCCATCGTCGATGTTCCCACCGGCGAGGTCGTCACCAACGACTACCCACAGATCACACTCGACCTGTCCACCGAGTGGACTCAGTACCACCGCGCCGGAGCCCCCGATCTGTACCCCGAGGCGCTGCGCGGCGAGATCGACGAGGTGGCCGATCTCGTGTTCCGAGACGTCAACAACGGCGTCTACCGCTGCGGATTCGCCGGCTCCCAAGAGGCGTACGACAAGGCCTACGATCAACTGTTCGACCGCCTCGACTGGCTCGTCGAACGCCTGTCCACGCAGCGCTATCTCGTTGGGGACCACATCACCGAGGCCGACGTGCGCCTGTTCACCACTCTCGTGCGCTTCGATCCGGTCTACCACGGCCACTTCAAGTGCAACCGCAGCAAGCTCAGCGAGATGCCGGTGCTGTGGAACTACGCACGCGACCTGTTCCAGACCCCCGGATTCGGCGACACCGTCGACTTCGACCACATCAAGCGGCACTACTACGAGGTGCACACCGACATCAATCCGTCGGGCATCGTCCCCAAGGGCCCGGATCTGACCGGATGGCTCGAACCACACGGCCGCGAATCCCTGGGAGGATCGCCCTTCGGCGACGGCACCGCTCCCCCGCCGCCGAAGCCCGACGAACTCGTTCCATCCGATCACTGGGTGCACTGACTCACAACTCTCCAGAAGAAAGAGGACCGATGGCCGGCAAGAAGGACGACGCACAGGTCGAGGTCGGGGGCGGAGGCAAGCTCGAACGCGCGCTGGTCAACATCCTCGACAACGCCAGCCGCCTCCAGGGACCCGCCGTCGACAAATACGTCGCGCACGTGCGTCGAGCACACCCGTACGACACCCCGGCACAGATCATCGAACGCCTCGAGAAGCGATTCCTGCTCGCCGTCACAGGCAGCGGCTCGGCGGTGGGCGGTGCCGCGGCGATCCCGGGCGTCGGGACTGTCGCCTCGCTCGCCGCGGTGGGTGCCGAAACCGCGTTCTTCATCGAGTCCTCGGCGCTGCTGACACTCTCGGTCGCGTCCGTACACGGCATTCCCGTCCAGAACCACCAGCAACGACGTGCCCTGGTGCTGTCGGTTGCTCTTGGCGAATCGGGCATGCAGATCGTGCAACGAACCGTCGGCAAGACGGCCAAGAACTGGGGCCCGCTGATCACCTCCCGCATCCCGGGCGGCTCGATGGCGACCATGAACAAGTCGCTGGTGAAGAAGTTCATCACCAAGTACCTCGCCAAGCGCAGCGCGCTGCTGGTCGGCAAGATGCTCCCCGCCGGAATCGGCGCAGCGATCGGCGGCGCAGGCAACCGAGCGGTCGGCAAGGGTGTCATCAAGAACGCCCGCGACGCATTCGGTCCGCCGCCTGCCCGATTCCCGGAGAACCGCATCATCGAGCCGGACGAATGAGAGCTCGCGGAATCTTCGCGAGTGGAACGCGTTGACTCCGAACATGACTTCCACACCTGAACTCGGCACGTACGGCGTCTGGCGACTGCACTCGGCGTTCACCCCCGAACTGTCCCGAGCAATCGAATCCTTCGGCTACGGCACGATCTGGCTCGGCGGCTCACCGCCGGCGGACCTGACCACCACCGAGGAGATCCTCGACGCCACCGAGACGGTCGTCGTCGCCACCGGCATCGTCAACATCTGGTCCGACGCAGCGGCCGACGTCGCCGCGTCGTATCACCGGTTGGAGAGCAAGCACCCGGGCCGTTTCGTCCTCGGAATCGGCGCGGGCCACCCGGAGGCGACGCAGGAATACACCAAGCCGTACGACGCTCTGGTGGCCTACCTCGACGCTCTCGACGAGGCCGGAGTCCCGGTGGAGCGACGCGTCCTTGCTGCTCTCGGCCCGAAGGTGCTCGCGCTGGCGGCCGACCGCACCGCAGGTGCGCATCCGTACCTGACCACCCCCGAGCACACCCGTGAAGCACGAGAGGCATTGGGACCGAACAAGATCCTGGCACCCGAGCACAAGGTGGTCCTCGAGTCGGATCCGGAGAAGGCGCGCTCGATCGGGCGGCCACCGGTCAACAATCCGTACCTTCACCTGCGCAACTACACCAACAATCTGAACCGACTCGGCTACTCCGACGAGGAGATCGGCGACGGCGGCAGCGACCGACTGATCGACGCGTTGGTGGCGCACGGTACCGCCGACGCGATCGCAGCACGATTGAACGAGCACATCGACGCAGGTGCATCGCACGTGACCCTGCACTCGCTGCCCGACATGGCCGATCCGCTCGAGACCTACCGAGAGATCGCCGCCGCGCTGCATCGCTGACGGAGGAAGGCGCTCCCGCGACGTTGTCGGTCGCACCCCGTAGCCTCGAGTACCGGTTGCTCCGCGCAGCCGGTACTCGAGGTGACCAACGGCCAGGGGGATTGCGCACAGATGACCAGCTATCCGGGAGCGGCGCTCGAAGCGCAGGCACTGACCAAGCAATTCGGCACAGTTCGCGCGGTCTCGGACCTGAGCTTCGTCGTTCCGCGCGGAACGGTCACCGGATTCCTCGGCCCCAACGGATCGGGCAAGACGACGACGCTGCGCATGCTCCTCGGACTCGTCGCCCCCACTTCGGGTGTCGGCCTCGTCAACGGGGCTCCGTTCCGCGCGGCGACCCACCCGGCCCGCACGGTGGGAGCCGTCCTCGACTCGCTGAGCCTGCACCCCAAGCGCAGCGCTGCTCATCACCTGAAGATCTACACCGCCGCGATGGGCGTGCCGGACAGTCGCGCCCTCGACGTGCTGCACCTGGTCGGCCTCGGCGACGCCGCCGACCGCGCCGCGGGCGGCTTCTCCCTCGGCATGCGTCAGCGCCTGACGTTGGCGACGGCGCTGCTGGGAGATCCGGAAATCCTCGTGCTCGACGAACCCGCGAACGGTCTCGACCCCGAAGGAATCGCCTGGCTCCGCGACTTCCTGAAGGCATTCGCCGCGTCGGGGCGCACCGTGCTCGTATCGAGCCACATCCTGCGCGAGATCGAGCAGACCGTCGACAATCTGGTGATCGTCAGCGCCGGCGCACTCGTGTATCAGGGTTCCATCGCGCAACTGCGATCGACGCGTCCGAGCCGCGTACTCGTCGCCGCATCGGACCCCGCAGCCTTGGCACTGGCGTTGGCATCGAATGGATTCAACGACAGCCAACTGCTGCCCGACGGACGCATCGGCGTCGCCGGTACCGACGAGGCCACGATCGCCCGCATCGCGGCCGACGCCCAGGTGACGATCTTCGGGACCACGAGCGAACACGTCGACCTCGAGCAGGTGTTCCTGTCGATGACCGCGGGTCAGTACAACGCCGCACCCGTTCAGCAGAATCCGTACGGTTACGGTCCTCCGGGTCATCAGCCGGGTTACGGCCCACCGCCGGGTTACGGCCCACCGCCGGGTTACGGCCCACCGCCGCAGAATTACGGACCGCCACAGAGCTGGAACGGGGGTCCGCGATGAACGCGTTGCTCACGTCGGAGATCCGCAAGGTCACGACACTGAAGTTCTGGTGGGCTCTGGCGATCGCCCCGATCGTCGTCGGAGTGTTCGCGTCCGTCATCACGTCGGTGATCGCGAATCAGCTGGGTGAATTCGAGGAGGACCTCGACATTTCCGGCGGGGTCGCCTCGATCGGCCTGTACGTCGCCGCCGGTGCCGCGATCCTGTTCACCGGCATCTTCGGGGCCGTCAACGCCGGAACCGAATTTCGCCACAAGACCATCACCACCAGCTTCCTGACGGCTCGCGGCCGCGACGGGGTGATCGCCGCCAAACTCATCGTCACTGCGCTGTTCGGCCTCGGATACGGCCTGGTGGTGCTGCTGGCCAGCTTGATCTGCCTGCTGATCTTCAACGAGCGGACAGTGCTGCTCGACGGCGCGTTCATTGGCGTGGTGGCATCGTGCCTCCTCGCAGTGGTGCTGTGGTCGATGATCGGTGCCGGCCTGGGTCTGCTGCTCAAATCTCCGACATGGGCCGCGATCGTGCTCGTCGCCTGGCTGCCGTTCGGCGAGGGTCTGATCTCGCTGATCCTGTTCGGACTCGGGCTCGGATCGGTCGCCGTGGCGTTGCCGTCGAACCTGACTCTGCCGACCATGGCGGCGACTCAACTCGACGACGCGGGCGACCTGGCGTCGTGGCCGTGGGCACCGTTCGGACTCGCACTGTGGGCCGCGATCCTCACCGGCGTCGGCTGGTTCCTGGCCCGTACCCGCGACATCGACTGAGGTCGCTTCGTTCGCGGGCCGAAGCTGTCGGTGCTCGGGTCTAGCGTGGTGAATCGATGGCACACAGTAATGCGGTGAAAGACCGTGCAACGGCACCCCGACGCGGCTCGTCGACACTCGACAACGCAGAACCCGCGTCGATTACTCGGCGTGGGTGGATCAGACGTCTGATCGCGCAGTGCATGCTGCATCGACGCACCGCACTCGGAGCCCTGGGCGTGACGATGATCGCCGCGGTCATCGACATCTCGTTCCCGTTGCTCACCAGGGTCGCCATCGACGACGCGACCGCAGGCAGGGGCGAGAAAATCGCCACCGTCGCCGCCGCCATCGCACTGTTGGGTCTGGTGCGCTTCGCGTGCCAATTCGGTCGACGCATGCTCGCCGGCCGGCTCTCGATCGACGTCCAGCACGACCTGCGCCTCGACCTGCTCGCGTCACTGCAGCGGCTCGACGGGCGCAAACAGGACGAGATCCGTACCGGCCAGGTCGTGTCGAGATCGATCACCGACCTCCAACTGGTGCAGGGACTGCTGGCCATGGTGCCGCTGTCGGCGGGAGCCGTCCTGCAGTTCGTGCTGGCGCTTGCGGTGATGGCGTATCTGTCGCCACTGCTCACCGTCGTCGCGGTACTCATCGTTCCTGCGGTCGGCATCGTGGTCTATCGAATTCGGCCCACTCTCTTCGCGGCCACCTGGTCGGCGCAGCAACGCGCCGCCGATCTGGCGCAACATGTAGAGGAGACGGTCACCGGCGTCCGAGTGGTGAAGGGCTTCGGACAGGAAGCCCGCGCGGTGGATCGCATCGAGACACTGGGTCGCACGCTGTTCGCCGAGCGCATGCGATCGGCCAAGATCAACTCGCGGTTCGCACCGTCGATGGCCACCATTCCTCAACTCGGACTCGTCGGAGTCATCGCCCTCGGCGGCTATCTGGCCCTGGAGGGCCACATCACGATCGGCACGTTTCTGGCCTTCGCCACCTACGTCGCGACCCTGTCCGCCGTGACCCGCACCGTCTCGTCGGTGGTGATCATGGCTCAGCTCTCCCGCGCGGCCGTCGAGCGTGTCTACGAGGTGGTCGATACCGAGCCGTCCGACCCGGAACCGACCGAGCCCGTCGCGTTGCCCGACGGCCCGCTCGGAGTGCGCATCTCCGAGGTGACGTTCGGGTTCGAGCCCGAACGCGACGTGCTCACCGACCTGAACCTGACCATCTCACCCGGTGAAACGGTGGCCGTCGTCGGCCACGCGGGCTCGGGAAAGACCGCACTCGCACTCCTGCTCCCCCGCTTCTACCGCCCCGCTCGGGGACAGATCGCCCTGACGTCCGACGGAAAATCCATCGATATCGACGACCTCGACTCGACGTCCCTCCGCGAGGCCGTCTCTCTGGTGTTCGACGAGCCGTTCCTCTTCTCCGACACCATCGCCGCCAACATCGCCCTCGGCAGGCCCGACGCCACCGCGGAGGAGATCGAGCATGCGGCGCGGCTGGCGCAGGCCTCGAACTTCATCGACGCCTTGCCCGAGGGATACGACAGCCTCGTCGGTGAGCGCGGCCTCACCCTGTCCGGAGGCCAGCGCCAACGCATCGCGCTGGCCCGCGCTCTTCTCGTCGAGCCGCGCATTCTGATCCTGGACGACGCCACCTCCGCCGTGGACGCCGAGACCGAGGCCGCCATCTTCGACGCGTTGCGCGGCGTCCGCACACGCGCGACTCTCGTTCTCGCTCATCGCCGCTCGACTCTGACCCTGGCCGACCGCGTCGCCGTCCTCGACAACGGCCGCATCATCGACACCGGAACGGTCGACGAACTGGATCAGCGTTGTCCGTTGTTCCGGGCCCTCCTGGCCGGCGGGGACGGCGAGCCGAACGACGATCCCGGCGCGGAGCCGACCATGGACCCATCCGCCGACACGCTGTGGCCCGATACGTCTCCCGAGTCGACGGTCGCACCCGGCGCAGCCGCGGTACCCACGCCCGGAGGCGGAGGTGGTCACGGAACTGCGATGGCCGGGGCATTCGGCTCATTGGCACCCACACCGGCCATCTCCCGGGCAGTCGCGGCCCTGCCCCCGGCGACCGAGGACCCGGGCACATCGGGATCCGAACTGCGTCGACCCGACCCCGAGTTCCGGCTGTCGAGACTGCTGAGCCCGGTGCGGTTGTTACTGGCAGCGGTGGTGGTGCTCCTCGCGCTGGACTCACTGGCCTCGATCGCCTTCCCCTCCCTCGTTCGCTACGCCGTGGACAGCGGAGTGGCGAGTGGAGACTCGAACACCCTGTGGATCGCCACCTCGATCGGCGTCGTATTGGCAGCGGCGAGTTGGTTCGTCGTCTGCTGGACGACGGTCATCACCGCGCGGGCAGGCGAGCGAGTGCTCTTCGGACTCCGAGTGCGCAGCTACGCACACATTCAGCGGCTCGGCCTGGACTACTACGAACGCGAACTGTCGGGTCGCATCATGACCCGAATGACCACCGACGTCGATGCGCTGTCTTCGTTCATCCAGACCGGAGCCTCGACCGCGGTGGTGAGCGTGCTGACCATCGTCGGCATCGCCGCCGCACTGCTCGTCACCGACCCGGCACTCGGAGTGGTGGCGCTGGCGGTGGTGCCGCCCCTCGCCGTGGCCACCGTCATCTTCCGGCGCATCTCCTCGGCCGCGTACTCGACGTCCCGCGAGCGCATCTCGATCGTCAACGCCGACTTCCAGGAGAACGTCACGGGACTGCGCGCCGCACAGGCGTACCGGCGCGAGGAGTACGCCGCATCCCGGTTCGCCGAACGCTCCGACCGCTACCGGGTGAGCCGAATGCGATCGCAGACCGCGATCTCGGTGTACTTCCCCCTCATCACGTTGCTCTCCGACATCGCCCTCGCCGTCGTCGTGTTCGTCGGCGCACATCAGATCGCCACCGGCACCACTACCGCGGGCACTCTCGTGGCGTTCGTGCTCTACCTCGGGCTGCTCTTCGGACCGATCCAGCAGCTCTCGCAGGTGTTCGACGGTTACCAGCAAGCACGTGTCGGTGTCGGCCGCATCGGGGATCTGCTGCGCACCACCAGCTCGATAGAAACCTCCACCAACGCGAACACCACCGCACTTCCCGGCGGACGCCTGCGCGCCGACATCGAACTCGTCGACGTCGGTTTTCGGTATGCCGGGGCACAGTCAGACGCCCTGAGTGAGGTAAATCTCACCATCCCGGCCGGCACCACCGTCGCGTTGGTCGGACGCACCGGCGCGGGCAAATCGACGGTCGTGAAACTGCTGGCCCGCTTCTACGATCCGACCTCCGGATCGGTGCGCGTCGGCGGCCACGATCTACGCGACTATCGCCTCTCGGACTACCGGCACCGACTCGGCGTCGTACCGCAGGAAGCGCACCTGTTCACCGGGACCGTCGCGTCGAACATCGCCTACGGCAGGCCCGACGCCACCCGCGCCGACATCGAGAACGCGGCCCGCTCCGTGGGCGCTCTGGCCACCATCGCTGCACTTCGCGGCGGCATGAACCAACCCGTCGGCGAGCGCGGGCAAGGGCTGTCCGCGGGTCAACGACAGCTGATCGCACTGGCCAGGGCCGAGCTGGTCGACCCCGACCTTCTGCTGCTCGACGAGGCCACCGCCACGCTCGATCCCGCGACCGAACGCACCGTGCTCGCAGCCAGCAGTGCCGTCGCACGCACCCGCACCGCAGTGGTCGTCGCGCACCGCCTCGCGACCGCCGCGCGAGCGGATCTGATTGTGGTGGTCGACGGCGGCCGTATCGTGGAAGTAGGTCGACATTCGGAGCTGCGCACGCGGGGCGGGTTCTACGCGCAGCTGTGGACTGCGGCCGAAACGAACCGAGGGAATAATTCGATAGTCCAAGGTGTCATCGACAACGAGGCCGATGGTTACCGGTGAGTACATATCACAGCTACGTCCCGGACGCACGTGAGCTGGACCAAAGGTCTAGCCTGGACACGTACGCGCGCTGAACGGGAACGAAGACAGAAACGAGGCGAACTACTGCCGTGAGCAGCAGCTCTACTACCCAATTCGGACAAAATCAATGGCTGGTCGACGAGATGTACCAGCGATTCAAGCAGGACCCTTCATCCGTCGACGCGAGCTGGCACGAGTTTCTGACCGGTTACGACCCCGATGCTGCGACCGACGAGACCGCCGGATCCAACGGTGCGGCCGGTAACGGCGCAGCCTCGAACGGTAGCTCGACCAAGTCCGCGCCTCCCGCAGCACCCGCGCCACCAGCCAAGCCGGCTGCCTCTGCTCCCGACAAGACCGACGCTCCGAAGGCCGCAGCACCCAAGGCCGCTCCGAAAGCCGCTGCTCCCAAGGCCGAGGCATCGAAGCCTGCCGCTGCCGAGAAGAAGGCAGCACCGGCCAAGTCCGCTCCCGCAAAGCCCGCCGCAGCCGAGTTCGGTGAAGAGTCGAGCAAGATTCTGCGCGGCGCTGCTGCCGCGGTGGCGAAGAACATGTCCGCCTCGTTGCAGATTCCGACCGCGACCAGCGTGCGTGCGATCCCGGCCAAGCTCATGGTCGACAACCGCCTCGTGATCAACAACCATCTCGCTCGCACCCGCGGCGGCAAGATCTCGTTCACACACCTGCTCGGCTATGCCATCGTGCAGGCCGTCAAGGCGTTCCCGAACATGAACCGCCACTTCGCCGAGGTCGACGGGAAGCCGAACGCCGTCACTCCGGCAGCGATCAACCTCGGTCTCGCGATCGACCTGCCCGGCAAGGACGGCAACCGTTCCCTCGTCGTCGCTGCCATCAAGAACACGCAGGACTTCACGTTCACGCAGTTCTACAACGCGTACGAGGACATCGTGCGTCGCGCTCGCGACGGCAAGCTCACCGGTGAGGACTTCCAGGGCGTCACCATCTCGCTGACCAACCCGGGTGGAATCGGAACCGTGCACTCGGTGCCGCGTCTGATGAACGGCCAGGGAGCCATCATCGGTGCAGGTGCCATGGAGTACCCGGCAGAGTTCCAGGGAGCCAGCGACGAGCGTCTCGCCGAGTTCGGCGTCGGCAAGCTCATGACGCTGACCTCGACGTACGACCACCGCATCATTCAGGGTGCGGAGTCGGGCGACTTCCTCAAGACGATCCACAACCTGCTGATCAGCGACGAGTTCTACGACGAGCTGTTCCACTCGCTGAAGATCCCCTACGAGCCCATTCGCTGGCGCAAGGATCTGCCCGAGGGCACGGTCGACAAGAACACCCGCGTGCTCGAGCTCATCGCGGCATACCGCAACCGCGGTCACCTGATGGCCGACACCGATCCGTTGCAGTTCACCAAGGACAAGTTCCGGATGCACCCGGACCTCGACGTGATCAGCCACGACCTCACGCTGTGGGATCTCGACCGCGAATTCAAGGTCGGCGGATTCCACGGCAAGGACAAGATGAAGCTGCGGGACGTGCTCAGCGTTCTGCGCGACTCGTACTGCCGCCACGTGGGCGTCGAGTACACCCACATCCTCGAGACCGAGCAGGTCACCTGGTTGCAGGAGCGCGTCGAGGCCAAGCACGTCAAACCGACTGTGGCGCAACAGAAGTACATCCTCAGCAAGCTCAACGCAGCCGAGGCGTTCGAGACGTTCCTGCAGACCAAGTACGTCGGGCAGAAGCGCTTCTCGCTCGAAGGTGCCGAGTCGGTCATCCCGATGATGGACTCCGTCATCGACCAGAGCGCCGAGTACGCCCTCGACGAGGTCGTCATCGGTATGCCGCACCGCGGCCGCCTGAACGTGCTCGCCAACATCGTCGGCAAGCCCTACTCGAAGATCTTCACCGAGTTCGAGGGCAACATGAACCCGGCCGCCGCACACGGCTCCGGCGACGTGAAGTACCACCTCGGTGCCGAGGGCACGTACATCCAGATGTTCGGTGACAACGACATCAAGGTCTCGCTCACCGCGAACCCGTCGCACCTCGAAGCCGTCGACCCCGTTCTCGAAGGCCTCGTCCGCGCCAAGCAGGACCTGCTGGACAAGGGCACCGGCCAGGGCGGTTACTCCGTTCTGCCGCTGATGCTGCACGGAGACGCGGCATTCGCAGGCCAGGGCGTCGTCGCCGAGACGCTGAACCTGTCCGATCTGCGGGGCTACCGCACCGGCGGCACCGTACACATCGTCGTCAACAACCAGGTCGGCTTCACCACCTCACCGGAGTTCTCACGTTCGTCCGAGTACTGCACCGATGTGGCGAAGATGATCGCCGCGCCGATCTTCCACGTCAACGGCGACGACCCCGAGGCGTGCGCCTGGGTGGCTCAGCTGGCGGTGGACTTCCGCCAGAAGTTCCACAAGGACGTCGTCATCGACATGATCTGCTACCGCCGTCGCGGCCACAACGAGGGCGACGACCCCTCGATGACCCAGCCGGCGATGTACGACGTCATCGACACCAAGCGCAGCGTCCGCAAGAGCTACACCGAATCGCTCATCGGCCGTGGAGACATCTCGCTCAAGGAAGCCGAGGACGCACTCCGCGACTACCAGGGTCAGCTCGAACGCGTCTTCAACGAGGTACGCGAACTCGAGAAGTACACCCCGGAGCCCAGCGAATCGGTCGAACTCGACCAGCAGTTGCCTGCCAAGCTCACCACGGCCGTCGACAAGGCCGTGCTGCACCGTATCGGCGATGCGCACCTCGACGTTCCCGACGGCTTCAACGTTCACCCGCGCGTCAAGCCGGTGCTCGAGAAGCGTCGCGAGATGGCACACGAGGGCAAGGTCGATTGGGCATTCGGCGAGCTGTTGGCGCTCGGATCATTGGTCGACGAGGGGCGCAACATCCGCTTCTCCGGCCAGGACACCCGCCGCGGCACGTTCACCCAGCGTCACTCGGTGATCATCGACCGCAAGACCGGTGCCGAGTACACGCCGCTGCAGAACATCGGCAGCGACAACCCCGGCAAGTTCATGGTCTACGACTCCGCGCTCAGCGAGTTCGCAGCCGTCGGCTTCGAGTACGGCTACTCCGTGGGCAACCCGGACGCACTGGTGATGTGGGAAGCGCAGTTCGGCGACTTCGTCAACGGCGCACAGTCCATCATCGACGAGTTCATCTCGTCCGGTGAAGCCAAGTGGGGTCAGCTCTCCGACGTCGTGCTGCTGCTGCCGCACGGCCACGAAGGCCAGGGTCCCGACCACACGTCCGGACGCATCGAACGCTTCCTGACGCTGTGCGCCGAAGGCTCGATGACCGTCGCACTCCCCTCGACCCCCGCGAACTACTTCCACCTGCTGCGCAGGCACGCGCGTGACGGCATCCGTCGCCCGCTGATCGTCTTCACCCCGAAGTCGATGCTGCGCAACAAGGCAGCGGTGAGCAACATCGAGGACTTCACCGACGGCAAGTTCCACTCGGTCTTCGACGAGCCCACCTACGACACTGGCACTGGTGACCGCAATGCGGTCAAGCGCGTGCTGATGGTCAGCGGCAAGCTCTACTACGAACTGCTCGCTCGCAAGCAGAAGGACAACCGCGACGACGTCGCGATCGTTCGCGTCGAGCAGCTCTACCCCGTGCCGGTCCGTCGCATCAGGGAAGCCCTCGAAAGCTACCCGAACGCAACGGAATTCCGCTGGGTTCAGGAAGAGCCTGCGAACCAGGGTGCCTGGCCGTTCTTCGGTCTCGCACTGCCCGAGCTCATGCCCGAGAAGCTGGTGGGCATCAAGCGCATCTCGCGTCGCGCAATGTCCGCCCCGTCATCGGGCTCGAGCAAGGTGCACGCCGTCGAGCAGCTCGAAATCATCGACGAGGCCTTCAACGCAGTCGGCGAAGGCTAGACAAGTAGTTCGATAGCGACAGCGGCCCACTCCTTCGGGGATGGGCCGCTGTCGTCGTTTCTGGGCTCCCTCGTTCCGCGGGGGCGGGGGCGCGCGGCGGGGCGGGGGCGCGCGGCGGGGCGGGATCAGGCGTCAGTGTCCGCGTCGGTGTCGGGGTTCGTTCCCAGGAGCGCGGTGATCATGCCCGGCGCCAGGGCGACGGCGGGGAGGGCGTTGACGTTGAGGTCGATGAGTTCGTCGCGGCCCAGCTCCGGCGCGGTGAGCCAATTGATGGTCGTTTCCTCGACGAATGCGATCCAGCCGCGGACGGCCAACACGATGGTAGGGGTGACCTCGATGTCGATTCCCCCGAGTTGCGCCAGCGTTCGGTCGGCCATGGCGGAGCGGGTGTCCTCGAACACCGCGCGCATCTGTGGGTCGCCGCTGGGGGTGCCGCGCAGGAGGGAGACGTACATCTGCCGCTTGTCGGTGACGTAATCGACGTAGTTCGCGATGGAATCGCGCAGAATCTCGTACGGTGGCAGCGAGGGATCGGGTGCGGTGCGCTCGAGCATGACGCGCGAGGATTCACGCACGATTTCGAGGTGAAACTCCTGCTTGGAGGCGAAGTAGTGGAACAGAAGGCCTCGGGAGACGCCTGCTTGGTCTGCGATGTCCTCGACGGAGATCTGTTCGAGGGGGCGGTCGGCGAGCATCTCGGTGCCGAGCTCGATCAGTTGCGCTCGTCGTTGCTGCGGACTGAGTCTGGTCCTCTTCGTGGTCGATGCGCCGGGGCTGTTCACGAACGCCATGCAACCACCCTACTGAATGTTAGTCAATAACTATTGACTCACACTCAATAAGCTTCTACGCTCCCCTACATGAGTCTTCCCGTAACAGATACTTCGGACCGTGCAACGACGCCGCGTCACGTCGATACGCTGATCATCGGCAGCGGATTCGCCGGCCTCGGTGCTGCGATCAAGCTGACGAAGGCAGGCAAGAAGGACTTCGTCGTGCTCGAACGCGGCCACGACGTCGGCGGCACCTGGCGCGACAACACCTACCCCGGTGCCGCCTGCGACGTGCCGTCGCACCTGTACTCCTACTCGTTCGCACTGAACCCGGACTGGACGCGCTCGTTCTCCACGCAGCCCGAGATCCAGAAGTACATCGCCGGGGTGGCGCGCAAGTACGGCGTCATGGACAAGCACGTGTTCGGTACGGACGTGACCTCGGCGCGCTGGAACGCCGAGACGAGTCGCTGGGACGTCGAGACCACCACCGGCAACTACACCGCCAAGATCGTCGTCTCGGCCGTCGGCGCGCTGTGCGAGCCGAACCTGCCCGACATCAAGGGAATTCACGACTTCAAGGGCGACGTCTTCCACTCGGCTCAGTGGAATCACGACGTCTCGCTCGCAGGCAAGCGTGTCGCCGTCATCGGTACCGGCGCGTCGGCGATCCAGATCGTGCCCGCCATCGCAGATCAGGTGCAACACCTCGACGTGTACCAGCGCACCGCGCCGTGGATCCTTCCCCGCGCCGATCGTCCGTACACCAAGCTCGAGCGCTTCGCCTTCAAGCACGTTCCCGGATTCCAGCGCCTCTCACGTAGCGGCATCTACGCTATGCGCGAGACCCAGGTCGTCGGTCTGGCCAAGGCTCCGGCCTTCATGAAGCCGCTGCAGTGGGCGTCGGAGAATCACCTGCGCACCCAGATCAAGGACAAGGCCCTGCGCGCCAAGGTCACCCCGAACTTCCGAATCGGCTGCAAGCGCATGCTGATCTCGAACGCGTACTACCCCGCGTTGGCCAAAAGCAACGTCGACCTCGTCACCGACGGCATCGCCGAGGTCCGCGAGGGCTCCATCGTCACCAAGGACGGCACCGAGCGCCCGATCGATGCGCTCGTCGTCGCCACCGGCTTCCACGTCACCGACTCCCCCGCCTACCACGGCATCACGGGCAAGGACGGCCGCACACTGGCCGAAACCTTCGAGGACGGCGGACAGCAGGGTTACAAGGGCGCGGCGGTCGCGAACTTCCCCAACATGTTCTTCCTGGTGGGACCCAACACCGGCCTGGGCCACACCTCGATGGTGTTCATGATCGAGTCGCAGATCAACTACCTGGTCGACGCGTTGAACACCATCGACAAGCACGACATCGGCACCATCGAGGTGCGCAAGGACGTCCAGGACGAGTACAACGTGACGCTGCAGGATCAGCTCGCCAAGAGCGTCTGGATGAACGGCGGGTGCGCCAGCTGGTACCTCGACAAGCACGGCAACAACACGACGCTGTGGCCGGGCTTCACGTTCGAGTTCCGCAGAATCACCAGGAACTTCGATCTCGATGCGTACCGTAGCGTCGCTACCGCAGACCTGCCCTCCGGATCGTCGGCGAACAACTCCGCCGGCAACAACACAGACAAGGTGTCCGCACGATGAGCACATTCACAGGCAAGGTGGCCGTCGTCACCGGCGCGGGCTCGGGAATCGGCCGCGCGCTGGCCCTCGAGCTGGCCGGACGCGGAGCGAAGTTGGCACTGTCCGACGTCGACACCGCAGGACTCGACGAGACCGTTCGACGGGTCGAGGCGTTGGGTGCCGAGGTCAAGTCGGATTTCTTGGATGTCTCCCAGCGCGAGACCGTACTGGATTACGCCGAGGCCGTCGTCGCGCATTTCGGCAAGGTCAACCAGATCTACAACAACGCAGGCATCGCCTACCACGGTGACGTGGACAAGTCCTCGTTCAAGGACATCGAGCGCATCGTCGACGTAGATTTCTGGGGAGTCGTCAACGGCACCAAGGCATTTTTGCCGCACATCCAGGCCTCCGGCGACGGCCACATCGTCAACATCTCCAGCCTCTTCGGCCTGCTGGCCATGCCGTCGCAGTCCGCATACAACGCCGCGAAGTTCGCCGTTCGCGGATTCAGCGAATCGCTGCGGATGGAAATGCTGATCTCCAAGGCACCGGTGAAGGTGACCGTGGTGCACCCCGGCGGCATCAAGACCGCCATCGCCCGCAACGCCACCGTCGCCGAGAACTTCGACCAGGCCGACGTCGCCAAGTTCTTCGACAGCAAGCTCGCCAAGACCACCCCGATCGACGCCGCCAAGACCATCCTCAAGGGTGTCGAGAAGGGCAAGGGCCGGGTGCTCATCGGATCCGACGCGATCGCGCTGGATCTGCTGCAGCGCATCACCGGTTCGCGGTACCAGGGCCTGATCGCTGCGGTGTCCAAGCGCGCCCTGCCGCGCACGAAGAAGTAGGCGCAGCCCATGAAGTCCTTCTACGTTCCCCTGCCCATCGTCGCGGCCGCACTGAAGCCGTTCTACCGCGTCGCGCTGAATTCGCGGCTGTCGTTTCGTACGCAGCGGCTGATCCTCGAGGCCGCGTCTCCTGTGCAGACTCTTCCGCACGGAACCGTTGCGCAGAAGTTGACGCTCGCCGGGCGTCGAGCAGAGCGCATCACCGTCGGGGCAACCGAACGTGACACCGCGATTCTGTACCTGCACGGCGGCGCGTACACGATCGGTTCGATCAACACGCATCGGTCACTGGCAGCGCATCTGGCCCGGGAATCGGCCAGCGCCGTCTACGTGCTCGACTACCGGTTGGCCCCGGAGAATCCGTACCCGGCCGGTCTGGACGACGCCGTGGCAGCATTCCGTGAGCTCGTCCGACTGCACGGATTCACCGCGGACCGCATCGCTATCGCAGGCGATTCCGCAGGTGGAGGTCTGACGGTTGCCACCGCCCGGCGGCTGGTGGACGACGGCACCAGCCCGGCCGCTCTCGGCCTGATCTCGCCGTGGGTCGATCCCGGTGCGCGCGACGCCGCCAAGGACCGCGATCTCGTGGTCAACACCGGGTGGTCGTACAGTTCGGCCGACGCCTATCTGGGCGCGGGCGATCCACTGGATCAGGGCTTTGCCCCACTGTTGGGAAACCTGGACGGATTGCCCCCCGTCGTCATGCACGTCGGCACCGACGAGGTGTTGTACGCGCAGATCACCGCGTTCGCGGACAAGCTGCGACTGTCCGGCGTGGAGCTCGAACACGTGGAATACAAGAAGCTCTGGCACGTGGCCCACCTACAGGCGTCGATCCTGCGGGAGGCGGCTCAGGCCGTCCAGCACATGGGCTCGTACCTGGGGCGCAAGGTCAGGGCAACGCAGACGGGCACAGCGTCACAGGTTGCGCTCGCCGAGCCAGCGGCCGGCGACCTCGCCTGACGGAACGCCGTTGCGGACCTCGCCGATCATGTCGGCGAGGTCCGCAGTCGTCAGCTCCCCCGCCACCACCGAGAACGACCTCAGAGCACTCTCGCTGAGTACTCCGTTGGCATAGAGCGGAACCACGTTCTGCGCCGGATACACATGGTCGTCGTCGGGCAGCGTGGTCAGATCCTTCGCCAACGGGCCGAACGACGCGGTGCGAATCGCCAGTACGTCGACCTCCCCGGCGTTCAAGCCGTCGACGGCGGACTGCGCATCGGCATACGGAGTGACATCGGTGACCGACGCCCCCGTGAACGTGGGACTCCTCGTACCCTGCGCAAGGACGTCCATCGGATCGACCTCGCCGTCCACGATTCCGACGGTTCTTTCCTCACGACCCAGGAAATCCGTCACGGTTTCGTCGCCCGATTCAGTGCCCGACGCCACCGCGATGGCAAGTCGATCCTCGGCCGTCGCGTAATCCCCCACCGACAACCCGGCCGGCAATGATCGGTTCAGTTCGGTGTAGACGTCCTCGGCCTCGGTTGCCGCGGACATAGTGTCGAAGGTTCGCAGCAGCTCTCCGGTCAGGTCGGGAACCATCGTCACCTCACCGCGGTCCAGAGCCGCGAGGTAGTCGGCCCGATCGCCCATGTCTTCCTCGACCGAGACGTCCGCTCCCGTCGACCGCAGTCCCCCGGCGTAGATCTGCGCGAGCAGACGCGAAAGATCCGAGCTGCCTGCCCCGACGACGACGGGCGCGGCAGCCGGGTCGACCGACGTGCCCGCACTGCATCCGCCGACCAGTCCGGCGATCGACATCACCAGGGCCGCTGCCAGAACCGACGATCGCACTGTCATTTTCTCCTGTTCACTGCCCGGGTGGTTTACCGATCTCGGCCGCGGGGCACTAGTGCGAACGAGACGGTAGTCGAACCAACCTTATGGGCACGCTGAATTCGACTACCATCCCGAGCAGCCCGAGTCCTGGTTCCTTCGATGCCCCCGCAATGCGAGTGGGGTCGAGAAGGAGATGGGTAGGACTGTGCCCGAACCGATGGAAGGACACCATGAACACCTCCCGAATCACGCGCGCGTTCTCCGCTCCGAGGGCAGTGGCAGCCGTTGCCGCACTCGCTCTCTCGGTCACCGCTCTGACCGCCTGCGGCGGAAATTCGGACCCACTGTCCAGTGGTGGCGGTGAGAGCAACAGCGACACCAACTCCATCATCATCGGCTCGGCCAACTTCCCCGAGTCCGAGACCGTGGCGAACATCTACGCCGAGGCCCTGCGCGCCAACGGTTTCGAGGTGAGCACCAAGCTCAACATCGGCAGCCGTGAGGCCTACATTCCCGCAGTGCGAGACGGGTCGATCGACCTGATCCCCGACTACACCGGAAACCTGCTGCAGTACTTGGACGAATCCGCGACCGCCACCTCCTCCGAGGACGTCCTGGCTGCGTTGCCCGCCGCACTGGGCGACGACCTCACTGTGACAGCGCAGGCACCGGGCGAGGACAAGGACGCCGTCGTCGTCACTCGCCAGACCGCCACCGAGCGCAACCTCACCACCATCGGCGACCTCGCTCCGTTCTCCTCCGAGGTGACCTTCGCCGGTACCCCGGAATTCCAGGAGCGCGTCGGCGGTCTGCCCGGTCTGCGAGACAAGTACGGCCTGGACATCTCGCCCGGCAACTACATCCCGATCTCCGACGGCGGCGGCCCGGCCACGGTGGAGGCACTCGTCTCCGGGCAGGTCGTCGCGGCGGACATCTTCACCACCGCGCCCTCGATCGCACAGAACGATCTCGTAGTCCTCGAGGACCCGGAGAACAACTTCGCCGCGCAGAACATCATTCCGGTGCTGCGCACGGCCAAGCAGTCGGACAAGCTCACTCAGGTGCTCGACGCAGTGTCGGCGCAGATCACCACCGAGGAGCTGATCGCGCTGAACACGCGAGTGTCCGGTGACGAGAAGGTCGAACCCGCGGCAGCAGCAGCGGATTGGGTCGCGGACAAGGGCCTGGATCAGCCGGTCAGCTGATGATCACCTTCGAGCACGTCAACAAGACGTACCCCGACAACACCACCGCGGTCGACTCTCTGGACCTGGTGATCGAGCCCCACTCGTTCACCGTGTTCGTTGGGCCGTCCGGTTGCGGCAAGACCACGTCGATGCGGATGATCAACCGCATGATCACGCCCACCTCGGGCGTGATCACGGTCGACGGTCGCAACATCGCGGACACCGACGCGGTGAAGCTGCGCCGCGGTATCGGCTACGTCATTCAGAGTGCCGGGTTGTTGCCGCACCGCACCGTCGTCGACAACGTCGCCACGGTGCCGGTACTCAACGGCGAATCGCGTCGCGCTGCACGCAAGGCTGCGCTCGACGTCCTCGAGCGCGTCGGCCTGGACCCGGCCTTCGCCTCGCGCTACCCGGCGCAACTGTCCGGCGGGCAGCAACAGCGGGTGGGTGTGGCCCGGGCGCTGGCCGCCGACCCCCCGATCCTGCTGATGGACGAGCCCTTCAGCGCGGTGGACCCGGTGGTTCGTGAAGAACTGCAGATCGAGATGCTGCGATTGCAGGCCGATCTGAAGAAGACGATCGTCTTCGTCACCCACGACATCGACGAGGCCGTCCGGCTCGGCGATCGCATCGCGGTCTTCGGACCACAGGGCCGACTGCAGCAGTACGACAAGCCGGAGACCGTACTCGCCGCACCGGCAACGTCGTTCGTGGCGTCGTTCGTCGGCCGCGATCGCGGCTACCGCGGGCTGTCGTTCAGGTCGGCGCAGGCGGTGACCATGCACCCGATCCACACGGCGACGCAGGACGAGATCCACGGCCTCCGACTGGACCAGGGGCAGTGGGTCCTCGTCGTCGACGAGCAGCGCCGTCCGCTCGGGTGGATCGACGCGACCGGAGTCGAGAAGGTGCGCGACGGCCAGAGCATCGACGAGAGCACGGCGGCGGGTGGCTCACTGTTCCTCGAGGGCGGCGATCTGCGTCAGGCACTCGACGCGGCGATCTCCTCGCCGTCGGGAATCGGTGTCGCGGTCGATGCAGCCGGGGCGGCCGTCGGTAGCGTCGACGGTGCGGAGATCCTCGAACACTTGGCTGCACAACGTAAGTCGGAGGACTCCGAGCGCAACCGGCACCACTTCCTCTCCAGCGGGGACTCCGAACAGTGACCTGGCTGTTGGACAACTTCGATGTGGTTCTCGGCTACACGAAGACGCACCTGTATCTCTCGCTCGTCCCGCTGTTCGTCGGGTTGCTCATCGCCATCCCGCTGGGCACCGTCATTCGCAACACTCGCTGGGTTCGTCGAATCACGTTGACGGTGGCAAGTATTGCGTTCACGCTTCCCTCGCTCGCCCTGTTCGTCACCATCCCCGCAGTGGTCGGCCTACCGGTACTCGACCCGTTGAACGTGGTCATCGCCCTGTCGGTGTACTCGACCGCGCTGCTGGTGCGCGCGGTGCCCGAGGCTCTCGACTCGGTACCGTTCGCCGTGGTCGATTCCGCCGAGGCGATGGGCTACTCGTCGTTGCGGCGAGCGCTGACCGTCGAACTGCCACTGGCTCTTCCGGTACTGATCGCGAACATCAGAGTCGTGGCAGTCACGAACATCTCGCTGGTCTCGGTGGGCTCGGTGATCGGCATCGGCGGCCTTGGCCAGCTCTTCACCCAGGGCTACCAGCGAGACTATCCCGACCAGATCTTCGCGGGCATCATCTCGATCGTGTTCCTGGCGTTGATCTTCGACGCGGCCCTGTTCCTGCTGGGCCGTCGACTCACTCCGTGGACGCGGCTGAGCACGGGCTCGTCGAAGAAGAAGGCACGCGCATGAATCTCTTCTCCGAGGCGTTCTCCTACATTCTCGACGGCGGAAACTGGGCCGGGCCAACGGGAATCGGCGCACGACTGATCGAACACATGTGGTACAGCCTGCTGGCAGTGCTGCTCTCGGCTGCCGTCGCGGTTCCCGTCGGTCTGCTCATCGGTCACCTCCGCCGCGGTGAGGCCGTGATCGTCGGACTCGTCAACGCGCTGCGGTCGCTGCCGACCCTCGGCATTCTCGTGTTTCTGGTTCTGGTGATCGGACTCGGTCTGGTCCCGCCGATCATCGCGCTGGTGCTGCTCGGTATTCCTCCGCTGTTGGCAGGCACGTACTCCGGCATCGCCAACGTCGACGCCAATGTCGTCGACGCCGCCCGCGCGATGGGGATGACCGAAACCCAAGTGCTGTTTCGGGTCGAGATCCCCAACGCGCTGCCTCTGATCATCGGCGGGTTGCGCAACACCACCCTGCAGATCATCGCCACCGCGACCATCGCTGCCTACGTCAACCTCGGTGGGCTCGGCCGCTACATCTTCGACGGGCTCGCGCTCTACGACTACGGCCGCGTTCTCGTCGGCGCGATCCTGGTGGCTCTGCTGACCCTGATCGTCGACGGCCTTCTCGCCCTCGCGGTGTGGTCGTCCGTTCCGGGAACCGGTCGTCTGCGGCGGATGCCGACCGGACTCGCGAAAGTCTGACTCGTCCCACCACGAAAGACACCGACGAAAGACACCGGCGAACCGCAGGCCCGGGTGGGGCCGGGTTCGCCGGTGTTTTCTTTCCGTTTTCCTACGCGACGCCCTCGGCTCGCGCTGCTGCCGCAACTGCGTCCGCAACGGCCGGGGCGACACGAGGATCGAGTGGGCTGGGCACGATTTTGTCCGCAGCCAACTCGTCGCCGAGAACCGAGAGGATTGCCTCGGCAGCGGCGAGCTTCATGCCTTCGGTGATGCGGCGGGCACCTGCGTCGAGCGCGCCCTTGAACACACCGGGGAAGGCGAGAACGTTGTTGATCTGGTTCGGGAAGTCGCTGCGTCCGGTCGCGACGATGGCGGCGTACTTCCTCGCCACCTCCGGATGGATCTCCGGATCCGGGTTGGACAGCGCGAACACGATGGAGTCCGGGGCCATCGACGCGATGTAGCTCTCGTCGACCTTGCCCGCGGACAGACCGAGGAACACATCGGCTCCGGCCAGAGCGTCGGCCGCTCCACCTGCGAGTGCCCGGGGGTTGGTGCGCGCAGCGAGATCGGTCTTGACGCTGGTCAGATCCAGGCGATCGGAAGAGACGATCCCCTTCGAGTCGAGCACCACCACGTCCCGGATGCCGGCAAGGAGAAGCATGTTGGCGCACGCCACACCTGCTGCACCGGCTCCGGAGATGACGACCTTCAGTTCGGAGGTGGTGCGGCCCTGAACCTTCGCGGCCCCGTTGAGCGCGGCGAGGACGACGATGGCGGTGCCGTGTTGGTCGTCGTGCATGACCGGGCATTCGAGCGCCTCGATGACGCGGCGTTCGATCTCGAAACAGCGCGGCGCCGAGATGTCCTCGAGATTGACCGCGCCGAAGCTGTGCCGCATCCGCACGATGGTGTCGACGATCTCGTCGACGTCGTTGGTGTCGAGCACGATCGGGATGGAGTCGAGGCCCGCGAACTTCTTGAACAGCGCGGCCTTGCCTTCCATCACCGGCAACGACGCGCGAGGACCGATGTCGCCCAGGCCGAGCACTGCGGAGCCGTCGGAGATGACGGCGACGAGGCGATCGGTCCAGGTGTATCGCTTGGCCAGCGAGGCATCGGCGGCGATGGCGCGGCTGACCTGCGCCACTCCCGGGGTGTAGGCGATCGAGAGATCGCGCTGCGTGTCGAGTGGCGCTGCCAACTCGACCGAGAGCTTGCCGCCGAGATGCCCGGCGAAGATCTCCTCGTCGGTGATCGCCGCCTGCCCTGCCGGTGCGGTGTGTGTTGCTGCGGTGTCTTCGACTGCCGTCACGGTGAAAGCTCCTCGCACTGTCGACCTCGACCAGCAAGGCGACGAAATGTCAACGAAGTGAGTGGTGGAAATGAGGGCCGTCGGAGTGCGCCAGTGCTGGCTGCAAACTGCCGAGAGCGTGTCTCGCATGTGAGGCGGGTGCGCCTGCACGATCAGCGATGGGCTGTAGCCCTGTCGGTGCTCCAGTGTGCCACATCGCCGCACCACCTGACCACAGAGTCAGGAACCACCGGCACTGGTTCTCACTGCCACCATTGTGTCCACAGGACGAGGCCGGTGGCGACGAAGACAACGATCGCCCCGAGAACTGCCGAGAATCCACGACGGTGATCGGTGATGCGCTGAGCGATCACGGCAACGACCGCCGCGACGATGTGCGCGGCGACCGAGAGACCGCCGGGACCGGGGAAGCCGCGGGAGTGGCCCAGATACTGCGTGACGGCGACGCCGATGGCGAGCACCACCAGCCCCGCGGTGACGATGCCGCTGAGCCCGCGTAGGAACCGGAGTCCGAACGACGCCCCGGTCATCCGCCGGCCACGAATCCGCGAACCGAATCCGCGATCAACTGCACCGCGATGGCGGCGAGCAAAAGACCGGCGATACGTGCCAACAGCGAGATACCGCCCTCGCCGAGGAGCCGGATCAGCGCCGTCGAGAATCGCAGCACCAGGAAGAACAAAACGTGAATGGTGATGATGCCCAACGCAATTGCAAGAAAGGAACCGGCGTCACCGTCGGCCTGGCTGACGTAGACGATCACCGCGGCGATGGCACCGGGGCCGGCCATGAGCGGAGTCCCGAGCGGCACGAGTGCCACGTTGACGTCCTCCGCGGCGGTGTCGCCGCCCGCCCCCTTTCCGGTGAGCAGCGACAGTGCGATGAGCAGCAACAGCAACCCGCCTGCGCCCTGCAGTGCCGGAATGCCGATGTGCAGGTAGCTCAGGATCGCCTGGCCGCCGATCGCGAACACCGAAATGACGGTCAGGGAGACCGCGGGGGCCTGCCACGCCGCCTTGTTGCGTGCTTCTTTGCTCTTGCGGCCCACCAACGACAGGAACACCGGGATCGCGCCCGGCGGGTCCATGATGACGAACAGGGTGATCAACACCGTCAGGTAGAGCGTCACGTCGAATGTCATGGCCGTGCCGCCGCAACCAGACGGTCGTATTGCTCTGGGGCAGTGGTGTATTCGCCCAGCTTCACCGTCTTGTTGGTGCCGTGGTAATCCGAGGATCCCGTGACGATCAGGTCCAGTTCCGCGGCGAGATCGGCCATCACCGCGGTGTCCTCCGGCGAATGATCCATGTGATGAACCTCCACCCCGCCGAGCCCCAACGGCACCAGCTCTCGAACCTGATCCAGGTCGAGTATTCGGCCGCGAGCACGGGCGCGGGCATGCGCGAGCACGCTGACCCCGCCTGCTGCGGCGATCATCTGCACTGCGGCCTCGAGAGGGGTGTCGACCTTCTCTACGTAGTACTTACCGCTCGTCGCCAACGGACCGGCGAACGCGGCGTTCATGTCCGAGACGTACCCGGCGTCGATCAGTGCGCGACCCAGATGGGGTCGCCCGGCCGCGGCACCGGCCGAGGCAAGCACTGCGTCGGGGTCGATGGGCAGACCGTCCGCCGCCATCTTCTCGGCGATGGCACGCAATCGAGTGACCCGCTCACCGCGCAACCGAGCGCGCTCGTTCGCGAACGCCTCGTTCGCGGGGTCGAACAGATACGCGAGCAGGTGCACGGGAACCGGTTCGCCGTCCTCGCCTCGCCCGGTGCAGGAGAGTTCCATGCCGCGCACGAGCGTCAGACCGGACGGCAGCGCCGAGGCCGCTTCGTCCCACCCCGACGTGGTGTCGTGGTCCGTCAGAGCCACCACCGACAGTCCCGCCTCGGCTGCGGCCCGGACCAGCTCGGCCGGGCTGTCGGTGCCGTCGGACGCCGTCGAGTGGGTGTGGAGATCGATGAGCACCTGCACAGTGTTCCAGGCCCACTCTCTCGTCGTTTTGCTGGCGTACGATTGCCCGCCATGCCGTCCCTTCCACCACGCCCGTCGCTGCCGTCACTGCATCGACGATCGGCCAAGGCCGGTCCCGAGCCGACACCGCGAATTCCGGTGCCCACGGCCCGCGCGATCGTCGACTGCGCGGTCTACGTCGACGGCGCTCGACTACCCGGCAGATTCACCCACACCTCGGCCATCGCGGAGGTGCGGGCCCGCGGCGAAGGATTCGTGTGGGTCGGTCTGCACGCACCCGACGACCAACAGATGAGCGCGATCGCCCAGTGCTACGACCTGCACGAGCTGATGGTCGAGGACACCGTGCACGCCCATCAGCGGCCCAAGCTCGAGCGCTACGACGACGTCGCGTTCCTGGTGCTGCGCACGGTGAAGTACGTCGAGCACGAGTCGGTGACGACCGCCAACGAGATCGTCGAGAGCGGCGAGATCATGGTGATGGTCGGCCGTGACTTCGTCATCACCGTCCGGCACGGGGAGCATTCGGGGTTGGCCGGCGTGCGTCAGCGCCTCGAAGCGAACCCCGAACAGCTCGCACTCGGTCCGTCGGCGGTGCTGCACGCCGTGGCCGACCACGTCGTCGACGAGTACCTCGCAGTGACCGACTCGATCGAGCGAGACGTCGACGGCATGGAGGAGGAGGTCTTCTCGCCGCACCACCACGTACCGATCGAGAACATCTACCTCCTCAAGCGGGAGGTCGTCGAGCTTCGCCGGTCGGTGACACCACTGTCGACGCCGTTGGCGCGTCTGGTGCAGGAGCCGAGCGTCCCCAAGGCGGTGCGACGCTACCTGCGCGACGTACAGGACCATCACACAACGGTCGCCGAACGCATCTCCGAGTACGACGAGGTGCTCAGCTCACTGGTCGACGCCGCGCTGGCGCGCGTGACGATGCAGCAGAACCTCGACATGCGCAAGATCTCGTCGTGGGTGGCGATCGCCGCTGTGCCGACGATGGTCGCGGGCATCTACGGGATGAACTTCGACAACATGCCCGAGTTGCACTGGACGTACGGCTACCACCTGGTGGTCGCGGTTGTGTTGTGCGTGTGCATCGGACTGTGGCGAACGTTCCACAAGAACGACTGGCTCTAGCAGCCGCACCCTCGATTGGACGATGTCCAATCGTTTCGGGTGGTCCTTGGTGATTGCCCCGACTGCCATCGTGTGACGAGCCCACCCCTTCGTGCCGGATGAGACTGCAGAAGCCCTGCATTGTCGTCCGGAAGGGATCGATGAAAATCCGCTCACTGGTGCTGGCGTCGGCCATCGCCGTGCTGTCCACGTTGGTACCGGGAACCGCATCGGCAGGGTCGAACCCCGATCCGGGTCCCGTGCTGACCGTCGATCTCGCCGCCCTCGACCACGCCCTCACATGCACAACCGATCTGCACGACTCCACCCGCGATCCGGTCCTGCTCGCCCCGGCCTTCGCCACCGATCAGCAATCCTTCGGCTGGAACTATCTGCAGTCACTGCCCGCCGCAGGGATACCGGTGTGCAGCCTCTCCCTCCCCGACGAGGGGTACGGCGACCTGCAGATCGCCGCCCAGTACGTGGTGCATGCGGTCCGCACCATGGCCGCCGACAGCGGTCGCCAGGTCGTCATGATGGGTCACCAGCACGGTCCACTAGACGAGCTGTGGGCATTGACGTTCTGGCCGGATCTGCCCGCGCTGGTGTCGGATGTCATCTCGCTCGCCACCCCGTACAACGGCACCGATTCGGCGCGCTCGGGATGCGACGACTCGCAGGAGTGCCCGCCCGCGAACTGGCAGATCGCCACCGGATCGAACTTCCTCACCGCGCTGGCGGCGCGTCCGTTGCCCGACGGGCCGAGCTACACCTCGATCTACACGAAATTCGACCAACTGATCTATCCGCAACCGCGCGCCAGCAGCCTCGCCGGAGCGGCCAACATCGCCGTACAGGACGTCTGTCCGCTCCGGCCCGTCGAACACTTCTCGATTCTCGGTGACAACGTCGCTTTTCATCTCGTCCTCGACGCGCTCGATCACGACGGACCTGCTGTACGCGAACGCATTGCGAATGACCTGTGTTTCACCACCACCATGCCGAACTTGCGCTACGACGCGCGTGCGGCGATCACCGGACTGAAGTATCTGGCCCAGGTACCTGGGCACCTGATCTTCGATTCCGTCACCGCTGAACCGGAATTGGCGTCCTACGCGCAGTGAGTGGGCGTCAGAGACTGGCCGCGGACCGATTCGGATCGCGCACGTCGATCCCGGCCTCGGCCCAGGCCTCACGCAGGGCGGCAGCACCGCGCAACCGCACCCATGCGGCCTCGGTACCGGTCAACGGCACGGCAGCCAGAAAGCGAACCGGATCGTAGGGCTCGGGCAGCGTCAGAGTGGCGATATCGCTGTCGCCGAGCAGCACCGCGGTGAACGGCGCGTTGGTCCACAGCGGCTCGCCCAGATCGAGCAGCGCATCCTCGACGAGCACGACGCCCTCCACCGCGGGAGAGGCAGCGAGCACGGCCAGGGACTTGTGCACGCCCGACGCCACGCCTGCCCCACCGCGAAGAGTGAGCACCAGTTCTGCTCGGGGGCCGCGCGAGGGATCGGCGACGAGTTCGTTGGGATCGGCCATGGGGTGACGAGAACAGCCGAGACTGACGTAACGGACCACGTCGGAGTCCGCGCCGAATCTCAGCACGTCCAGCGACTCGAGGCCGAGGAACGTCACCGACGCCGACGACGGACTCTCGTCGCCGATCTCGGTCACCAGATGTGCGCGTACCGCTGCAATGACACTGTCGCTCACCTGACCCATCCAACACCACCGATGCCCGAGAAGTCCGTTCGGAGGTACCACCGCACCCGAGGTGGGTACCGTCGTACCCGTGGTCTCCGTTCTCGCAGTTGCCGACGAAACGATCGAATCCCTGTGGAGTCCGCAGGTGAAGTCGCTCGGAGTCGACCTGATTCTCGGCGCGGGCGACCTCCCGTTCGACTACCTCGAGTACCTCACCGACGCGTTGAACGCACCCTGTGTCTTCGTGCCGGGCAATCACGACGCGGACCTCACCGGATACTCGGCCGGGCGCGCAGGCTGGATGCGCGCCGGACTGCCCGCAACCTGGCCCGGACCGGTCGGTGCCGTCAATGTCGATCGTCGCATCGTGTCCGCGGCAGGATTGCGGATCGCCGGTCTCGGCGGATCCATCCGCTACAACGGTGGGCCCAATCAGTGGACCCAACGCCAGCAGCGACGGCGATCACGCACCCTGACCCGGACGTTCGCGTGGCATCGCAACGTGCGCAAGGATCTTCGGCCCGTCGACATTCTGCTCACCCACAGTCCACCGCTCGGCGTCGGCGACGACACCGACCCCGCGCACATCGGCTTCGACTGCCTCGACGAGGTGACGCGTCGACTGTCCCCACAGCTGTTGTTGCACGGCCATATTCATCCGCACGGTCACACCCCGGACGATCTGACCCTGCACGGCGCGACGGTGATCAACACCGTCGGATACACCCTTCTCGAGATCGAACCGGGCGGCGAGAGACCGGATTTCGAGACACCGAAGATCGTGAGGCGCAGACATGGCACGTGACACCGGATTTCCGGCCGCCGATGCGGAGAACGACTTCACCCGCCAACGCCGACGCGCCGACGTCGCACGCCTGGTCGGCTGGCTGCGGCGTCAACCCGACGACGTCAACACCATCCTGCCGTTCGACGAGGTGGTCGCCGCCCTCGGCAAGGTCGGCGAGCGGCACCTCGGCCTGCAGGTCATTCGCGTCGACACCATCGTCGGAAGTGTCGATCGCACTCGCGATTTCGACCGCTTCTTCCGGCCGACCTCGGCACGTATTCGTGAGCGCTGGCAGCGACTCGCCGCTGCTCAGCGCCGCGGCGAGGCGATGCCGCCGATCCAGGTGTACCGCATCGGCGGCATGCATTTCGTCGTCGACGGTCACCACCGTGTCTCCATCGCCTTCGCGATGCACCGGACGTCGATCGACGCCGTGGTCACCGAGATCATCACGCGCATCTCACCCGAGGGCATCACCCGACGCGGCGACCTACTGATCAAGGATCACCGTCGCATCTTCCTCAGCCGCGTGCCGTTGGTGGGCCGGGCTCGCGAGGCCGTCGAGGTCACCGACCCCTTCGACTACGCGCAGCTCAGCGAATCGGTGGAGGCGTGGGGATTCCGGTTGATGCAGGAAGTCGGCGAATTCGTCGACCGCGGAACCGTCGCGCGACGCTGGTTCGGCGAGGAATACCTACCGGTGGTGCGCATGGTGCGGGCAGCGGAGATCCTCGAGGACCGCACCGACGCAGAGGCATACCTCTGGATGAGCCGGGAGCGCTACCGCCTGGTACGCGAACACGTCTGGAACGACGAGATCGTCAGCGAGCTCCGGCAGAAAGCTCTGGGAAAGCATCAGTAGGCCTGCGTCGATGCTCGGCCGTGGCGGCGGACCCGGCTCACTTCCCTGGTGCACCGATCTCTGATAGTTACTTAGATGCGTTCATCATTTTGTTTTTCGTTCCACCGCATAGTCGATACGTAACGAGGTAGTTCGTTCATGTCCTCCCGCCGCATACTGCTGCCCGGACTCTGTTTCATCGTCATGACTCTCGCCGTTCTGCAAACGATGGTGGTCCCCATCGTTTTGACCATCGGCATCCAACTCGGGGTCAGCACCACCGCCGCCGGATGGGTACTGACGGCCAATCTCCTCGCGGCGGTGATCGCCACCCCGGTCATCGGTCGGCTCGCCGACCTGCACGGTAAGCGTCCGGTGCTGATCGGTGTGCTCACCGTCGTCCTCGCCGGATCTCTGCTCGCAGCCCTGACCCACTCGTTGCTGTGGCTGATCGTCGGCCGGGTCCTGCAGGGCGTGTCCTACGCTCTGTTCCCCATCGCCCTTGCCGTCCTCCGTGACGAGATGCCTCCTCGTAAGCTCGTCGGCTCGATGGCCGTCCTGTCCGGCACACTGGGCGTCGGCGGCGGATTCGGACTGGTGTTGACCGGGCTGCTGACGGCCAACGGTGCCGACTACCACCGCGTGTTCTGGCTCACTGTTGCGTTCGTCGTGGTCGCGCTCGCGATTGCCTGGTTCGGCGTACCGGCGCGCCCGAGAACAAGTGGCGGCACCGTCGACTGGTGGGGCGCTGCGCTGCTCGCGGTGACGCTGCTGCTGCTGTTCCTCGCCCTGACCCAGGGCCGCACGTGGGGGTGGGGTTCGGTTGCCACCATCGGCTGCGCGATCGTCGGTGTTGTCGCGGGGGCCATCTGGTGGAACTTCGAGAAACGCGCCGACGAGCCACTCGTCGCACCCCGCATGCTCACCCACGGACCGTTGCTCGCCACCAACGTCGCCACCCTGTTCGTCGGTATCGGGATGTTCGTCAATTTCCTCGCCTGCTCGTACTTCGTGCAGACACCACGAGCTGTGGCCGGCTACGGCTTCACTGCGAATGTTCTCGAGGCGAGCGTCGTCTATCTGCTGCCCGGCGCAGCGGTCGGAGTGGTCGCGGCCGTCGTCAGTGGCCGGTTCATCCGGGCGTTCGGGCCGCGCCGAGTACTGATCGCCGGAGCCGTGATCGGGTTGTTCGGATTCGTCTTCGTCGCACTCGCCCACGATCACACCTGGCAGCTGATCACCGCAGGCATCGTCATCAACATGTTCGTCAGTCTTGCGTTCGCTGCCCTGCCGAACCTGCTCATGGCCGAGGTCAGCGCAACGGACACCGGGGTGGCGAACAGCGTCAATTCGATCGTCCGGACCGTCGGCACCTCGATTGCCAGTGCCACGCTGTCCACCGTCCTCGCCATGTTCACCATCGACAGAACGGCAGTCGCCCGCGAAATCGTCTACACCGCAGCCTTCTTCGCAGGCGCCCTGGCATGCGCGGTCGTCGTCCTCGCAGCCCTCGCCATCAAGAGCACCACGCCGCAGCGGGAATCGACCGTCGTGGCCGAATCCGAGTCGGCCGTCCCGCGGGGGACCCCGGCTGGGAGCACTGCCAGCCCTTCGACAACAACCTGACAACACCGGTACCGATCCGACCAGTACCGCAACCTCGAAACCGCTGGTAGCAACCTTTGGCAGAACGCTCGTAATCTCCTGGGAGGTAGCGCTTTCCCCTTACGCGCACCGATCCACCGGACCTAACGTCGTGCAGGTAGGAACCACGACGAAAGGGAACACATGAACACCCGAAAGATCCTCACCCGCGCAGCAGTGACCGGGGCCCTGGTGGCCATTCCCCTGGTGGCAGTCGCCGGCACCGCGTCGGCCGATCCGCTGTGGACGGACCGAGGCGACAACCACACCCGGTACGACGACAACCCGAACGACCGGCAGAACCAGTTCGAGCTGCCAGAGCTGTTCCCACAGGCACCGGCACCGCAGCTGCAGAACCCGGCACCGAACGTGGTGCCGTTCGACTTCTTCCAGGGCTACCAGCTGCCGAGCACGGGCTCAGCGTTCTGAGCCTGCGGCATGTGAGCGGAACTTCGTAGCCCACTACGAAGTTCCGCTCACATGCGCGCAGCGCTCTACAGCGTCAGGTTCGCACCCGAGGCCTGGTCGAACACCGAGATCTTCGCCGGGTCGAACCACAGTTCCACCTGACCACCCTCGGCGGCCTTGGACTCGGCGGCCAGACGCGCAACCACCTGTGCGCCACCGAGATCGGCGATACCCGCATCCGCTGCGAGCTCCTGCAGCTCGCTGGATTCGACCCGCGCACCCTTGAGCGTGAAGTAGACGTACTTGTCGCTACCCATCGACTCGAGTACGTCCACGGTGGCGGTGAAGGTCGCGCCGCTCATCTTCTGGTAACCGTCGATCAGAGCCGCGTCCTCGAAGTGCTCGGGACGGATGCCGACGACCACTTCCCGGCCCGGGTTCTTGGCCTTGATCGAGTCCATCCGCTCGAGCGGGATGTCGATGTCGCCCAGGGCGGTGGACACTCCGTTCGAGGTGAGCTGTCCGGGAACGAAGTTCATCGAGGGCGATCCGATGAAGCCGCCCACGAACAGGTTTCGCGGCTTGTCGTAGAGCTCCTGCGGAGAACCGATCTGCTGTACCAACCCGCCACGTAGCACCACGACGCGATCGCCGAGGGTCATGGCCTCGGTCTGATCGTGCGTGACGTACACGGTGGTGGTGCCGAGCCGCTTCTGCAGACGCGAGATCTCGGCGCGAGTCTGCACGCGCAGCTTCGCGTCGAGGTTGGACAGTGGCTCGTCCATCAGGAACGCCTTGGGCGTACGAACGATGGCGCGGCCCATGGCAACTCGCTGACGCTGACCACCGGAGAGGTTCGACGGCTTGCGGTCGAGGTGCTGACTGAGATCGAGGATCTTGGCTGCCTCTTCGACCTTGCTGTTGATCTCCGACTTCGAGAGCTTCGCGAGCGTCAGCGGGAAGGCGATGTTCTGCCGCACCGTCATGTGCGGGTACAGCGCGTAGGACTGGAACACCATCGCGATGTCGCGATCCTTCGGTGCCTTCTCGTTGACGCGCTCCCCCGCGATGCGCAGCTCGCCGGACGAGATGTCCTCGAGGCCGGCGATCATGTTGAGCGTCGTGGACTTTCCGCAACCGGACGGCCCGACGAGGATGATGAATTCGCCGTCGGCGATGGTGATGTCGACGTCGCTGACCGCGGCGGCGCCGTCGGGGTAGAGCTTGGTGACTTTGTCGAGAACGATTTCGGCCATGACGGTTATCCCTTCACTGCGCCGGACGTCAAGCCCGCCACGATACGTCGTTGGAAGAAGAGCACGAAAATGATGATCGGGATCGTGATGACGACTGCTGCCGCCGCGATCGACCCCGTGGGCTCCTCGAACTGAGAGCTACCGGTGAACTGCGAGATGGCCGCCGGGACGGTGACCGAACGTTCCGTCGCCGTCAACGAGATGGCGAGCAGAAGGTCGTTCCAGGCGAAGATGAACACCAGAATGGCGGCGGTGACGATGCCGGGGGCGGCCAGCGGGGCGATGACCTTGCGGAACGCCTGTGCGGGCGTCGCGCCGTCCATCTTCGCTGCCTTTTCGAGCTCCCACGGAATCTCCCGGAAGAACGCCGACAGGGTGTAGATCGCCAACGGCAACGCGAAGGTGATGTACGGAATGATCAGTCCCGGCCAGGTGTCGAACAGTCCCAGCGAGCGGGAGATGTCGAACAGCGGTGTCACCAGCGAGATCTGGGGGAACATCGCGATGAGCAGTGCCGCGCCGACGAGTGCCTTCTTGCCCGGAAAGTCCAGGCGGGCAACGGCATACGCGGCCATCGTGCCGATCACCACGGCGATGACCGTGGTGATCAGTCCGATGCCGATGGAGTTCACCAGCGCCGAGGTGAACTGGTTCGTCTGGAAGATGCCCTTGTAGTTGTCCAGGGTGAACGACTGCGGAATGAACCTGCCGTCCGCGATGGTCGCCGTCGACTTGAACGAGAGGCTGATGATCCAGAGCAGCGGAACGAGTGCGTAGAGCAGGACGAGGACGTTGACGACCGTCCAACCGACCTTCTTGCGAGGCGTAACAGTGGTCATTACTTGCGGCCTCCGTCGTCGGATCCCGGTGCCGAGGCACCGAACAACTTGATGAACACGAACGCGATGATCGCGACGCAGAAGAAGATCAGGATGCTGATCGCCGACCCGAGTCCGAGGTTGAACGCACCGAACAGGTTGTTGTAACCCAGAATCGATACCGATCCGGTTTCGTTGCTGCCTCGGGTCAGGACGTAGATGTTGTCGAAGATGCGGAACGCGTCGAGGGTGCGGAAGAGCACCGCGACGAGGATCGCCGGCTTCATCAACGGGATGGTGATCCGCATCAGCCTGGTCCAGCCACCCGCTCCGTCCACCTCGGCGGCCTTGAGCAGATCGTCGGGTACCAGCGCCAGGCCTGCGAGCAGCAGCAGCGCCATGAACGGCGTCGTCTTCCACACCTCGGCCAACACGACGATCGCCAGTGACGGGAACTGCTCGGTGAGCGGAGCACTACCGTCGGGCAGCAGATTGGCGAGGTAGCCGGTGCCGGGGGTCCACGCGTAGTACCAGCTGTACGCGGCGGCGACGGTCACGATGCCGTACGGAATGAGCACCACGGTGCGCACCAGTCCACGGCCGAAGATGGTGCGGTGCATGACCAGAGCCACCGCCAGGCCGAGGATGAACTCGATGATCACCGAGATGATCGTGATGCCGGCCGTGACGCTGAAGGCCGTCCACCAGTAGCCGTCGGAGAGCACGGTCACGTAGTTGGAGATGCCGACGAATTCACGATCTTCGGGGAATGCGAGGTTGTACTTCTGCAGGCTGAGCCAGAACGCGTAGATGATCGGATATCCGGTCACCGCGATCATCAGCAGGGCGGCGGGTGCGATGAGCATCAGCCCCAGGCGACGTTCGGCCTTCTTGCCGTCGGAGACGTTCTTCAGCGCCGCCTGCTTGTCGACAGGCTGCGATGCGGGCTGTGACTCGGTGGTGGCGCTCATGGAATCAACCCTTCGGAATTGACGGCCTTGGTGACCAGATCAGCGAGCTTGTCCACGTCGGCAACCGGATCGATGTTCTGCGGCGGGTTGAGCGCATCGGTCAGCAGAATCGAGATGCTCTGGTAGGCAGGCGAAACGGGTCGGACGGCCGCCGACTCGATGGAACCGAGCACCCCTTCCCATGCGGGGTAGACGGCCTGGAACTCCGGATCGTCGTACAGGCGTGCAAGTACCGGCGGCACACCACCGTTGACGGCGTTGTTGCGCTGGTTCTCCTCGTTGGTGAGGCACTCGACGGCCTCCCAGGCGAGGTCCTCGTGCTGGGTGGTCTTCGCGACGCCGATGTTGAACCCACCGATGGTGACTTTGGCGGGCTCGCCCGGATTTACCTCCGGATACGGAGCGCTGCGGAAGACCTCGGCGATCCGCGCGTCCTGCTCTTCGGCAGGCACGTTCGACAGATCCAGGAACGAGACGGCACCGGCGACGGCGTTCTCCTTCAGACCGGGCAGCACGAACGGGTAGTTGACCTGGAAGGCCATCCGCCCCGCTTCCATCCCGAGCCGGGAGGTTCCCTCGTCGCTCTGCGAGACCGACGGGTCGCGGCCGTCGGCGGTGGCGACCCGCTTGATGATCTCGAGGGCCTTCTCGGTGGCGGCGCGGTGCTCGGGAGTGTCGTTGAGTGTCACCGTCGTTCCGTCTTCGCCGACGACCGATCCACCCGCGCTCTCGAGCAGCGAGTTGAACCAGACCATGAAGCCCTCGTACTGCTTGGCCTGGACGCCGATCTCCGCCGGCCTACCCGCGGCCGCATTGGCCTCGGCCACGTCGATCAACTGATCCCACGTCTGCGGCGGTACCCCGTCCGGCACCTCGTCCGGTCGGTACCAGAGCAGCTGGGTGTTGGAGTTGAGCGGAACCGCGTAGAGCTGGTCCTCCCATTCGGCTGTGGCGAGCGGACCCTCGAGGGTGGAGCCGTCGCGCAGCTTCTCGGACAGGTCGTCGGGCACGGGCAATGCCCATCCGGCTTCGGCGAATTCGGCCGTCCACACCACGTCGAGTGTCATCAGATCCAGCGTCCGGTCGTTGCCGGCGAGACGCCGCGCCAGCTGCAGACGCTGATCGTTCGCGCTCTTGGGCAGAGTTCGCTGCTCCACGCGGTAGCGGCCGTTCGAGGCGTCCGAACACACCTGTGCCGCAGCGGCGTACTGCTCTGCGCCGTCTGCGGCAGTGTAGAAACTCAGAACCGGAACCGAACTGTCGGACGAACCACACGCTGCGAGCAACGGACTCGTCACCAGAGCCGCTGCCGCCAACACCCCTATCCTCGTTGCTTTTCCACGCCTACGACCACGATGTCTCGGCACTTTCCGCCTCCGTACGTTCAGTTACTCGCGCAGCACACTGGGTGGGACTGCCGTGCACGAAAGAAACGTAACCGAACTCACTGGCATCGAGGGCGATTTGGGGCTATTCCGTTACCTGTCGGTTGCCTGGTCGTCCACCAGGTGTGATCAGATCGACAGTTTCGCGAGCAGGTCGCGTGCTTTCTCCGCGGTTCGGGGCTCACAGAGGACGTCGTATCGACCGGCGACCAACTGCATGCTCGACGCGAAATCTCGCTGACCCTTGGTGGCCGCGTACGGAATGGACGCCGAGATCAGGCCGAAGATGATGCCGCCGCCGACGCCGATGAGCAGTGCTCCGAAGATGTTCTCGCTGAAGATGCCGAGGACCAGGCCGAGGAAAACACCCAGCCATGCACCCGAAACGATGCCTCCACCAATCACTTTGGGCCACGTGAGGCGGCCGAGGACGCGCTCGACCTGCATCAGGTCGACGCCGACGATCGTGACGTCCTGCACCGAGAACTCCTCGTCGGACAGGTAGTCGACGGCGCGCTGCGCCTCGGCGTAGGTGGGGTAGGAACCGATCGGCCAACCGGACGGCGGCGTCGGCAGCCCCTGCCCTGGGCGGCCCGACTGCGAGAGGGGATTAGTCATGACTCCATTGTGCCCCGAAACGGACATCCGGCATACCCGTTGTAGCGGTTCACAGCAGGTTGACGGTCGCTCAGGACGTGGGCGGCACGAACGCGGTAGTCCGCATCATTCCTGCCGCTCGGCCCTTCGCCGAGACGACGAGCGCCATCTTGCGGCTCGCCTCGTCGATCATCTCGTCGCCCAACATCACTGCCCCGCGCCCGCCGCCCGCCGCGGACGTGTGGAACTCGTACGCGTCGAGAATCATCTCGGCCTTGTCGTAGTCGGCCTGACGCGGCGCGAAGATCTCGTTGGCGGCCTCGATCTGCGTCGGATGCAGTACCCACTTGCCGTCGAAACCGAGGCCTGCCGTGCGACCCGCTGCCCGGCGAAAAGCGTCGAGATCGCGAATCTGCAGATAGGGGCCGTCGATGGCCTGCAGACCGTGTGTTCGGGCAGCGAGCAGGATGGTCATCAGAATGTGGTGATAGGCGTCGCCCGTGTCGTATCCGACCGGCTGCTCGCCGACAACGAGAGTGCGCATGTTGACGCTCGCCATCAGATCCGCGGGACCGAACACCAGGGTTTGTACTCGCGGGCTCGCGGTCGCGATCTCGTCGATGTTGCGCAAACTGCGGGCGCTCTCGATCTGCGGTTCGATCCCGATGGCACCGACGTCGAGTCCGTGCTCTTTCTCGACCTGGGTGAGCAGCAGATCCAGCGCCTGCACGTGCGCCGCGCACTCCACCTTCGGCAGCAGGATGGCGTCGAGATTGCGTCCGGCACCCGACACGACGTCGATGACGTCGCCGTACGTCCACTGCGTCGTCCAGTCGTTGACGCGTACGACCTTGATCTGATCGCCCCAACCGTCGGAGTTCAGAGCGTCGACGATGCGCGCTCGGGCTGCCACTTTCGCCAGCGGCGCGACGGCGTCTTCGAGATCGAGAAAGACCGCGTCCGCGGGGAGCCCCTTGGCCTTGGCGATCATCTTGTCCGAACTGCCCGGAACGGCCAGCACCGACCGCCGCATGCCCGAAGCACTCACGAAAGCACAACCCCTGTCTGATTCACCCTCTGTATTGCTGAGCCTCTAACCTTGCCATCATGGCAGCACTGAGCAAGGTATTCGCGGCCAGGCTCGCCGGCCTGGGTGTCCTGGGCCCCGACGGAGAATCGATCGGACGGGTCCGCGACGTGGTGATCTCGATGCGCGTCGGTAGAGCCCAACCGAGAGTCCTCGGCCTGGTGGTCGAATTGGCAACTCGGCGAAGAATTTTCGTGCCGATGCTCAGAGTCACCAGCATCGAACCGAACTCGGTCCAGCTCACGACCGGGAACGTCAGTCTGCGTCGATTCACTCAGCGCGCGAACGAGATTCTCGTGTTCGCGCAGATCCTCGACTCCAAGGTGCGCGTCGACGACCCCGAGCTCGACGAGCTGCACGACGTCGATTCCGTCGTCGTCGACCTCGGCATCGAACTCACCCGAACTCGCGACTGGGTGGTCGCGCGGGTGGCGGTCCGCAAGCAACGGCAACGGCTCGCACGACGCGGCGCCATCCACGTGGTCGACTGGCAGCACGTGCAGGGACTCACGCAGAACGAACTCTCGCTGCCCGATCAGGGTGTGGCACAGCTGCTCATGCAGTTCGAGGGCCTGCGCGCGGCCGATGTCGCGAACGCGATGCGCGAGCTGCCGGCCAAGCGCCGCATGGAGGTGGCGATGGCGCTGGACGACGAGCGACTCGCCGACGTCGTCCAGGAATTGCCCGACGACGATCAGGTCGAACTGATGCACTACCTCGGCGTCGACCGCGGAGCCGACGTGCTCGAGGCGATGGACCCAGACGATGCCGCCGACCTCCTCGGTGAGCTGCCCGAGACCGAAGCGGAATCGCTTCTGCGACTGATGGATCCGGAGGACTCGGCACCTGTCCGCCGTCTGCTCGAGCACTCCCCCGACACCGCAGGCGGTCTGATGACCCCCGAACCCGTCGTACTCACCGCATCGACGACGGTGGCCGAGGCGCTCGCCCGGGTGCGCAACCCCGACCTGACGCCTGCGCTGGCCTCGCTCGTGTTCGTGGTGCGGCCACCGACCGCCACCCCCACCGGCCCGTATCTCGGCTGCGTGCATCTGCAGCAATTACTGCGAGAACCCCCGGCGAGTCTGGTCGGCGGGGTGGTGGACAGCGCGCTGCCGCGGTTGTCCCCCGAGGACAGCCTCACCGCCGTGACGCGATATTTCGCGACGTACAACCTCGTCTGCGGCCCGGTGGTCGACGACGAGGACCACCTGGTCGGGGCCGTGACCGTGGACGACGTCCTCGATCACCTGCTGCCCGAGGACTGGCGAGATCAGGAAGTGGCCGGACAGTGAAAGAAACAGCACGCCAGAGAATGGACACTCCGCGCGGGTCGCGGATGTTCAACGTCAATGTCGACTTCGACCTCGGCAAGTCGGGCGAGAAGGCCGCGAGATTCCTCGGTACCGGCCGCTACCTGGCAATCCAGACGGGCATCGTGATCGTCTGGATCTTCCTCAACGTCGTGGCGGTCAACCTCAGGTGGGACCCGTACCCCTTCATCCTGCTCAATCTCGCGTTCTCGACCCAGGCCGCGTACGCCGCGCCGTTGATTCTGCTCGCCCAGAATCGGCAGGACGACCGAGACCGCGTCTCCCTCGAAGAGGACCGTTCGCGCGCCCAACAGACCAAGGCCGACACCGAGTTCCTCGCCCGCGAACTCGCAGCCCTGCGCATCGCCGTCGGAGAGGTCGCCACCCGCGATTACCTGCGCCGCGAACTGGACGAGGTCAAGGCACTGCTCGAGCAGGCAACGGGACAGCCCGCCAACGCACCCAAGAAGGCACGCAAGAAAGCGGCCGCCAGGGTGCAGGACGAAGTGGGGATGCCGGACACGTCGGACCCCGATGCGCGATAGATCTGCTCTGTAACAGCCCGATAACGGAACAGTCTCGAATCAGGTACCCTCGATCCCGGTCATCAGGTCGGGCCCCGGTTGTCACCCGGGGAAATCAGGAGGTACAGCACGCGTGGGTCGTCACAGAAAAGCATCGACTTCCAAGGTCCGACGGAACTCGGTGATTGCTCTGGCAGGTCTCGTCCCCGCAGGACTCGTCACCGCCGCCACCAGCGCCGGAGCCACGGAGTACATCCCGTTCGTCAGCGCGAAGACGTCCCCTGCCGCGCAGGAATCGAACTCCGTCGTCGAGACACCGCAGCCGATCGCCCAGGATCAGCAGGCGCAGCCGGTGGCCCAGGCCGAGCTTCCAGTGCCCGCCGAGGTCCCCGCACCCGCTCCGGTACCCGAGATCCCGCCCACACCCGAGCTGCCCACCAACCTCGCCGTCAGCCCCATCGCGATTCCGGTCGTCAACGTCTCGGCGTACAAGAACGCCGAGCGCATCCTGGCTCAGCAGCAGCCCGGCTGCGGTATCAGCTGGACCGTCATCGCGGGCATCGGCCGCGTCGAATCCACCCACGCCAACAACGGCAAGGTCGACGACTCGGGCGAGCTGCACGAGCCCATCCTCGGGCCGCGCCTGAACGGCACCCTCGCCGGCAATCAAGTGATTCGTGACACCGACGGCGGCGCGCTCGACGGCGACACCGAATACGACCGCGCAGTCGGACCGATGCAGTTCCTGCCCTCGACGTGGAACCTCTATCACGCCGACGGCAACGGCGACGGAGTCTCCGACCCCCAGAACCTGTTCGACGCAGCCCTGGCCACCGGCATGTACCTGTGCGACGACGCTACGAACATGCGCGACCTGGGATCGACCACCAAGGCGATCCTGCGGTACAACAACTCGATGGCCTACGTGGCGAACGTGCTCGCGTGGTCGGCCGGATACGCCACCGGCATCGTCCCGAGCTCGGACCAGTTGCCGCGCATTCACTAGATCGCGCTGCCCGCTGTCCATCGAGAGTTGGCCCACCGCCTAGCATGAGGCAATGGCTGTACTGACCGAATCCGACGTTCGGACCGCGCTCGCGAAGGTGATCGACCCCGAGATCCGCAAACCCATCACCGATCTGGGGATGGTCAAGAGCATCGACATCTCCGACGACGGAGCAGTCGGCGTCGGCATCTACCTCACCACCTCCGGTTGCCCGATGAAGACCGAGATCAGCGACCGCGTCAAGAACGCAGTCGCCGACGTCGAAGGCGTCGGCACCGTATCGGTCGAACTCGACGTGATGAACGACGAGCAACGCACCGAACTACGCAAGTCACTGCGCGGCGATTCCGCGGAGCCGATCATTCCCTTCGCGCAACCCGGATCCCTGACGCGCGTGTACGCGGTGGCGTCGGGCAAGGGCGGCGTCGGTAAATCCAGCGTGACGGTCAATCTCGCCGCATCGCTGACCGCTCGCGGGCTGTCCGTCGGCGTGCTCGACGCCGACATCTACGGCCACTCAGTGCCCCGGATGCTCGGCAACGACGCGAAGCCGACGCAGGTCGAGAAGATGATCATGCCGCCGCAGGCCCACGGGGTGAAGTTCATCTCGATCGCCCAGTTCACGCAGGGCAACACCCCTGTCGTGTGGCGCGGACCGATGCTGCACCGTGCCCTGCAGCAGTTCCTCGCCGACGTCTTCTGGGGCGACCTGGACGTGCTGCTGCTCGACCTCCCGCCCGGCACCGGCGACGTGGCGATCTCCGTCGCTCAGCTCATCCCCAGTGCCGAGATCCTCGTGGTCACCACACCACAGCAGGCCGCGGCAGAGGTGGCCGAGCGCGCGGGCGCGATCGCACTGCAGACCCGCCAGCGCGTCGCCGGCGTCGTGGAGAACATGTCGTGGCTCGAGCTCCCCGACGGCACCCGCATGGACATCTTCGGGTCCGGTGGCGGACAGGACGTATCGGATCGACTGACCAAGGCCGTGGGTGCAAGCGTTCCTCTGCTGGGTCAGATCCCCCTCGACACCGCCGTCCGCGAGGGCGGGGACGCCGGCACTCCGATCGTGCTGAGCAACCCGGAATCGCCCGCAGCCCAGGCACTGGAGGCCGTGGCTGCGAAACTCGCCGTGCGCGAGCGCGGTCTGGTCGGAATGTCACTCGGCATCGACTCGGCCCGCAAGCTCTAGACAGGCTGCGGCACCCGCTTCCTCCTGCCCCGTCAATGGACCCTTGCAGCGCTCAGACGCATGTAGTGGTTCATTGACGCAGCAACCTGGTCTGCGTCGATGAACCACTGCACCGCTCACACGTGTGCAGTGGTCCATTGACGAGAACAAGCGGCGGAGTGCCGGCGGGACGAAACCTGGCTACGTGGCGTCCGCGTCGATCGGCGGGGTGTCGCCTGCGGACAGCTTCGGCTCGTTCTTGCTCATCGACACGGTGCCACCGGACATATTGCCGGAGGAGACGCCGTTCTGAGGCTTCGGGCCGCCCGAGCTCTTCGGCTTGGCGTCGAAGGGCTTGCCCTTGAAGGTGTCCTCGAGTGGGTTCTTGAAGACCGAGTCGTCTCCGTCGAGCAGGTGTTTGGTGATCACTGCCCGAGGGGTCATGCCCCGAAGTTGGTTGAGATCCGCGAGCGGTTTGCGGAGGTCCTCGAAGTCGGTGCCGAGCTCGTCCTTGAGCTGCTGGCTCGCGCCGTTGGCGTAGTCCTTGACCTGGCGGATCGACTTGGACACCCAGCTGATGGCGCCGGGGAGGCGATCGGGGCCGAGGATGACGAGAGCTGCTACGAGGAGAATGACGAGCTCTCCCCAACCGATGTTGCCGAACACGCCTGCCAGCCTACGTCGTCAATCCGAAACCGGCGTGACGGAGAGGTCCACCAGCCGTCCCGACCGAACGAGTTGCACCGGAACCTGCTCCCCGATCGTGGTGGCCTGCACGGCGACGACCAGTTCGTCGGCGTCGCCCACTGCTCGGTCGCCGACCCTGGTGATGACATCTCCCTCGACGATTCCGGCCTGCTGGGCAGGACCGCCCGAGCGGACGTTCGCTACTTCCGCGCCGGCCGAGGTGTCGTTGATGACCGAGCGGGCATTGATTCCGATGTCGGGGTGCCGCATGACGCCGTCCCGGATCAGTGACTGCGTCACCTCGAACACCTCGTCGACCGGAATGGCGAAGCCGAGGCCGACCGATCCGCCGCTCTCGCTCCGGATGGCCGAGTTGATGCCGATCACGCGGCCCTCGAAGTCGATGAGCGGACCGCCGGAGTTGCCGGGGTTGATGGCGGCGTCGGTCTGCACGGCATCGATGACGGCGTCGGTGTCGGTGCCTTCACCCGACAGGGCGACGGGCCGATCGAGCGCGCTCACGATGCCGGAGGTGACGGTCTTGTTCAGTCCCAGCGGTGAGCCGACGGCGATCACGTCCTGCCCGACGCGAACGTCGGCGGAACGACCGAGCTCGGCGACGGTGAGGTTGCCGACATCGGTCTTGAGGACGGCGAGGTCGGTCTTGGTGTCGCGGCCGACGATGTCGGCGGGCACCTTGGTGCCGTCGGAGAACGTCACTTCGAGTGTCGAATTCTCCGGGTCGGATGCGGCCAGTGAGATCACGTGATTGTTCGTCACGATGTAGCCGGCACCGTCGATGACGACGCCCGAGCCGGTGCCACCGGTTTCGCCGAGCGTCACCTGGATCGAGACGACGGACGGCAGGACGGCGTCGGCGACCTTGCTGATCTGCCCGCGCGGAATGTCGTCGCCGCTGGACTGGGTCAGGGTCACTTTCTGGCTGGTCAACGCGCCGGTCACCTCGGCTGTGAGGCGACCGAACAACCCGCCGACCAATCCGATGACGAGTGCGAGGACTCCGAGTAGGACGAGAGCCCGGACGGACACCGACCGCCCGAACAGCACGTCGCGCACACCGAGTTTGGTGCCTGGCGGCAGTACGGGAGGGGGCGGAGTGTCGAGTGCCGCGCTGCCGAGGGACACCCGAGAGGTTGGGTCGCGCCACGGATCGGCCGGAGCCGACGGGGCGGTGTCGCTCTCGTCCTGGGCGTTGGGGTCGCGCTGCAGCGATTCCTGGGCATCGTCCGGGCGTCCGAACGCCTCGGCAAGGATGGGATCGGGTGGACGCACCGATACGCGCGAGGGAAGTTCCTCGCCGGGCCTACGAGGCGAGAACGAACCGTTCACATCGTCGGGACGTCCGAACACCGAAGCCGACACCGGATCGACGGAAGGTCGATACACCGGACGAGGTGGCAACCGCGGACCTTCCGGCCCCGCCGAGCCGATGCCGTCGGGCTCGATCTCCGATGGGTCGGTCCCTGCGGTCTCGGTGCTGGTCGAATTCGATGTCACGCGTCCGGTTACCCCTCGCATACGTCGGTGTGAGAGTTCAGTATCACTCGAGCGGTCGGCGCGGCTCGATGCAGGTGAGAAGTCGTCGAGCAGTTCTCGATGCGATCAACGTCGGCGACGGCGGACATCGGCGACGGCGGACATGAAGGTTCGTTTGGTGTGGGACGGCCGATCCTCGCCCGCGCAGGACGGTATCTGGCTGAGCAGGCCGAGCAGAGAGTGTGGCATCGACATCTCCCCTGCTCCCCGCAGTGCCTTGCGTGCCTGCTGCTGGGCCTCGACCTCGGCGGCGCACTCGGGGCATTCGGACAGATGGTCGGCAGCACGGAGGTACGCGGGCATTCGCAATTCGCCATCGACGTACGCCGCGACGGCTTCACTGGCCAGATGTTCGGTGGAGCTGAATTGCTTCGGCTTGCGCGCCTGCGTCATCCAACCCTCCTCGTAGCTAGTGGACACTTGCGTGACCGGAGTCGACCTTCCCGTGCACTCGAAGGTACTCGCGTAGCGCCTGGCGTCCACGGTGAATGCGACTGCGAACCGTTCCGAGCTTGACGCCCAGTGTCGCACCGATCTCCTCGTACGACAGTCCTTCGATGTCGCACAGCACGATTGCGGCGCGGAACTCCGGTGCCAGCGAATCGAGCGCGGACTGCAGATCGGGGTCGAGGCGCGCGTCGTGATAGATCTGCTCGGGGTTGGGTCGATCGGAGGGGACGCGGTCGTAGTCCTCGGGGAGCGCTTCCATACGGATGCGGCTGCGTCGCCGAACCATGTCCAGGAACAGGTTGGTGGTGATGCGGTGCAGCCACCCCTCGAAGGTGCCCGGCTGGTAGTTCGACAGGGAGCGGAACACGCGAATGAAGGTGTCCTGTGTCAGGTCCTCGGCATCCTGGGCGTTTCCGGACAGGCGGTAGGCCAGTCGGTAGACGCGGTCGCCGTGTTCGCGAACCAGTTCGTCCCAGGACGGCATGGTGGAGTCCTCGCCGGTCGCATCGAACACTGCGGTGCCGCTGAGATCGTCGGGTGCGGGTACGGACTCGGGTAGACGCGCGGTGTCGCGATCGCCGTTGATCTTGTAAATAGTTGGATCCTCCTGCTCAGGACTGCGTACGTCCTTCTGATTCAACCGACGACTACCCTCGGATGTTCCAGCTCACACTTCGCAATCGAGATGGACCTTCGATTCCTTCACAGCCTGACGGACCCGCGTGTGGGTCCGGTATGAATCAGCTGAGGCGCACCTGAGAATGTGTGCGTGAGAATGTGCCCTGGGCACGATAGCCTCGGGGCGTGCCGACCAACGCCGAGAAGATGCTCGCCTACGCCGAAGACTCCGCTCAGGAGGATGAGGTTCTGATCGCAGCCAGAGAGCGTGCCGTCGACCTGGGTGCCGCCCCGGTACCGCCGTCGGTCGGAGCGATTCTGTCCATCTTCACTCAGATGCTCGGCGCGAAGACGGTCGTCGAAATCGGTACCGGCGCAGGGATCAGCGGTCTGTGGTTGCTCGACGGGATGCGCGCGGACGGTGTCCTCACCACCATCGACACCGAACCGGAGCACCAGCGTGCGGCCCGAGAAGCGTTCCGCGCGGGGGGAATTGCGCCCTCGCGTACCAGGCTGATCAACGGCTGGGCACTGGACGTGCTCCCCCGGTTGGCCGACGACACCTACGACTTGGTGTTCATCGATGCCAGTCCGGCCGACCACCCGCACTTCGTCGCCGAGAGCGTTCGACTTCTGCGCCCCGGCGGAGTTCTGGTGCTGCACAACGCGTTACTGGGTGGACGTGTCGCCGACCCGACTCAGCGCGACGCGACCGCAGTTGCCGTGCGATCGGCCGCCCGGGCCATCGCCGAGGACGAGCGTCTGACGACGGTGCTGCTGCCGCTGGGTGACGGGTTGATCTGCGCGTCGAGGGCTTGAGCGGCTGCGCCGCATGTGAGTGGTAACTCGTAGCCTGCTACGAATTACCGCTCACATGCCGCAGGCTCTAGATCCAGACGCCCTTGCCGACGGAGACGACTCCCCCGGCGCTGACGTTGAAGCGCTCGCGATCGCGCTCGTGGTCCACCCCGATGATCTCGCCGTCGCCCACGACGACGTTCTTGTCCAGGATCGCGTGCCGCACGACGGCACCCTTACCGATCTTGACGCCGGGCATCAGGACACTGCCTTCGACCGTCGCGCCACTGTCGATCATGACGTTGGAGCTGAGCACCGAGTTGCGGACTGTGGCGGCGGACAGGATGCATCCGGCACCGACGACCGACTCCTGCGCCAAGCCGCCCTGGACGAACTTGGCGGGCGGCAGGTTCTCGGCCGATCCGCGGATGGGCCAGCGGCGGTTGTAGAGGTTGAAGATGGGGTGCACCGACACGAGGTCCATGTGGGCGTCGTAGAAGGCGTCGATGGTGCCCACGTCTCGCCAGTAGCCGCGATCGCGTTCGGTGGCACCGGGAACGACGTTGTCGTTGAAGTCGTACACCGAGGCGACGCCCGCTTCGACGAGTGCCGGAATGATGTCGCCGCCCATGTCGTGGTCGGAGTCGACGTTCTCGGAGTCGGCCTTGATGGCGTCCACGAGCACCTTGGTGGTGAAGACGTAGTTGCCCATCGAGGCGTAGGTGACGTCGGGGTCGTCGGGGGTGCCGGGCGGTTGAGCCGGCTTCTCCAGGAACTGGGTGATCTTGCCGTTCTCGTCCGAGTCGATGCACCCGAAGGCGAATGCCTCGCTGCGCGGAACCCGGATACCGGCAACGGTGACGCCTGCACCGGAGTCGATGTGCTGCTGCACCATCTGCTCCGGGTCCATCCGATAGATGTGGTCGGCACCGAACACCATGATGTATTCGGGGTCCTCGTCGTAGACCAGGTTCAGTGACTGGAAGATGGCGTCGGCGCTGCCGGTGTACCACCGGGGCCCGAGACGCTGCTGAGCCGGAACCGGAGTGATGTACTCCCCGGCGAACCCGGACAGCCGCCACGTCTGCGAGATGTGGCGGTCCAGTGAGTGGGACTTGTACTGGGTGAGCACGCAGAGCCGGAGGTAACCGGCGTTGACGAGATTGCTCAGTACGAAGTCGATGAGTCGGTAGGCGCCCCCGAAGGGAACGGCTGGCTTGGCTCGGTCCGCGGTCATCGGGTAAAGGCGCTTACCCTCACCGCCGGCAAGCACAATCCCTAGTACGTGCGGTTGTGTCCTCACCCACTCAACCTATCCGCACCGAGAGAACCTTGCTAGCAGTACACGCACAACTGCTGGGGAATGTAGGTTCGTTCACGTGCGCGTAGCAATGATGACCAAGGAATATCCCCCGGAGATCTACGGTGGCGCAGGAGTTCATGTCACGGAGTTGACCGCACAGCTGAAATCGCTGTGCGACGTGGACATCCACTGTATGGGCGCGCCGCGCGACACCGCGCAGGTGCACGACCCCGATCCCGCACTCGCCGGAGCGAACGCCGCGTTGACGACGCTGTCGGCGGAGCTGCGGATGGCGAACGCCGCCGCCGGAGCGGACGTGGTGCACTCGCACACCTGGTACACCGGCTTTGCAGGTCACCTCGCCGCCGAGCTGTACGACGTTCCGCACATCCTCACCGCACACTCACTCGAACCACGTCGGCCGTGGAAGGCCGAGCAACTCGGCGGCGGCTACCGCATTTCGTCGTGGTCGGAGCGCAACGCCGTGGAATACGCCGACGCCGTCATCGCCGTCAGCGAGGGCATGGCCAAAGACGTGCTCGACGCCTATCCGCGGCTCGATCCGAGCCGGGTTCATGTGGTGCGCAACGGAATCGACACGCAGCGGTGGTTCGCCGACCACGGCACCGCAACTCTGGACGAGATCGGCGTCGATCGAGACAAGCCGATCGTCGCGTTCGTCGGGCGCATCACCCGGCAGAAGGGCGTGGGCCACCTGATCGCTGCGGCGCACCACTTCGATCCGTCGATTCAGCTCGTCCTGTGTGCAGGCGCACCCGATACCCCGGAGATCGCCGCGGAAACCGAGCGGGCCGTGGCCCAGCTGGCCGAGCAGCGCAGCGGCGTGTTCTGGGTCAAGGACATGCTGCCCACCGACAAGATTCGCGAGATACTCACCGCAGCAGCCGTCTTCGTCTGCCCCTCGGTGTACGAGCCGCTCGGCATCGTCAACCTCGAGGCGATGGCCTGCGAAACTGCTGTGGTGGCCTCGGATGTCGGCGGCATCCCCGAGGTCGTCGACGAGGGCCGCACCGGACGCCTGGTGCACTACAACTCCTACGAACCCGATGCCTTCGAGCGGAACCTGGCGGACACCGTCAACGAGGTCGCCCTCGATCCCGCGCTCGCGGCAGCGATGGGCAAGGCGGGCCGCGAGCGGGCCGTCGCCGAGTTCTCCTGGGCGTCGATCGCGAAGCAGACTCTCGCCGTCTACAACGACGCTCTCGCGCGCCGCGGCTGATCGGGACGACTCAGCGCTTCGTCTTGCGATAGCTCGATACCGTCACCGACGCGGTGACCTCGGTGGTGCCCGGTAACTGCGTCAGCGCCGCAGACCGCGCCTCGGGGTCACCGTGACGCGCCGACGGGCCCATGCCGATCAGAGCCTCGATATCGTTGTGCGAGAGCATCATCGAGTATTCCAGCGGAGATTCCGTCACCGGCTCGAACAGACCGGACAGCGATTCGCTCAGGCGGCGGGGCTTGTCCTCGTCGACGCCGATGAGTCCCAATGGCCCCCGCAGCTCACGTTGATGCCGCGTCGTGGGCGTGACGACCACCAACACGCCGTCGTCGACGAGGACCCGATTCAGTTCACCGGCGTTGCGCGGAGCGAACACGCACGTCACCGCGGACAGAGCGCCCGACCGCACCGGAAGTCCGCTCCAGATGTCTGCGACCACGGACCCCAGCCGCGGATGGGACCGTGCGGCGCGCCTTGCCGCGAACTTCGACACGTCGACGCCGATCCCCCGGGCCTCGGGGTGGTCGTCGAGAACAGCCGCGAGGTAGTGACCGGTTCCGACCCCGACGTCGAGCACCACCTCACTGTTCGGCGGGACTCCCGCCGAGACCGCAGCGGCGATCGGGTCGAAATGTTCCCCTTCAAGGAACACGTCGCGCGCGGCGATCATCTCGGCCGAGTCGCCGGTGAACTTGCCGCCGTCACCGGTCAACAGACTGACGTAGCCCTGCCGAGCAACATCGAAGGAATGCCCTCGATCGCACCACAGCGTCCGATCGGTATCGCCTACGCCGAGCCCTGAGTCGAGCTCACGTGCACGGCACTGCGGACACAGCAGCACGTCCACGACGTCGGTCAGCATCGGACACCTCCTTCGCCACGACTCTGCCGGATGCCACAGTCGTGAACACAACACAAAGCCCCGCTTGCCGGTACGGCGAGCGGGGCTGAGCGATGATCGATCGACAGAGCGATCAGCCGGTGACACCCTTCAATTCGTCACCGAGTGCCGCGGCCTCGTCGGGGGTCAATTCGACGACCAACCGGCCGCCCCCCTCGAGCGGGACACGCATGACGATTCCTCGTCCCTCTTTGGTTGCTTCGAGGGGACCGTCCCCGGTCCGGGGCTTCATCGCCGCCATCCTCTGCTCCCTCCAGATCTGCGCCCACCAGCTCGGCGCCTAGGCCAAAAAGATAAATTCGTCGCGGGGCGACGGGTGTTGTCTCCTATTCTTCCCTATCGCCGTCGATACCGGGAACCGGAGTCGGTATTGACGACCTGCACCCAGCACCTCGACAGGTGATCGTCGACCATTCCGGTGGCCTGCATCAAGGCGTAGGCAGTTGTCGGACCGACGAACCGCAGGCCCCGCCGCTTGAGCTCCTTGGCCAGAGCAGTGGACTCCGGAGTAGAGGCGGGCACAGCGGAGAACTCGGTCAGGCGCGTCGACCTGGGTTCGGGAGCGAAGGACCAGAGCAGGGTGTCGAGGTCGGTGTCGTCGAAATCGATGATGGCGCGCGCGTTGCTCACCGCGGCGTCGATCTTGAGCCGATTGCGCACGATGGACGCGTCGTTCATCAACCGTTCGACGTCGGCGTCGCCGAATCGGGCCACCAGCTCCGGATCGAAACCGGCGAATGCGGTGCGGAAACTATCGCGCTTGCGCAGGATCGTGATCCACGACAGACCCGACTGGAACGCTTCGAGACACAGGCGCTCGTACAGCTCGTTGCGCCCGTGGAGCGGCTGCCCCCACTCGGTGTCGTGATAGTCCCGGTACAGGTCGTCGTCGGTGGCACCCCAGGGGCAGCGCAGTCGGCCGTCCGGTCCGGCGACAGCGCTCATCGCTCGTCGGGCTCGGCCGGGGCAGGGGCCAACGTCTCCTGCGCCTGCTGCGCTGCGGACAGCCGCGAACGGAGCATGTCGATCTCGCCGCCGAGTCGCTCCAGCGCCCAGTCGACCTCGCTGGGCTTGTAGCCCCGCAGGCTCTGCTGAAACTTTAGCGCGTGCACGTCGGCACCGGTGACGCCTTCCGCCGGCAGAACGGTCGCGGTGGTTCCCTCGGGCAGCGGGCCCAGTTCCTCACCGCGACCGAACACCGCCGACGCCACGAAGAACAGTGCAGCGGCGACGACGGCAATGACGACGACGTAGATCAGCAGCGTCAACATGCCACGATCTTGTCACGACCGCCCGACACGCTATTTCAGCGAGTTCATCGCCGGTCGGTCCAGCAACGACACCTCGGTCGAGAACGGCTCGAACGAGTCACCGTCGACCCGGAACTGCATCAGACCGGCACCGGAATCGACCATCCCACACCGATTGAGCATCGTCCCGACGATCTGTCTGCTCATCGCCCCGAGTTCGACCAGTGGGCGGTTGCGGTGCTTGCGCACGCCCAGGTTCACCTGGCCGATCGCCCGCAGCCCGAGCCTGTCGTAGGTATCGAGCAACAGCCCGATCTCCACTCCGTATCCGGGCGCGAACGGCACCGCGGACAGCAGCTCACGCGTACCGGCGTACTCGCCGCCGAGGGGCTGAATGACCCCGGTCAGCTCGGGCCGCAGGGCAGCGAGCAGCGGCCTCGCCACGAGCTCGGTGACACGTCCACCACCGTTGGCGTCCTCGGTTCCACTGGTCCGCAACGGACGGCGGTAGTAGCCCTTGACGAGGTGGATGCCGTCGCCCATCAACAGGGGGCCGAGCAACTTGGGTACGAACGCCGGATCGGGGTTGATCAGGTCGGAGTCGACGAACGCGATGAGATCACCGGTCGACGCGGCGACCGATCGCCACAGCACCTCGCCCTTGCCCGGTACCGGGTCCACCCCGGGTACTGCCTCTTCTCGGCTGATCACACGTGCACCGGCCGCAGTCGCGCGCACAGCCGTCTCGTCGGTGGAACCGGAGTCCAACACGATCAGCTCGTCGACCAGGCCACCGAGCAGCGGGTGGATCGTGTCGATGACGGCGGCGACCGTCTGTTCCTCGTTGAGTGCCGGGAGTACCACCGACACCGTTCGGCCCGCTTTGGCGGCCTCGAGTTCGGCAATGGTCCATTCGGGGGTGTCCCAGCTGTTGGTCTCGGACCACGCCCTGGTGACGTCCGTTCGATCTGCGAGTGTCATGCCAGACCCCTGACCGTCCGCGCCGGGGTTCTCAGACCCTGGATCGCTGCCACCATGTCGACGACTCTTCTGGTCGACGCAACTTCGTGCACCCGGAACATTCGGGCTCCGCCTGCTGCGGCCAATGCTGTCGCTGCCAATGTTCCCTCCAACCGGTCGGCGAGCTCTACACCTAGAGTCTCGCCTACGAAGTCCTTGTTGCTCAGCGCCATGAGCACAGGCCACCCGGTGTTTACAAGATCGTCCACGCGACGCAACAACTCGAGCCCGTGATAGGTGTTTTTCCCGAAATCGTGCGTCGGATCGATGAGAATCGAATCCTTTTTCACCCCCTCCGCGACGGCGTTCTCCGCGGCGGCGGTGACTTCGGCGATCACGTCGGCCACCACATCGGCGTACCGAACCCGATGCGGGCGAGTACGAGGCACCGCCCCGCCGGTGTGCGAGCAGACGATGCCGACTCCTTCGGCGGCGGCGACGCGCACCAGCTCGGGGTCGGCCCCGGCCCACGTGTCGTTGATCAGATCCGCACCGACGCCACAAGCCAGTCGGGCGACCTCGCTGCGCCAGGTGTCCACACTGATCAGCAGCTCCGGATACGCGTCCCGGATGGCCTCGACGAACGGGACGACACGGCGGATCTCCTCCTCGGCATCGACGATGTCGCCGGGGCCGGCCTTCACACCACCGATGTCGATCATGTCGGCACCCTCTGCGACAGCCCGGTGCACCGACGCCATCGCGGCGTCGTCGCTGAAATTCGCACCCCCGTCGTAGAACGAATCGGGGGTGCGATTGACGATGGCCATGACCAATGCGCGATCGTCGGCGACCGGTTTGCCGCAGAGAGTGCTCATGAAATCAATAGTGGCACGTGCGCATCTTTCGAGTGCTCAGCCCTTGGGGGCCTTGCCTGCTGCGACCTCGGCGACGTAGCCGTCGTACGCCTTCTCGTAGCCACCGGACTTGCCGCGCAACACGTACAGGTCGCTGTCGCTGTCTTCCTCGTAGCCGAGCTTGCGCAGGGCCACCTTCTGGCTCTTGAACGTCGACGTCTGCTCGAGACTGTCGACGACCCGGACGAAGAGCGGCACCGCGTACGTCGGGAGTTTGTCGTAGAGGTGCTCGGCCATCGTCTTGCCGTCGAAGGTCTCGCCCTCGCGCAGCGTCACCGCAGCCATGCCTGCCTTGCCGTCGGTTCCCTCGATGTCGACGCCGTACACGACGGCACCGTCGACCGAGGAATGTCCGCCGAGGGCTCCCTCGACCTGCGTGGTCGCGACGTTCTCGCCCTTCCAGCGGAAGGTGTCACCCAGGCGATCGACGAACGCGACGTGCATGAAGCCCTGCTTGCGGACCAGGTCGCCGGTGTCGAACCACGCGTCGCCCTCCTTGAAGCCGTCGCGCACCATCTTCTTCTCGGTGGCCTTGTCGTCGGAGTAGCCGTCGAACGGTGCCCGGTCGGTGATCTTGGACAGCAGCAGTCCGACCTCGCCGTTGCCGACCTTGCGGAGCTTGCCGTCCTGGCCGCGCTTGGCCTTGCCGGATTCTTCGTCGTACTGGACGACGGCATACGGCAGCGGGCAGATGCCTGCGGTCTTCTTCATGTTCAGGGCGTTGATGAACGCGATGTTGCATTCGCTGGCACCGTAGAACTCGGCGACGCGGGAGATGCCGAATCGCTCGGTGAACTCTTCCCAGATCTCCGGGCGCAGTCCGTTACCGACGATCAGCTTCACCGAGTTGTCCCGGTCGGAGGGCTTCTCCGGCTGGGTCAGCAGGTAGCGGCACAGCTCACCGATGTAGGTGAACGCGGTGGCCTTGTTGACGCGGACGTCGTCCCAGAAGTTGCTCACCGAGAACTGCCTGCCGATGGCCATGGTCGCGCCGCCCGCGAGCACCGAGGACAGCGTCACCGTCAGCGCGTTGTTGTGGTAGAGCGGAAGGCAGCAGTAGATGACGTCGTTGCTGCGAAGCCGCACACCCATGTTGCCCAGACCGGACATCGACTTGAGCCAGCGGAAGTGGCTCATCAGGCTGGCCTTCGGCATGCCGGTGGTACCCGAGGTGAAGATGTAGAACGCCTTCTCCTTGGCCTGGATCTCCGCGGTGACCTTCGGGTTGGCCGTCGACGCCGTCGCCGCGAGCTCGGCCAGCTTCTTCAGCGGCAGTACTGCTCCGACCTTGGGTTCTCCGTCGAGCGAATCCAGGGCTTCCTGTGCGTTCTCGTCCAGCACGAGGACCCTCGCCTCGAGAATGCCGAGGCTGTGCTCGAGTACGTCACCGCGCTGGTTGTAGTTCAGCATTCCTGCGGTGGCGCCGAGCTTGACGGCAGCGAGCGCGGCAAACAGCGCCTCCGGCCGGTTCTTGCTGAGGATGCCGACGACGTCGCCGCGCTTCACCCCGTGGTCCGCGAACACCGCGGCGTACTGGTTGACGAGCTCGTTCGCGTCCCGGTAGGTGATCGACTCGCCCTCGAACCGCACGAACGGACGGTCACTGTTCTTCGCGGCGGCGTCCTGGAAGATCTGACCGATCGACGCTTTGTGGTCGGGCTTGCGGGTGAATCCCGCCAGGCCCTTGAGCAGACTAGGCACCTCCGTCACCATTTTCGGCAACGCGACCGCGAGGTCGGTCACTCCAATTTTCTGACGGGCATCGACAGCCATGAACTCCCCTTTGAAGACGATGTGAGATTTCTTACCCTACTTGAGAGTAACAACTTTGAGCATCTCACTCGGTGGCCGCGCTTGGTGACCTGTCACAACGTTGCGCAGGCATTCAGAGCTGCATCGACAGTCGTCGTTCTGACCAGGGCATCGAGGGCGCGTTGTTGCACGAATCCGGTCTCTCGCAAACCTTCTATCCACTGCATCATGCCGTCGAAATGTCCGAATGGGTCGAGCATCACCATCGGCTTGCTGTGCATACCCAGGTAGCCCGCAGTCCACGTCTCGAACAGCTCCTCCAACGTCCCGATCCCACCCGGCAAGGTGATGAACGCGTCGGCGCGGTCCTCCATGATCTTCTTCCGCTCACGCATGGTGTCGGTGACGATCAGCTCGTCGGCGTCGACATCGGCCACCTCGCGGTGCACGAGCGCTTTCGGAATCACGCCGACCGTGTTGCCGCCCGCTGCTCGCGTCGCCGCCGCGACCGCGCCCATCATCGAGACGTTGCCGCCGCCCGAGACGAGCTGCCAGCCTCGGCGGCCGATCTCGGTGCCAACCTCACCGGCCAGGTCGATGAACGAGGCGTCGACGGGACCCGACGCGCAGTAGACGCAGACACTGAGCAAGCGTTCGGTCGTGCCGCGATCGCTCACCGCTGGGCCTCGCGGACGATCCGGACAGCTTCGTCGACGCTGTCGGTGCAGTGGATCAGTTCGAGGTCCTTCTCGGACACCTTGCCTTCTTTCACGAGAGTCGTCTTGATCCAATCGAGCAGTCCCGACCAGAAGTCTTTGCCCAGCAACACGATCGGGAACCTGGTGACCTTGGCCGTCTGCACCAACGTCAGGGCCTCGAAGAGTTCGTCGAGAGTACCGAAGCCGCCGGGAAGGCACACGAACGCCTGGGAGTACTTCACGAACATGGTCTTGCGCACGAAGAAGTAGCGAAAATTGACGCCCAGATCGACCCACTCGTTGAGGCCCTGCTCGAACGGCAGCTCGATCCCGAGTCCGATCGAGTACCCGTCGGCCTCGCTCGCACCTCGGTTGGCCCCTTCCATCACTCCGGGCCCGCCACCGGTGATGACGGCGAAGCCCTCCTTCGCGAGAGCGGCTCCGAGTTGCCTGGCTCGGGCGTACTCGGGATGGTCGACGGGGGTGCGCGCCGAACCGAATACGGTCACAGCCTTCGGGACCTCGGCCAGGGCACCGAATCCCTCGACGAATTCGCTTTGGATACGCAGCACTCGCCAGGTGTCGGAGTGAATCCAATTCCCTGGTCCCCGCTCGTCGAGCAGGCGTTGATCCGAGGTGGAGGTCTCGGTGTTCCGGCCACGCCGAAGTACGACGGATCCCTTGTGCTTGGCCGATTTCTCGCTGCTGTGGCCCTCGGAACTACCTGGGCCCTGGTCGCTGTTCATGGCGTTCAGGCTATCCGGCAGTGAGGTAGCTCCGGAGAACCTGTGTGACGTGGGTGATCTGCTCGACCGGGACGCGTTCGTCGCGCTTATGGGCGAGATTGGGGTCGCCGGGTCCATAGTTGACCGCCGGGATCCCGAGCGCCGAGAACCGGGAGACGTCCGTCCAGCCGTACTTGGCTCGGAACTGTCCGCCCGCGGCCTCGATGAGAGCGGCCGCCGCAGGGCGGTTCAAACCGGGAAGCGCTCCGGGCGACGAGTCGGTGACCTCGAATCCGAGATCCAGTCCCTCGACTACCTCTCGAACGTGTTCGACGGCTTCGTCGACGTTGCGATCGGGCGCGAAGCGGAAGTTGACGTCGAGTTCGGCCGCGTCGGGAACGACGTTGCCCGCGACCCCACCGGAGATCCGGACCGCTTGCAGCCCTTCCCGATACACGCAGCCGTCGATGTCGACGGTGCGTGCGCGATATGCGGCGAGCCGGTTCAGGACGGCACCGAATTTGTGAATTGCATTGTCGCCCAACCAGGACCGAGCGCTGTGGGCCCGCGTTCCCGACGCGGTCAGCCGAACCCGCAGCGTCCCTTGGCAACCGGCCTCGATGAATCCGCCGGACGGTTCACCGAGGATCGCGACGTCGGCAGCGAGCCATTCGGGAAGTTCGCGTTCGATGCGGCCCAGTCCGTTGCGGGCGGCCGCGATCTCCTCGCAGTCGTAGAACACCAGAGTCAGATCGTGAGCCGGGTTGTCGATCGTGGCGGCGAGGTGCAGGAACACCGCGTCACCCGACTTCATGTCGACGGTTCCGCACCCGTGCAGAATGTCGCCCTCGGCGCTGTCGTGCTCGCGCCTCGACGGCACGTTGTCTGCAATGGGAACCGTGTCGAGATGCCCGGCGAGCATCACTCTCGACGCGAGTCCGCGATTGGTTCGGGCCAGCACTGCGTTGCCGCTACGGATGATCTCGAAGCCCGTGGTCTGCTCACGGAGTGCCTGCTCCACCTCGTCTGCGATGCGCGATTCGTCCTCACTGACACTGGGGATGTCCACCAGTGCCGCGGTGAGGTCTATCGGGTCGGCATGCAGTTCGAGCGTCACGGGAGAAAACTCTAGGCCGTGGATCCCGGAATCTCGCGGACCACGCCGTCGAAGCCGGCACCGAACAATTTTCCGCTCGAGAAGCCCTGGTCGGAGCGTCCGTAGGCCACAACGCTGGTCAACCGCGTACCGGTGCCGATGACACACGTCGCCCCCGGCGCATCGATGCGGACCACGGAGCCGCCTGCGTTGAGCGGCACCACCGGGCGTCCGGCGTCGTCGAGGGTGAGCCCGTCCGGAGCTGCCAAGCCGTCGAGTCCCGACAGATCGAGCACACTTTCCGGTGCCGAGGAGTCGGCGAGCGGGATCCGGCTGACGCCCGGGTTCACGAAAGTGCGCGAGACGTACAGGTACCGATCGGCGGCGTCGAGCACCGCACCGTTGGCACTGGGGAAGCTCGCCCACGCCGGGTCGACCGAACCGTCGGGGCCGATCCGCCCGATCAGCGAGCCGAAGTCGTTGGTGGCGTACACCGTTCCGTCTGCGGCGACGGCAAGTCCGTTGGCTGCGCTCAGACCGGATGCGAACGGGGTGACGGTGAGAGTGTTCACGTCGAGCCGAACGATCCCCGCGGCCTTGACGACGTCTCCGACGAAGACGCGAGGGTCGGCTCCGTAGCCGACCAGCAGGGTGCCGTCGGGCATCCAGGCCAGAGCGCCACCGCCGCCGCTGGGGACCGTCGCGATGGGGTAGGCGGCCTGTCCCGGCGCATCGATGCGGTACACCCGGCCGGAGACGATGTCGGTGACGTAGGCCCGGCCCGACGCGTCGATCGCCAGTCCTTCCAGAGCTGCCCCCGGGATCCGTGCGACCTCTGCAGACGGCCCGCCTGCTCCGGCGCAGTAGGGATCTGCGGCTGCGGTGCCGGACCCGATGACGACGCCGCCCGCCGCCACCAGCGCGGCAGCAATCGTCGTGACGACCGAACGTACGCGCGCGGACTTGCTCGAATTCATGACGCTCCCCCAGCCTCGGCGACCCCCTGTCAGCCGATGACGATGTCTACCACGCGCCTGTGACAACCAAACCCAGCGCGACTCCGAGCACGATCGTCGTCGCCAGGGTCGTCACCAACCCGGTGAAGGACACACCGCCCGCCATCACCGAGGTCACTCCACGGCTACGGGCGGCGGTACGTGTGGTCACCGGGGAAACTCTGTCAGCTCCCCCGCCGCCGATGCGTTCGCCGGTATCCCGATGCGGTCACGCTCGGCAGTCGAACCGATAACGAACCGACGCTGCGCCCGAATCGCGGCGCGCCCGCAATCCGCGAGCCCGAGACTGCGAGCAGAACAGTCCCGACCGGAGCCGGTTGCCGAGCCCACCGCACTGGGCCCACCGCGTATTCTTCGTCCCGTGAGCGCACATGGAGCATCAGCAGTAGGTATTGCCAACATCACGACGTCGGGCGTAGTACTCGACACCTGGTTTCCGAGCCCGGAGCTCGGGTCGGGCTTCGAGACCGGCACCGTCCGGCTCGAGGGTTCGGACGTCCCCGAGGAGCTGGCCGCTCTTGTCGGACCGGACGAGGCGCGTGGCGTCGAGGTAGTCGCGGTACGCACCAGCATCGCCTCGCTCGACGACGCCCCGATCGACGCCCATGACGCATATCTGCGACTGCATCTGCTCTCGCACCGGTTGATTCAGCCGCACGGGCAGAACCTCGACGGAGTGTTCGGCCTCCTGTCCAATGTGGTGTGGACCAACTTCGGGCCCGCAGCGGTGGACGGTTTCGAGACGGTGCGCGCGAAGCTGCGCGCCCGCGGCCCGGTGACCGTGTACGGAGTCGACAAGTTCCCGCGCCTGGTCGATTACGTCGTTCCCACCGGCGTTCGTATCGCCGACGCCGACCGAGTTCGTCTCGGCGCGCACCTGGCCAGCGGAACGACGGTCATGCACGAGGGCTTCGTCAACTTCAACGCCGGCACGCTCGGCAACTCGATGGTCGAGGGACGCATCTCCGCGGGCGTCGTCGTCGGTGACGGTTCCGACGTGGGCGGCGGCGCGTCGATCATGGGCACGCTCTCCGGTGGCGGCAAGAACGTCATCTCTGTCGGAAAGAGCTGCCTGCTGGGCGCGAACTCCGGGCTCGGTATCTCACTCGGCGACGACTGCGTCGTCGAGGCGGGGCTCTACATCACCGCAGGCACGAAGGTGAGTGGTCCGGATGGGACAGTGGTGAAGGCGGCGACATTGTCCGGCAAGTCCAACCTGCTGTTCCGTCGCAACTCGCTGTCGGGTGTTGTCGAGGTGGTGCCGTGGAAGGGCACCGGCGTCGAACTGAACGCGGCATTGCACGCCAACGACTGAGAGCTGATTCCCGAATCAGACTTACTGCCTACCTCTTCCAGCCCCGCACCGTGTTCTCGGTGCGGGGCTGGAGACTTTTCTGGGGCTCAGGCGATGTGGGGGCCGGCGCGTGCGTGGGATGGTCTGGGTTTTCGGTACGGGTCGACGGTGGCCGGTGGAACGAACCAGGGGTGGTTGTCGGTGCCGATGAACACTTCCCAGTCACTGTGGTGGATGAGCCGGTGGTGAAATCCGCACAGTAGGACGAGGTTGTTCATGTCGGTGGGGCCGCCGTCTGCCCAGTGCCAAATATGGTGTGCCTCTGTCCAGGATGCGGGTTTGCCGCAGCCGGGGAAGGCGCAGGTGTGATCTCTTGCGATGAGGGCTTTGCGTTGTTTGGCGGTGACGGTGCGTGCGGTGCGGGCGAGGTTGAGTGGGTTGCCGTGCTCGTCCATGACGATGGCGGTGAGGACGCAGTCGCACGCCAACTGTCGAGAGGTATTGCGGGAGAGTGGTCCCATCCAGGGCAGCCACCCGACGGTGGTGCCGTCGCCGAACATGTCCCTGTATGCGCCACGATCGGCGGTAGGCCCGGCATCGGATTCGTCTGCAGTGCGGGTGTTCTCGTCGTCGGTGATGTCGTCGGCGTCGGCTCTGTCGGCACTGTCGCGGAGGTCGGTGAGATCGCGCAGGCTGATGTGCAGGTTCAGGTGGGGGCGTTCACCGCCTTCGGTGGGCCGGCTACTGGAGGCAAGGTACTGGTCGAGGATGTGGCCGAAGGCGTCGGCGCGGCGTCGGGCGGGGCTGCGGTCGTCTGCGATTTTGAGTGTCTCGGTGCCGTCGGCGGCGGGTCGGGGTTCGGTCAACGGCGACAGGGCGGTGAGCAGCTTCTCGCCGGTGATCGCATCGAAGTCTCCCTTGAGTACCAGCCGCCCGTTCAACGTCTTGGAGGCGAAGAGTTCGTTGCGGTCGGTGTTCTCGGGTGGTGGGGTCTTGCCGCCGAATCTGTCGTTGAGGTTGGTGATGGCTGCTCGGATCCGGTCGGTGCGCGCGTCGGGTCCGGTGGCAGCGGTGATCATCGCTTTGCGGGCCATGTCCTGCCCGGCTTGGGGGAGGTCCTTGGGTGGGGTTTCGGCGAAGGTGAGGATCAGGGCGGCGTGGTCGACGGTGATGCTGCCGGTGTTGATGGCGTCGGCGATGTCGGGGAAGTTCTTCAGTCCGCGGGCGAGGGCGACGATCTTGGTGGCTTTGCTGGGGGTGAGCAGGGTGGTGGAGGTGAGCCAGCCGGCGGGTCCGGGGAAGCCGAGCTTTTCGCGGGAGACGCGGGTGTCGATTTCTCCGACGAGAGCGATGCGGCGGGCTTCGAGCAGCTGAATCTGGTGGGAGACGGCGGCAGATTCGGCGAGGAGTTCACTCTCGCTCAGTTGCCAGATCTCCGTGGTCATGGAAGCAAGTGTATCGAACGCGCATTCGACTGGCAACCAAAATTCAATCGAAAACTACTGCGCTGCTTGACTATTCGTTCTTCCAAACCTGTCGGTGGGGTGTGGTATCGGATACGGGCGTGCCCTGGTGATAGAGGATCTTCCACAGACCCGCGCGGCGTTGCCACAACGTCATCCTGCGGGTGGATCGGCCGCCCTGCTCGAGAATGTAGGTCAGCAAATACGTATTCGAGGCAATTTCTCGGAGCCTGAATTCACTGGCTGTCCAGTCGACATCGAATTGCCCGGTGGGGTCCGATGCGTATCGCTTTTCGAGAACGGCCCAGACGTGCTCGCGGTCGTATCGCCTGCCCGATGCACCGACCTCCCAGAAGCCCACGTCCGTCAGGCGATCGAAATCCTCACGCGTGATGCCGAACTCGCGGCGATGGAAGATCGGCTCTCGTCGTTCGAGCTCCTCGAGCACCACATACTCGTCGAACACAGGATTGCCCGCTGTGTCAGCCGATGGCCCCCAGTGACGCCAGTGTTTTCACCACAGCCCGTGCGGCTTCTGCGCCTTTGGTTTCGAGGTGTGCAGTGAAGAAGGCGTTGTGGTCGGCGTGTTCGTGGAAGTGGTGTGGCGTCAGCACCACGGAGAACACCGGCACGTCGGTGTCCAGCTGCACGCGCATCAGACCGTCGATGACCGCCGTTTCGACGAAATCGTGTCGGTAGATTCCGCCGTCCACCACCAGTGCAGCGGCGACGATTGCGGAGTACTTGCCCGTCTTGGCGAGCCGCTGTGCGTGCAGTGGGATCTCGAAGGCCCCGGGCACCTCGAACACGTCGATAGGCGTCTGCGCCTGTCCGAGCTTCTCCAGTTCGGCGGCGAATCCCACCCGCGCGCGATCGACGATGTCCAGGTGCCAGCTGGCGTGGACGAAGGCAATGGATCCGGCGTGTGGAGTGGTCATGGGTGCGATGCTATCGGTATCGCTCGTCGAGCAAGTCGAGTGTCGGGCTATCGAATTCGCCGGCGAAATACTTCTGCAACACTTCGCCGAATACCGACGGGCCCTTGGTAGCTTCGGCGAAGAGCGTCATCGACGAATGCAACTTCAGATTGTCGGGATAGCCGAAGATCTCGTCGACCGTCCGCCCCTCGACAGACACCACAATCCGCGCAGCCTTCTTCAGGCGAGGCCCCAGCACTTCGTGGGACAGGTACAGCTCCGCCTCGGTCAGATCGGCGATGCCGAAGTGCTGGGCAGTCGCACTACGCCCCAGTCCCGCCAATTGCGGGAACACGAACCACATCCAGTGTGTCTGCTTTCGTCCCGCCTTCAGTTCCTTCGTCACCGCAGTCCAGACGGAGTCCTGGGCGTCGACGAAGCGTTGCAGGTCGTATTCGGTCATGCCGTTCAACTTAGGTGAACCCGCGCAGCAGAGTGTCGACGGTCGCGTCGAGCAGATCCTCGGTCGGGACGCCGTCGAGCAGGTCGCCGGTGGCCAGCATCGCGAGTCCGTGCACGCTCGCGAAGGCAACGCGCGCGAGGATCTCGGTTGGAGCCTCGGTGATCACACCGGCCGCGATGGCTTCGCTGAGCAACGCCTCGGTGGCGGTCATACTTTCGTGTGCAACGCTTTTCAGCTTCTCGCTGGCGTCGGGATGATGCTTGGTGCTGTACATGACGTCCAGCAACTCCGGGTGTTCGACGGCGAATCCGAGGTAGGCGCGGGCGACGGCACGGAACCGAGCCATCAGCTCACCGGGTCCCGTTGCCGCTGCGACCATCCGGCGGTTCAATTCCTCGAAACCGTGCAGCGCCAGCGCATCCAACAGCGCTTGCTTGTCGCGGAAGTGACGCGCCGGGGCACCGTGACTGACGCCGACATCTCTGGCCAGCTGGCGAAGGGACAACGCGTCGACTCCGCCGTGCGCGATGCTCCGTTCGGCCTCGTCGAGCAACACTGCACGCAGGTCACCGTGGTGGTAGCGCTCCGTTGCCATGAGCTCACCCTAGGCGATGTTGGCGTTGACAACAATGCTGACACTGCCTACATTGGCTGCCATGACTTCCACAGCGCTCATCACCGGAGCAAGTTCGGGCCTCGGCGAGGAATTCGCCACCCGCTTCGCCGCACGCGGCGAGAACGTCGTCCTCGTGGCACGACGCACCGATCGGCTGAACACCCTGGCGCGTCGCATCGAAACCGAGCACGGCGTCACGGCTACCGTCGTGGCAATGGATCTGGGCGTCCCCGGCGTCGGCGAAGCTCTACGAACCACGTTGGCAGACAAGGGAATCACTCCCACCACTCTCGTCAACAATGCGGGCTTCGGAACGCACGGAAGGTTCGCCGACGAGGATCCCGAGCGCGTCGCCGCCGAGATCGCGCTGAACGTGAGCGCGCTGGTCGACCTGACGCACGCATTTCTGCCGAACCTCACCGGCGCGCTGATCAACATCGCGAGTACCGCTGCGTACCAACCCACCCCCAACATGGCCGTCTACGGTGCAACGAAGGCCTTCGTCCTCAACTTCACCGAAGCGTTGGCCTTCGAGCACCGCGCGTCGTCGCTGAAGATTCTCGCGCTCTCCCCCGGCCCCACCCGCACCGAGTTCTTCGACGTCGTGGGGTCGAAAGACGCCGCAGTTGGCAACTTCCAGACCTCCGAGCAGGTGGTCTCGACGGCCATGCGCGCGTTGGATTCTCGCCGCACCCCCGCCAGCATCGTGTCCGGCCTGTCCAACAAGATCAGCGCCGGCGGTGTGCGTTTGGTCCCACGATCGTTGGCCGCGAAGATCAGTGGTCGCCTGCTGAAGGCCTGAGACCGGTCAACCGCGGGTACGACGCGAATCGATCACTCCCGTATCGAATCCGGCCAGATGCAGTCCCCCGTGGAATCGGGCGTGCTCGATCTTGAGGCACCGATCCATGACGACGTTCAATCCCGCTCCCTCCCCGTCGCGTGCTACCTGCTCGTGCCACAGCCCGAGCTGCAGCCAGATCGTCTTCGCCTGCGCGGCAATGGCTTCGGAGAGAACGTCGGGCAGGTCGTCGTACTTGCGGAACACGTCCACCAGGTCCGGTGGCTTCGGTAGATCGGCGAGCGTCGGGTACACGGGTGCGCCCTCGATGTCGGTGACCGTCGGATTGACGAGGAATATCTCGTAGTTGCTCGTCGAGGACAGATACCGATTGACGAAATAGCTCGCTCGCGAGGGGTTCTTCGACGCTCCGACGATCGCGACGGTCTTGGTCTCACGCAGGATGCGTTGCCGCTGCGGCGCGGTCGGGCCCTGCCAGGTGCGCTCGCTCATGACCGCGCCTTTCCTGTTGCCGATGTCAGGGCCTGATCGAGGTCCCACAGAATGTCCTCGACGTCTTCGAGTCCGACGCTGATGCGAATCAGCTCGGGACCGACACCTGCGCCGCGGAGTTGCTCGTCGCTCAGTTGTCGGTGGGTGGTGCTGCCCGGGTGGATCACCAGCGTGCGCACGTCACCGATGTTGGCGACGTGGCTGGCGACCTGGACGCTCTCGACGAACGTCTGCCCGGCCTCGCGGCCACCGTCGATTCCGAAAGCGAACACCGCACCCGGGCCGGCGGGGAGGTACTTCGCTGCGCGGTCGTGATGCGGATGTCCCTCCAGGCCTGCCCATCTCACGTAATTGATCCGCGGATCATGATCGAGCCACTCGGCGACCGCTCGGGCATTGGCGACGTGCGCATCCATCCGCTGCGGCAGCGTTTCCACTCCCTGGATCAACGTGAATGCCGATTGCGGAGCCAATGCGCCGCCGATGTCGCGCAACTGTTCGCTGCGCAGTTTGGTCAGAAAGCCGTACTCACCGAAATTCCCCCACCACGACAGCCCGCCGTACGAGGCCACCGGTTCGGTCATCTGCGGAAATTTGCCCGAGCCCCAATCGAATCGCCCGGATTCGACCACCACTCCCCCGAGCGTCGATCCGTGACCACCGAGGAACTTGGTGGCCGAGTGGATCACGATGTCGGCACCGAATTCGATGGGCCGGCTCAGCCACGGTGTCGCCATCGTCGCGTCGACCACCAACGGAATGCCGTGTTCGTGCGCTACGGTGGCCAGCCCCTCGAGGTCGGCGATCTCGCCCGACGGATTGCCGATGATCTCGGCGTAGATCAGCTTGGTCGAATCCGTCACCGCTGCTGAGTAATCCGCCGGATCGGTGCCGGGAACGAACGTGGTCTCGACGCCGAAGCGGCGCAGCGTCACATCGAGCTGGGTCACCGTGCCGCCGTAGAGCCCGGCCGCGGCAACGATGTGATCGCCGGTGCCGGCAAGCGCAGCGAACACTGCGAACTCGGCCGCCAAACCACTGGCGAACGCGACCGCTCCGATGCCGCCTTCGAGGCTCGCGATGCGCTCCTCGAAGGCGGCGACGGTGGGATTTCCGATGCGGCTGTAGACGTTGCCGTACTTCTGCAGAGCGAACAGATCGCCTGCGTCCGCGGAATTCTCGAACACGTAGCTCGCCGTCTGATAAATCGGCACCGCCCGCGAACCGGTGGCAGGATCAGGTCTCGCTCCGGCGTGAATTGCTCTGGTACGCAGGCCGAATATCCGTTCGCTCATGACGTCAGGCCGTTTCGAGAACGGTGTGGACCGGGGTCGGATTACGCGTCAGGTCCAGCACCGGGCAGTGATCGTCGACGGCCTTCTGCAGCTCCTCGTACCGCTCCCGTGACTCGGGGCCGGTGACGGTCACGACGACGCGTACCTCACCGAACCCGGGACGAACGTCGTCGTCGAAACCGAAGAATCCGCGAACGTCGAGGTCACCTTCGGCCTTGGCCTTGATGTCGTCGACGACGATACCGAGCTTCTCCGCCCAGACGCGGTACGTGACCACCTGGCAGGAGAGCAGTGACGCCAGGTAGTACTCGACCGGGTTGGCCGCCTTGTTCTCACCGCCGAGGGCAGGCGGTTCATCGACCTCGACGCTGTACTTGCCCAGCGTGACGGTGCTGGCGACGGCATCGTGCGCGGTGGCGGAGGCACGGAAGACCGCCTTGGCGTTCTTCGGATCGGCCTGCACGGCATCGTCGGTGGCAGCAATGACGCCGCCGAGGTGGGACACAGATGTGGTCACGAAGGATCCTGTTCGTTTCGAGGGTTGCCGGAACTACCCGAGGAGCGCGAAATGCTCGTCGGGGATGGGTTCGATCGACAGTTACGAACAGGAAGAAGTGCAGACGAGACCGAAGTCGATGGTGCGACGACGCACGAGCCTTCTGGCCGCGTCGGTCACGTGTGTCTCGGTCACGATGCCGACAATAGCTTACGAGAACTGATCTGCGCCGACATCGGTCTCGTCGTCGGTGATCGCAGCGACGATCCGTGCCGCCACCGCGTCCGGCGTCAGACCCTGCGGTAGTTTCGGTGCCTGCCCGGCGATCGGCCGCGTGGCAAGACCCGTCTCGGTGTGCGGCGGGCGCACGTCCACGATTCTGATCTTCGACTTACGCGCCTCTGTACGAACGCTTTTCAGCAGTGCAGTCACCGCGGCCTTGCTCGCCGAATACGCACCCATGTTCGGCATCGGCTTGTCGGCCACGACGGCACTGATGTTGAGCACGAACCCACCCTGGTCCAGGTTTGTCAGCGCTTCTCGAAGTACACGTAGCGGCGCGAGATAGTTGAGCAGCAGCAGTTCGTCGACGGTGTCGTCGTCCACGTCGGTGACCGGCCCGAACGCCACGACACCTGCGGCGATGACTATCCCGTCCAGTCCGCCGTGGTGTTCGACGGCCTCCGCGACCACCGAGCGAGCCGAATCAGGCAGCGTCAGATCGGCATTCACCGTGTGATGGTCCGACTCGATGCTCCGGCCGCTCACGGTCAACCGAGCACCGGCCTTCGCGAGCTGCTCGACGATCGGACCGCCGAGACCGCCACTGGCACCGAATACGAGAATGCGCGCTCCATCGAGAGTGGTCATCACTCGAATTTAACCGCCGCCTCGCACTCTCGCTGACGACGGCGTTCATCAGAGCAGTTCGGCTGCGCGGCGGACCACATCGATGCAGATGTCGAGATTGAGCGGGCTCAACGTCGAGAAGCCCTGAGCCACTTCACCTTGCTCGAGCACCACCACCCGGCCCGCTGCGACGCTCGGCAACGAGGTGAACAGTCCGGTATCGACAATCCCGGCCGAACCGAAGTCGAAGACGACGAGCACGTCGGCATCGGCGAGAACGTCGGCGTTCTCAGCGGAGAACTCGGGGCGCGGGGCGTCGGCGGTCGCGCCGTCGGACAGAGCGGCAACCGTCGTGAACCCGGCTCGCCGGAACAGATCCACGGCGGGGATCGACTCGTGTCCGAGTCCGTAGAACGTCGACGTGTCGTACGCGGCGATCAGACCGACAGTGGCCCCGGCGACGTCGAGGCCTTCGAGCGCGGCGGACATCCTCGCCTCGGTGTCCGCGATGAGTTCGTCGGCGCGATCTCGCCGATCGAGTGCGTCGCCGATCATCTGCAGGTTGCGTCGCCAGTCGAAGTACGCGATCTGGACCACCGGGGCAAGAGATTCGAGCTGGGAACGAGACTCGGCCAACCCGTCGTCCCCGATGATCAGATCCGGTTCGGCAGCGGCGATGCGCTCGGTGTCGATCGACTCGCCGAGCGAGATCCGCTCACTCGACCCGCCGAGTTCGATGAGGGCGTTCTCGTGCCACTCCCATGACCGGTCCGGTGCGCCGATCATGTCGGCGAAGCCTTCACGCACCCCGAACTGCACGGGGACGACACCGAGCGCGAGCACCGTGTCGAGATCCCACAGGTTGGCCACACACGCCACCCGCTGGGGCCGACGGTCGATCACGACGGACTCACCGGCATCGTCGACGATCGTGCGGGGATAACCGTCCCCTGCCGTCTCGTCGCCCGAGGCCTGGTCCTCACCGGTGCCGCATCCGGCCAGCAAGGCCGCGAGGGCGACGCCGCCGATGAGGAACTCACGACGCGTCGCCGCCTCGATCGTGCTTGTCTCGAACTGGGTTGCCAGGATGGCGAATGCGGGCGCAGGTGCGGTCATGACCCAGAACAGTAGGCATGCCTAACCTATGCCGTCAAGAGGAGGTCAGCCGAGCAACTTCTTCTGAACCTTGCCCATCGCGTTGCGCGGGAGGGAGTCGACCACTCGAATCTCGCGGGGCCGCTTGTGAATCGACAGCTCGGTGGCCACCAGGTCGATCAGCACCCGATCCTGCACATCGGTACCGACGACGAACGCCACGATGCGCTGGCCCAGATCGTCGTCGGGCACACCGACGACGGCGACCTCGTCGACGCTCGGATGCCCCAGCAAAACCGTCTCGATCTCCCCTGCGCCGACGCGATACCCGCCGGACTTGATCAGGTCGGTCGAGGCTCGTCCCACGATTCGGTGGAAGCCGTCGGGCTCGATGAGAGCGACATCTCCGGTGTCGAACCACCCGTCCTCGGTGAAGGTCTTCGCTGTCGCCTCCGGGTTGTTCAGGTAACCGTCGAACAGCATGGGGCAGCGGATCTGCAACGCTCCGATGGATTCGCCGTCGTGCGGCAGGATTTCGCCCTTCTCACCGCGCAACCGTGTCTCGACGCCCGCGACCGGCAGGCCCACCGAACCTGCTCGACGCTCCCCGTCGGCACGGGTGCTGATGGTGATGAGGGTTTCGCTCATGCCGTACCGCTCGATCGGGGCCTGGCCGGTGAGCTCACGCAGCTTCTCGAACACCGGGACCGGGAGTGGGGCACTGCCGGAAACCAGCAGTCGGGCACCGGCCAGGGCGCGGGCCGAGGCCTCGTCCGCGGCGATGCGCGACCATACGGTCGGCACGCCGAAGTAAAGGGATCCGCGCGCGCCTGCGTAGAGCTCCGGCGTCGGCTTACCGGTGTGGATCAGCGGGCTGCCCACTCGCAGTGGGCCGAGGACACCGAGAATGAGTCCGTGTACGTGGAACAGCGGAAGCCCCTGCACCACAGTGTCTTTCGACGTCCATGCCCAGGCCTGCGCCAACGCGTCGAGCCCGGCTGCGATGGCACTGCGCGAGATCAGGACGCCTTTCGGCGGGCCGGTGGTACCGGAGGTGTAGAGCACGAACGCGACCGAGGACGGCTGCGGTTCGGGGTAGCTGTGCCACGACCGTGCATGCTGACGCACCGGCAGGACCTCGAGCCCGGAGGTGTCCGGCGGCGCTTCACCGAGCCACGCCTGCGCGCCCGAGTCGCGGAGGATGTGCTCACGCTCGGCCACCCCGGCGTCGGGCGGAACCGGCACCACGGTGACACCGGCGATGAGTGCGCCCACGACAGCGAGCACCGTCTTCACCGAGGGCGTCGCGTAGATCGCGAGGCGGTCGGCTCGCGAGATGCGCTCGGCCACGGACGTCGCCGCGCCCAGGATATCGGCGCGGGAGAGCGAGACTCCGTCGATCGTGATGGCGTCGGGAATGTCGTCTCCTCGCGCAACGGCGAGTGGGTTCAGTGAACGAAGCAGCACATGGCTACCGTACATACATGGACGTGGACGGAATCGACACCGGCGACTACGCCGAGTACATGACGGTCGCCGCCGGTGACCTGCAGGCGGGTGTCTATCTGATCGGAACCGACGCCGAGCAGGACACCGATTCCGAGGACGACCTGGACCTCGAGGACTCCGAGTCCGACGATGACGACATCGACATCGCGCACGTCACCGACGGCGCACCCAGGCTGGTCTACTCTGTGCAGTCCGACGACTTCTGGACCCGCGTCGAATTGGCCGATCTTCGAGCCACTCAGCTCTACGAGGAAGCGCACGCACGCAATCCCGAGGTCAACACCGAGCCCAAACGCTTCACGACCGTCGAAGCATTCGGCAGCAACGAACTGGTCTACATTCTGCGCATCCGACGCGGCGGCTGGGATGTGGGCGAGCCGGATCTAGAGCCGTGATCCACGCGGCCCCTCAGTCCTCGCGAACGCGCGCGCGTTTGCTGAACGCGAGCGGTTTCGCGTCACGATTCTGCGCGCGTATGGCAAGTGCGCGCGCGTTTGCGAGATCTAGGCCGCGCCCAAGTACCCGTCAGTCGTGAAACGTGATGCTGCCACTTCCCCTACTTGCTGTTATCGACTAGGCCGAGGATGCGACGGTGCCGACGCCGAGCGCGACCAGGAATCCGGCACTGATGCGGTCCAGCCAGTCGGTCACCGCGGGCCTGCGCAATAGCGCGACCGCGCGGGAGGCGAGAACGGAGAACACTCCCATCACCAGCGCGGCGACAACCACCTCGACCAGACCGAGCGTCATGGCACCTGCAAACGTGACCACGGTGAGGAACTGCGGCACCACCGCGAGATAGAACAGTCCGACCTTGGGATTGAGCGCGCAGGAGAGAACTCCGGCACCGAACGCCGACCACGCGGACGCAGCGACGGGCATCAGAGGCTCCCCGGCCACCTTCTTCTTCCGTCGCGCTCGAATAGCCTTCACACCCAGATACAGCAGGTACAGCCCGCCGAGAATCTTCACGACGCGATATGCCGTCGCAGACTGCTCGACGATCGCTGCCAGCCCGACGGCTACCAACACGGCCCAGAACAGTCCGCCGATCGCGACGCCCATCGCCGCGGCGATGCCTGGCTTGAGGCCGCCGATGCTGTAGCGGAGCACCAGAAACGAATCGGGCCCCGGCAGAATCGCCAGCAGAAAACACACACCGGCGAAGCTGAGCAGCAGGCTGAGGGTCACGGGTATATGAGAACACCCAGGCGGAGCCGAAGCCAACCGACTTCACTGTCCACCAGAAGCCTCGAACTACCCACGCAGCCGAGTGGCCGCAGCCTCGATGCGTTCGTCCGTGGCCGTCAATGCGATCCGCACGTGGTGGGCACCGTCGGGACCGTAGAACTCTCCCGGTGCAACGAGGATGCCGCGTTCGGCGAGCCAGTCGACGGTGTCGCGGCACGGCTCGCCCCGCGTAGCCCAGAGGTAGAGCCCGGCCTCGGAGTGGTCGACGGTGAATCCGGCAGCCTCGACGGCAGCTTTGAGCACAGTGCGACGGGCGCGGTATCGCTCGCGCTGGATGTTCTCGTGCTCGTCGTCGGCCAGTGCGGCGGTCATGGCGGCCTGGATCGGCAATGGCACCATCATGCCGGCGTGCTTGCGCACTTCGAGCAACTCGGCGACGAGGGAGGCATCGCCGGTGACGAAGCCGGCGCGGTAGCTGGCCAGGTTCGAGGTCTTCGAGAGTGAGTGCACGGCAAGAAGATTGGTGTGATCTCCGTCGCACACGCGAGGATCGAGAACCGACACGGCCTCAGCGTCCCAGGTCAAACCCAGATAGCACTCGTCGGAGACGACGATCGCGTCACGTTCACGGGCCCAGTCGACGACCTTGCGCAGGTGCTCGACTCCGAGCACCTTGCCGGTCGGGTTGGACGGTGAATTGACGAAGATCAGCGACGCCCGCTCGGGTCCGAGACGATTCAGGCCGTCGGCCCGGATAGTCCGAGACCGTGCGAGCAGGGCACCCACTTCGTATGTGGGATATGCCAATTCGGGGATGACGATCAAGTCGTCGGCTCCCAGGCCCAGCAGAGTCGGCAGCCAGGCGATCATTTCCTTGGTGCCGATGGCAGGCAGCACAGCGTCGGGCGAGATGCCGGTCATCGAGTATCGACGCGCGAGCGCGGCGACCGCGGCCTCGCGCAGCGCAACGGTCCCGACGGTGGTCGGGTAACCGGGCTCGTCCGCAACGGAATTCAGCGCTGCGCGGATCACGTCCGCAACCGGATCGACCGGGGTGCCGACCGACAGATTGACGATGCCGTCCGGATGAGCCGAGGCCTTCTCCTTGGCGGCGGTCAGCGAGTCCCACGGAAAGTCGGGCAGCCCCGCTGCCACCGCTGTGCGCACCAAGATCGTCAGTTCTCGCCCATGGGAGGCAGAGCCTTGATGAACGGCGGGTCGTAATCGGTCTTGCCGAGTTTCGCCGCGCCGCCGGGAGATCCCAGGTCGTCGAAGAAGTCGACATTGGCACCGACGTACGCGCTCCACTGCTCAGGAACGTCGTCCTCGTAGAAAATGGCCTCGACGGGGCAGACGGGCTCGCAGGCTCCGCAGTCGACGCATTCGTCGGGGTGGATGTACAGCATTCGGTTACCCTCGTAGATGCAATCCACCGGGCACTCTTCGATGCACGCTTTGTCCAGTACATCTACGCACGGTTCTGCAATCGAGTAGGTCACTGCTGCTCTCCCCTCCTGTATCGATCGTGGGCGCTCGCGCGCCCTGAGCATCCTAGTATCGCCGTCCGAACTCGAGGCCGACCGACCCAGGGTCGCCTCACCTGCCCCGCTCGGCTATCGACGAAGCTGCTTGACGGGCGAGTCGGCACCGAGGGCCGACGACTTCTTGTGGGCCGCGAGCCACTTGCGTCCCTGTTTCGCGGCACGCGAGAGAGCGCCGCGCTCACCGAGATAGCCGGCGACACCGCCGACGAGCGGGATGGCACCGAGCACGCGGTAGACGCCGCGGGGGTGCGGACGCTTCTCCAATTCACCGGCGACGTCGCGCAGTACGTTCGCGATCTGCCACATTCCGCGCAGCAGTGCGAACGGACCCGACTTGGGTGACTCTTCCTTCTTCGCGGGTGCACTGTCGGCGAGCGCCGTCAGATCACGCTTGCACAGCACCGATCCGAGCAACGCCACGTGCGTCTCGCGGTCGGTCACACCCGATTCACGCGCCACGGCGACGAGCACCATCGCCTGGTTGGCGAACCCGAGCAGGTCCTGGATGGGCAGCCGGTTGACCAGGATGCCGAACACTCCGGGGAATGCGACTGCCACGGTGTTGAGTGCGCCGATGCGACTGACCCACCACTGCGAACGAGCGTCGCTGTCGAGCTTCTCCCAACCCGCGGTACCCGGGAAGTCGGTGGTGTCGAAGGCCTTCGCGAGGAAATCGATGACGTTGTCGAGCTTCGAATCATCCGCGGAGGACTCACGGAACGTTCGTCCCTTGAGCCCGATCGGGTCCCGTGTCGCAAGGATGTCGAGCACGGGATGAATGATGGCGACGGCACTGCTCAGAACCGCGGCGACTCGACGGTCGTCCATGTCAGACAAGCTCCATTTCGAAAGTGGACCCGAGGGTCAGATCAGGCCGGCAACCGACACGGCCGGGGCCGGGTCGTATGTGGTGGTGCGCTGACGAACCGGGCGTCCGATGCCGTCGGCGATCTCGTGCAGTTCCGCGACGGTCTTCTCCGAACCGTTCTGCGAACCCGCCATACGCGAGATCGTCTCCTCCATCAGGGTCCCTCCCAGATCGTTCGCGCCTCCGTTCAGCATCGCTTGTGTACCCGTGATTCCCAATTTCACCCACGATGTCTGAATGTTGTCGATTCGGCCGTGCAGCATGATGCGAGCCAGGGCGTGCACCGCGCGGTTGTCGCGGTTGGTCGGCCCGGGTCGCGATGCGCCGGCCAGATACAACGGCGAGGACTGGTGCACGAACGGCAGCGGCACGAACTCGGTGAACCCACCGGTCTTGTCCTGGATCTTCTTGAGCACGTTCAGGTGACCGACCCAGTGCGACGGATTGTCGACGTGCCCGTACATCATCGTCGAGCTCGACCGCAGGCCCACCTCGTGCGCGGTGGTGATCACTTCGATCCACTCGGCGGCGGGCAGCTTGCCTTTGGTGAGCACCCAGCGGACCTCGTCGTCGAGGATCTCCGCGGCCGTACCCGGGATCGAGTCCAGCCCGGCGGCTCGGAGTTCGGTGAGCCACTCGCGAATCGACTGACCGCCGCGGGAGGCCCCGTTGACGATCTCCATCGGCGAGAAGGCGTGCACGTGCATCGACGGCACTTTCGCCTTGACCGCACGCACCAGATCGGCGTAGCCCGTCACCGGTAGTTCGGGGTCGATTCCACCCTGCATGCAAACCTCGGTGGCACCGACGACGTGGGCTTCCCACGCGCGATCGGCGACCTCGGTGGTGGACAGGGTGAACGCATCGGCGTCTCCCTTGCGCTGCGCGAACGCACAGAAGCGGCACCCGGTGTAGCAGATGTTGGTGAAGTTGATGTTCCGGTTCACCACGTAGGTGACGGTGTCTCCGTTGACCTGCTTGCGCAGGTCGTCCGCGAGAGCCGCAACGGCGTCCATGCCCGCGCCCTCGGCCGTCGCGAGTGCGAGGTACTGCTCGTCCGTCAGCCCGGCCGGATCCTTTTCCGCTGCCGTCAATGCGGACACCAAGTCTCGGTCCACCCGCTCGAGCCCCGCGAGATCACGAACCTGCTCGCGAATGGAGTCCCAGTCGCCGAACGCATTCGCCAGATCCGAACGCGTCTCGGTGTTGCGTCCCTGAGTGTCGATCTCGGTGTTCAGGTCGACGCGGCCCGAGGACTCCCACTCCTCGTCCGGTTCCTGCCACGGCAAACCGGTCGGGTTGACGTCCTCACGCGCCATTCCGGTCTCGGGATCGGCCAGCGCCCGCACGTGCGCCGAGATCCGCGGATCGATCCACGGAGCGCCGGCCAGAACGTACTGCGGTTGCGCTGCAACACGTTCCACCAAGCGGTAGCCCGCCTTGTCGGACAGGTCGGCCAAGGTATCGAGGTTCGGCCACGGCCGCTCCGGGTTGACGTGATCGGGGGTCAGCGGAGAAACCCCGCCCCAATCGTCGACGCCTGCGCCGAGCAGCGCTGCCGTCTCCTCCGGCTCGACGAGATTCGGCGGAGCCTGAATCCGCATCGACGGGCCGACCACCATGCGCGTCACCGCGATGGTCGCCAGAAATTCTTCGAGCCCCGCGTCGGGAACGGATCGCATCGCGGTATCGGACTTGGCCAGGAAGTTCTGCACGATGATTTCCTGCACGTGCCCGAAAGACTTGTGCACCTTACGAATTGCCATGATCGACTCGGCGCGATCACGCAGGGTCTCGCCGATTCCCACCAAGATGCCGGTGGTGAACGGGATGTTCAGACGCCCCGCGTCGGTCAAGGTCCGCAGCCGAACCTCGGGATCCTTGTCGGGGCTGCCGTAGTGCGCCTGCCCCTTCTCCTCGAACAACCGACGCGAGGTGGTCTCGAGCATCATCCCCATCGACGGTGCGACCGGCTTGAGCCGCGACAGTTCCTGCCACGACATCACTCCTGGATTGAGGTGCGGGAGCAAGCCGGTCTCCTCGAGCACCCTGATCGACATGGCGCGCACGTAATCCAAGGTCGAATCGTAGCCGCGGGAGTCGAGCCACTCCTTGGCCTCGGGCCACCGCTCCTCCGGTCGGTCGCCGAGCGTGAACAGCGCCTCCTTGCATCCGAGCGCGGCACCCTTGCGAGCGACGTCGATGATCTCGTCTGGATCCATGAACAACCCGTGGCCTGCGGCGTTGAGCTTGCCCGGCACGGTGACGAACGTGCAGTAGTGGCACTTGTCGCGGCACAACCGCGTGATGGGTACGAACACCTTTCGCGAATACGAGACCGTCTTCGGACGACCGGCCGACTCGAGACCCGCATCACGAACCCGCGCGGCCGACGCCATCAGATCCACCAGATCGTCCCCACGCGCATGAAGCAGAACTGTCGCCTCGTCGACATTCAACGAGACTCCGTCCCGGGCGCGACGCAGAACGCGGCGCATGGCAGAAGCGGCTGGAGCGGTGTCAGGCAGCAAAGTCACCAGTCGATCATGCGCTTCCTGGTACGCACGTGCCACCCGCGGGTAGTGCTGCCGCCCTCGTGCGCGTTTTGCGTAGCTGCAAGTACGCAAAACGCGCACGAGGGGTGAGGGCTACGTTTGTACCCGTGACAACGATGACCGATCCTCAGTGGCAACCATCTCCGCGAGCACGTCTGCTCTGGGCTCTGAGTGCCGGTCTGCTGTGGCTACCGATCTTCATCGCTCAGATCGTCTGGGCCGTCGTCGACTCGAGCTGGACCACCTGGCCGCATGTCGCCGTCCTCGTCGCCTCGATCGTTTTCGCTGCCCTGCACGTCGCGGTCGTGCCGCAGTGGCGGTACCGCGTGCATCGTTGGGAGATCAGCGACACCGCGGTCTACACCCGCACCGGCTGGCTGAGCCAGGAGCGACGCATCGCACCGATCTCACGGGTACAGACCGTCGACACCGAGCGTGGACCGCTCGACCGTCTGTTGGGCTTGGCCACCGTCACCGTCACGACGGCGTCGTCCGCGGGCGCGGTCAGAATCACGGCACTGGATCAGGATGTGGCCGACAAGACGGTTGCTCGACTCACCGACATCGCCGGCCGCACCATCGGAGACGCGACATGACCGATCAGGCGGAACTACTCGCCGTCGAGGAGGAGCAGCCCTGGCTGCGGCTGGACAAGCGAATGCTGTTGGTACATCCGGTGAACGAGGGCATCAAGATCCTGCCGGTGCTGTTGATCTCGTTCTTCGTCGGTAGCCAGAGCGGCAACCACTTCTGGAGCCTCGGCCTTCTCGCGGTCGTCGTGGTGTTCGCGATTCTGCGGTGGTTCACCACCAGCTACCGGATCGGTCCGGTGCACGTGCAACTGCGCAGCGGGGTGCTCCAGAAGAAGGTGCTCTCCATTCCGCGGAACAGAATTCGGTCGGTCGACGTGGAAGCGAACGTTCTGCACCGCGTACTCGGCCTGTCCATCCTGCGCATCGGCACCGGGCAACAGGCAGGCAAGGGTGAGGCCTTCGAGCTCAACGCCCTCGACACCTCGCTGGTACCGGCACTTCGCGGGGATCTGCTGCAGCGAGTATCGGGGCAGATCCCCGCGACCGACGGAACACCCACCGCAGCAGCCGATCCCGGCGTCGAGATTGCACACTGGCAGTTCTCGTGGGTGCGGTTCGCGCCGTTCTCCATCACCGGCATCGTCACCATCGCTGCAGCCGTCGGCGTGTTGTTCCAGTACGGACTCGGGCAGTGGCTGGCCGAATCGTCGGTGGTCTCCAACAGCATCGACTCCGCCGAGCGATTGGGAATCGCGGTGTTCGTCGTCGTGGCGCTGATGGCGCTGCTCGTCGTATCGAGCATCTTCGCGTGCGTCCGCTACCTGCTGGCCTACGCCAACCTGACGGTGACGGACCAGGGACGCACCATGCACGTCAGCCATGGACTGTTGCGCACTCGCCAGTCGACACTCGACCGCAAGCGGCTGCGCGGCACCTCGCTGTCCGAACCACTGCTGCTTCGTGCGGCCGGCGGAGCCAGGCTGGACGCCATCATGACCGGCGTCAGCGCCGAAAAGAAGGAATCGTCTCTGCTGCTCCCCCAGGCCCCACGCGGCGAGGCGTTGCGCATGATGACCACCGTGCTCGGCGAGGCCGGTCTGCACGGAAGTTCGGACCGGCCTCTGCTGCCGCACGGACCCGCAGCGCGTCGACGCCGCTACACGCGTGCCGTTCTGCCCGTTGCGGTTCTCGGTGCAGCGCTGGGCATCGCACAGTATGTCGGCGCACCGATCCCGCTACTGGCGTGGATCGCGGTCGGGGTGTTGTTCGTTGCCGCATTCGGGCTCGCACACGATCGCTTCCGCGGTCTCGGCCATGCGGTGCTGCCCGGTTGGCTCATCACCCAGCACGGTTCGCTGGACAGGACTCGACACAGCCTCGAAGCCGCGGGCATCATCGGTTGGACCGTGCGGCAGACCTTCTTCCAGCGTCGCGCCGGGGTGGCCACCATCGTCGCTGCAACTCCCGCAGGCGTCGGACATTACGAGGTGATCGACATCCCCATCGAGAACGCGTGGGCGATGATCGACGCCGTCACCCCGGGAGCCGGGGACATCTGGCTGCAACGAACCTGACATGACGCGGCCGCAGAGCATCGAGCAACTCGACATCGCGGTGGCCGAATGCCGCGCCTGCCCGCGCCTGGTGCAGTGGCGTGAACAGGTCGCCGCCGAGAAGCGGGCCGCATTCGCAAACGAAACATATTGGGGCAGAGCAGTTCCCAGCTTCGGACCCGCCGATGCGGCGATGCTGATCGTCGGGCTGGCACCGGCCGCACACGGCGCGAACCGCACCGGGCGTATGTTCACCGGCGATCGAAGCGGAGACGTCCTCTACCGCGCGATGCATGCGGTCGGTCTGGCCAGCCAACCCACCGCTACCCACATCGGAGACGGATTGACGCTCAACGGGGTTCGCATCACCGCGCCGGTGCACTGCGCTCCCCCGCAGAACAAGCCGACTCCCGCCGAGCGGGATACCTGCAGGCCCTGGCTAGACGACGAATTACGGTTGCTGCGTCCGACGCTGCGGTCGGTGCTCGTTCTCGGTGCCTTCGGCTGGCAGTCCCTGCTGCCGACACTGGCCGCCAACGGGTGGGAGATACCAAGGCCTGCACCGAAATTCGGCCATGGGGCTCGGCTCGACCTGGGCTCGATCACCGTGTTCGCCAGCTATCACGTGAGCCAGCGAAACACCTTCACCGGACTGTTGACTCCGACGATGATCGAGGACGTGCTGCGGGATGCGGGTCGGCATGCACGCTTGCTGTGATCGCCTTCATCCGGAACATGAAGAGCAGCACTCCGGCGGGGCCCGCACCGGCGACGATGAGAAGCATGGTGCGCCAATCGGCGAGTAGGAGAACGTCGCTTCCCGGACCGCCGAGCATGCACAGCACCACTGCAGCGAACCATCCGATCAGGGGCGACGCCACCCAGATCGGCCGATCCGCGACCTTGCGTGCGGCCAGAATCAGCGCGACGTTCGCGATCCCGCCGAGCAGTGCGCTGATGGGGAACTGCACCGATCCGAGGTAGGTCGGAAGGAAGAAGACCGAGAGAATTCCGGACAGGAAGCCGTCGAACACCAGTACTGCGACGGTCGCCCAGGACACCAGGGCGACAGTATTGGATGCGGCCTTCGAGATCATGCGCCCAATACTGCCTTGACCCGGGTTGTTTCAGTGCATCGCATTCGAAAAACCGGGCATCGGCACTCAGGAAACCGGCGGGTACCCCAGGGAGGTCAGCAGGTTGCTCGCACCCATGGCGATTTGTCCCAGTACGTACTGGTACAGATCTGCCTGTGCGCCGAACTGCGGCTTGAGAGAATCGACGAACGCGACGATGGCGTCCTGTACTACCCAGTTATACATGTGTGTTCCGCCCCTGATGTGGTGGTATTAGTGATGCGAAGCACAGCCTAGTACGCCGGCGAACAGGTCGTTCTCTCTACCCGTCTCATCGGGATCGAGTTCACCGCGCACGAGCACGTATTGCTCGTCCAGCAGTATCGGCTGGGCGATGTCGTTGGACAGTGCGTACTCGCTGCCCGACGGCGCGACGGTCACCTGAGTCGCGTGGGCCCGGAGCGCATCCCGCTTGGCATCGAGCACGCCGCGGATGTCGATGCTGGTGGTGATGGTGTTCTCGGGAACGCTCGGCAGCTCGCCGGCCTCCGGCATTCGCCAGTGTGAGGGAATCGCCTCGATGGCCGCGAGCCCAGCCTGCAATTGATCGTGTCCGGTGACTGTCCAGTAGAACTTGGACACCTCCCAGGGCGCTCCGACCCCGGGGTAGGAATCCGTCCCGCAGACCTCGACGGCCTCGGTCACCAACGAGTGCACCTGCTGGTGATCGGGGTGGCCGTATCCGCCCTCGGGGTCGTACCCGACGACCACCTGCGGCCGAAGCTCACGCATCACCGCGACGAGCGCTCCGAGGGCCTCGACGCGATCCGCGTTGACGAACGCGCGTGGCTTGCGGGCAGCAGACGTGCCTGCCATCCCCGAATCGCGCCAACGACCGGCTCCACCGAGGAACCGAGGCGGGTTGCACCCCAGCGCCGCGAGAGCGCGATGCAATTCCAGAATTCGATAGCCGCCGAGCTGATCTGCGCGGTCGACGACCAGATCGGCCCACGTCTCGCCGATCACCTCCCCCTCCTCACCGAGCGAGCAGGTGAGCACCGTGACGTCCGCTCCGGCTCGAACGTAATGAGCGATGGTGCCGCCGGTGGTGATGGTTTCGTCGTCCGGGTGTGCGTGCACCAGGAGCAACCGCTGCGGCTCCGTCATGGAAGGCTCCGTCATGGAAGGCTCCGTCATCGTCGACTTGTCGGTCATCGGGGTGTCCGCATCCACTGCGACGCGTCGGCGAAGATCCCTACCTCCACCGGGCCGGTCAGTGAGAGGCCGGTGATGCCGGGAACGGCCGCAACCACCGACGAGTCCTGCATGATCGGCAGCGTCGACGCCAGAGACCACAGCGCCGGCTCGACGTCGTTGGTGGCCACCGAAGGCTCGAGGCCGCTCACCAATGCCCTGTCGATCGTCGGTTGCAACTCCGGAACGCACAGGCCGGACAGGTTGCGCGGCACCTCGACGCCGTCGCCACTGCCGTCGGCCGGTTCGTCGACGCAGCCGAACCGTGAGGCGAGGGCCGTGGCGGGATCGACCCCGGCGCTGGTCCATCCGACGACCGCGTCGACGGTCCCGTCGGTCAACGCCGTCGAATACAGCTCGTCGGCGGGCAGTGGGGTGACGGTGGCATCGATTCCCGCGCCGACGAGTTCGTCGGCGGCGGTTCCGGCGACCGCGAGCGCGATGTCGTCGTTCTCGACGGCACCGATCACGAACCGCAACGCGGTGCCGGTCGCGTCCGCAAGGCGGGTGACACTCGGTGCCGGAGCGCTCGTGGCCGTCGGGTCGGGGCTTGTCGTCGGAGCGGCGGTGGTCGGTGCGCTCGGGTTCGGTGTGGATGTCACCACGGCATCGGGTGTCGGCACGAACCCGGCCCGGTCGAGCAAGTCGAGGGCGGCACTTCTGCCGATGGGGGCGGGCGCGGTCGCGGAGTAGCCGGGGTCGGACGGCGAGGACAGCTGCGCTGCCGCCCGGCGATCCGTCGCGCCGCCGCCTGCTCCGACCGTGGCCAGCAGGTTCGGATCGAGCAGACCGAATATCCCTTGCCGCACAGCAGAATCGGACATGTTCGCAGCTCGCCCGTTGACCGTCATCGACAACACGCGCGACTGCCTGATGGTGTCGGTTCGCACGCCGGGAATTGCGGAGAGCTGAGCCCGCAGAGCCGACCCCCCGCGAACCTGGGCGATCTGCGCGTCACTGGACCGCAGCGAATCAGCCAGCTGAGCGGAGGTGCCCCCGCGGCGGATGAGGATCTGGTCGGGTGATGCGGGTCGGTCCCAGAATCGGTCGTTGCGTTCGAGCAGAATCTCGTCCCTACCCCGGTCGACGGTCTTGATGTTGAACCGGGAGCCCGAGACCGGCACGTTGTCCGTCAGGCCTCCCTGGAAACCGCCGGGTGAGTCCTTGAGCAGGTGCGAGGGCACCAGATCGGCGAACAGTCGCTGCCAGGCCGGATACGGCGACGAGAGCGTCACGTCGACTGTCTTGCCACCGCCCGAGGACGCGACGTCGCTGATGAGCCCGTACCCCGCCGGATCGACGACACCGGGCTGGGTGATCATCTGCTGCCACAGGTAGCGGAAGTCCTCGGCGGCGATCGGAGCGCTGTCGGACCACTGCGCCTCGTTGCGCAGCTGGTAGCGGATGGTGAACGGCGATTGCGACGTCACCTCGGCCGAGAGCAGCAACGACAGGTCCGGCTCCCACGTGGTCACCCCGGTGTCGGGGTTCCGGACCGGGCGGAACGGGCTGGGCAGAACCAGTGAACTCACCGCGGCCGTCGCGGGCGACTGATCCGCCAGAAGATGTGGATTGAAGCCGATACCGACGTCGTCGATGGCGACGACGACCGGATCACCGGTCTCGGCCGGAACCATCGTCGTGCTGACCGGAGTCTCGACACTCTCGATCGGGGGCGGCGGATCCGCAGTGCACGCGGTGAGTACCAGAGCGATGGCAGAAACCAGAACCGTCGGCATCAGCACCTTGCGCAACGAGGATCTCCTTCGTAGTCGGCTACCTTCTGCGACAGAAGCGACGCGCCCCACGAGGGTGACACGTCGCTTCTGCCGCACGAAGTGAGTCTTACAGAGCAGCCTTGTCGCGAGTCTTGCTGCGCGAACGCTCGCGGGCGCGCTCGTTGGAATCGAGGTGCACCTTGCGGACGCGGACGACCTCGGGGGTCACCTCGACGCACTCGTCGCCTGCACAGAACTCCATGGCCATTTCCAGGTCGAGCTTCTTGGGCTTGGCCAGGGTCTCCATGACGTCTGCGGAGGACTGACGCATGTTGGTCAGCTTCTTCTCGCGGGTGACGTTGATGTCGAGGTCTTCCTGACGCGGGTTGATGCCCACGACCATGCCCTCGTAGGTGTCTGCGCCCGGCTCGACGAAGAACGTGCCGCGATCGGCCAGCTGGATCATCGCGAACGGGGTGACGGTGCCGTGGCGGTCCGACACGAGCGAACCGGTGTGGCGCGCGCGGATCTCACCGGCCCACGGTGCGTAACCGTGGAAGACGGCGTTGGCGATACCGGTGCCACGGGTGTCCGTGAGGAACTCGGTGCGGAAGCCGATCAGGCCGCGCGAAGGAACGATGAATTCCATGCGAACCCAGCCTGCGCCGTGGTTCGTCATCTGCACCATCTTGCCCTTGCGAGCTGCGAGCAGCTGAGTGACCGCACCGAGGTACTCCTCCGGAGTGTCGACCATGAGCTCTTCGAAGGGCTCGTGCAGCTTGCCGTCGACCTGCTGGGTGACCACCTGCGGCTTGCCGACGGTGAGCTCGAAGCCTTCGCGACGCATCTGCTCGACGAGGATGGCCAGCGCCAGCTCGCCACGACCCTGGACCTCCCAGGCATCGGGGCGACCGATGTCGAGGACCTTGAGCGAGACGTTACCGATGAGCTCCTGGTCCAGACGGCTCTTGACCATGCGCGAGGTGAGCTTGTGGCCGCTGACGCGTCCGACGAGCGGGCTCGTGTTGGTGCCGATGGTGACCGAGATGGCCGGCTGGTCGACCGTGATACGGGGCAGTGCGACCGGGTTCTCCAGATCGGCGAGGGTGTCACCGATCATGATGTCGGGGAAGCCCGCGACGGCGACGATGTCGCCTGCGACGCCGCGCTCACCGGGGACGCGCTCGACGCCGATGGTGTTGAGCAGCTCGGTGATCTTGGCCTTCTGGACGACGGGCTCGCCGTCGACCTCTCGCATCCAGCTCACGGTCTGGCCCTTGGAGAGCTGGCCGTTGTGGATACGCACCAGGGCGAGGCGGCCGAGGAAGGCCGACGCGTCGAGGTTGGTGACGTGCGCCTGCAGCGGTGCGTCGACGTTGCCCTTGGGCGCGGGGACGTAGTTGAGCAGAACCTCGAACAGCTCGTCGAGGTTCTCGGCGTCGGGCGCGTTGCCGTTCTCGGGCTGAACACGCGACGCCTTGCCCTCACGGCCGGAGGCGTAGAGAACAGGAAGGTCGAGGGCGAGCTCGGCTGCCTCGGACGCTTCGTCGTCGAGGTCGGACGCCAGGTCGAGGAGCAAATCGTGGCTCTCCGAGACGACCTCTTCGATACGCGCGTCGGGACGGTCGGTCTTGTTCACGACCAGGATCACCGGCAGGGAGGCGGCGAGCGCCTTGCGCAGCACGAAGCGGGTCTGCGGAAGCGGGCCCTCGGAAGCGTCGACGAGAAGGACGACGCCGTCGACCATGGACAGGCCGCGCTCGACCTCTCCGCCGAAGTCGGCGTGGCCGGGGGTGTCGATCACGTTGATGACGGTGATGGTGCCGTCGGCATTGCGCTTGTGAACGGCCGTGTTCTTGGCCAGGATCGTGATGCCTTTTTCTTTTTCGAGGTCACCCGAGTCCATGACGCGGTCGATCGCTTCGGCACGTTCCTCGAACGCGCCTGACTGCCGGAGCATGGCGTCGACCAGGGTGGTCTTGCCATGGTCGACGTGTGCAACGATGGCTACGTTGCGAAAAGTGGTGGTGCTGTCGATGTTGTCTGCACTGCTTGGGGCGCTCACGCGAAAAATTCTCCTGGAGTCGAATGCGGGCTCTTGTTCGCTAGCGGGCTTATGTCGCTAGAGAAGCGCGCTGCACCGCGAGGTTCTCGCGACTGATCGAGTTTACCCGTAGTCCGACGGTGCGCCGCGCCACCCTCAGGTCTGTGACCTGCGCCACCCATTAGTCTTGGTGCTCATGGGCAAGATAAAGGCCGTAGATGTCTCGGGGATGAAGCCCAAGAAAAAATGCTGTCGCAAGAAGGTTCGGTGCATCAAATGCCCCGTGGTCATCATGCGAATGAAGAAACTCGAATCGGCAGGCGCAACCAAGAAGGACCTGAAGAAGGGCCTCAAGACCGCCCGGGCGAAGTGAGCAGAATCTGCTGAAGTTCGGGCAACCAGAGCCGATCCGCGTCGACCAGATCCATCGTCGGCAGCGTCGCGGCGTCCACCCACCTCAGGGCCGAATGTTCCAGGGCTGCAGGCATTCCCGAGATCAGCGAGGCTCGGTAAGCGCGCAGGACCAGGCCGCCCGCAAGATCGACGTCGCCGGTCAGCGCCGCTCCGATCGAGCACTCGACCCCCAATTCCTCGCGCAGCTCGCGCGCCAGCGCGGCGTCCTCGGACTCCCCCGGCTCGACCTTGCCGCCGGGCAGTTCCCAGAGACCCGCCAGCTCGGGCGGACGGGTTCGTTGCGCGAGCAGCAGCCTGCCGTCGTGCGTCAACGCGGCTGCGACAACCACAGCGGTGGGGGTACCGGACATGCCACCATCTTTCTATGACCGAACTGCTGACCGACCGCGACATCGAGGACGCCCGGCTCACCGAATGGACCGTGGTCGGCAAATCCCTGACTCGCACCGTCGAACTGGCGTCATTTCCCGCAGCGATCGAGGCGGTGAACCGGGTGGCCGACGCCGCGGAAGAGGCGGACCATCACCCCGACATCGACATCAGATGGCGCACGTTGACGTTCGCCCTCTCGACCCACAGTGCCGGCGGACTCACGCAGAAGGATGTGGATCTGGCGCGTCGGATCGATCAACTGATCGAGCTTTCATAACTCGTCCCGCATACACGACCCAGCCCAGGAACAAGGCCGAGCCGATCACGTCGACCGCACCGGCCCACGCCTCGAGTCCGGGACGGGGGATGGTCCAGATCGATTCCTGGAAGAAACTGAGCAGCCACGGCACCCCCACGGTCACCGTCACCAACCAGTAGCCCGCGACGATCTTCGCCCCGGCGACGTCGCGCAGCGGCCCGTGCACCAGCCAGATCACCATCGGGATCACCCAGATCCAGTGGTGCGACCAGGAGATAGGCGAGATCAGCAGGCCGAGAAGTTGCACGATCACCAGCGTGCCCAGATGATCTTCGCGTCCGATCGCACGCCATGCCGCGAGCGCAAGCCCTGTCGCGACGACGGCGGCGACGATCCACACCGGGCCCTGCCCGACGTCCTCCCCCGCGATCCGGCTGAGCGCTCCTCGCAGAGACTGGTTCCAGACCGAGCCGACGGGGCCGATGCGTTCGGCATCGCCGAGCAGTGTGGTGAAGTACGTGGCCGCCTGATGTCCGAGCGCCGCGTAGCTGACCGCGACGGTGAGGGCGAAGGCCACCGCCGAGAACGCCGCGGCCTTCCATCGCCGAGTCGCCAGGAAGTAGAGACCGGTGATGGCCGGGGTCAGCTTGATTCCGGCAGCGAAGCCGACCAGCCCTCCAGCCACCCACCACCTGCTGCTGCGTACCGCGAGAATCGCCACCAGCACCAGGAACACGTTGACCTGGCCGTAGTCCAGCGTCGTCCGCACGGGTTCGGACCACAGCCCCAGCGCGGTCCACAGCATTGCGATGCGCACCCAGCGCGGCTCCGCGGCGCGCTCGTCGCCGAGCACCATCGACAGCGTCAGCCTCACCACAACGAACAGCGCGAGCATGGTCGCGGCCTGCCACAGGACGCCGACCAGGGTGAACGGCAGATAGTGCAGCGGGAAGAACACGAGCGCGGCGAACGGCGGGTACGTGAACGGGAGTGGGAAGTCCGGGGTCTGTACCGAATACGTGTAGTCGTACAGATTGCCGCCGAGCAGTGCCGCGGAGCCGTCGACGTAGACGTGTAGGTCCACGAGGTTCATTCCGTTGGGCGTCGCGAATGCCCAGACGAATCGGCTGATCACCGAGACCGCGAGCAGAACGGGGGCCAGCCGAACAAGTCGGTTCACTGTGCGTGCGGTTCCGTTCGGTATCGATGCGGTGTATCGGTCGTCGAGCTTATAGGGCTCGGTTCACGCGTCCCAACCGCGGATGCACCCGAGTAACATTTGCATCACCTTTCACACTGACAACTTCAGTAACAGGTTATCGTGTGCCTCTGCGGAGAATTCGCAGCGTGTGACCAATAGACTGCCCTGGCATAGATGCGACGGGGGAGGGCTCGTTCGACAACAGCTGTACATCGGGGATTGCGCTACATAGAGTGACCCCTCGAGCACCGGCTGTCGCCGTGGGCCCGCGTCATGATCAGAATGGGGAATATCACCGTGCTTCGTACCCGCGGAACGCGTCGCGTAGTTACAGCCTTTGCCGTAGCCGCGGCCGCCGCACTAGTCGTGCCGACCAGCGCATCCGCACAGCCATTGGTGCCGATGGCACCGGCAGATCTGCCCGCAGCGCCGGCCGATCCCGCTGCTCTGATCGCTCAGTTCCTCCCCGCCCCCGGTGAGCCCATGCCCAACCTGGCCGAGGTGGAAGCACTCGCCTCGTTTGCACCGGCCATTCTCGGTGCCGCAGCCGGACCTGCCGACGTTGGAGCCGCTCCGGCGGCCGACCTGCTCGGTCAGGCCCGTGCGCTGCTCGAGACGGCGCAGCTGCCGGACCAGGTCAAGGCGCTGCTCGAAAGGGTCATCACGTTCCTGGACGGCTCCGGCGGCGGCGGACCGGAACTGCCGTCAGACGGACCCGTCATCGCCCAGTTCCTGTACCCGACGCTCGGCATGGGGTGCATCTCCGACACCGCCGATTCCGTCGGAACCGCCCTGGCCGTACCCGGCCCCGCCACCCTGCCGCCTCCCGGACCGGGCGCAGGCCAGGCCGGCTTCGTCTTCACCGCCCTCGGCACCGCACCGATTGCCGCTGAGCAGGCAGCTCCCCTGACGGTGACCTGGCTCAACATCGACAACCGTCGCTCGGGTACACAGGATCTGACCGGCGCGGCCATGATCAACACCGACGGTCCGGCGACTCTGTCCGCGATCGCCGACACCGGCCCCGGACGCGTCCTCTCGGTCGTCTCCGGTTCGATCACCACACAGTCGAAGGAAGACCCAGCGGCGGCTCCGCGCAGCTGCACCTTCTTGCCCACCATCGGTACGGTCTACGTTCCGTAGCTCGCACCTGCACCAACTAACCAGTTCGTCCCCGGCTTCATCGGAAGCCGGGGACGAACTGTTTGTTCAGGAGAATTCGGAAAGAATGGCGCGCGCGGCTCGCATCGAATGTCGCGCTACATTCGATGATGGTCGGAATGAATTACATCGATGGTATTTCAGACAATGTCCGCGGCAGATTTCGACCACTGCCCGTAATCGGCTTTCAGAATATTGTTGATGTCGACTTTGACTCCGCCCACGAAATCCTTGTCGATTCGGATCTGATGAATGTGCGCGTCGGGGTGAACGAAGCCCTTGGGTGTTCCCCAATTGTGCTGCCAATACCACTGACCGAGTCCGGCAACCGAGGCCAATTCGATGGTCGGTGAATTGGCGTAGATCCCCGTGTTCTCGGCTCCGATCACCGACTGCCAACCCAGGATGTACGGCGCGATCAGGGTTGCGAACTCCACAGCGGTGGGGTTGTCGTCGATCGACGCGTAGATCGGGCGGTCTGCCGGACCACCGGCGGCGAGGTGGAGCTCGAGGCCTCGCTCTGCGTGCTTCACGCCCGCTGCGTAACCGCCACGCCAGTCGGACGTGGCCCCCTTGCCGAATTGATAGTTCGAGACCACTTCCAGGCCTGCGGATGTCAGCGAGTCGGCCTCGGACTTGCGCATCGGCTTGCCGATCATCCAGTTCGCATCCGGTCGCCGATCGGAAACGTAGCGGACGGCCCCGAGGTGGCCGGCCTCCTTGATCGCCGACGCCGACGGCACCCCACCCGAATAGTCGACGAGTGTGCCGAGTCCGGCGTCTGCGTGCGCGGTGGCTGTACCCAGCGCAACCAATCCGACGGCGGCCGCGGACCCCGCGGCGGCGTACTTGAACAACTCACGTCGCGAAACCTGCACAGAAATCTCCATCGTCGTTCGATCGCCGCGGCGCGCCTACCCGAGAAATCACACAACCACTGCTATCTTCCATCGTTTGTCGTATCCCACCACAATCCCATCGGCATCGCCAGCCCCACTGCTCACACCCACCACGTTTCCCTCCAGCTTCACACGAGCACCTCGAGCATCGACGCCACGAACATGAATATGGTGGGGAGGACGATGCACGCACGAACGCGCTGAGGAGTGGATGGACATGGGCGTAACGCTCGCCAAGGGTGGAAATGTCTCGCTGACCAAAGAAGCACCGAACCTGATCGCCGTCAGCGTGGGACTCGGCTGGGATGTCCGCGCCACCACCGGCGGTGACTTCGATCTCGACGCCAGCGCCATCGGACTTCGCACCACGAAGAAGGCACTGAGCGACAGCTACTTCGTCTTCTACAACAACCTGCGCTCCCCCGACGGCGCCATCGAGCACACCGGCGACAACCGGACCGGCGAAGGCGAAGGCGACGACGAGAGCATCGATGTCGACCTGGCAGCCCTGACCCCGGAAGTCGACTCCATCGTCTTCCCGGTGTCCATTCACAACGCCGACGCCCTGGGCCAGAACTTCGGTCAGGTCGTCAACGCCTTCATCCGCGTGGTGGACAAGTCCGACGGGCGCGAACTCGCCCGCTTCGACCTCAGCGAAGACGCCTCCACCGAAACCGCCATGGTGTTCGGCGAGCTGTACCGCCGTGGGGCCGAATGGAAGTTCCGCGCCATCGGCCAGGGCTATGCCTCGGGCCTGGAGGGAATCGTGCGCGACTTCGGCATCGACGTGGGTTAGAAGCGTCGACGCTCACCCGCCGGTATCGGTTGGTCCGGCGGGCGAGCGCGTCTCGATTGGACAACGGTATGGGTCGGAACTTGTGACGCCCAGATGATGTGTGGTGATATCAGCGCACACGCAACATAAGCCACATCAGTCACAGGAGTCACACATGTCTCGTCGCCTCAGCCGTTTGGCGGGCGCGCTCGCGCTCTCCTGCGCGGCATTGCTCGCTGTTCCCGCCACTGCTGCAGCGGATCCGGCACCGGCCGATCCGCTGGCGCAGGCGATCGCCGCACTGCAGGGACAGGGTGGTGCCTCGCTGGACGCCGCAACCGCGATCGCCGACTCACGCACCCCGGTCGCCGAGGACGCGAGCGTCGATCCGTTCGCCGCACTGAACGCGGCCAACAAGGCCCTCACCGACTTCGGCATCACGCCGTTCTTCTACCCCACGGCAGCGATCAACTGCGCCGCAACGGCTGGCTCGCCCCTCGGCATCGTTCCGGGCGTGGCGGGCGGAGCGGCCGGACCATGGCCTCAGCTGACCGCGCCGGCCATCCCCACCTTGCCGTTCCTGCCGTCCATCGAGATCCCCGAGCTCAATGCCGTCGACAAGGGCGAGACGATGTTCGCGTTCGTCCCGGCAGGAATCGTGAACGATTCTGCAGACAAGACCGGCATGCAGGTCGCCTGGTTCAACGTCAACACCCTGCAGGGTGGATTCGCCGACTTCGGCGGCTTGGCAACCACTCTCGCAGATTCGATCCTCACCAATTCCGGCGTGCCCGATGCCGCGAAGGAGATCGTTCGGCCGTTCGTCATCGGAGCGATCGACTCGCTGCCTGCCGCCGGTGCCCGCGCCGTACCCGTCGAAACCGGATCGGGAACCGTGCTCGCCGCGGTATTCGGAACCGTGAACCACAAGGCCCTCGACGGTTCGGACAAGAGCTGCTTCTTCTTCCCCACCGTCGGCATGATCAACGTCGCCTAGAGATTAGGCAAGACCACGAAAGGCCCTGCAGCGCAACGCTGCAGGGCCTTTCGGCTGCTACACCCTGACGATTCGGCCCAGCCTTCCCAGGACCGCCTGCATCTCGGTGTGTTCCGAGCGCGCCGCCCATGGCCGTTGCCTGTTCCTTCCCCGCATCTGCATCGCAGCCCCGGTCACGAGGTCACCGTTGGGGGCGAAATGCACGCGAACTATCTCGTTGAGTGAGCGCCCCAGCCCGAAACCCGGTACGCCACTGCAGAACCCATAGGGAAACAGCGGTGCATCGGGTTCGTTGTACTTACCACCGACGAACACCGGGCCGCCGGTACGGAAGTCGCGGCACTGCGCGATGAAGCCGTGGAACGCACGACCCTTCTCGCGTCCGTAGTAGGCGATACCCACCCGCCCGGATCCGGTCGCGGTGATCGCGCCGAAGCGGGCGTCGCGCACTCCTGGCGCCGACACCACCACCGGCCTCGACCAACTCACCGCACCGTCCGAGGACCAGGCGGCATGCAGCAACCCGTCGCGGTCCGGCCACACCGCGTACACGTTTCCGTCGTCGTCGACGGCCATCGACTCCGGCAGCAGGTAACGCGAACCGAGCAGCAGGAAATGCAGTGCATTGTGATACTTCGCCAGCGCAGACCCCGGGACCATCCGAACGTCCCACGTCAGGCCTTCGTCGCGACTGACCGCCACCGCGAACCGTCGACCGTAACGGCCACCGATGTAGACCGTGCCGTCCGGACCGACGACACCTTTGCCGAACGCAACGTACTCCCGACTCGGCAACCCGGGGATGTTCTTCGAATCGATGTCGAAACCACCGGCCACCTCCCACTTCACACCGCCGTCGAAGGACCGCCAGATGACCTGGCGGGTGACGTTGATCAGGGGCCGCACCCGTACCGCGAACGGCGTGGGCGCGGAGAGGTACGTAACCCTTCCCGCTCGTGAATTGCTCGGTCCGGCAAATACTTTGGCGTCCATCCTGGCTTTCGATGCCACTTTTCGAGTGCGCCAGGTTTCGCCCCGATCGTCACTGACTCCGAGGGTGAAGCCCGTTCGCAGCGGGTGGGGCGGCACCGCGTCGAATCGTCCGGCATGCAGAAACAGTCGCTCGTCGACGTCGTCGAAGTACAGATAGGGTCGATTCCGACTCTGTTGAACTCCCTCAGGAACCGATGCGCGCCATGACTTTCCGAAGTCGGACGAGCGTAGTACGCCGATACCGTCGACGGTGAACGCGGGCGCGACGAAGACGGTATTGTCCGACGCGACCCCGAGGGTGCAGGCCGCGGAGCCGTACTCGGTGTAGGAGATGTCGGTGACGAAGTCGGCCGAGGCGGCGGCGTTGGTCGAGGAACGCAGTCCTGCCCGATAGCCCGAGGCAACTCTGGGCGTCACGACACCCGCCATGAGGTGCCGCGGCGTCGCGGCCACAGTGCTGGTCGATGCATTGGATCAGGCTAGCGCCGATGCTGCCGGTAGACCTCCAGGCAACCGAAGAAGTCCTCGGCCCGTCCTGGTGACAGTTCACAGAACAGAACCGGTCAGTACGTAAAATCCCGGTTCCCATCGGGACGCCTAGGCTCGTCGTGTGCCCCGCGCTCGAGCCGAACACAGCCGCCCCGGATGGACGCGCCTGCATCCGGCCGACGCGCGCGCGTACTGGATGGCGTCCAAGATCCCGAGCGACCAATTTCTGCTGTACTGCTTCGACAGTGGATCCGATGACCTCGACTCCGTGGTGGCACGACTGTACGAGCGCAGCGGCCGCATCGAGGTTCTGCGGCGACGTATCACCGATGTCGCCTGCGGACTCGACTATCCCCGCTGGACCGAGGCGGGTCCGCGCTCCGACGCGATCTCCGTCCACCGGACGACGAGCACCTGGTCCGAATGCCTCGATGCGATCGCTGCATCGTTCACCCGTCAGGTCGACCCCCGACTGTCCGTGTGGCACCTGCATCTCTATCCGAACATCACCGACGCACCCGGCGGCACGGCCCTCGTTGCCGTACTGCAGCTTTCGCACGCAGCAGCCGACGGAACTCTGTCCGCCCGCACTGCCCGCGACCTGTTCGGCACGCATCCCCTCCCACCGGCCTCCGCCTGCACGGAGCCTCCCGCGGTGTTCGAGGCGGCATCCACAATCGTTGCCGCTGCGACTGTCCCGCTTCGACTGGCACAGATGGTTCGCGGCGGCGTCCGTGCCCGACACGACGCGCTGAGCCTCGGACGAGGCACCGACTCGGGTGAGATTCCCCCGCCCGCACACTCGCGCGCTCTGACCGCCCTCGACGTGCCGCCCACCGGCCGGACGTCCGTGCGGACCATCGTGCTTCCGAAATCCGACCTGCGGTCCGGCGGTACCACCATCACCACCTTCGTACTGACTGCAATATCCGTTGCACTGCAACGACTTCTCGGCGATGGTCCTGATCTCGCCGCCGAGGTCACGCTGGCGAGGGACGCACGAGCCGACGCTCGAAACAATTTCGGCAACGTCGGCGTCGGACTGTTTCCCGCCGAACCGGACATCCGCACTCGCAGTCGACTCGTCTCGGCCGAGCTGGCTGCGCGCCGTGCCCGCGCGAATCATCCACTCTCGGAGGCCGCCCGCGCATCACAGGACGCCGTCGAAGCACACGTGCCTGCATTTCTCGCCGAATGGGGCGTCGCGCAGTTCGATCCGACTGCAGCCCCTCCGACGGTCACCGGGAACACCGTCGTGTCCAGCGTCTCGCGCGGCGCCGCAGACCTCACGCTCGGCGGCGGCTCCGTCCGATTCACCGCAGGTTTCCCGGCCCTGTCCCCCGCCATGAGCCTGACCCACGGAGTCCACGGCATCGGCGATACCGTCACCGTCGGCATCACGTCCAACAGCGCGGCCGTGCCCGACCCGGATCTGTACGAGGCACTGCTTCGCGACGCCCTCGACGACGTACGCCACGCTCTGGCTTGACTGGGACCGAACTGCCAGACAGTTCTCAGCATTTGTCGGGCATCGGGCTCAGGTTCCCCCACCAGACTGACAGTCATGAGCCAGGAAAAGGTCACCGTACTCGCCGTCGGAGGTACCGGAGAATCACATCCGTCCGACCACCGGACGCGGGTGACCGGCCTGCTGGCCTGCGTCGTCGGCGAGCTCGACGACCGCTTCGCCGGCCGATGGGTCGGCTATCCGGCGTCGTACGGTCCGGTCGCGCTCGGCGGACTGTGCTTCCGGCACAGCGCAGATCTCGGTGTCCGACGCCTACGCCGCGCCATCGAGGGCACCACCGGACCGATCGCGCTGATCGGATACTCCCAGGGAGCGACGGTGGTGCGAGAGGTCCTCGGTCTCGTCCACGACGGGACGATCGACGGCAGCCGCATCGTTGCCGCCGGTCTGATATCGGATCCGCAGCAGCCGGTAGGTGCCATCGACGGATGCACCGGACGTGGCGTCGCCGGTGCAGGTCCGGCTCTGCCCGAGTCGATTCCGGTCCAGTGGATCGGCCTCGCCTCGGACATGATCTGCAATGCCAGCGACGACAGCCTCATCCGCGACGTTGCCGACCTGACCCGATGGATGTCGTTTCGTACCCCGAAGACCTGGTTGCGCGAGCTGTGGAACCTACTGCGCAGCAACAGCTTCCAGAATGCGACCCGAACCCGCCTTCGACCCTCGCAGTGGGCGAAGGATGTTCGACGCCTCCGCACCGCGGCCGCCGAACTGGGCGGCTATCTGCCGCAGTCGATGCGCTGGCGGCGATTCGAGTGGTCGAATCCAGGCGGTGGCCGGCACATCGCGTACGCGCGGGAAGATTACGCAGGTGGCCTCACGGGCTGCCAGGTTCTCGCCCGTTGGCTCGGTGAGCAGGCGGATCGGCGGGAGAACCGACTCAGCCCTTCTCGGCCACAGTCGCGAGTTGCCTGAGCCCCTTCTCGAAATCCGGTCCGACGAACTTGTCCATCGAGAGAACTTTTCCGATCAGAGCGAACAGCTTGTTCTGCTTTCCCGACATTCGCCAGGTCACTCGGGTTCCGTCGGCGACAGGCTCGAGCAGGAACGTCGTGACGTTCCGATTCTTGAACGGCTTGGTGAACGCGAGGTCGAGCACGATTCGTCGTTCGGGAATCGACTCGGTGATGGTCATCGTCCCCGCGCCGGCCTTGCGGTTACCCGACCACGCGTACGAGGCACCCACTCCGGCGTCGGGACCGGTGTAGGTGCGCTTCAGGTCGGGGTCGACTCCCTCGTAGGGCGACCACTTCACCCACTGATGGAAGTCGTCGATCAGAGCGTGCACGGTTGCGGCGTCGGCCCGAACCACGGCCGAGCGTTCGACGAGGACGGGCGCGGGTTCGCCGGCCATTGCGAAATCAGTCCCTCTTGCAGAGGCAGAAGATGTGCCCGGCCGGATCGCGGAACACCCAGAACGAGGGTTGCGCGTGGTCGATGAGTTCGGCCCCGGCGTCGACGACGAAGTCCCTTGTCTGTTCCATGTCGTCGACCACCAGGTCGAGGTGGATCTTGATGCCCTCGTTCGGCCAGTCGATGGGGGTGAAGTCCGGTGCCTTCTGGAAGGCGAGCCGCAGTTCGCCCGGACCGTGAACCACCACCCAGTCCCCGTCGTCGCTAACCTGCTCCCATCCGAGGATCGTGCTGTAGAAACGGCCGAGCGCGGCGGGATCTGGGCAGTCGAGGACGGTGTAGTCGACGGTGATGGTCGGTCGGGTCATGGCGGTCAGACTAGCGGTCAGCCACCGACAGCAGGGGCAATAGTCTCGAACCACGCATCGTGCAGGTGCTGCTCCCAGTGGTTCCACCAGTGCACACCGGTACCGGTGATCTTGACGTTGGGTCGACCGCCTACGGCCTGCAGCAACGGAACGAATGCGCGACTGCTCATGCCGGCGGCCGTCTCGAGCGGCACCATCTGCGCGAACCTGACGGGGTCGAAGCTGCTGCTGGCCGGGTTGAACACAGGGTCCGTAGCCGGTGAGCCGCTCCCCGAGGAGACGAAGACTGCCGTGTTGCGCAGCGCACCGACATTGAGGGACGGATCGTTACGGATCCAGTCCGCAGACGGCCAGGTGCCCCACATGTTGCGAGCGTTGCCGCCCATCTCGCCGACGGCGACGGCGATGCCCTGCGCGAATCCGGGGCTGCTGGCGGTCGGGTAGCCGCTGAACGACGCGACGGCCTTGTAGAAGTCGGGGTGATGCGCAGCCAGGTTCAGAGCCGAGGTTCCGCTCATGGACAGTCCGGCCACCGCGTTGTTGACGTTGTCGCTACCGAAGCGATCTGCCATGAACGGAGGCAGCTCCTGGGTGAGGAAGGTTTCCCACTTCACGCGTCCGAGCTTGGGGTCGTCCCGCTGCCAGTCGGAGTAGAAGGTGCCGCCGCCGCCGAACGGGATGGCCACGTTGACGTGCTTGTCGGCGAAGAAGCTCTCGACGTCGGTCTCGATGAGCCAGCCGTTGTCGTTCTCGGGCGCGCGCAGGCCGTCGAGCAGATACAGGGTGGGTGCGGGGCCGCCGCCGGCAGCCTTGAGCACCTTGACCGGAATGTTCTTGTCCATCGACGGCGAGTAGACGTAGACGAGCTCGGAGTCGGCCTTCGCCACACCGGTCCCCATCAGCACCGTTGCCATCGTGGCGACCAATACCGCCACTACAGCGAGCACCAGACTTCGTATCCGACCATGCAGCATGAAGATTGTCCCCTTGTTCGTATCCAGCCGACCGTCTCGGGGAGGGTAACAGCCCGGTCACGGCAGCGCCTCTTCTAGCGCAGCGGGTTGTCGACGATCCACCACGCCGCGTACGGCGGCAACCACACCGAACCGGTGTCGTCGACCTGCAGATCGTGCTGCGAGAGAACCTCGACCGGGGCCGGAATCCCGAGTTCGATCAGCTGCGCGTGCGGGAACGACCGATGTTCGGCGGTGACGTTGTAGAGGGCGACCAGAGTGCCGCTCGGATGCCGCCTGCGCACCACGAGCAGACCGTCGTCCGACTCGCTCTGCACATCCACCGGCGCCTCGGCGTGCAACATCGGAAGTCCGGCGCGCACCTTCGCGATCCGAGCGATACCGTCGAACACCCGTTGCGCGTCGCTTCCCTGCCGGAATCGGCCGGCGCGATCGGCGTCGGTCACACGCGGCCGATGCACCCACCGGTTGTCCTCGGCATGAGCTGGTTCGTCGGCCCAGTTCGGATCTCCCGGGGAGCCGAGCTCGTCGCCGCTCCACACGACCGGAATTCCGCCCCAGCCGGCAATGATCGCGTGCGCCAAAAAGATTCGCCCGAACGCGCCGTCGGAATCCAGGCGGGATGTGCCCAGACCGGTCAGCGCGGCTGCGGTTCCGCTGATCCGACGATCGCCGGTGTCCGGGTTGAACTGGAACACCAGGCCTTCGGCCCATGAGCCGTCGAATTCGCCCGAGTACCAGTCGGCCAGAAAGTGGCGATGCCCTGCGCCCGAGAGTCCGAGGGACGACGCGTCGCCGTCGTCGATGGCCCAGCCGATGTCGTCGTGGCAACGAACGTAGGTCACCCAGGTGCCGCTCGGCGGTGTCGGGGGCAACGACGCCAGTGCATGCCGCGCCAAAGCCGTACTGCCCGTTGCCAACATCGACCACACCTGCACCATCAGCGAGTTGTGGTACGCAATGTCCGAGACCCGTCCGGTGTGCCGCCCCTGACCCAGGTACGGCAGCAGATCGCGGGGCCCGACGATCGCCTCGGCCTTGAACAGCGTGGCCGGAGCCGCGAGTCGCGCGGTGGCGCGCAGGGCCTGGGTGACCGCATGCACCTCGGGTTGATTCTGGCAGTTGGTTCCCAGCCGCTTCCACAGAAACGCGATCGCATCGAGGCGCAGCACTTCCACCCCGAGGTTGGCCAGGTGCAGCACGATGCTCGCGAACTCCTGCAGCACAGCAGGATTGGCCCAGTTCAGATCCCACTGCCATTCGTTGAACGTCGTCCACACCCACTCGCCGAGGGTGTCGTCGAAGGTGAAGCTGCCGGGCGCGAAGTCCGGAAACACCTCGGGGAGAGTGTGCTCGTACGAGTCCGGGGTGGTGCGATCGGGATAGCTCAGGAAGTAGTCTCGATACGCCGGATCACCTGCACGTGCCTTCTCGGCCCATTCGTGCTCGCGCGCAACGTGATTGAGTACCAGATCGACCACGAGACTGATGCCGCGTCCACGCAGCGTCTCCGCGAGCGCCTGCAAGTCCTCGTTGGTGCCGAGGTCCTCTCGCACCGCACGGTAATCCATCACCGCGTATCCGCCGTCGTTGTCGCCGGGCCGCGGCTGCAGCAGCGGCATCAGGTGCAGGTAGGTGACACCCAGATCGGTCAGATGATCGAGCCGCTCGCCTACCCCACGCAGCGTCTGACCGTACCGATCGACGTAACAGGCATAGCCGAACATGTCCGGCTGCTGAAACCAATCCGGTTCGAGCAGACGACGCTGATCGAGCCGGTGCAGATCCTCGGGGCGGGCGGCGTAGGCGCGCGCGGCGATCTCCACCAGGGTGGCCGCCACGGCGTCGGGATCGGGGTAGACGGCCGTGACCGCGTCGTGCAGATCGGGAAACCACTGCTCGAGACGTAACTCGAACGTCTCGCGTCGGTGGGCGGGAAGCTCGGCGAGAATCTCGCGGGTGACGTCGGAGACGGCGGGCTGAACCATGGACTCATTCTGGCATCGACCCCTGCGTGCGGGCGCGCATACATCCGGTTACCGCGGGGTATCAGAGCGGCATGTCATTGCTGACCCGCACACTGGACACGATCCTCGACAGAGCAGTCGTTCCCGGATACTCCCGCATCGGTGCCACGGTGCGTCGGCGATTTTGGGCCGCGGATCCGACACCGTTCCCCTCCCCCATCGACATGGTGGTGACCGGCGCGTCGTCCGGGTTGGGCGCAGCCACCGCGAAAGAACTGGCCAGGTTGGGGGCACGGGTGCACCTGGTCGGCAGGTCGGCCGATCGGCTGGAGTCCGCGGCCGCCGCCATCCGAGCCGAGGTGCCCGACGCCTCCCTCGTGGTACGTGAGTGCGATATCAGCAATCTCGACTCCGTGGCCGAATTGATCGCGGCTCTGGCGTCCGAGCTCACCGCGGTGCACGCTCTCGTGCACTGCGCCGGGGTCATGCCGGACGGACGGCAGCTGTCCACGCAGGGACACGAATCCGCTTTCGCCACCCACGTTCTCGGGCCGGTCGCGTTGACGGTCGGTCTGCGGGAGCTGTTCGACGCCGGATCGCGGGTCGTGTTCGTCTCGAGCGGCGGCATGTATGCGGTGCCGCTGCAGACGTCCGACTTCGAGTACGAGAACGGCAAGTACTCCGGTATGACGGCCTACGCCCGAACCAAGCGCATGCAGGTGGTGGTGACCGAGCAACTGGCCGAACGCTTCTCGCTCGAAGACGATCCGGTCGTCCACAGCATGCACCCCGGTTGGGCGGCGACGCCCGGAGTCACCGGCTCGATGCCCCTGTTCGGTTCGGTTATGAAGCCGATTCTGCGCACCGCACACGACGGGGCCGACACCATCGTCTGGCTCGTCGCATCAGACCAGGCATTGACCAGTACCGGCACGTTCTGGCACGACAGGGCTCCGCGTCCGACGCACTACCCGTCGTGGCGGGGCGATTCACCACGCGTGCGAGATGCATTGTGGGCGAGTGTGGTCGAGGCGACGGGGATCGAGATCTGACGGCGTCACTACCCCCGTGCGGGCCGTTTCAGCCCACCGACCGAATTCCGCACGAGCATCAGCAGGGTCAAACCGGTGCCGAAGCCCATTATGCACAGAATGACACCCACACCAGACTGCCCGGTGATATCGGTACTCGCTTCTATGCAGAACGCCGTCGAGAACCCTGCCGTCGTACCCAACGCAGCGACGTGTCCCCCGGTCTTCGCCCATCGCGACAGGTGCGCGGCCAGCAGGCACAGCAACACGACCGTCGCGCCGCACGCGGCGACTTGCCAGGACGCGAACTCGTTCGGTGCCGGGAGCCCGGGTCCGCGGAACTCGCCCCGGTAGTCGGCAGACCAGCTCAGCCACCCCACACACGCGGCGAAACCCGAAGCGGCAGCCATCGATCCGGTGGCCCACAAGCCGAACGGGCCGGTGCCCGTTCTTTCTCGACGCTTCGAGAACACGGCCCAGAGAACAAGGGCCCAGAAGGTCGACGGCACGCCGACAAAAACGAAGACTATCCAGAGAAACTGTGACCAGGAAAAGTCGACTGCCATCTCTCGACGCTATAGGACAAGAAGCATGTGGCCGAGATGCTTTCGCGTATCGAGCACATCGGCCCTCGATACGGGACGACGATCGCAGATGCACACGTCGGAACCGTCCTGGTCCTACGGTTGTGTTCGCAGACTGCCGTTGTGCAGCACGGTCACCAGCAGACTCGGAAGGCCGTTGACCGACAAGAGAACCGCCACCACGATCCCCATGGCCAGCCACGGCTCGGTCAGCCAGAAATAGTTGCCGAGCTGTAGCGCACCGAAAATACTCAGTATCCATCCCGCGGTCTGGGCACGTCGGGCGCGTCGGGCAGGTCTGACCGGATACGAGCCGTTCACAGTGGGCAACGTACGGCCGAAGTTCTCACGAGCTGCAATTCGAGCGGCCACGATGTGGAACAGAACAGCGAACGTGAGGGCACATACTGCAAGCGACATGTGTCCGTCTCCCTTCCGATTCCCGTCAGCGCAGTCTCGCAGGCCGAGCAGCAGTACGCCAGGGGCCAGGTGCAGACTTCGGTCGTCTTGCCGAGGGCCTCGTCGGAGGCCTGCAGAGCCGAAGCGTAGACGAGTGCAGGCTTCTCCAGAGCTGCTCGAATTCGATGTTGCGGTGGAGTGCCGACGCTGCCACGCTGTCGATGTGCGGATCGCTCTCATCGCCGATATTCACGGCAACATCGCGGCACTCGACGCCGTCCTCGACGACCTCGAACGCCATCGCGTCGACTCTGTGGTCAATCTCGGCGATCTATTGTCCGGCGGCCTGCATCCGCGGCGAACTGCGGATCGACTGATGGCGTTGGACTTCCCCACTATTGCCGGAAATCACGATCGCTATCTGCTCGAGCAACATCCCGATTCCATGGGTAGTTGGGATCGGCATGCCCATGATCGACTCGACGACAGGCATCGACGGTGGCTGGGCTCGCTGCCGTTCTCACTCGAGCTGGATGGCGGAATCCTCGCAGTGCACGGAACACCCACCGATGATCAGCAATACTTCCTGCACTCGGTGGACCCCGACGGCTCTCAAGAGGCAACCGAGGCCGAAATTCTCGCCCGAGCAGCAGATTTCACCGACAGAGCTGTCATCGCCTGCGGGCACACCCACTTGCAGCGACAGTGGACTCTCCCCAGCGGCACACTCGTGGTCAATCCGGGGAGCGTCGGCGCGCCCGCGTACGACGACGATCAGCCATACCCGCACGTCATGGAATCCGGGTCTCCACATGCGCGGTACGCGATACTCGACGACCACGATCGAGACAGCTGGACGGTCTCGTTCGAGCTGGTCGAGTACGACCACGTCGGTGCCGCCGCCGATGCCCGTGCGCACGGGATGAACGACATCGCCGACGCCCTTCTCACCGGTTATGTCGGCCCTGGGCCTCACTTCCCGTCAGACTGATCGCGTGAAGATCACCGATGCCCAGCGCCGACACCGGCTCGTCGCGCAGCACTTCGCCCGCGCGTCGACCACCGAAGCTGTGGTGTCGTCACTGCTCGCATTGCATGCCACCGACCCGGCGACGGTGTACCTCTCGGTGTTGGCACGTGCTCGATCGCTGGGACTGCCCGACATTCGTGATGCGATGTACGAACGCAGGAGCCTGGTCCGTCTGATGGCGATGCGGCGCACCATGTTCGTCGTAGCACACGGCGACGTCCCAATGATTCATGCTGCCGCGAGTCTCGGGGTTGCGCGCACCATGCGGGCACGGTTGGTCAAGCAAGTCTCGACGCTGCCCACCGAACCGGTGATCGCCGACGTCGAATCCTGGCTCGCTGCAACCGAAGCCGAAACAGAATCGGCGTTGCGATCGATGGGGACCGCGACCGGAGCCGAGCTCTCCGCCGCCGTGCCCGGCCTCAAGACTGCGCTGCTGCCGACTACCGACAAGGTGTACGACGTCAAGCGGTACGTCACCTCGGAGGTACTGGTGATGATGGCCGCCGAGGGCAGATTGGTGCGCGTCGAACCGCGGGGCGCGTGGACATCTCGGCGGCATGCGTGGGCACCGATCGATCACTGGTGGCCGGACGGGATTGCCGTCTTGGACGAGACCGAGGCCAGGGCGGACTTGGCTCGACGCTGGCTCGAGGTGTTCGGACCTGCGACCCTCGACGACCTGCAGTGGTGGACGGGCTGGAACAAGACGCAGACTCGCGGAGCAGTCTCGGGCCTGGACACAGTAGCTGTCGAACTGGCCGAGGGCGATGGAATCATGTTGCCCGGCACTACCTTCGACAAACCTGCCGGCACGAGCATTATGCTGCTGCCTGCACTCGATCCCACGCCGATGGGATGGAAACACCGCGCCTGGTACCTGGGTGAGCACAAGGCTCCGCTGTTCGACACCTTCGGCAACATCGGCCCAACCATCTGGTCCGGAGGCCGCATCGTCGGCGGTTGGGCGGTAACCGGTTCCGGAGAAGTGGTGACCGAATTCCTGGAGGACGTCGGATCGACGGTGTCGAAAGTCGTTGCAGCCGAGGCCGAACGAATCACCACCCTGCTCGACGGCACCCCGGTGGTCCCGTCCTTCCCGACGCCGATGGAGAAGAAGTTGCGGGGGAAGAAGTAGCCGACATTTGCCTACGAATTATTCATCTGCCCACCGTCACAGGTGGACAGATGAACAATCTGTGGGCAAACGGTGGCCTCAGAACCGGTAGCGACCCTCGGCCCAGGCTCGTTCGGCCGGAGGTGTCACCGCGTCGACAGGTTCACCGTCGCGAAAGTACTGCGTGTGCAGGATCCGGCCTGCGTCGACGGCTTCCTGCCAGGCCTGAGTGGGGCCCTCGCCGAACCAGAGCCACGGGGTGATGTCGTCCATGACGACCACCGACTCGGCGGTAGCGAACGCGCGCAGATCGTCGAGGTCTGCGCAGGCACCCTCCACCGAGTGGTCTCCGTCGATGAAAATGACGTCGAACCGCATGTCCGGATGTTCCTTCGCGTAGGCCGCGATGGTGGTGTGCGAGTCACCCTGGATCAGGGTGTGTCGGCCCGGAAAGTGTTCGTCGATATGGGCTTTCGCGGCGTCGCTGTAGGCATAGGCGGCCAGATCGAAGGACACGACCGTCGTATCGGGCGATGCATCGAGGAACGCCCAGCTCGAGAAGCCGGCGTTGAAGCCGACCTCACAGATCAGCTTCGTACTCGGCCGTGCCGCAAGCGAAGACAAATATGCCTGCTCTGCCTCATCGGCTCCACGCTCGAAAGGTTCTCCAGCAGTGGCTGTCTGGTTTACCAACGCTTCGAGTTCCTGCAGACCCATCTACGTTCTCCTATCGTCTGATTCGGAGCGTAGCCAACTTCGATTCCCCGGGCTGACAACGGCCCGAGCTGTGGCGTCAGCCAGGCGCATCGACGGTCAAGCCGTGCGCCTCTGCGGCTGCCGCCAGCCTGAGGTCATAGGCGACGAACGCCGTGAGATCGTCTCGAACCAACAGTGCGCTGGCCAGATGGATCGCATCGAGGGTGCGCAGCATCGGGTCACCGACTTCGGACGCCAGGTCGGTTGCACGCGAATCGATGGGGACGAGATTGATCTGCGCTACAACTGCCCGAGCAGTTGGCACAGAGCCTGGTGCGTATCGACGCGTTGCGCGCACAACTTCGATTTTGGCCAGTTCGCTACTGACCCAAGGCACTCCCGCTCGCTCTGTCAGCCAGGTCTCTAGGACGTCGCTTTCGGCCTCGTCGAAGATGAGCTTGAGCACAGCCGACGAATCGAGGTAGATCACCGATCGTCACGGATCTCGTCGAGCATCGATTCTGTGGATACTTCTGCGCGCACTCGTTCGGGAAACCGAACCGGAAGAGTTGCGGCCGTCAATCGTCCCTCGGCAACGAGGCGATCGACAGCGGTGCGACCAGGGTCGGGTGGCACGAGCAGCGCCACGAGCTTGCCACGATCGGTGACCTCGACAGTTTCGCCGGCCTTCACCCGCGCCAGGTAGCGGCTGGCGTGTTGCCGTAACTCCCTGATGCCGATTCGCTCCATCGCACCAAAGTAGCACTTCATGTGCTACTGCGCGGGAGGATTCGCGTTCCGCCAATTGCAGGTGAGGTTTCTGCAGCAATCCGTCTGACGGCTGCTGTCCGGTCTTCCGGACTCCCAGCTCTCCCATCGCGATTCGACGTTCGGACACTGTACTCGACCAACAAACGAGGGTTGCACGTGATCAGTGATGTGCTTTACTGACCGCGTGATGACCCGTGCGCAGGACTGGTGGCCGCTCTAACAGCGGCTTGCAAAAATTGTGCATTCGGCCGCCTGTCGTGCGGCCTGACAACTCCCTTCGCGGGATCTCACACGGGTTTCACGTTCAGGCGGCTGCCTACCGAGGAGGCCGACCACCTTGTACGACGACAACGAACTCAACCGATCCGCTCCGAGACTGGGCGAGATACTCGTGAGCTCTCGATCGCTCGCGGAGTACCGAGCAATGTTCTCACTCACCGAGGATGACCTGAACAGTCGAATCCTCGATTGCCCGAGCGGTGCAGCATCTTTCACCGGCGAACTGAACGGACTCGGCGGCAAAGCCACAGCTTGCGACAGCGCATATTTCGATGCCACCCCTGCCGACCTCGCCGCTATCGCGATCAACGAGGCGGAGCGAGGCAACGCCTTCGTTCACACCCACCGTCACGATTACACATGGACATACTTCGCCGACCCGGATCACCACGAACGGGTCCGAGAAGATTCGGCAGGCCGGTTCGCAACGGATATCAACGATCATCCAGAGCAGTACGTTCCGGGCAGGCTCCCTTCACTGCCGTTCGGCGATGACAGCTTCGACCTCGTGCTCAGTTCCCATCTGTTGTTCAGCTACTCCGATGTTTTCGATCACCAGTTCCACATCGACTCCATCACCGAACTGGCCCGCGTCAGCCGCAGTGAGGTGCGTATCTTCCCTCTGGTCGCAGTCGGCGAGTCAACACCGTATCCACATCTCGGCGAACTACTCGAGAATCTCGCAGATCGCGGGATCGACAGTCGGATCGTGCAGGTGGACTACGAGTTTCAGCGGGGTGCAGATGAGATGCTGGTCTGCAGTCGGGGGCCGACCCGGTCAGTCGATCGAAGTGAGAACGACCCAGAGGAGTGGATCCATCGGTGAGCGCCTCTTTCGACTACCGGGTCAATTTTTCCGTCGACGACGCCGAGCTGTCGCAGCTCCATCAGAGAGCATTCGGCGGAGGGTACGAACTCACTCCCTGGCGGGCCCGATTGGACAGGCACAGTAAATCGTGGGTGGGCGCGTTCACCAGCGGCCGGCTGTGCGGGTTCGTACACGCAGTGTGGGATGGAGGCAGACACGCCTTCCTCCTCGACACCGTCGTCGACCCCGCGCTGCAACGGCGCGGCATCGGAACAAGCCTCGTAACACGCATCGTCGCGGATCTGCGAGGGTCAGGGATCGAGTGGGTACACGTGGACTACGAACCACACCTCCGCGAGTTCTACTCTGCCGGATGTGGATTCAGAGAGACCACCGCGGGGCTGCTCCGGCTCGAATAAGGCGATCCCGAGGTCGGAGGTCTCCGCGCTCCGCAGCTGCAATCCGAGGTTCTTGCCTACGAATTATTCATCTGCCCACCATCACAGGTGGACATCTGAACAATCTGTGGGCAAACGGTGGCGTCAGAAGGGCTAGCGGCCCTCGGCCCCCGCGCGGGCAGCCGGAGATGTCACCTCGTCGACAGGTTCACCGTCGCGGAAGTACTGCGTGTGCAGAATCCGGCCTGCGTCGACGGCTTCCTGCCATGCCTCGGTGGGGCCTTCACCGAACCAGAGCCACGGGGTGTTGTCGTCCATGATCACCGGTGAAGCTACCGATAGACGTCCCGACGATGAGCAATTGCGATCACTCGCACGACAATTCGATCTTCATAGATTTGGTAGACGACACGGAACTCACCGCGCCGAGCCGAAAACTTACCTTCCAGTCGATCTCGAAGCGGCTTCCCGACTCGGTACGGATTCTCCGCCAGCGGACCACGAATGAATTCCCAGCAGGCGACGGCGATTGATTCGGGTAACTGGTCGGTGAGCGCCTTACGAGCCGCGGCGGTCAGCTCGATCGCATAGCTCACTTCGGAAGCCGACCACGCTCACGCATCTCGGCAGTGACGTCGTCGAGGGAGTAGACCTCGCCTCGATCCTCCGCCGCCTCGGCGTCCCTGATTTCTGCCATCAACGACTGATCACCGAGGATTTCGAGCGTCTCCATGATCGAGTCGTAGTCGTCCGCGCTGAGCATGACCACCGCACGACGGCCCTGCCTGGTGACCTCGATCCGCTGATGGGTACGGACGGCCTCGTCGACGAGTTTCGACAAGTTTGCTCGAACTTCGGCAAGCGGCAGGGTCGTCATGTACAGAATTCTAGCGCGAATGACCGTGGACACCCCGGTCCTGCTGGGGCCGACGTCTGAGCCACGTTGTCTCGCCGAGGCCCGCGGTCAACCGAACGCGCTCAGTCGACCACCGAACGGACGATCTCGGCGATTCGCTGCGCAGTATCTTCGTCCACGGTCTCGAAAAACCACGCCGCCGGCATCAACTCCCCGTCCGTGCCACCGGCAGCGCGGAAGGCCACCTTCTCGGTGATTGCAAGATTCAATCGATCGTCGTTGCGCAGTGTCACAAGCGCCGGCGTGCTCGCCGACTTCGCATAGGCGGGCATTCCGTACCAGATCCGCGGCTTCAATGTGGGGGCCGCGGACACGATGATGTCGTGTACACGCTGCATGACCGAACGCCGCGGTTCGTCCATCTTCGAGATCTTCTCGATCACCTGAGTCAGGTTCTTTTCGTCCTTCGACGACATGTCATGTCCTTTCGTCAACCGATGTCGGGCATCGGCGGAATGAAGATGGCGCATTCCTGCGCCGCACCCCATCCGGACATGTCCTGAGCTGGTCAGGCCTCTCCTCGATGATTCACGTGGTTGCCACGTGGAAGCGCAGTGGGTGGCACGTACCACCGCGGTAAGAATATCTGACACTCGGTGGTACTGCGCCACCGATTCTGCGGATTCGTCGACTAGACGTTGAAACGGAACTCCACCACATCTCCGTCGGACATGATGTAGTCCTTGCCCTCGATGCGTACCTTGCCTGCAGCTTTGGCCGAGGCCATCGAACCTGCGGCAACGAGGTCGTCGAAGGAGACGATTTCGGCCTTGATGAAGCCGCGCTCGAAGTCGGTATGAATGACGCCCGCAGCCTGGGGTGCGGTGTCACCTCGATGAATTGTCCACGCGCGGGCCTCTTTCGGGCCTGCGGTGAGGTAGGTCTGCAGGCCGAGAGTGTGGAAGCCGGCGCGGGCGAGAGCGTCGAGGCCGGGCTCGGTCTGTCCGACCGATTCGAGCAGTTCCGCTGCCGACTCCTTGTCGAGTTCGAGCAGTTCCGACTCGATCTTCGCGTCGAGGAACACGGCATCGGCGGGCGCGACGAGGCGCGCGAGTTCACCGATCTTCGCGTCGTCGGTGAGCACCGACTCGTCGGCGTTGAAGACGTAGAGGAACGGCTTGGTGGTGAGCAGCTGGAATTCACCGAGCAGCTCGAAGTCCAGCTTCGCCTTGGCCGAGAACAGCGTCTTGCCGTCGTTCAGCACGGCCTGTGCTGCCAGCGCCGCGTCGAGAGCAGGCTTGCGATCCTTCTTGATCCGCACCTCTTTCTCGAGGCGCGGGATGGCCTTCTCTAGCGTCTGCAGATCGGCGATCGCGAGTTCGGTTTCGATGACCTCGATGTCTGCGGTCGGGTCGACGCGACCGTCGACGTGCACCACGTCGTCGTCGGCGAAGACACGAACGACCTGGCAGATGGCGTCGGCCTCACGAATGTTGGCGAGGAACTTGTTGCCCAGGCCTGCGCCCTCGGACGCGCCCTTGACGATGCCGGCGATGTCGACGAACGACACCAGCGCGGGCACGAGCTTCTCCGAACCGAACACCTCGGCCAGCTTCTCGAGCCGGGGATCCGGCAGCGCGACCACACCGACGTTGGGCTCGATGGTGGCGAACGGATAGTTCGCGGCCAGCACATCGTTGTTGGTCAGTGCATTGAAGAGGGTGGACTTGCCGACGTTGGGCAGTCCGACGATTCCGAGGGTGAGGCTCACGGTCTATGGAGTCTACTTTGACGACACCACCAGCTCGGACAGTGCCCGGCCAGCGTCGATACTCGAAGCGCCGAGGGGTGCAAGAACGACGTGATCCGCTCCCGCCTCGTGGTGCTCCGCCACCCGCGAAGCGATCTTCTCGACGCTCCCCCACGCGACCAGGGCGTCGACCAATCGGTCGCTGAGCTGGTCGACGTCGGCCTCGGTGAACCCCATGCGCAGAAAGTTCTGCCGATAGCCGGGAACCGTGGCGAGAAAGCTCAGCGGCTCACGGGCGGCTGCACGGGCACGATCCGGATCGGACTCCACGACGACGAACTGATCGACGACCAGCTCGGCCGTCCCCAGAGAGGGTCGCGCCTGCGCCGTCCATTCGGGCGTCACAAGCAGCCCGATCGCGCCGGCAGCGCGGTCCCGAGCCATCTCCAACTTCTTCGGCCCGAGCGCCGCGAGCAGAATCCGATCCACGGGCACGGCAAGGTCGTCGAGGTAGCGGTGCAGCCCCGCCAATGGCCGCGCGGTTTGCGGCCCACCGAGCCCGAGGACGAATCGACCCGACTCTGCGAGTTCCTCGAACAGCTTTCCTGTCTGCTCGGGTGAGAACACGTCGACCGGCACGATCCCGGGGACGATGGTGGCGGTCTCGGTGGCACGGACCAGATCGACCAACCTGCCGAGTCGATCGATCTGCCCGCCCGAGGGCCACAGCGCTGTGAAGCCATACGACTCCAGCGTGCGTGCGTCGTCGAGATGCGACGGTGAGAGGTCGATGGAAATGCCGATTCGGCCGAGGTTCAGTGTGTCCATGCCCCCGACGCTAGGACCTCGAGTTATGTCGAGGTCAAGTGTTGGGACCTAGTACGAGTTCGCGACGACCAGCGCAATGAAGACGAAGTACAGAACTATGAGGACGACGAATATCCCCAGCGACAGTTTCCCGAAGAACCCGGCACGATTCGACGAATAGAGCGCGCCCTGAGCGTCTCCCATCATCCACAGCGGGTGCACCTTCAGTGCGTGATTGAACGCGGGGATGGCCAACGGCCAGAAGAAGATGATGGCAACGACGGCCCACCCCGCATTGGACGACGGCAGAGTCGGCGCCTGCGCATAGGGCTGCGCTGCCGGATAGGGCTGCTGGATCTGCTGGAACTCCGACTGCTGGTACGGATTCGACATGATCATTTCCCCCGATTGTTCGATGACGGACAGCTAGTAGGACGCCGCACCGACCCGTTGGGTTCCATCGAATTGAATCCGGGCGATCTCGAGTTCAGGTGGTGATCGCCGAATTCGGATCCCAACTTGCCAGGATCGGCAGGATTTTCGCAGTGTCCGAGCCATCCTCGATTGTGTAGACGACAAGACTCTGATCGGGCTCGCTGGGCGAGGTCAACAGCTCGATTCTGAACTGCAGGGTGCCTGCTGCCGGGTGCTGAATGATCTTGGTTGCGCCCGCGAATTCGGCGACCTCGTGATCGCTCCACCATTGCTCGAAACAAGACTCGCTGGAACGCAATTCGTCGATCAAGGAAATGAGCGCACGGTCCCCGGGTCGACGAGCGAGGTCGCGGCGCAGCCCGGCGACCGAGGCGGCCGCGAACTGCGACCAGTTGACGATTCGCTCGCGGGCGAGGGGATTGCGGAACAGATAGTGGAAGAGCGAGTCTCCGGCCGACGACGGCAGACTCAGCACCGATCGAACCAGCGCGTTGCTGGCCAGGATGGCACCGCTACGACCGAGCAGAAGCACCGGAACGTGATCGAGCGCCTTCATGACCTGGAGCAGCCCTGGATCCGGCTGCTGAACAGCGTTGTCTGTCGATGCGGCAGGGGACGCGAGATCGAACAGATGAGCCGACTCCACCTCGTCCAGCCTCAACGCCCTGGCGATAGCTCGCAGCACCTCGATCGAGACGTTCGCCTGCCGACCCTGCTCGAGTTTGCTGTAGTAATCGGGGCTCACCCCGGCCAGGGCAGCAAGTTCTTCCCGCCGCAGTCCAGGCACTCGTCGGGCACCGGGATACGTGTGCAGTCCGGCCTCGATCGGGGTGATGCGGTCGCGCCGATCACGCAGAAACGCGCTGAGGGCGGACCTGTCCTTGTTCACGAATTCCACAGTAGCGACATGGGCGATCACCAACCTGGTCATGACAGACCTAGGCAGAGTGACGCCTGGTTGGCCAGCTGGCCCGCCCGTAGACATGACGTCATGACATCTTCTGCACCACAGCAACTTTTCGGACGCACCGCCGTCGTCACCGGATCGACCAGCGGAATCGGTGCTGCCATTGCGCTCACCCTCGCGGCTCAGGGGGCATCGGTGGTAGTCAGCGGCCGCGACGCCGAGCGCGGCAAGTCCTTGGCGCACCGCATTTCCGAGACAGGCGGCACTGCGGCCTTCGTCGACGTCGATCTCTCGGGTAGCTACCACGAGCTCCGCGAGTTCGCTGCCCGCGCCACCGACGCTCTCGGCGGCCGCGTCGACATTCTCGTCAACAACGCCGGCATCTATCCCGCCACTGCAACCGCAGATCTCGCCGACGAACAACTCGACGCCATGCTCGCCGTCAACGTCCGAGCTCCGCACGTGCTCGTCGGCGAACTGGCACCGGCCATGGCCGAGCGCGGCAGTGGCGTGATCGTGAACATCGGCTCGTGGATGGCCACGATGGGCAGCCCGTTCGCCGCGATGTACTCCGCAACCAAGGCCGCCGACGAACAACTCACTCGCAGTTGGGCCGCCGAGTTCGGTCCACGCGGTGTGCGGGTCAACGCCCTCGCACCCGGTGCGACGTTGACCCCGGGCAACGAGGATGCGCGAGAGGTGTTGGACGCCATGACCGCAGGAACGCCCGCGGGCACAGTGCTCTCGCCGCAGGACATCGCGAACGGTGTGCTGTTCCTGGTCTCCGACGACGCCTCGATGGTGCACGGCACGACGCTCTACGTCGACGGCGGGATGACGGTCACCCGCGGATGAATACGCGCACTGCGGACCGCTACTGGAGTGCTGTCTTCAGTGTCGAGGTCGCCTCGGCCAACCGAGTGACGGCGTCCCAATCCTTCTGTGCGACGGCCGAAGCCGGAGTGAGCCACGATCCCCCGACGCATCCGACGTTCGGCAACGCCAGGTAGTTCGATGCATTGGAGGTCGAGATTCCACCCGTCGGGCAGAAGCGTGCGGCCGGGATCGGCGAATGAATGGACTTCAGGAAATTCGCGCCACCCGACGCCTCGGCAGGGAAGAACTTGAGCTCGGTGTAGCCGGCCTCGAGGAGGGTGAGCACCTCGGACACCGTTGCGGCACCGGGCAAGTGGGGCAGCCCGGTGTCTCGCATCGCCTTGGTCAGTGACGGCGTACAGCCGGGCGAGACCAGGAACTGAGCACCCGCATCGGCGGCCTGCTTGGCCTGGCCGGGAGTGATGATCGTGCCGGCACCGATGAGAATGTCGGGAACCTCGGCGGCGATGCGCTCGATGGCGTCGAGCGCCACCGGAGTCCGCAGGGTCAACTCGATGACGGGAACTCCGCCCGCCACCAGGGCGCGGGCGATCGGAACGGCGTGTTCGAGATCGTCGATGACGACGACGGGAATGACGGGTACGCGGTCGAGCAGGGATGCAGTCACGGTGTTACTTTCTCTCGAATCGGGTTCTCGGGTCAACGCATCACGAACATCGCGCCCTCGTCGGCCGGACCGACGAGCGCACGCATCCCGGAGAACAGATCACGACCGGTGCTCGACCACTCGTCGGCGTCCAACACGCGACCGGTGACCGGCCGTGCCTCGAATTCGGCGAGCGGAACGTCGATCGACAATGTGCCACCGAGAGAATCGACGGTGATCATGTCACCGTCGAGGATCTTGGCGATCGGTCCACCGCTCGCCGCCTCGGGCGTGAGATGAATTGCCGCAGGCACCTTTCCGGAAGCTCCGGACATCCGGCCATCGGTGATCAGCGCGACGGACCGGCCGCGGTCCTGCAGGATGCCCAGCGCAGGGGTGAGCTTGTGCAGTTCGGGCATGCCGTTGGCCTGCGGTCCCTGGTACCGCAGCACCGCGACGAAATCGGTGTCGAGCAGGCCTGCATCGAATGCTGCGAGGAAGTCCGCTTGATCGTCGAACACCCGCGCCGGACCGCTGACCACCCGATGCTCCGGTGCCACCGCAGAGGTCTTGATGACGCACTTGCCGATCGGCCCGGTCAACATCTTCAATCCGCCGTCGGCGCTGAACGGCTCGGTTGCGCCGCGTAACACGCTGGCGTCGTGACTGATTCGAGTTCCGTCCTGCCACATCACCCCGTCGCCGTCGAGCTTCGGTTCCTGGGTGTAGCGCGAAAGCCCCTTGCCCGCAACGGTCGTGACGTCCTCGTGCATCAGTCCGGCGTCGAGCAGGGATCCGATGATGAAACCGAGACCGCCTGCTGCGTGGAAGTGATTGACGTCAGACTGGCCGTTCGGGTAGATCCTGGCCATCAGCGGCACCACGGCCGATAGATCGGACAGGTCCTGCCAGGTCAACGTGATTCCGGCGGCCTTCGCGATGGCGACGAGGTGCATCGTGTGGTTGGTCGAGCCGCCGGTGGCCAGCAGTGCGACGCAGCCGTTGACGATGGACTTGACGTCCACGGCCTCCCCCACCGGCGTGTAATTGTCACCGAGCGACGTCAGACCGGTGACGACGTGGGCGGCCTCGCGCGTCAATGCGTCGCGCATCGCGGTTCCAGGGTTGACGAACGACGACCCCGGCAGGTGCAGACCCATGACCTCCATCAGCAGCTGATTGGAATTGGCCGTTCCGAAGAACGTGCAGGTACCACTGCCGTGATACGACGCGGCCTCGGCGTCGAGCAGAGCCTCGCGGCCCACCTTGCCCTCGGCGTAGAGCTGGCGCGCTTTTGCCTTCTCGCCGTTGGGGAGTCCGGACGTCATCGGACCGGCGGGCACGAACACCGCGGGAAGATGGCCGAAACTCAGTGCGCCGATGAGCATTCCGGGGACGATCTTGTCGCACACCCCGAGCATGAGGGTGGCGTCGAACATGTCGTGGGACAGGGCAATTGCGGTCGACATCGCGATGATGTCCCGACTGAAGAGCGAGAGCTGCATGCCGTCGCGGCCCTGGGTGATGCCGTCGCACATGGCGGGGACTCCCCCGGCGAACTGCGCGATGCCACCGGCATCGATGACGGACTTCTTCAGCACGGCGGGGTAGGTCTCGAACGGCTTGTGCGCCGAGAGCATGTCGTTGTACGCCGAGACGATGGCGATGTTGGGCTTGACCATGCCGCGGAGCGCTTGCTTGTCGGCCTTGCCGGAGGCAGCGAAGCCGTGGGCGATGTTGGCGCAGGCGAGGCGACCGCGGGCCGGGCCTCGATCCCCTGCGGCGGCGATTCGAGCGAGGTAGGCGGCGCGAGCGGACTGGCTACGGTCTGCGATGCGGTCGGTGACCTGCCGCAGGACCGGGTGAAGTGTGTCCATGAGTATCTCCGATGTTCGGTCTCTCATCACTCACCTTAAGGCCGCTTAGGTCGATCGACAACCCAACTTATGTTTTTCGAAGTTATAAGTGGGACTTCTTAGGCTGTTGCCGTAAAAGTTGCCAGTTGGTTGAATGGCGTCTATGTCGATGCCGCGCCTGAGCGCTCCACCTGCGACGGCAGGTGAGGTTTTCGCTCTGGTTCGCGACGGAGAAGCAGACACCCGTGCCGAGTTGGGCCGGATCACCGGACTGTCGCGGTCGGCCGTCGCCTCCCGCGTCGCCGCACTCACCGGCCTCGGCTTGGTCATCGAAACCGAGGACACGCACTCGACCGGCGGCAGGCCCCCGGCGAGACTGTCCTTCGACATCGACGCCGGAGTCGTGCTCGCCGCCGCGATCGGACGCAGCCGGTCCCAACTGGGTGTCTTCACCCTCGGCGGCGAATTGCTCGCGAGCGACACCGTCGACCAGGAGATCGGCGTCGGCCCGGACGAACTGATGCCGCAGATCACCAAACGACTGCAGGCGCTTCTCGACGAGTCGCACCGAACCGGACATCGCATCCTCGGGGTCGGGCTGTCCATCCCCGGCACCGCCGACACCGACCGAGGGTGCAGCCTCGACTCGCCCATCATGCACGGCTGGGACGGGGTGCCGCTGGCACCGTTCTTCGCCGACACCACGACGGCTCCGGTGTTTCTCGACAACGACGCCAACGCGATGGTCCTCGCCGAACGTCGGGACAACAGAGATCGCTTCCAGAACGCCCTGTTGGTCAAGGCCTCGACGGGTCTCGGTGCCGGGATTGTGGCAGGCGGCGCACTGCAACGTGGATCACTCGGAGCTGCAGGAGAATTCGGCCACACCAAGACCGCAGCCGCCGCAGGGGTCGCCTGCCGATGTGGCGACAGCGGCTGCCTCGAAGCCATCGCAGGCGGCTGGGCACTGGTGCGCACACTCAACGAGCAGGGCCGCGAAGTCGGCCACGTGCGTGGCGTCGTCGATCTCGCGGTGAGCGGCGACCCCGAAGCACGCAGGCTCATCCGCGACAGCGGTCGCCACATCGGCGAAACCCTGGCCGGGGCCGTGAACCTGCTCAACCCCGAGGTACTCATCATCGGCGGCGACATGGCGAACGCCTACGACATCTTCGTCGCCGGGCTGCGTGAAACCGTCTACGGAAACGCCACCGCCCTGGCCACCAAAGCCCTCACCATCCAGGCCACCACCCACGGAGACCTCTCCGGGGTCATCGGCAGCGCCGCGCTGGTACTGGATCAGGTGCTCAGCGCCCGCGCCGTCGACGACGCCCTGGGTAGCTGACCGGCGGGCTTCATCGGCCCTAATTGCCGCTCGTCGCACTCCAGCGACCGCCGGGCGCACCACGGAGCATCGATTCGAGGACGCGCACCTGCGCCGACCATAAGGTGATCGCAGTCACACCTGCGAGCATGGAGACCCCACACATGTCACTGAAAGCGGCCGACGAACCACACGTCGAATTGCTGAAGACAGATCCCGACCTACCGCCCGTCGGCGTCGTCGAGTCACATCCGATGACCCCGATCAAGCGCCTGATGCTCGTCGCCATCGGCCTTCTCGGCGGTGTTGCGTGGACGATCATCGCGATCGTCCGCGGCGAGAATCCCAACGCCGTCTGGTTCGTCATCGCCGCGGTGTGTACGTACATCTTCGCTTTTCGCTTCTACGCCAGGCTGATCGAACGCAAGATCGTCTTCCCACGCGACGACCGCGCCACTCCTGCCGAGATTCTGGAAAACGGCAAGGACTACATGCCGACGGACCGTCGGGTGCTGTTCGGCCACCACTTCGCCGCGATCGCCGGAGCAGGCCCGCTCGTCGGACCCGTCCTCGCCGCTCAGATGGGCTACCTCCCGGGCACCATGTGGATCATCATCGGCGTCGTATTCGCCGGTGCCGTACAGGATTTCCTGGTGCTGTGGATCTCGACGCGTCGCCACGGCCGCAGCCTCGGCCAGATGGCCCGCGACGAACTCGGAGTCGTCGGCGGCACCGCCGCTCTGGTCGCGGTGTTCGTCATCATGATCATCCTCATCGCGGTGCTCGCACTCGTCGTCGTCAACGCACTCGCCGAGAGCCCATGGGGCGTCTTCTCCATCGCGCTGACCATCCCGATCGCGCTGTTCATGGGCGTCTACCTGCGCTTCCTGCGACCGGGCAACGTCACCGAGGTCTCGCTCATCGGCGTCGTCCTGCTGCTGCTCGCCATCGTCGCCGGCGGCTGGGTTGCCGAAACCGACTGGGGCACCGACTGGTTCACCCTCTCCAAGGTGACCGTCGCCTGGCTGCTGATCGGCTACGGCCTGCTCGCCTGCATCCTGCCGGTGTGGCTGCTGCTCGCCCCGCGCGACTACCTGTCGACGTTCATGAAGGTCGGCACCATCGCCCTGCTGGCCGTCGGCATTCTCATCGCACGTCCCGAGATCCAGATGCCCGCGATGACGAGCTTCGCCACCGAGGGCAACGGCCCGGCATTCGCAGGGTCCCTGTTCCCGTTCCTGTTCATCACCATCGCCTGCGGTGCACTGTCGGGCTTCCACGCTCTGATCTCCTCCGGCACTACGCCGAAGCTGCTGGAGAAGGAAAAGCAGATGCGGATGATCGGTTACGGGGGCATGCTCACCGAGTCCTTCGTGGCCATCATGGCACTGATCACCGCGTGCATCCTCGATCAGCACATCTACTTCGCACTGAACGCACCGACAGCGCTCACCGGCGGGACTCCGGAGACCGCGGCGGAGTACGTCAACGGACAGGGACTGAGCGGCGGCGACATCACCCCGGCCGAATTGAGCCAGGCCGCAGCCGATGTGGGCGAGGAATCGATCATCTCGCGCACCGGCGGCGCACCGACGCTCGCATTCGGCATGTCCGAGGTACTGCACCAGGTGTTCGGCGGGCCGGGGCTCAAGTCGTTCTGGTACCACTTCGCGATCATGTTCGAGGCATTGTTCATCCTCACCACGGTCGATGCAGGCACCCGCGTCGCACGCTTCATGCTCTCCGACAGCATCGGCAACCTGCCCGGCGCGACGGCCAAGAAGTTCAAGGACCCGTCCTGGCGGCCCGGAGCCTGGATCTGCTCGCTCATCGTCGTCGCAGCCTGGGGCGCAATCCTTCTCATGGGTGTCACCGATCCACTGGGCGGCATCAACACCCTGTTCCCGCTGTTCGGTATCGCCAACCAGCTCCTCGCCGCGATCGCACTGACGGTGGTACTCGTCATCGTCGTCAAACGAGGCCTCTACAAGTGGGCGTGGATCCCCGGAGTTCCACTCGCCTGGGACCTCATCGTGACGATGACGGCGTCGTACCAGAAGATCTTCTCCTCGGTCCCGGCCATCGGATACTGGACGCAGCACTCGCAGTTCCGCGACGCCAAGGCGCAGGGGCTCACCGAGTTCGGCACCGCCAGAACACCCGAGGCCATCGACGCCGTCATCCGCAACACCTTCATCCAGGGCACACTGTCGATCATCTTCGCGGTACTCGTCCTGGTCGTCGTGTTCGCCGGAGTGTGGGTGTGCATCAAGGCCGTGCGGGGAGACAACCTGCCCGACAACGAGGAGCCCGAGGTGCCGTCGAAGATCTTCGGCCCCAGCGGTTTCGTTCCGAGCCCCGCGGAGAAGAAGATCGAGGCCGAATGGGACGAGCTGATCGAGGCGGGCACCGTCCGCCGCCCCGGATCGGCGCACTAGATGCGCGGGCTGTGGTGGTGGATCACCTCGGTGATGGGCGACCACGATTACGACCGTTACGTCGCCCATCTGGCCCGCCACCACCCGGGTCAGGAACCACCGACCGTGCGGCAGTACTGGAAGGACCGACACGCGGAGGCGGACCGAAACCCGGGGGCTCGATGCTGCTGACACGGTGATGTCCGATTTCCGCTAGCACCGACGCGTCCGCGCTGACACAGTAGGTGCATGAGCAGCGAACGGCACGTGCAAGAACTGGACTTCGATCGGTGTTATCGCGCGGTCTCCTCGCGTGACGCACGGTTCGACGGCCAGTTCTTCACCGCCGTCTCCACCACCGGCATCTACTGCCGACCCTCCTGCCCGGCCCGCACCCCCAAGCCTGGCAACGTCTCGTTTCTGGCCACTGCAGCGGCGGCGCAACAATCCGGCTACCGAGCCTGCCGCCGCTGCCAGCCCGACGCCACCCCCGGGTCACCACGCTGGAACATCCACTCGGACCTCAGTTCTCGCGCCATGCGGCTGATCTCCGACGGAGCCGTCGAACGCGGTGGCGTCGACGGCCTCGCCAGCACCCTCGGCTACTCGACCCGCCAGCTGACGCGCGTGCTGACGGCCGAGGTCGGTGCAGGCCCGCTCGCATTGGCCCGCGCGCACCGCGCCCACACCGCCCGCACCCTTATTCAGACCACCGACATGTCGATGGCCGACGTCACCTTCGCAGCCGGCTTCTCCAGCGTCCGGCAATTCAACGACACCATCAAGGAAGTCTTCGCCGCCGACCCGTCGACATTGCGCCGAGAAGCGCACCGCACCGCCGTCCCGACAGCGGGTGGAACGGTCACCCTGCGATTGCCGTACCGCCCACCGCTCGACCGCGGCTGGATCGAGTGGTTCCTTCGAGGCCACGTGGTCGAGGGCATCGAATCCTTCTCCGAGGACGGCGAATACGTGCGATCCCTGCGCCTGCCGCACGCAGCCGGCCTCGTGGTGTTGCGGGTGATGGACGGATTCGTCAGCGCCGCAGTGACATTGCAGGACATGCGTGATCTGGCCCCCGCCGTCGCGCGGATCAGACACCTGCTCGATCTCGACGCCGATCCACTCGCTGTCGACGACGCCCTGCACACGGATCCGCAGCTCGCACCGAGCGTCGACGCGCACCCGGGCATCCGCGCCCTCGGAGTGGTCGACGGCGCAGAGATGTTGCTGCGCACCGTGATCGGTCAGCAGATCTCGCTGAAGGCCGCGGCCACCCACACCGCCCGGCTCGTCGATGCTCTCGGTTCACCGCTCGACCTCGGCAACGACGCCGTCACCAGGCTGTTTCCCGAACCAGCCGTCATTGCCGAACGGGGCCACGAGGTACTCACCGGACCCGCCGCCCGGGTACAGACCGTCATCCGCGTCGCCGACGCCATCGCGTCGGGAACCGTCGTGCTGCATCCCGCGCGAGAAGGGCCGGAACTGGAGCGAGAACTGCTCGCACTCAAAGGAATCGGGCCCTGGACCGCCCGGTACGTCGTCATGCGACTACTCGGCGATCCCGATGTTCTGCTCGACACCGATCTCGTCGTCCGCCAAGGCGCACAGGCGCTCGGCATCTCGTTGAACAATTCTGCCCGCTGGGCTCCGTGGCGTTCGTACGTCTCGATGCACCTGTGGATCACCGCACTGGAAAGAAGAGAAGCATGACTGCCACCGCCGCCACCCAGGACACCCCGATCGGGCCGTTCAGCACCATCGTCGACGCCGATCAGCGCGTCCTCGCATCCGGGTGGACCGCCGATGTCGAGGAACTCCGCGTCCTGATCCACCCGACGATGCGACCCGACAGCGTCCGCACTGCGGCCGACCTCGGCGACGTGACGCGCGCCGTCGAGAACTATCACCGCGGTGAGCTGACCGTCATCGACTCCGTTGCCGTCGCGCAACGATCCGGCGAATTTCTCATGCATGCCTGGGGAGTACTCCGCACCGTCGAACCCGGTGCGCCGGTGACCTACTCCGAGTTCGCAGAACTGTCCGGCAGACCGACAGCCATCCGCGGTGCTGCGTCGGCGTGCGCTCGCAATGCCGCCGCCCTGTTCGTGCCGTGCCACCGGGTGGTGCGCATCGGCGGGGCGCTCGGCGGTTTCCGTTGGGGGCTGCCGGTGAAAGAGTGGTTGTTGGCGCACGAGGCGGCCTGATCACCCCCGTCGACGGGTGGTCGGGTGGCGGTGACATACCGGCTGGGCACGCCGGGACGTTATGGTTCTTCACGAACCGCCACCCGCCGAATGTGAGGACCCCACAGTGACCGAATCGGCAGTTCCCGGTAAGACGTCGAAGTCCGAGACGCCCGGCAATGATCGCGGTGACCTCATCGGGGTCGGCGGTCTGTGGCTGGCCAAGTGGTCGCTGATCCTCATCTCGATCGCAGCCGGAGCATGGGTACTGGGCTGGCTGATCGGGCACCTCTGGGTCATCCTGCTGCCGGTCCTGCTCGCCGTGATCGTCGCGACGGTGCTGTGGCCGCCGGCGAAGCTGATGATGCGACTCGGATTTCCTCCCGCACTGGCCGCGTCGGTCTCACTCGTGGTGTTCTTCGTCGTCATCGGCGGCATCATCACACTGATCGTCCCGTCGGTCGCCGAGCAGGCACCGGAGTTGGTCGACCAGGCGTCGGGCGGTATCGCGCAGGTTCAGGACTGGTTGAAGGGTCCGCCGCTGAACATCGGCGACGACCAGATCGACTCGGCCGTGTCGGCCATCGTTGCGCGGCTGCAGGACAGCGGCGAGGTCATCGCCACCGGCGTGTTCACCGGTGTATCCGCTGCAGGCTCGTTGCTGATCACCCTGGCGCTGGTGTTGGTGCTGACGTTCTTCTTCGTCAAGGACGGACCGAAGTTCCTGCCGTGGTTGCACGGATTCTCCGGTGGCCGCGCCGGACGCCATCTGGGCGAGGTGCTCTCACGGATGTGGGCGACGCTGGGCGGGTTCATCCGAACTCAGGCCATCGTCAGTTTCATCGATGCCTTCTTCATCGGTCTCGGACTGGTGATTCTCGGCGTTCCGCTGGCGCTGGTGCTGGCGACCCTGACGTTCATCGGTGGCTTCATCCCGATCGTCGGTGCTTTCGTGGCGGGCGCTCTCGCTGTGCTGGTGGCCCTGGTGGCGAACGGGCTGACCACTGCGCTGATCGTGCTCGCCATCATCGTCGCGGTGCAGCAGTTGGAAGGCAATGTGCTGCAGCCGATCCTGCAGAGCCGCAGCATGAATCTGCATCCGGCGATCGTGCTGCTGGCCGTGGCGGGCGGCAGCTCACTGTTCGGCATCATCGGCGCGTTCCTCGCCGTCCCGGCGGCGGCGGTTGCTGCCGTGCTGATCAGATACCTGTCCGAGCAGATCGACGAGCGCTCGAACGAACCTGATCAGGACGATCTGGAGGATCAGGCTCCGCTGCCCGACGGGTTGACCGAGGAGCAGGCCGGTCTCGACGAAAAGAAGGACGCCGAATCGGACAAGCCGGCCTCGGGTCAGGACGCGACGACCTGAAGAGTGGAGCCGGTGCGCTCCCGCTTGACGTAGAGGCGGCTGGGAATGCGCTGCCGCATCTCGTCGACATGGCTGACCACGCCGACGACGCGTCCGCCAGCACGTAATTCGTCGAGAACCGCCATCACCGATTCGAGGGTGTCGGCGTCGAGCGTGCCGAATCCTTCGTCTATGAACATGGTGTCGAGGACGACCCCGCCGGATTCGGCGGCCACGACATCGGCAAGGCCCAACGCGAGCGAGAGCGACGCGAGGAACGCCTCACCGCCCGACAGTGTCTTGGCCGAGCGCACGACGCCGGTGTAGTCGTCCCTGATGTCCAGTCCGAGACCGCCCCGTTTGCCGCGGACGCCGGCCTCGTCGGAGTGCACGAATTCGTAGCGGCCCGAGGACATTCGCCGCAGCCGCGCAGAGGCGGACTCGGCTACGTCCTCGAGTCGGGACGCGAGGACGTAGGAGCGCAACGACATCTTGCGTGCATTCTGCCCCCGGCCCGCTACCACGTCCGCCAGGTTGGCGAGCTCGTCGAATTCGGCACGTTGTGGCGCGATGGCCTGGGCGGCGGTGAACAGTTCGGCGATCAGCCGTTCCAGATCGTCTGCGCGCCTTCGGCATTCCGCCACCGCCGCGGCGGCGGCCCTGACCTGGTCGTCGAGCTCGGCGCACGCCTGCTCGAGCGGGCCCAGATCCACCGGCGGCCGACCGGCCACGTCCACGATGGCGGGCTCGCGCAGCACGTGCTCGGCATGCGCACGCGCCTCCTCGGCGGTGCGCAACTCGGTCTCGATCTGCTCGACGCGGTCGGCCGCCAGCACTGCCCCTGCCGCCGCGTCGACGGTCTCGAAGTTCGACGCCTCCACTCGTCGGTCCAGTTCGGCTGCCAGCTCATCGGCGCGAGCAGTGGCGCCGAGCCAGGCGATACGCGCATCCTGAATTCGCCGGGCACCGTCGATCAAGGCTTCTCGCTCCGCGATTCGGTCTGTCAGCGACGCGCCCTCGTCCACCTCCTCGGCGATCGACGCACGCATCTGCGCCAGCGATTCCTCGGTAGCCGAGATACGTTCGTCCACGGCACTACGCGAGGCCACGAGGTCGTGGAGTGTGACCGTCAGCGCGTCGGACTCGCTCCGCAGGCGATTCAGTTCTGCGGTTGCAGATTCCACATCGGCGGCACGTGTGCGGGCGTCCTGCACTGCGGTGGTCGCGGCATCGAGGATTTGGGTCAAGTCCGCAGCGGAGGCCCCTCCGGTGCGGTCGTGCAGCAGGTCCACACCGCGTTGCGCTTCTGCGACAACCGCGACCGCCTGGTCGAGCGCAGCAGCAGCCTTGCGTTCTGCGGCGGCGGCCTTGTCTTCCTGTGCCTTGGTCACCGTCGATGTGGACGCTGCAGCGGGATGGGGGTGCACCTCCGATCCGCACACGACGCACGGCTCCCCCGCCTCCAGACGGGCCGCCAGCTCGGCTGCCATCCCGTCGATGCGTCGCTCACGGAGATCGAGCAGGTGCTCCCAGGCCGTGTTGTGCGCGGCTCCCGCGGTGTCGCGGGCACGTTCGGCCGCGGCCAGAGTCGCGCGTTTGCGTACCAATTCGAGTGCGGACTCGGCTGCCGTGCGAGCCCGACCGCAGCGCTCCTCGAGGCCCGGCAGCTCTGCCGCAGCCGAGGACGCCCGTGCCACCCGTGATTCGACTGCTGAGATCTGCTCGGGCATCGAGGCCTGCGAGTGCACGGTGCGTTCGATCGACGCTGCGGTAGTACGTTGCTGCGCACGATATTCGGCGAGGGTGCCGTCGAGTCGGTCGGCTTCGCGGGCGAGCCCGAGCAGCGACTGCAGCCGCGCGACATCGGTGGTCCAGTCGCGCACGAACTGTGCAACGACCGTGCGCTCGGCCGACGGATCCGCCGGCGCGGGTGGCCAGTGCAGCGCGGTGTGGAAGCGTCGCCCCTCCGCGGTTGTCGGAAGGGCACGCTCCGCCGCCGTGAGTGCGGACGTTGCGGCGTCGGTGGCCAGTCGTGCGAGACGGAGGTCTGCGGCAGTGTCCGCGATCGGTCCGGCGGCCGCGGAATCGGCGAGCTCGGTTCTGCGCGCTGCTCGCGCCGTCTCGCCCTCCCGATATTGTGCGAGTTGCCCCTCGGCGAGTGCCCGTCGCCGCTGCAGATCGACAACGGTGGTGGCCTTCGTCAGAGCTGCCGACGCACGCCGAGCTGCCGCGTCGATCAGCACCGCCCGACCCTGCGCGAGGGTCCGATTCCGGCGGGCATCGTCGAGGACGTCGGCCGCCCATTCGAGGGGGTCCGGCTGCTCGCCGCCCTCCCCCGCGGGCTCGGGAACTCCCGATGCCTGCGATACCCGGCCGAGCATGATGTCGATCGCGTGGTGAGCGTCGGCGAGTTCGGCGGCGAGCTCCCGGCGACGCTGCGCGAACCACTCTTCGACGTCGCCGAATCGACCTGTGTCGAAAAGTCTTTCGAGCAGATTTCCGCGTTCGTCGCTGTCGGCTCGGAGGAATCGCGCGAACTCACCCTGCGGCAGCAGCACCACCTGAAAGAACTGGTCGGCACTCATCCCGAGCAGCGCGTTGACGGCGTCACCGATCTCATTGAGCCGGGTGAGGTTCTGCCCGCGGCCGTCGAGCCAGGTGAGACTGGCCTTGGCGTGTTGCTTGGTGGTGCCCGTGCTTCGGAGCTTGGGCCGCAGGAACTCCGGACTGCGCACAATTCTGATGCGCCGCCCACCGAGTGTCGCTTCCAACGTCACCTGTGGCACCGCGCCCTTGGCCGCGTGATCGGACAGCAGCCGCTTGCCCTCGCGACGAGCTCCGGGCACTGTTCCGTACAGCGCGAACGCCACGGCGTCGAGCACCGTCGTCTTGCCGGCTCCGGTGTGGCCGTGCAACAGGAAGAGCCCGTCGGCTCCCAGCGCATCGAAGTCGACCGTCTCGGTGCCCGCAAAGGGGCCGAAGGCGGTGATCTCGAGCGAATGCAGCCTCATGCAGCACCGCGGCCGGCTGTGGTGGCCGTCCCGCGGAGGGCCTCGGCCTCGTGTTGCACGGAGGCCAGAGCACGAGCCAGGAGCGCGGACTCCGCTGCCGTCGGCACGCTGCGCATGTCCGTCACGAACGAGGTGGCGATGTCGAGATCGCTGCGGCCGCGCACACGGTCGCGGTAGCGAAGCTCTCCGGATCCCTCCGGGCGACGCCATTCCAGGTGGATAGCGTGCGGAAAACGCTGCTGCAGCAGGCGCATTGCGTCGACCGGACGTACCTCGTCGGTGAGCACGGCGGAGACGTAATGGTCCTCGAACTCGCAATATGCTGTGTCCGTTGTCAATTCCTCGACCGTGCCTTCGATGCGGGCGAGCCCGCGCACCACCGGCAGGTCCACTCGCTCGACGCTGCCCAGCCCGTTCGCGTCGAGTTCGAGAATCCACACCGCCTTGTGGTGCGACCGCTCGCCGAACGAATAGGGCAGGGGCGAACCGGAGTATCGCACCCGATCGGTGAGGGTCTGGGGCGAATGCAGATGTCCGAGCGCCACGTAGTCGACCCCGTCGAACGCCGACGCAGGCGCAGTTTCGATACCGCCGGAGGAGATCGACCGCTCCGACCCGGTCGCCTCACCGCCGACGATGAAAGCGTGGGCGAGCACGACGGAGCGAACACGTTGCCCTGCCTCGCTTCTCGTCGCGAGGTCGCCGCGCACCCGATCCATCGCGGCGCCGAGCACGTCGGCATGGGTACGCGCAGTGGGAACGTCGAGTTCGAGGCGAGTGGTTTCGGGCTCGAGATACGGAATGCCGTAGAACGCAACGCGGCCGTGCTCGTCATCGATGACGACCGGGGTGGCGACGTCGCCCACCCGCGTCATCAGATGCAGCCCTCCTGCCGAAGCGAACGCAGCGCCCGCGCCCAGTCGCGCGGGTGAATCGTGGTTTCCCGACGTCGCGACGATCACGGCACCGGCCGCTCGAATGGCCTCCAGTCCGCGGTTGCAGACCAGGACGGCATCGGCACTGGGCACAGCGCGGTCGTAGATATCGCCCGGCACCACCACCACGTCGATCGATTGTGCCGCAACCAGTTCCGCGATTGACCCCAGCACAGCGCCCTGATCGGCCAACAGGTCGACACCATGAAAGGTGCGACCGATGTGCCAGTCCGAGGTGTGCAGGATTCTCATACGGACGACGCTATCGGGAACCACCGACAAACTCCTCGAGGTGCCTCGGCCTGTCGGACGTGAGCTGCGGTCCACAGCCTTCGCGAACCGAAGTTGTCGGTACCGTCCTGCATCATCTGCCCCATGAACATTCTCACCGCGTTCGGACTGCTCGTGGCGCTCGGTATCGGCGCGGTCGTCGGCTGGTTGCTGCACGCATCACGGATGGGCGATCGTGCCGTTCGAGCCGAAGCTCAACTGGCCGCGCTGCGCGAGCACGAGGGCATGCTTCGGCAGTCGCTGAGTGCGGTCAACGAGGATTCGGCGCGTCGCAATTCGACCGTGATCGGCCAGCAGGTCTCGCACCTGGTCGAGCCGTTGCACGACGCCGTCGATGCGCTCTCCGAGCACGTCCGGCAGGTCGAGCACAATCGCATCCGGGCGTACGCGGGATTGTCGGAGCAGGTCACCGGTATGCATCGTGCGTCGATGCATCTGTCTACCCAAACCGGTCAGCTGGTCACGGCGCTGCGCGCACCACAGATCCGGGGCCGGTGGGGCGAGATCCAACTCGAGCGGGTCGTCGAGCTCGCAGGCATGCTCAAGCACTGCGATTTCGAAACGCAGGTGAGCAAGGACGGCATCCGACCCGACATGATCGTCCGTCTCGCCGGCGGTCGGCAGATCGTCGTCGACGCCAAGGTGCCGTTCGCGGCGTACCTCGACGCCGCCCAGGACGAGGATCCCGACGCGCGGGAGAAGAATCTGCGACGCCACGCCAAACAACTGCGGACCCACATCGACCAGTTGGCCGACAAGGCGTACTGGCAGGCGTTCGAGCCGACGCCGGAATTCGTCGTGCTGTTCGTTCCCGGCGACCCGTTTCTCGACGCGGCCCTGACATCGGACACCGGTCTGCTCGAGTACGCCTTCGGTCGGAACGTGATCCTGGCCACCCCCACCACCCTGGTCGCGTTATTGAGGACTGTCGCCTACACGTGGAAGCAGGAGTCACTGGCCGAGGATGCTGCACGCATCCAGCAACTGGGACGCGAGCTGTACACGCGGATCGGTGTGGTCTCGACCCACCTGGACAAGCTCGGTGCCCACCTCGGCAAGGCCGTGGAGTCCTTCAATTCCACCGTCGGGTCCGTCGATACCCGGGTGAGCGTGACGGCGAGAAAGCTGCACGAGCTCGAGTTGTTCGACGCCGAGCCGGTGGACATCGCCCGAGTGGACGAGCGGCCCAAACTGTCCGATTCGTCCCGCTACCGGCACGACTTCGGTCATGTCAGCGATGCAGTCGGCTGAACAACGGCTAACCTCGGGGGGTGTCTACCTCCCAACGTGCCCGCTCCGGGGTACCGCTGGATCACCGATCCATCCTCGCGACCCTGCCCGGCGTTCCTGCATGGGGTGCCGTCGCGATCGCCGCGGGACTGACTTTTCTCGGATTTCTGATCGATGCCGCACGCGGTACCGAGCTGACCGGTGCGTTCGCGTTCATGTACGTCCTGGGCTGCATCGCAGGCGTTCTGCTCGTCCGCTTCCGCGGACTGTTCACCGCGATGGTGCAAGCCCCACTGATCCTGTTCGTCGCCGTGCCGCTGTCGTATCAGTACTTCACCGAGAACGCAGGAACCAGCCTCAAGGACATCCTCCTCAACGTCGCCATTCCGCTGGTCAACCGGTTTCCGCTGATGTTGCTCGGCACATTGGTTGCCGTCGGACTCGGAGTCCTACGCATCGTGCTCAAACGGCAGAACACGCATGCCCCCACCCTTCGACGCAGCCCGAAGCCCAGCGACGACAAGCCCACCAGAGCCCAGCGCCGGGCACAGGAAGAGCGCCCCGAACGGTCGCGCAGGCGAGCAGCCGCAGCCGATCGCAGCACCGACTCCGCGGCCGAGGCCACCGACATCGTGCCCGGGCCGTACGTCGGTCGCCGAAGCACCGATTCTCGTCCGCGTCCTGACACCGAATCTCGCTCCAGTTCGACCCCTCGCCCCGGCTCTCGCTCTGCGGCAGATCCCACCGCAAGCCCCCGGCGATCGGCTGCAGCACCGCAGACTCGATACGCCGCCACCGACTCCCCTCGGCAGAACTACAAGCCCGAATACCAGCGAACGCAGTATCCGCAGGCACAGTCACGTGAACCGCAGCCACGCGAGACACAGCGACCACAACCGTCCGAGTCGCGCTACTCGGCAGAGCCCCGGTATTCGACCGAACCTCGTCGCGAGCGATCGGCCCGGATTCAGGCTCCTCGCGAGGTTGCCGATCCGTACAGCACCGGAGCCAGGCCCGTCGTGACTCCTCGGACGAGCGCATCCACTGCACACAATTCGTCCGCAGGTGACGGCCAGGGAGATCACGCTCTGCCCACCTCGCACCGGGACGACATTCCCCCGCATCCGGTGCCGCGGGTTCGCTATCGCGACCGCCACAGCGACTAGCGCGAACATCGAAAAACGCCTCGTATCGGTTTCCCTGCTCCTGGGCAGGGGTTCCGATACGAGGCGTTGACTCTTCGTGGGCCGTGCTCCTAGCGAGCTGGGCGCAGCTCGCGGGGCAGGGAGAACACCAGCGTCTCGTTCGCGGTGGTGACCGGCTGTACGTCTGCGTAGCCGTGCTCGGCGAACAGTTCGATGACGCCCTGCACCAGGATCTCCGGTACGGATGCACCCGAGGTGATGCCGATCGTCTCGACCCCGTCGAGCCAGGCCAGGTCGATTTCCTTGGCGTAGTCGACGAGGTAGCTCGCTCGCGCACCTGCGCCCAGTGCAACCTCGACCAACCGCACCGAGTTCGAGGAGTTCTTGGAGCCGACGACGATCACCAGATCGCATTCCGGTGCCATCGCCTTCACCGCGACCTGACGGTTCTGCGTGGCGTAGCAGATGTCGTCGCTGGGCGGGTCCTGGAGCGTCGGGAAGCGCTCACGCAGTTTGGCGACCGTCATCATCGTCTCGTCGACGCTCAACGTGGTCTGGGACAGCCAGATGACCTTGTTCTCGTCTCGAACGGTGACGTTGCCGACCGACTCGGGGCCGTCGACCAGCTGAATGTGTTCGGGAGCTTCGCCTGCGGTGCCCTCGACCTCCTCGTGGCCCTCGTGGCCGATGAGGAGGATGTCGAAGTCGTCCCTGGCGAAGCGCTTCGCTTCCTGGTGCACCTTGGTCACCAACGGGCAGGTGGCGTCGATGGTGCGCAGGCTTCGCTCGGCCGCGGAGGTGTGTACGGCAGGTGAGACACCGTGCGCGGAGAACACCAGCAGCGATCCCTCGGGAACCTCGTCGGTCTCCTCCACGAACACCGCGCCGCGATCGGACAGCGTCTCGACCACGTGCCGGTTGTGCACGATCTCCTTGCGCACGTACACCGGCGCACCGTGCTGCTCCAGCGCCTTCTCGACGGTTTCGACCGCACGATCGACTCCCGCGCAGTAGCCCCGCGGCTCCGCGAGCAGCACTCGCTTACCCCCGGCGTACGAGGACTTACCCGTACCGGCGGACTGTGCAATACCAAGATTCAGAGGAACAGCCGAAGACATACCTCCCAGGATACGTGCACCGAGCTCGCCTGCCTCGTTTCCACGTCCCTCGACCCCGGCCGCGAAGGGTCGTACAGCCTGTCGGCTACCCAAAGTTCACCGTTTCGGGCAGTCTGGTGCACATGACTCGAGTCCCCTTTGCAGCGCGTGTGGCTGCAGGCGTCGCCGTGACCGTCGTGGAAGAGGCTCGCAAGCTTCCTGGTTCCGCCCTGATGCTGCCGATGACGGTCGTCAGCGAGGCACTGGCGCGCAGTATGCGATTCCAGCAGCAGGTGACGGCGTTGGCCATCAAGGGCGATCTGGTCATCGCGAACTTGCCGGTCATCGGGACCCCGAGCGAGGAGCAGCCCGCCTGGGCCAGCTTCGACGAGGACGGGGACGAGACCTTCGACACCGAGTCGAGATTCGACGCCGCCGTCATCACCGACGACGTCGATGTGCCCGACGCCCCCGTGGCCGAGCCGGTCGCGGCGAACGGCCGCTTCGCTCTGTACTCGACGCCTCCGCTGGACGAGCCGGTTCAGGACACCTCGGCCAAGCGCGCTCCCTCCGCCGACAAGCCCGAGATCGTCGAGATGATCGACTTCGACACCCTCGCCCTGGCACAGCTGCGCGCCCGCCTGCGCACGCTCTCGATCGAGGACCTCGAAACCCTGCTCGACTACGAGAACGACACGCTCTCTCGCGCGCCCTTCCAGACGATGCTCGCCAACCGCATCACCACCGCCAAGGCCAAGTGAGCACTCCCCCAACCCAGTCCGGTCCCACCCAGCCAGGCGCGAGCACCGCCGAACAGCCGTGGCCGGTGCGTACCGTCGCCATGAAGGTTGCCGGCTGGATCGACAAGCTCGGCTCCATCTGGGTGGAGGGGCAGCTCACCCAGATCAACGCTCGTCCCGGCACCAGGACGGCCTTTCTGACGCTGCGTGATCCGTCGGCCGACATGTCGCTGTCTGTCACGTGTTCGCCGCAGTTGCTCGAGCGTTCACCCGTTCCACTGACCGAGGGTGCGCGCGTCATCCTCTACGGCAAGCTGTCGTTCTTCACCGGTAGGGGAACGATCTCGCTGCGCGCCACGGACATTCGTGCGGTGGGGGTCGGCGAGCTGCTGGCTCGCATCGAACGTCTCAGGGCTCTGCTCGCCGCGGAGGGTTTGTTCGACCCACGCCTCAAACGTCCGCTGCCATTCCTGCCGGGCACCATCGGATTGATCACTGCGCGCGCCAGCGCAGCCGAGAAGGACGTGCTGACCGTCGCGCAGAGGCGTTGGCCTGCGGTCCGATTCGAGGTCCGCAACACACCGGTCCAGGGCCCACAAGCTGTTCCGGCGATTCTGGACGCGCTGAAGGAGCTGAACGACGACCCCAGCGTCGACGTCATCATCCTCGCCCGCGGCGGCGGTAGCGTCGAGGATCTGCTGCCGTTCTCGGACGAGGCTCTGTGCCGCGCCATCTCTCGCGCCACCACGCCGATCGTCAGTGCCATCGGCCACGAGCCCGACAGCCCACTGAGCGACCACGTCGCGGACCTGCGGGCCGCAACCCCCACCGATGCCGCCAAACTCGTGGTGCCCGACGCCGTCGCCGAACAAGCCCTGGTCTCGGAACTGAAGTCGAGAAGTGCTGCAGCGCTGCGTAATTGGGTCGAGCGCGAGGCACGCGGACTGGACATGCTCCGACACCGTCCGGTACTGGCGGACCCACTGGCCTCGCTCGAGCAACGTCGCGAGGAGGTTCTACGGCTGCTCGATGCTGCCCGACGCGACGTGCAACGCGAACTCACCACGCAGGACACGCTCGTCGAACATCTACGGGCCAGGCTGTCGACGCTGGGTCCTGCTGCCACACTTGCTCGGGGCTATGCCGTCGTACAGCGGGTGGTCGCGGGTTCGGATCCCGAGGTTCTGCGTTCGGTCGAGGACGCACCACCGGGTACACAGATCAGAGTGCGCGTGGCCGACGGTGCCGTCACCGCCGCAGTCATGGGGCGAGTCAAATGACAGAAGGAGTACGCATGAGCGAGAACGACAAGCCGGTATCGGAACTGGGCTACGAAGAGGCCCGCGACGAGCTGGTGGGCGTGGTGAAGATCCTCGAGCAGGGCGGGCTCGATCTCGACGCCTCCCTGGCCCTGTGGGAGCGGGGAGAGCAGCTGGCCACTCGTTGCGAGGAGCAGCTCGCCGGTGCCCGCAAGCGGATCGAGACCGCGCTCGCGAGCACCGAGAAGGACAGCTAGGGCGCGAGCGGTTCGGTGACCTCGAGGGCCTGGGCGAGCGTGGTGAAGTCCACATCGTTCGCGGTACCGCCCAGCAGGATTCGCACGTCGCCGAAGTCCGAGACCCAATACTTCCGCGAGCCTTCCTCGCCGTAGACGACCCAGTCTCGACCCGAGACGTTCTGCGCGCCCGACGCGTACACCGTCTCGTCGCCGGCCACGAAAGGAACCAACACTTCCTCGACGGCGCTGGTCTGGGTCAGCTGCAGATACGCACCCGATCCGGTGATGTATCCGACAGTCGACACCGGTCCGCCGTTGTCGCCGGAGATCGTGGGACGACTGCCCGAGTTGGGCGTCCAATCCTCGGGAACAACCGGATTACGCACCGGAAAACCGATTTCGGACGCGTCGTACTGCAGCGCGGTGTCGATGTCGAAGTTGGGAATGGGCCCCTGCCTGGGCCCGCCGGGGCTCAACGAGCATTGACTGGCGATACCCGCAATCAACAAACACGCGATGACCAGCGGAATGAGCGACCACACCATGTCGCGGCTGTTGTTGAGAATCCGGGGTTTGCTGTTCGCCACATCTCCAGTATCCCCTCTGCGCAGCAGTGCTCGGTCGGCGCGTGCCTCACAGACGACCCGACCCCACCGCGGGCATCACAGAAGTGAGATAATCGCGCCTGGGTAACACCCCACCAACCAGGAGGCTACAAACCGATGACGGCCAGCACCGAGTCCACTCGCGCCATGGCGCCAGATCGCAACCTCGCACTCGAACTCGTACGCGTCACCGAGGCCGGTGCGCTCGCCTCGGGTCGCTGGGTCGGTCGCGGCGACAAGGAAGGTGGCGACGGAGCAGCAGTCGATGCCATGCGTCAGTTGGTCAGCTCGGTCTCGATGCGCGGCGTCGTCGTCATCGGCGAGGGCGAGAAGGACGAAGCGCCGATGCTCTACAACGGCGAGCAGGTCGGCAACGGCAACGGCCCCGAGGTCGACTTCGCCGTCGATCCCGTCGACGGCACCACGTTGATGGCCAAGGGCATGCCCAACGCCATCTCGGTTCTCGCGGTCGCCGAGCGCGGCGCGATGTTCGATCCGTCCGCCGTCTTCTACATGAAGAAGATCGCCGTCGGACCCGATTTCGCCGACGTCATCGACATCACCGCACCGGTCGCGGAGAACATCGCCCGCGTCGCCAAGATCAAGAAGGGATCCACCTCCGACGTCACGGTGTGCATCCTCGACCGACCCCGGCACGCCGAGCTGATCCAGCAGGTGCGCGACACCGGCGCCCGCATTCGACTGATCTCCGACGGCGACGTCGCCGGTGCCATCGCCGCCGCACGCCCCACCTCTCCCATCGACATCCTGATGGGCACCGGCGGAACCCCCGAAGGCATCATCGCCGCGGCCGCCATGCGCTGCATGGGTGGCGCGCACCAGGGCATGCTGGCTCCGACCGACGACGACGAGCGCCAGAAGGCGATCGACGCCGGACACGATCTCGATCGCGTCCTGTCCACCGAGGACCTGGTCTCGGGCGAGAACGTCTTCTTCACCGCGACCGGCGTCACCGACGGCGACCTGCTCCAGGGCGTCCGATACTCGGGCGGCGGTGCGCACACGCAGTCCATCGTGATGCGCTCGAAGTCCGGCACCGTCCGCATGATCGACGCGTACCACCAGCTCAACAAGCTCAAGGAGTACTCGAACATCGACTTCGACGGCGACACCTCCGGCGCCATCCCGTCCTTCTGACCGTCCGCTCGACGAAGTTTCCGCTCCCCTACCGAGGCAAGAGGTCAATGACAGAGAACGAACAGCAGTTCCGGATCGAGCACGACACCATGGGAGAGGTTCGCGTTCCCATCGATGCGCTCTGGCGTGCCCAGACGCAGCGTGCCGTGGAGAACTTCCCCATCTCGGGCCGTCCGCTCGAGCGCACTCAGATTCGCGCGATGGGCCTGCTCAAGGCAGCCTGCGCGCAGGTCAACAAGGACCTCGGTCTGCTCGACGGCACCCTGGCCGACGCGATCATCGCCGCAGCCACCGAGATCGCCGACGGCAAGCACGACGACCAGTTCCCGATCGACGTCTTCCAGACCGGCTCGGGCACCAGCTCGAACATGAACGCCAACGAGGTCATCGCGTCGATCGCGAAGGCGGCAGGCGTCGAGGTGCACCCCAACGATCACGTGAACATGTCGCAGTCCTCCAACGACACGTTCCCGACGGCCACTCACGTCGCCGCCACCGAGGCAGCCGTCACCTCGCTCGTGCCCGCACTGCGCCACCTCCACGAGGCTCTCGTGGTCAAGGCAACGGAGTGGAAGCACGTCGTGAAGTCCGGCCGCACCCACCTCATGGACGCCGTTCCGGTCACCCTCGGACAGGAATTCGGCGGCTACGCCCGTCAGATCGAAGCCGGCATCGAACGCGTCGAGGCCACCCTGCCGCGGCTCGGTGAACTGCCCATCGGCGGCACCGCCGTCGGCACCGGACTCAACGCACCCGACGGCTTCGGACCGAAAGTCGTTGCCGCACTTGTTGCGTCGACCGGTATCGATGCACTCACCGCCGCCAAGGATTCGTTCGAGGCGCAGGCCGCACGCGACGGACTCGTCGAGGCCTCGGGCGCACTACGCACCATCGCGGTCTCACTGACCAAGATTGCCAACGACATTCGCTGGATGGGATCGGGACCGCTCACCGGACTCGGCGAGATCACCCTCCCCGACCTGCAGCCCGGTAGCTCCATCATGCCCGGCAAGGTCAATCCCGTTCTGCCCGAAGCTGTTACGCAGGTCGCGGCGCAGGTCATCGGCAACGACGCCGCAGTCGCATTCGGCGGCGCGTCGGGCGCATTCGAGCTCAACGTGTACATCCCGATGATGGCGCGCAACGTACTCGAATCGTTCAAGCTGCTCGCCAACGTCTCGGTGCTGTTCGCAGACAAGTGTGTCGTCGGCCTCGAAGCCAACGTCGAGCACCTCAAGACCCTCGCCGAGTCCTCGCCGTCCATCGTGACGCCGCTGAACTCCGCGATCGGCTACGAGGAAGCTGCCGCCGTCGCCAAGCAGGCACTCAAGGAGAAGAAGACGATCCGTCAGACGGTCATCGACCGCGGACTGATCGGCGACAAGCTCAGTGAGGCCGAACTGGACAAGCGCCTCGACGTCCTCGCCATGGCGAAGGTCAAGGACTAGCTTTCCCGTTCGCCCGCCGGACCCCTGAACGCGTGAATGGTCCATTGCACCGCCGAGACGTGTGCAATGGACCATTCACGGTTTCGAAAGGGGCGAACCTCAGGCCAGGTGAGCGAGTTCCTCGCGTGCCTTCAGGCCGTCCTCGCCCAGATCGGTGCGGTCGAAGATCTTCCAGCCTGCGAGCAGCGGCTTGAAAACCTTGTCGCGTTCCTGATCGGCGTCGTAGATTCCGGCTTCGGCGAGGGCGGCGGTGCTGCTGCCGCGGTCCGGGAGATCGACCTCGGGAATCTTGAATCCGTTGATCCGGTCTGCGATGGCGCGGGCGGCCTGGTCGGGCACCACGGCGAATGCCTCGTCGATGATGTTGGCGTAGAACGTCGACTGCAGCGCGTCGTCGTCGGCGATGCGGCCGAGGATGGTGGCCAGCACCGGGTCCTTGCCGAGGGCGATGGTGTTGCGGTTGCGCAGCGAGGCTGCGGCTTCCTCGATGGCGAAGTGCGCGAGGATGTCGAGCAGACCCTGGCTGGGAGCGTCGAATCCGAGTGTCATGTGCTCCATCCGAACCCGCTCGAGGGCGACCGGATCGACTGCGCGAGTGAGCACCAGGAAGTTGCGCAGCACGATGGACTGTCGGTTCTCCTCCGACGTCCATCGGCCGGTCCACTTCCACCAGGCCCCGAGGCCGGTGAGCGCGTGGGCCAGTTCGCGGTGGTACGCGGGCAGGTTGTCGGCCACCAGCACGCCGACCGTGGCGGACAGGATTTCGACATCACTGAGGTGCGACTGCTCCGGCGTCCAGTCCTCGCCGCCGAGGAACGCGAAGTTCTTGCCCTCGTCGAACGGCGCGAGATCGTGGGGATGCCAGTCGTTGGCAGCCTCGATGTGGCGTCGTAGATTCTCTTCGACCGCGGGCTCCAAACGGACCAGCAGATCACCGTCGGACAGGTTCGTAGACATGCGGTAACCGTAGCGCCTACACCTGAGCGCCCGACGTCGTGCCCCTGACCATTGTGAATTCTCCTAACGCCAGGTCGTTGCGGGTCTATTCTCAGGTGCATCCAGTCATCGAAGTGAGGACTCCTCATGATGCGGTCGGGTCGAAATTTTCTGTGTCTTGCTGTCGTGTGCTCGATGGTGGTGCTGGTCGGGTGCTCCGAGGACGCACCCACTGCAGAGAGTCCTCCGACCTCCGAGCCCGCACCGACCGGCGACCTCTCCCCCGGTCAGGTCGCAGGAGTCGATGTTCCCGACGGCCGCGTCGACGAGGCGGTCGGCAGGCTCGACGGCATCGCCGAGGAGCTGATGGCGTCGTCGAACATTCCCGGTATGGCCATTGCCGTCGTGCACGGCTCGGACGTCGTCTACTCGAAGGGCTTCGGCGTTCGCGAAGCGGGCACGGACGACCCCGTCGACGGTGACTCGGTGTTCCAGTTGGCGTCCCTGTCCAAATCGGTCGGTGCGACGGTCATCGCGTCCCAGGTGGGAGCGGGCGTGGTCGACTGGTCGACGCCGGTGGTCTCGCAGCTGCCGTGGTTCGCACTCGACGATCCGTGGGTGACCGAGAACATCACGGTCGGCGACTTCTACGCCCACCGAAGCGGGCTGCCCGAGCATGCCGGGGATCTGCTCGAGGACCTCGGCTACGACCGGCGCCAGGTTCTCGAACGCCTTCGGGATGTGCCCCTCGACCCGTTCCGCTCCACGTACCACTACACCAACTTCGGGATCACGGCCGCGGCCGAGGCCGTCGCTGCGGCGTCGGGCAAGGACTGGGACACCCTCAGCCAGGACACGATCTACGGCCCGCTGGGTATGACCTCGACCAGCTCGTCGTTCGCGGACTACATCGCGCGCGCCGATCGGGCCGTACCCCACGTACTCGTCGACGGCGAGTATCAGGCGAAGTATCAGCGAGAACCCGATCCACAGACCCCCGCCGGTGGCGTCAGCTCCTCGGTGAACGACCTCGCGAAGTGGCTGACAATGCTGATCGCCGACGGCAACCACGACGGACGAGAACTCGTGGATCCCGACGCCCTCCTGCCCGCGGTCAGCGCGCAGATCGTCTCGAGCCCGTCGGCGACACCGGACTCACGCGCCGGCTACTACGGCTTCGGATTCAACGTCTCCACCAGCGCGGCCGGCCGCGCGACGGTGAGCCATTCCGGAGCGTTCGCACTCGGAGCCGGCACCAACTTCGTCTGGATTCCTTCACTCGACGTCGCCATCGTCGTACTGACCAATGCCGCGCCCCTCGGCATCGCCGAAACGGTGACCGCCGAGTTCGCAGACCTCGTTCAGTTCGGTGAGGTGCGGGAGGACTGGCGAACGCTGTACAAGAATGCGTTCGCCGGGATGAGCGAACCGGAGGGCGAGCTCGCAGGCAAGACCGCCCCCACCAATCCCACTGCGCCACAACCCCTCGCGTCGTATGTGGGGGTGTACCAGAACAGCTACTGGGGGCCGGCGACGGTAGCGGAGATCAACGGGGAACTGACGTTGGCTCTCGGACCGAACGGAACCTCCTACGAGTTGACGCCGTGGGACGGTGACACGTTCACGTTCGAGCCGAGCGGTGAGAACGCGCCCGACGGGTCCATCTCCCAGGCGACGTTCAACGCGAATACGCTGACACTCGAGTTCTTCGACGGCGATGGATTGGGGCGATTCACGAAATGACCGAGACACAGCAGGCAACCGAGACCGTAGTGAATCTGTTCGACGCGTTGAGAAGTCGAGACACCGAGCGCGCTATGTCGCTCCTCGACGACGACATCGTCTGGCACAACGTCGGACTACCGAAGGTGCGCGGCCGCTCGAACGTGGGCAGGTTCATGGCCACGCTTGCCGAGCCTGCGTTCGGCTTCGACGTGATCGTGCACAACATCGCCGCCGACGGAGATGTCGTGCTCACCGAACGCACGGATGCGCTGATCTGGCGTCGGCTCCGAATCGAATTCTGGGTGTGCGGAACCTTCGAGCTGCGCGACGGCAAAGTGGCCGTGTGGCGGGACTACTTCGACAACGTCGACTTCCTGAAAGGTCTTGTGCGAGGGGTTTTCCGGGCCTTAGTGGGCCGGTGACCCATGTGAGCGGAACCTCGTAGTGGGCTACGAAGTTCCGCTCACAATGGGGGTCAGGCTCCCGACGGCCCGAACTCTTCGAGCATTTCTGTCACCAGTGCCGCGATCGGTGAACGCTCGCTGCGGGTGAGGGTGATGTGCGCGAAAAGTGGGTGCCCCTTGAGCTTTTCGATCACTGCAGCGACGCCGTCGTGTCGTCCGACGCGCAGGTTGTCGCGCTGAGCGACGTCGTGGGTGAGTACGACGCGTGAGCCCGAACCCAGCCGGGACAGAACCGTCAGCAGCACGTTGCGCTCGAGTGACTGTGCCTCGTCGACGATCACGAAGGAGTCGTGCAGCGATCGACCGCGAATGTGCGTCAGTGGCAACACTTCCAGCATTCCGCGGGCGATGACCTCCTCCATCACCTCCGGGCTCGCGAGCCCTTCGAGGGTGTCGAAAACCGCCTGTCCCCAGGGGCCCATCTTCTCGCTCTCGCTACCGGGGAGGTAGCCGAGCTCTTGGCCGCCGACGGCGTAGAGGGGCCGGAAGACAACGACTTTCCGATGCGAGCGACGTTCGAGGACGGCCTCGAGTCCGGCAGTCAGCGCCAGAGCGGACTTACCGGTGCCTGCCTTTCCACCGAGTGAGACGATGCCGATGCTCTCGTCGAGCAGAAGATCGAGCGCCACTCGCTGTTCTGCCGAACGGCCGTGCAGTCCGAACGCCTCACGCTCACCGCGCACGAGTTGGATCTGCTTGTCGGGCGTGACGCGCCCCAGCGCACTCTGCCGTCCGGCAAGCAGTCGAACTCCGGTGTGGCACGGCAGGTCTCGCGCCTCGGCGAGGTCGATGACGCCGTCGTTGAACAGCGTGTCGACTGCGTCGGGCTGCACGTCGAGCTCGGTCATGCCGGTCCACCCGGATGGCACCACGTCGTGTGCGTGGTACTCGTCGGCGGGAAGCCCGACAGCACCGGCCTTGACGCGCAGCGGAATGTCTTTGCTGACCAACACCACATCTTTGCCCTCGGCCGCCAGATTCAGGGCGCACGCGAGGATTCTGGAGTCGTTGGAGTCGGTACGGAATCCGACGGGAAGCACCGTGGGATCGGTGTGGTTGAGCTCGACTTGCAGTGTGCCACCGGACGTTCCGATGGGAACCGGCTGGTCGAGTCGGCCGAACTCGACGCGTAGGTCGTCGAGCATGCGCAAGGATTCCCGCGCGAACCATCCCAGTTCGTGATGGTGGCGTTTGCCCTCCAACTCGCTGATTACGATCAGCGGAAGTACCACATTGTGCTCGGCGAACCGGATGACTGCCCAGGGATCCGAGAGCAGGACCGAGGTATCGAGCACGAATGTCCGAAGAGGGGCGGAAACGGAGCGTGAAGTGGTCACGTGGGGCTCCTACGTCTGCGCGGTACCGCGCAAACTCTGTCGCTCGGCCGGTCGGGTCCAATGTGTCAGGTGACACGAGGACCGGGTACCGGCCCTCTCGCGCTCACTAGCTCAGTCACGTATCAGAACCTCCCGCACAGGTAGCTTCCCCGCTGCCTGTTACTGCCGACGGTACCGCCGAAATCGAGGTTCGGCTCGCTGGAAGTCTGGCGTGTCGGTGAACAACGCGTTACGGCCGAATCGCCCCAGGTCGGCAGTCGGGCGGTGCCGAGTGTGCCCTCCCCCGACGCGTCAATGGACCACTGCATACGTCTGAGCGCTGCAATGGTCCATCGACGCAGACCAGCGTGCTGCGTCGATGGACCACTACACACGTCCGAGCGGTGCAATGGTCCATTGACGCGGACCGGCGGGGTGCGAGAGCAGGATCAGCCGAGCAATCCCCAGTCTTCGAGGCCCTCGTACAGTGGCTTGCTCTGTGCCAGTTTCACAACGCGGTCCTTCAGGGAATCGCTGGCCTCGCCGGTGGCCAGGGCGGTGCCGATGATGTCGGCGACCTCGGTGAACTCGGCTTCGCCGAATCCGCGGGTTGCCAGTGCGCCGGTGCCGATGCGCAGGCCCGAGGTGACCATCGGCGGGCGCGGGTCGAAGGGCACTGCATTGCGGTTGACGGTGATGCCGACCTCGTGCAGGAGGTCCTCGGCCTGTTGGCCGTCGAGCTCGGAGTTGCGCAGGTCGACGAGCGCGAGGTGTACGTCGGTGCCGCCGGTGAGGACGGAGATGCCCTTGTCTGCGACGTCGGCACCGGTGAGACGATCGGCGAGCAGTGATGCACCGAGGAGGGTGCGCTCCTGACGTTCCTTGAACTCGGGCGTCGCAGCGATCTTGAAGGCGACGGCTTTGGCGGCGATCGCGTGCATCAGCGGCCCGCCCTGCTGGCCCGGGAACACTGCGGAGTTGAGCTTCTTGGCCCATTCCTTCTTGGCCAGGATGATGCCGGAGCGCGGTCCACCGAGGGTCTTGTGCACGGTGGAGGAGACGACGTCTGCGTACGGCACGGGTGAGGGGTGCACGCCTGCGGCGACGAGTCCGGCGAAGTGCGCCATGTCGACCCATAGAAGTGCGCCCACTTCGTCGGCGATGGAGCGGAACGCAGCGAAGTCCTGGTGGCGCGGGTACGCCGACCAGCCGGCGATGAGCACCTGCGGCTTGGCGGCGATGGCCTGCTTGCGCACCTCGTCCATGTCGATGCGGTGGTCTTCCTTGGACACCCCGTAGGACTCGACCTCGTAGAGCTTGCCCGAGAAGTTGAGCTTCATGCCGTGGGTGAGGTGGCCGCCGTGCGCCAGGTCGAGGCCCATGATCTTGTCGCCCGGGTTGATCAGTGCCATCAGCACGGCGGCGTTGGCCTGCGCACCTGCGTGCGGCTGCACGTTGGCGAACTCGGCACCGAAGAGTTCCTTGGCGCGGTTGCGCGCGAGATCCTCGACGATGTCGACGTGCTCGCAGCCGCCGTAGTAGCGGCGACCGGGGTAGCCCTCGGCGTACTTGTTGGTCAGGACGCTGCCCTGGGCCTGCAGCACCGCGCGGGGGACGAAGTTCTCCGAGGCGATCATCTCGAGAGTGTCGCGCTGACGCCCCAGCTCACCGGCCATCGCCTCGGCGACCTCGGGATCGAGTTCGGCCAGTGACAGGTTGTTGACGTCAGTCATAACAGGAGTCTCCAAGGGACAGCAGAGTAAAGGGGGCTCGGCCAGTTTACGAGACGCGCAATGCACCGGGTGTCAGTGGCTCGTCGAGCAGCCTGCCGAACAGTTGCGCGCGCTCACTCGCCGTCTCACCACGGTCGAGCCAGCCGGCGAGCAGCTTGTAGCCCTCGACGTAGGTGCTGATGTACGCGCGCCACAGCGGGGAGGACAGAAACCGCAGGCTGTGCCGGGTGCGCTGCGGCGATGCCAGCGACCATCGCTCCAGGTAGGCAGCCACGTCGTCCTCGCTCTTGTGCTGATCGTGCAGTAGCAGCGCGGCGTCCTGCCGGACCCCCAACAGCTGGCTCGACGCGGCCGCGAGACGCTCGGCCTTCTCGCCGTCGAATCGCAGTCCCAGATCGGCGTAGATCTCCTGCGCCCACAGGCCCCAGCCTTCGCCGACGACGGCCCCGAGCGCGTGATCGGCCAAGCCCTCGGCCATCAGGCACTGCGGGGTGTTGACCAGGAACAGCGTCTGCTCGAGCTGACCTGCACCGACCAGTCCGGTCTCCTTGCGGCAGTGTTCGGTGTGGTGCCCCGGGTAGGACTCGTGCGCGATCAGGTGCGGCAGATTGGCCATCTGCTGCTCGATGTCGGAATTGATCGCGACGGTCGAGCGATAGTCACCGAGGTAGTAGTTGAACCCGGACCACGGCTTGTCGCCGACGACCTCGTAGGTCACCTGCTCGGTGTCGGGCAGGGTGTATTCGGCTCGGACGCGGTCGCGCAACGCGGAGGAGAACGCCTCGACGCAGTCCTGCAGTCGGTCGGCCGGAATCACGTCCGCACGGCGATGCGCGATCAACCGTTCGCCGAGCGACCCGGGACCGGCGAGAACTTCGTCCATCTTGCGGTGTGCCTGCAGGTACTGGTCCTGATCGCCCGCGGAGATTCGGACGTCGAAGTAGGCGTACACCTCGTCGACGAAGCCGATGTCCTCGCCTGCGAACTTGCGCGCCGAACATTCCAGTGCGCGCAGGTGGACGTCGAGGAATGTCGTGCGCTCGGGTGTCAGATCGACGTTGCCGAGCTCGGCGCGCAGTGTCTGTGCTCGACGGATCAGCTCGCGCGGCTCGGGCGCGGGGGCGTTCTCGGTGATTCGACGCAACTCGGGATCGCCGGTGTACGCGTCGACGAATCCGTCTTCGAGCCGGTCGAAACTCAGGCCCAGCAGCAGGTATTCACGAACGAGGGAAGCAGCATCCATATCCGAACCCTAGTACGGCGAACGACCCCGCCCGTGCGCGATCGACCGGCACCGAGCACAATCTGGAACCATGCGACTCGCGCTCGACAGGAGCTCAGCCGAACCCTCCGCAGCTCCGACCTGTTGGAGTCGTGCGTGAGCGAGTCCAGTCCGTACGTCGAGTTCGACCGTGTGCAGTGGCGCACGCTGCGCCAATCCACGCCGTTGGTGCTGACCGAGGAAGAACTCGTCGGTCTGCGTGGTCTGGGTGAACAGATCGATCTCGACGAGGTGGCGGAGGTCTATCTGCCGCTGGCACGACTGATCCACCTCCAGGTCGCGGCTCGGCAACGGCTGTTCGCCGCGACCGCGACGTTCCTCGGCGAGAAGCACCCCGACCGTCAGGTCCCGTTCGTCATCGGTGTCGCAGGGAGTGTCGCCGTCGGAAAGTCGACGACGGCCCGTGTGCTGCAGGCACTCCTGGCCCGATGGGACCATCATCCGCGGGTCGATCTGGTCACCACCGACGGATTCCTGTACCCGACGGCCGAGCTCATGCGTCGAGGCATACTGCACCGCAAAGGATTTCCCGAGAGTTACGACAGGCGCAAGCTGCTCAGATTCGTCACCGAGGTCAAGTCCGGGACCGAAGAGGTGGGCGCACCGGTCTATTCGCACGTCTCGTACGACATCGTCAAGGGCCAGTACCACATGGTCCGGCAGCCCGACATCCTGATCGTGGAGGGGCTCAACGTATTACAGACCGGACCGCGGTTGATGGTCTCGGATCTGTTCGACTTCTCGATCTACGTCGACGCGCGGATCGAGGACATCGAGAGTTGGTACGTCAAACGCTTTCTCGCATTGCGCAAGACGTCCTTCACCGATCCGTCCTCGCACTTCCACCACTACGCAGGCCTGTCCGACGACCACGCGCAGATCGCGGCCGAGGATCTGTGGCATTCGATCAACCTGCCGAATCTGGTGGAGAACATCCTGCCGACGCGACCGCGAGCGACGATGGTGTTACGCAAGGACAACGACCACGCGATCAACCGGCTGCGGCTTCGTAAGTTGTAGACCATAATCCACCAATGGCGGTGGAAAAGCGGTCGATCGGCGAGGTGCCGCTGATCGGTCGAGACGGCGAGCTGCAGCGAGTTCTGCATGCCGCCGGCAGGTACGGCGGGATGGCCGTCAAGGCCGCGCCCGGTGTCGGCCGAACCCGCCTGTTGACCGAGGCGGTGCGGTCGCTGGTGTGCCTCGGGTGGCATCCCCACCGAGTGGTGACGGTGATGCCGACAGGTACCGGATTCGTCCCCGTCGAATCGGACCGAGCTCTGGCCGCCACGCTGGCCGACGCGCACGGCGGTCGACGCACCGTCGTGGTCATCGACGACGCCCAATGGCTGGCCGATTCGACCATCGAGCTCCTCGCGCGTCGCGTCGGATCGAGGGATCTGTTCGTGCTGGCCAGCGTCAGCGCGGGTCGACGCCGCACCCCTGTGCTCGACGCCCTGTGGAAGGACGGCGTGATCGACCGCATCGATCTCGAGCCGCTCACTCCCGAGCAGTGCCGGTCGCTGATCGAGTCGATGCTCGGTCGCAGCGGCGAAATAGTCGACAGTGCAGCAGTTTTCGCAGTCACCGCATTGTCCTCCGGCAACCTCGTGGTGCTCCGAGATCTGGTGGCGACGGCGGTCGAGCGCCGGGCGTTGACGGTGTCGTCGCACGTGTGGCACCTGTCCGCTCCCCTACCCGTGTCGGCCGGTCTGGCCGATGTGGTGCGCGATCATCTGGCCGAGGTGATCGCGCTCGCCGATTACGCCGGCGCGGCCGAGATCGACGACGCACTGGACATGGTCGCTCTCGCCGGTTCGCTGGAGTTCGGAGCCGCAGCCGCCGTGATGGATCCACGTCTGATCGAGGAACTCGAATCGGCCGGTGTGCTGACGATCCGCACCGAACAGAACATCGACCGGGTGACGTTCTCGACGCCCATCACCGCCCAGGTGCGCAGCGAGGACATGGCCACACTGCGCAGGCGTCGCCTGAGCCTGACGGTCGCCGACGCCCTCGACGCCTCGACCGACGGGCTCGGCCCCCGCGAACGCGTCACCGCTGCACTGCTTCGTATCGACGCGGGCGTCTCGCTCGACGCCCCGGCGGCGGTGGAGGCGGCTCGGTTGTCGTGGCGCTTCGTACCCCCGGAGACGACGCGCAAGCTGGCCTCGGCCGCCGCGGCGGCAGGCGGCGGGTTCGATGCCCAGCTCATCCTCGCGTCCGCGGAGAGCCAGCTCGGCATGACCGAGTCCGCGCAGCAGCGGCTCGACGAGCTTCTTCGCGGGGCGGACAACGACATTCGGCGCGCGACGGCCGTGCGCGCGTGTACCGACAACATGGTGCTGCGGCTGGCGGATCCGACGCGGGCGCTGGCGCTGAACTCCAGCACCGAGCATGCCGTCGTCGATCCCGCCGTCCGCACGCAGCTGCGAGCGCAGCGTGGCCTGATGATGCATGCGATAGGCGATACGGCGGGTTCGCTGGCCTTGCTCGAACCACTGATGGACGACCTCGTCGGCGCGACGCTGATCTCGGCCAGCTTCGCCGTCGCCGCCGGGGCTACCGTCGCAGGCCGATTGTCGACCGCGTTCTCTGCGCTCGCCCGGGTGCAGCCCGAGCCCGACAATCCGGCGGCGGCGGTGCTGGATCTGACGCGGTGCTTCACGATTGCCTGCGCCGGCAACTTCGAGGAGGCCACTGCACTCGCTCGCTATCGATACGACGAAGCGGTGGAACAGTTCTCACCGCTGCAGCAGGCGTGGTTCGGGTGGGCCCGCGGAGGTCTACTGCTCTCGCAGGGCCACGCGGCCGAGGCGATCCGCTGGTGCTCGGAGGCCTACACGCTCGCGGGCACACTCGGCCAGCGGTCCATGGAACCGATGGTGGCCTGCGATCTGGTCCGCGCCCTCGCGCTCGACGGGCGCACGGAGGAGGCGTCGGACCTCATCGAGGCCGCGGACCTCGACAACCCGGCCTCGCCGGCGTTGTTCGGAGCTCGCGGCACGCGTCTGGCGGCGCTGGGCTGGGCCGCGGCTGCTCGCGGAAACGTCGACGAGGCCTGCGAGCTGCTGATCGCCTCCGCCGAGGCCCATGCCGCTATCGACCACCATCTGCCCGCGCTGTTCTCCTACGTCGATGCCGCTCGGTGCGGAGCGGCAACTGCCGCACTGGCTCCCGTCCACCAGCTGGCAGGTCTGATCGAAGGGGACTTGGCCCGCACCGAAATACGCATGGTCGAGGTGCTCGCAGCACCGTCCGGGCCGGACAGCGCGGTCACCGAGCAGGTGGTGGCCGTGGCCGCGAGCGCCGAAAAACACGGCCTGGACCTGCACGCGGCCGAGATGTACTTCTATGCGCGAAACCTGTTGCTGCGCAGTAGCCCTCGTGCCGCGGCGACAGCGGGAAGGCAGGGTCACGTACTGGCCGCGCGCTGTGGACATCCCAGCACGCCGCTGCTGCACGGAACACGAGATCCGGCCCTGACGGCACGCGAACGACAGATCGCGTCCCTCGCCGCATCCGGCCTCTCCAACCGCGACATCGCCGACGCCGTCGTGCTGTCGATCCGCACCGTCGAGACACACCTCAACCACATCTTCGGGAAGTTGGGGATCAGCACCCGCGCCGAGCTCACATCGCTACGAGGCTCACTGCTCGATTGACCGAACCGTTGCCGTACAGGGAGGCCTCGATGTCGAGCAGGTACGGCGACGGAGCAACCCCGAGTTCGCTGTGCAGAACCGCCTCTGCTCGCCGAAAGGCAACCACCGCCTCGGCTGTGCGATGCGACCGGTCGAGGGCGATCATCAGCTGACCCCACAGGTGTTCGCGCAACGGGGCGGCCCGCAATGCGCGCTCGATCTCGGCGATCACCGTCTCGTGTCGACCGAGCTGCAGACGGGCCTCGAAGGCCGATTCCAGCACCACGGCGTGCACCTCGTCGAGATGGTCTCGCTCGTCGACGGCGAAGCCCAGATCACCGAACTCGACGAGCGCCGGGCCCCGCCACAGCGCAAGGGCGCGGCCGAACTGGCCGTCGGCCTCGGCGAACCGGCTGCGGCCGAGTGCCTCCCGCCCACGCGTGGCCAGCATCTCGAACTCGCGCAGATCCAGTCGGTCACTGCCCAGATCCAACCGATAACCCCAGGACGTCGTCACGAGCCGAGCGCCGTTCTCCGCACCGAGGACCCGACGCAGATTCGCCATGTACGCACGCAGTGACGTCAACGCCTTGGCCGGCGGACGGCAGTTCCAGACGAGATCGATCAATCGGTCGAACTCGACGACGTTTCCCGCTTCCACGAGCAGCACCGCCAACACGGTCCGCTGTTTGAGCCCACCGACTGCTTTCACCCCGGTCGCGTCGCGCACCACCATGGGTCCGAGCACGTTGTAGTCCACGATCGGAAATTCTCCGAGCCTCGAGACGACCGCGCCATCGTTTACGTAGCGATACAACCACAAGTACGTAGTGCTCTCGGGTCGTGCCGGTTCAGGCTGCCGACCCCGTCCGACGCTGCTATATTGGCATCAATGCCAAATTTTTGGCATCAATGCCAGGGAGATCCATGGAAGCCTCGCGAAAGTTGACCCTGACGCAAGAAGTGCGTCGACGCCGAATCATCGACGCAGCTATCGACTGCCTGGCTCGCGACGGTTGGCACGGAACCACGCTGGCTGCGATCGCCGCGGAAGCCGGCATCAGTCGCGGCTTGATCTCGTACCACTTCGCAGGCCGCACCGACCTCTACGAGGCCGTACTCGAAACAGTGGTCACCACTGTCTTTGCGGAAGGATCCGCGGAGATGCAGCAGAGAATCGACAGTGCACTGACGGCCGCGGCCAAACTGCAGGCGTACATCGAAGGCAATCTCGACTTCATCGGAGCTCATCGGCGCGAAATGGCGGCTCTCGGACAAGTGATGCCGAATCTGCGGGGCAAGGACGGTTCCCTGCACGCCAGCTCCGACGCGGAGGAGCCGATCATCGCCGGAACTGCGCTGCTGTTCGAGTTCGGTTCGAGCACAGGCGAATTCCGTGCGGTTGACGCGCGCCTGACCGCATACACATTACGACGCTGCATCGACGGGGCCGCACTGAAGATCGTCGCCGATCCCGAATTCGACATCGACGCCTACGCGCGCGAACTCACGTCTCTCTTCCTCCGAGGAGTCCGATCATGACCGTCGCCGTCACCCCGGCAGTCCAACTGAACGAGCTGTCCAAACGCTTCGGCACCCACGTTGCCGTCGATGCGATCGATTTGATCGTGCCCCCCGGGACGTTCTTCGGCGTCGTCGGTCCCAACGGGGCCGGAAAATCCACGACGCTCGCGATGATCGCGGGACTGCTGACGCCGGACTCGGGATCCGTCACGGTAGCCGGAGTGAATGCCGCCGAGGACCGCGAGCACGTGCTGAGTGAGCTCGGGATCATGATGGAGGGACTCTCCCTCCCGGAGCGGCTGACGGGCTCGGAACTGCTCGAGTACACCGCTCGGTTGAGACGGATCGACAAGGACTGGCCGACGCGCGCAGCCGACCTACTCGAGATTCTGCAGTTGGACCGAGCGCCCTCGACGTTGATCGTGGACTACTCCACCGGGATGCGAAAGAAGATCGGCCTGGCTGTGGCTCTGCTGCACCGCCCCAGTGTGCTGGTACTCGACGAGCCTTTCGAGGCCATCGACCCGGTCTCAGCGCGGGCGATCGAATGCCTGCTCGGTCAATACGTCGCCGGCGGCGGCACGGTGCTGCTGTCGAGCCACCTCATGGACGTCGTGGAGCGGACCTGTGAACGCGTGGCATTGATCAAGGATGGTCGAATTGTCAGTGAGGGCACCGTCGACGAGGTCAGGGCAGGCCGCAGTCTCAACGACACGTTCGTCGATCTCGTCGGCGCACCCCCGAACCGCGAGATCGGGTGGTTGGCGTGAGCACGAGTGCAACGTTCGCGTCGATGCGGCTGAGGATCCTTCGGCACGGTCCACACGACGAGCGAGGCTTCGGCCTGGTCGTCGGCTCGATCGCGGCATCCGGGGTCGTCGTGCTCGCGGCACTCGGGATCTCCGGCACGGTTCACCCGAGTTGGCTGACCGTAGGGATCTTCGCGTTCGGAGTGTTCTGGGCGATCGGCCCGATCCTGCTTCCCGGATCGTCGGCGACCCTGGATCCGCAGTGGTTCAGGACCCTGCCTGCGCGACCTACCAGGATCGCGCGGGATCTCGCAGCGAGCGAGGCGATGAGCGTCGGAACGGTTGTCACAGCGATCGCGCTGTGCAGTTTCTTCGTGGTGGCCGCAGCCCACGGCCCGGGTGCTGTCGTTATCGCGGCGCTGGCCCTGGCCGCACAGCTGATGTTCTTGCTCTGGCTCGGTCGGTGTGTTGCGTCAGTCGTCGCCGGCCTGCTTCGCACGGCAGCGGGCACGTGGGTAGCGGCGGTACAGATGTCGTTGCTCCTCGCAGTGTCGTTTGCCGGCTGGGTGCCGGTCGCTGCTGCGGTTTTGCCGAATCTCGGCGATGGCGGAACCGAACTCCTCACCCCCTCGGGGGCGGGCGCGGTGCCTACCGGAATCGAGAACCTGCTGCTCGCCTTGCCGACAGGATGGGGTCTTGCCGCCGTACTCGCCGCGACGACATCTGCCTCACTCGTCTCGGTGGCCGTACCCCTGCTAGGACTCGTCGCAGGAGCGATGTTGCTCCGCGCTGTCTGGATCGTGCTGACGGCAGGTGAACTGCGCAGACCACCAGCCCGTACACCCAGCAACGTCACCGCAAGGCCGACAGCCTCCACAGGTCGCCCGCGACCTGGCGGACCGACGAGGGCCGTGTTCGACCGGGAAATCACGACGTGGTTCAGGGACCCGCATCGCAGACTGGGAGCCATCCACGCGTGGATCACACCGCTGCTCATGGTCGCTTTGGTCGCCCCGACGAGCTGGTCCTGGGCCCTGCCGTTCATCGGGGTCATGGCTGCAGTGCTCGGCGCGATGGTTGCAGTGAACACCTACGCCCTCGACGGCACCGCGCTGTGGCAAATCCTCACCACCCCAGGAGCGATCCGAGCCGACGTGCGCGGCCGACAGCTCGCCTGGCTGCTGCTGTTCGGTATCCCCACCTCGGCCCTGACCCTCGCACTGTGCTTGTTCAGCGAATCACCCTTGGCGGCGGTCGCTTTCGGAATGACCCTGGCCGCCACGGGGGCTGCGTGCGCGAGTGCACCTTGGCTGGGCGTTCTTATGCCGGCGATCGGCCCCGACGCGCGTCAGCGTGTTGCGTTGAGCAGTCGCACCGGGAATCCAGCCGGTGCGCAGTACACGATCTTCGCGATCGTCCTCGCGGTCGCGGTTCTGCCGCCCGTCCTGATTCACGTCGGCGCTGCCGACGTTCCGTGGCCGGTGCACACTTTCCTCGGCGCGGCCATCGGGGTGGGGGCAGTGGTGGGCCTGTCGTCCCCGACTCGATCGCGCCTTCGACGAACTGGGCCTGCCTTGCTGTCCGCCATGGAATCCGGAGACAGCTCCCGGCTCCGACGCAGCCCTCGTGCGTCGTCCCGGGTTGTGAGCTGAAACTCGTAGCAGGCTACGAGCAGGAGTGGAGCCCGCGGAACGACCGGACAGTCCAGCCGTGCACGTCAGATACCGAACCGGCGGTGTCTGGCCGCGAAGTCGCGTAGCGCGCGCAGGAAGTCGACGCGACGGAATTCGGGCCAGTAGGCCTCGGTGAACCAGATTTCCGAGTACGCGCTCTGCCACAGCAGGAAGCCGGAGAGTCGCTGTTCGCCCGAGGTGCGGATCACGAGATCCGGATCGGGTTGGCCGGAGGTGTAGAGGTGACTACCGATCTCGTCGACGTTGATCGATGCCACCAGCTCGTCGCCGCTGACGCCCTCGGCGATCTTCTCGCTCACCAGGGATTGGACGGCGTCGGCGATTTCCTGCCGCCCGCCGTATCCGACGGCGACATTGACGTGCGTTCCCGACCTTCCCTCGGTCAGCGCAGCCGCCTCTTTGAGCCGACGCGAGGTCGATGCGGGCAGCAGGTTGAGTGTGCCGACGAGTTTGACGCCCCAGTTCATCTCGGGTCCGCAGATCTCCTCGACGACGTCGGTGATGATGTCGAGCAACGAATCCAATTCGTCCGCATCTCGGCGGAGGTTCTCGGTGGAGAGCAGGTAGATGGTGGCCATCTCGATTCCGGCGGCGTCGCACCAGCCGAGCATCTCGGCGATCTTCAGCGCGCCCATGCGGTGCCCGTGCGCGACGTCGGTGAACCCGTTCTCGCGCGCCCAGCGGCGATTGCCGTCGCACATCACTGCCACGTGCCGCGGGTGCTGAACCCCTTCGAGCTGGCTCAGCAGACGCCGCTCGTACACGTTGTAGAGAACGCCGCGGACCTTCTGCGGAATGATCACCACTGCTTTGTCACCACTGCTTCGTCACCGCTGCTCTCATCACCACGAAGGATCACCTTACGCCGACGTCTGCGAGCCGGTCGCCGGTACAGTAGCGTCAGAACCTACGGTTGCGTAGGTTCAGGCGGCGGCACGGGAGGCGATCTTTCATGACGATGTTCGGACTGGACGAGATACCCGTCAAACCACGCATGCGCGGCTGGATTCACCTGTACGCGTTCGGCGTGGCAGTGGTGTGCGCGATCACTCTCGTCACGCTCGCGTTCAGCATGGTCTCGGTCAGTGCGGGTGTGGCCGTGAGCGTGTATTCCATCACCGTCTGCGGCGTGTTCGGGGTCAGTGCCACCTACCATCGCGTGCACTGGAAGACCACGGCGTCGCAGATCTGGATGAAGCGCGCCGATCATTCGATGATCTTCCTGTTCATCGCAGGTAGCTACACCCCGTTCGCGGTGCTGGGGCTACCCGCCTCGACCGGGCGCATGTTGCTGATCGTCGTCTGGGTCGGGGCCCTCGCCGGGGTGGCCCTGAAGATGTTGTGGCCCACCGCTCCCCGATGGGTCGGGGTACCGCTGTACCTGCTCCTCGGCTGGGCGATCGTCCCGGTCGCACCCGCGCTGATCGACCACGTCGGCTATGCACCGTTCGTGTTGCTGCTCGTGGGCGGAGTCTTCTACAGCATCGGAGCCGTGCTGTATGCCACCAAGTGGCCGAATCCATGGCCGACGACCTTCGGCCATCACGAGTTCTTCCATGCAGCAACGGTATTGGCGGCAACCTGCCACCTGGTTGCCGTGTGGCTCGTACTGTTCTGATCGCCCTCAGGTGGTTCGGTTTGCCTTGTCTCGATACATCAGTGCGTCGGCGCGCTGAATCAGCGCTTCTCTCGACTCCCCCGGCTCACGCACCGCAACGCCCACACTCACCGACACCCCGAGCAGACTCGATCCGAACGGCACCGGCTCGCCGCAGATCGCCGACCGCACCGATTCCGTGACTTCGGCGCTGTCGAGCCCCTTCGGCCCGTCGAACGTCACAGCGAACACGAACTCGTCTCCCGCGTATCGGCCGACGACGCTCCCGCGCGGCGACCACTGGTGCAGTCGACGTCCCGCTGCCTCCAGCAGGGCGTCACCTGCCGGGTGACCGTGCGCATCGTTGATCGATTTCAACCGATCGACGTCGACGAAGGCCAGGGCAACCGGCAGATCCTCGACGATCCATTCGTCGACGTGGGCGAGCAGGGGACCTCGTCGCAGCAATCCGGTCAATTCGTCGCGCTCGGCGCGATCGCGCCAACGAACGGTGTCGTCCACGACGGGATTGACCAGGTCCAGCAGTGCGACGATGAACCGTCGCCCCGCGATCATCGAGATTCCGACGTGCATCCAGCAGGAGACGACCTCTCCGTCGCCGCGCCGCACTCGACGTAGAGCTCCGACCGGTCGACCGTGTTCGGTGGAGCCTGCGTCGGGGTAGCGGTGCTCGAGTTGGACCGCGATGCGCGTGGCGGACGCGCGATCCCCGAGCGGCACGAAATCTGCCACGGGTCGACCCACCATGTCGTCCACCGCGCACCCGAGCACGCCCTCGCACAGGATGTTGGCACCGACCACCTCGTACTGCATCGAATGCACCATGGCCGCCATCGGAACCGCGGCCACGAACTCGGCGACGGCAGCGCGCTGTTCGTCGGTCACCGCCTCGTGCACGGTGTCCGCACGCATCACACCCTCATTCATGACACCTTCACTCATGACACCGTCGATCCATTGCTAGACGTTCGACCGCCCCAGGCCGAGGAAACTCCGGGCAACAGTACTGTTCCTCCGTCGAAGCATCGACGAGCGTCGTCACCTCTGCAGTGCGAACGACAAATCTTCGGCAGAGGTCACAGGACGGTCGCACACGAAGCCACGACACACGTATGCCGTTTCGAGGCCGTCGACGGGTGGACGGTCGGTCAGCAGCACCGACGAATCCGTCACGCCTGCCACCACCACGGAACCTCCCGGAACGAGGGCCCGCGCAGCCGAGAGCAGCTCACCGCCGGGTGCCGTCGACACCGCGATCTGAATCGGACCACGAACGGACGCTTCGGCGACGGCCAGCCAGTGCCCACCGGACCTGGGCGCTCGTTCGAGAATCGACGCCGATCGCGCCAACGACGCAGCCGCCAGTTCGCCGTAGCGCGCCGAGGAGTTGTGATCGACCAACGCAGCTGCGGTGAGCAGCGCCTCGGCCATCGTGGATGCGCCCGACGGGGTGGCCCCGTCGACCGGGTCGCGAGGCCGGGTCACGAGAGTCTCGGCATCGTCGGCGGTGTCGAACCACCCGCCCACGTCGTCTGGGTCCGCGAAGTGGTCGATCGCAGCATCGATGATCGACGTCATGCGCTCGGTCCAGACTGCGTCTCCGGTGGCCTGGAACAGCGCTGCCGCAGCGACCGCGAGACACGCGTAGTCCTCGAGCACACCGGTGGCCTCGCCGACTGCGCTGCCGAGCGAGGCGCGGCGGACACGGCCCGACTCGACGTGTCCGGCGAACAGTTGCTCGCCGCACTCGACTGCCGCGTCGACCCAGCGCGGTTGCCCCAGCCCGGTACCGGCCTCGACCAGTGCGGTGATCGCCAACCCGTTCCAGGCGGTGACGACCTTGTCGTCGCGGCCGGGTTGCGGCCGAGTCGCGCGAGCGGCAGACAATGTGCTGCGCACCCGGGCGAACCGGTCGTAATCCTCGGGTTCGGCGGGCAGCTGCAGTACCGACATGCCGGCCTCGAACGTGCCTGCCGAGTTCACCGCGAACAACCCGGCTGCCCAGACACCGTCCTCGAAGCCGAGGGTCTCGGTCAGTTGTTCCGGAGTCCACGCATAGGTCAGACCCTCGATACCTTCGGTGTCGGCATCGAGTGCCGACGCGAAACAGCCGTTCTCCGTGCGTAATTCGCGGAGCATGAACTCCGCAGTGTCCGACGCCACCCGCCGGGCGAGTGCATCGTCGTCGACCCGGGCTGCGTGCGCGTAGAACCGCAACAGCAGCGCGTTGTCGTAGAGCATCTTCTCGAAGTGCGGGACGACCCACTCGGCGTCGACGGAGTAGCGCGCGAATCCACCGCCCAGCTGGTCGTAGATACCACCACGCGCCATCGCCGACGCGGTACGGCGAACGACGCCGAGGACCTCGGAATCGCCGGTGCGCTCGTAGTGCCGGAGCAGACCTTCGAGCAGCGCGCCGGGTGGGAACTTCGGTGCCCGGCCGAAGCCGCCGTAGGTGGTGTCCTCGTCGGCGCAGATCGCCGAGACCGAGGCCGCCAGCGCGTCGGCGTCGATCGGGCGACCGCCTGCGGGCACGCCTGCACTGTGCTTGCGCAGTTCGGTGACGATGTCGGCGGAGGCGTCGAACACCTCCTGTCGCCGCGTCGACCAGGTGTCGGCGATCGCGGTGAGCAACTGCTGGAACGACGGCATTCCCTGACGCGGGGCAGGCGGGTAGTACGTACCGCAGTAGAACGGTTCGGTGTCGGGGGTCAGGAAACACGTCATCGGCCACCCACCTTGGCCGGTCATTGCGACGGTGGCGTTCATGTACACCGAGTCGAGGTCGGGTCGTTCTTCGCGATCGACCTTGATGCACACGAAATGCTCGTTCATCAGTGCCGCGGTCGCCTCGTCCTCGAACGACTCGTGAGCCATGACGTGGCACCAATGGCACGCCGAGTATCCGATCGACAGCAGAATCGGAACATCGCGATCGCGGGCCGACTGCAGAGCCTGCGGTCCCCACTGCTGCCAGTGCACCGGGTTGTCCGCATGCTGCCTCAGATACGGGCTGGTGGACTCACCCAGGGCATTGGCGTCGAGCATCAAGGCTCGTCGGAGACGGCGGGTTTGGGTCGATTCTGTTCCGGTGGAAACGGATCTGCTATCCCGCCGCGGTCGGTGCCCTCGTCGAGGGCCTGATCCAACGTCGGATCCTCCTTCTCGAACGTGGCGGGCAGACGCTTGATCTTCTTGTTCATGGACCAGATCAGCAGTGCCGTTCCGACCAACAGCGCGACCAGGATCACCAGTCCGATCGGCGAGGACTTGCCGAATTCGGGACCGGTGGGCTGCTGGGCGAGGATCGAAACGATCATTTCTCGGTCTCTTCTATTCCGGCGAACAGGTCCGTCTCGGGCAGCGACGTCGTGACCCGAGTGCGGGCCAGCTCGAACTCCTCGGTGGGCCACAGCTTGCGTTGTACGTCCAGCGGCACGGCGAAGAACGACCCGTTGGGATCGATCTGCGTCGCGTGTGCGCGTAGTGCGTCGTCGCGATGCTCGAAGTAGTCGCCGACGGTGACCTGCGTGGTGATACGACCCATGATCTCGTCGCGCTGGCCGTCCCACCGCTTGAGCCAGTCGACGAACGGGCTCTCCTCACCGCGGTCGATGAACCAGTCGTGGAAGAGCTGCATGCGCTTACGAATGAACCCGTGCGAGTAGTAGAGCTTGAGCGGAGTCCAGGGCTCACCCGCTTCGGGGAACCGTTCGGGATCCCCCGCTGCCTCCCACGCGGCCATCGAGACCTCGTGGCAGCGAATGTGGTCCGGGTGTGGGTAGCCGCCGCGCTCGTCGTAGGTGGTGATGACGTGCGGCTTGAACTCGCGCACCACCTTCACCAGGGCCTCGGTGGAGACCTCGAGCGGAACCAGCGCGAAGCAGCCGTCCGGAAGCGGCGGCAGAGGATCGCCCTCGGGCAACCCGGAGTCCTCGAAGCCGAGCCACGTCTGCCGAACGCCGAGGATACGGGCGGCCTCGGCCATCTCCTCGCGTCGAACATCACGGATGCGCTCGTGCACTCCCGGAATGTCCATCGCCGGATTGAGGATGTCGCCCCGCTCGCCGCCGGTGAGCGTGACGACCAGAACCTCGTGTCCTTCGGCCGCATAGCGAGCCGTTGTCGCAGCACCTTTGCTGGACTCGTCGTCGGGATGGGCATGCACTGCCATGAGCCGCAGTCCGGACACGTTCTTCCTCACCTCGGATTCGCCTGGTTCTTGCCTCACCTATAGTTCCACCTGACGCCGACAGGCCCCCAGCGGCACCCCCGAATCGACCCCGAGAGCTGACATGACCAACGCACTTCCCGCAGGTAGATACCCGTCGGGTTCCGGTCCGAGCGGCATTCGGCAGGCCCCGAAACGTGCGACGAAGATCGCACTCGTGGCCTTGGTCCTGCTGGTCGGCATAGGCGTGGCCTACTACGCGTACAGCAAGTTCTCGGTCAAACCCATCGAAGGCAGTCAGCTCTCGTTCGACATCGTCGACGAGAACACGATGTCGATCAGGTTCAGCGTTACCCGGCAGGATCCCGAGCAACCGGCCGTGTGCATCGTTCGCGCCCGATCGCGCGACGGCTCCGAAACCGGCAGACGCGAGGTGTACATCCCACCGGAGTCGGCGTCCACCACCGTGGAGATGACCACCGAGGTGACGACGTCGGCCGCCCCTGCCGTCGGCGACGTCTACGGCTGCAGCCTCGATGTTCCCGAATATTTACGAGCCCGATAGGCGAACTGCCTGTTCGTGGTAAGCTCGGGTCATACACGGCCACCGCAGAAGGTGCCGTGTATTGCTGCATTGCGGGCAGGGTTCACCTGCGAACGATGACGACGGCTCCAGGATGTGGGCCGACCAAGGGGATCCAACCATTGGAGTCCCCTGTTCGTTGCGTGCCCTACCTGCTCAGAAACCGGAATCCGAACTCGAGATTCCGACTACGAGGGAGTGATCGAGATGACCGAGACCCAGGTGACCTGGCTTACCCAGGAATCACACGACAGGCTCAAGAGCGAACTCGACCAGCTCATTTCCAATCGCCCCGTCATCGCCGCCGAGATCAACGAGCGTCGCGAAGAGGGCGATCTGAAGGAGAACGGCGGCTACCACGCTGCGCGCGAGGAGCAGGGCCAGCAGGAAGCACGTATCCGCCAGCTGCAGGAGCTGCTCAACAACGCGAAGGTCGGCGAGGCACCCACTCAGTCCGGTGTCGCCCTTCCCGGGTCCGTCGTCAAGGTCTACTACGACGGCGACGAGTCCGACACCGAGACGTTCCTGATCGCCACTCGCGAAGAGGGTGCCCGCGACAACAAGCTCGAGGTGTACTCCCCCGCGTCACCGCTGGGCGGATCGCTCATCGACGCTAAGGTCGGCGACACCCGCGAGTACACGCTGCCCAACGGCAAGACCATGAAGGTCACGCTCGTCAGCGCGGAGCCGTACCACACGTAAACCTTCTCGCAGAAGACATGAAAAGCACCCCCGGTCGCCGAGCGACCGGGGGTGCTTCTGCGTGGATGTCAGGCGGTCATCGTCTTCTGGTACTTGCGTACCGACAGCGGCACGAACACCACGAGCATCAACACGACCCAGATCAGTGTGTAGAGCACGGGGTTCTGCAGTGGCCACACCTCCGGCGGCGGTGCCATCGGGTTGGTGTTTCCGAACTGCTCTCGCACTGCCAACGTCACCGACGAGATCGGATTCCACTCCGCGATCGTCTTGAGCACGCTCGGGAAATTGTCGATCGGAACGAAGGTGTTGGCGATGAACGTCAACGGGAAGATCACGATGAACGACGCGTTGTTGAAGATCTCCGGCGAACGCACCGTAAGGCCCACCAGCGCCATCACCCACGAGATCGAGTACGCGAACAGCAGCAGCAACACGTACCCGAGCAGAGCGTCGAAGAACGATGACGTGATGCGCCAGCCCACGATGAGTCCGGTGATCGACATGATCGTGATGGTGACGAGGTTGTTGCCGACATCCGCCGCGGTGCGCCCGATGACGACTGCCGACCGCGCCATAGGCAGCGACCGGAACCGGTCCATCACACCCTTCTGCAGGTCCTCGGCCAGCGACGACCCGGTGAGCGAAGCACCGAAGATCATCGTCTGCACGAAGATGCCACCCATCAGGAAGCTCTTGTAGTCGATGCCGGGAACGTCGATGGCACTGCCGAAGACGTAGGCGAAGAGCAGCACGAACATGATCGGCGAGAGCATGGCGAAGAACAGCAGATCGGGAACTCGCTTGAGCTTGATCAGGTTTCGCTTCGTGATGATCGCGGAGTCCAGGAAAACGTTGCTCATTTCTCTTCCTCCGCCGTCTCGGGCTCGCCGGTGGTCTGACCGGTCAGGCTCAGGAACACATCGTCGAGGTTGGGCCTGCGCAGTCCGACGTCGACCACACCGATTCCGTTTTCCTCCAGCTGGGCCAGTGCGGTGGCGAGGTCTTTCGAGCCTCCGTTGACCGGCATGACGATTCGGCCCACCTGTTCGTCGAACGTGGGCGGTTCGACGCCGATCGGAGCCAGAATCCGTTTGGCCTGATCGACCTGGGACCGATCGGTGAGCACGAATTCGACTCGCTCGCCGCCGGTTTGGGCCTTGAGCTCGTCTGCCGTGCCGCGGGCGATGATCTTGCCCTTGTTCAGCACGATGATCGAATCGGCCAGTCGGTCGGCCTCCTCGAGGTACTGGGTGGTCAACAGAATGGTCGTGCCGTCGCGGACGAGGTCTGCGATGAACTCCCACATGGTGATTCGGCTACGTGGATCGAGCCCGGTGGTGGGTTCGTCGAGGAACACCACCCGTGGTCGCCCGATCAGGCTGGCTGCGATGTCGAGTCTCCGACGCATACCACCGGAGTACTGTTTTGCGGTGCGGTCACGCGCGTACTGCAGGTCGAACCGTTCGAGCAGTTCGTCGGCGCGCTTCTTCGCCTCGGCCTTGCGTAGGCCGAACAGTCGGCCGACCATCTCGAGATTCTCGTAGCCGGTCAGGTACTCGTCCACGGCCGCGAACTGACCGGTCAGCCCGATCGTGCTGCGCACCTCGTTGGCCTGCGTCGCCACGTCGAGCCCGAAGATTCGGGCCGAGCCCGACGTCGCCTGCAGCAAGGTGGCGAGAATGCGGACCGCCGTGGTCTTTCCGGCACCGTTGGGGCCGAGCACTCCCAGCACCGTGCCCTCGGGAACGGTGAAATCGATCCCGTCGAGCGCGACGTTCTTGCCGTACCGAAGTACGAGGCCCTCTACTTCTATAGCGTTCGCCATTGCCCTATCCCCGTTTCTTTCCTGGTCGGTGTAAGGACCTCCGAACGCGTAGAGATTAACCGGTTTTGATCGGACCCGGCGTCCACAGGCCCGAACGCTGGACCTCTTCGGCTGTGATCTGCGCCGCCTGCGCCGACTCGTCGTACGGGATGTACTGCTCGATCGATCCCCAGTCGCGGTCCCAGTCGCCGGCCAGATACGACGGAATGGTGCGGGCCGAGGCGACGATGTCGATCCATCCGAGTGGCCCGCCGCCGTAGTGGTCCTGCCACGCATTGGTGATGACGGCACCGCTGCGGTCCGGCAGCACCCGATACTGCGGAACCTCGGCGACGCCGAGGCGGTGGTCGAACGGACGCTGGCACGGGAAGTTGAAGCCGACTTCCCAGTCCAGCAGCACCGGAGCGTCACGGCCGACGACCTCGTTCAACGTCTGAGTACGCGGAACTCGCGGCGGAGTGACCGCCAACCACTGGTCGGGATCGCGATCGGCGTCGGTGAGCACCAACCGAATGGTGTTGGCACCGGCCGGAATCTGGTCCATGGGCACGCGCAGATTGCGCCACGACGGCGCCGGGCCGATGTCGATGGGCGTCACCCGCCCCTGCGCCTGCCCGTCGACTCCGTACTCGAGTTCGAGGCTCTGCCCGTAGGTGACGATGCCGTCGGAATCCACCGAGCGGATGCGTCCGGCAGCGGCGATGGAGATCAGGTCGCCCGGATCGGCAGGCAGTGCGTACCACCCGGTCGTCAGTGTGGCGGGGGCATCGGACCCGAACGAACCGAGCACGGGCACAGTGGCCGGATCGAGGCCGAACGGCAGTGCGCTGCCGCCGGTTCCGGCACCGGTGGTCGACGTCGGCTGCTGCTGCTCTCCGGTGTCGACGGTGTTCGAGGTGCCCGACGCCGAGGATTCCTTGTCTGCGGTGAGGTCGCCCGCCACACCATCGGGGGTGAACCCGTCGTTGGCCGCGCCCAGTGCGGCAAACGCGTCTCCGGTGACCGGTTGCAGCACATCGGCATTGGGGTCGGTTTCCAGCAGTACGTCGTTGGCCAGTCCGCACGTGTTTCCGGTCAGCGCCGTGAGATTCGATTTCGCGATCGAGTACGACGGCCATTGCGCCACAGCGCCCTTGGCCATCGACGCGACGGCCACCAGCACCATCAGGGCGGCCCCGACAGCGATCGGCGGCACCGACCACCATCGCGCCATCGGTTTGTCGGTGCGCACATAGGGCTCGCGGAGGTGGAACCAGACGGCGGCGAGCAACAGCAGCAGGGTCAGGCCGAGGAACATGGTCGAGATGCCGAGGCCGGCTACGAGGATCGGCTTGTCCCAGAACGGAACTCCCCATGCGGAGACGTACCAGTAGCCGTTGGTTCCGGTGAATGCGACGGCCAGTAGAAACGAGACCGACGCGGCGAACAGGAGTCGGTTGCGCCGCGATCGCAGTACCGCCGCACCGGTCGCCACGGCTGCCAGTACCGCAACCGATGCGGCGAGTCCGGCGAAGACACCGAAGTGGTGGGTCCACTTGGTGGGGGTGATCATCATCAAGGCCATCGCCCCGACGGTGATGCCGACGATGCGACGCGCGGGACCGGTTGCGGTGCCGGGGATCTTGCCGCCCTTGCGCAGCATCGCGACTACTACCGCGATCAGCGAGACGATCATCACGAACACCCCGAAGCGGCGCGCGAGCGAGCCGTCGATGTCCATGTTCATCAGCCACTGGTAGCGCAGGTACTCGTCGAACCAGGCCTGGCTAGGCCCGACCGCGTTGTGCACCCGCTGCATCTCGAGCATGCCGGCCACGGTCTGGTTGCCGAATGCGAACACCAGCACCACGGTGCCCGACGCGATCAGCGGGGCCAGCAACGTCGCCGCGCCCAGCACAGGGCTGCGGAACTGCCGAGCGCGGGCGACGACGATCTGCAACACCGGCCGTGCCCCGGCGATCAGCGGTGCGAAGCAGATGAAGCCGGACGGTCCACACGTGACCGTCAGCGCGGCGATCAGAATCGCCGCGGCCGCGGGCAGCAATCTGCGGGTCGCGATCGAGCGCTCCACCGAGCACCACGTCAGCAACACTCCGAGCGCCACGAACGGCTCCGGGCGCAGGCCGTTGTTGTACGGCAGCCAGAACGCGAGCATCACCAGGCCACCGGTCCACAGCGCGGTCTTCGACGCGCGAGCAGCCGCACCGAACCGCGGGATCACCTCGCGACTGATGACGAGCCACACCACGACGGCGCAGATCAGCGTCGGCAACCGCATCCAGACGCTGGCCGTCGATACGTGCGAGAGGAGGGCGAACATGTCGTACAGCGGTGTGCCGAACGGTGTCTCGGGCACACCGAACCAGCGGAAGTAGTTGGCCATGTATCCGGCGTGATCGGCCGTGCGCGCCATGCCCAGCTGATAGCCGTCGTCGGAGGTGTTCGCGCCGATCAGATGCCACACCACCAGCGTCCCGATCACCACCGCGTCGGCAGCGCCGAACGTCCACCAGCGACGAGGGAGGAACCGTCGGGCACGTCGGCCGTCGGACAGGTCGAGGCGGTGCAGCGCGATCAGTGAGATGCCCGTGGCGAGCACACCGACGATCATCGCGAACCACTTCAGCGCGCTCGGGGTCGACGAGAACCTACTGTCCAGCTCGGCCTGCAGCTGCAGACCGGGAATGTTGCCCTGAATATCGCTGAACACGCCCACCAACTGTGGCCGCACGTCGCCCTCGCGAGTGACGGTGTCTTCGCCCGTCAGTCCCACGGTGGTCGCCGTGGCCGTCGAGGTGATCGTCAACGCGCAGTCACCCGCAGCCGAAGGGCTTAGTTCCGATACCGGCTTCTCGAGGAGGACGGAATCACGCAACGTCACCTGCAGCTGCGACGCGTCACCGCCCGTCACCTCGGCAACGAGACCGTAGCGATAGGCGTCGGGCGATCCCTTGGGCGAGGTGGACAACAACAGCCCGCCGTCGGGCACACGATTCGCGGCCGCACACGGGACCGTCGCGTCGACGCTGATCGGGGTGTAACCGACGAGCGGAGCTTCGACACTGCCGATCGTGTCCGATTGCGGCCATGTCAGCGAGGACTGCTGCTGCTCGATCGGCAACAGCGGTATCGCGATCGTCAGCAGAATTCCCAGGACAGCGGAGACGATCGCGACAAGCCGAGCCATGCAAATATCTCCCACCGATGTCCTGGTCCAAGTCGCTGATCAAGGTACCAGTCGGGTATTGCCGTGCCCGTCCGTCAGCGCTAGCATCGGATCCGCGCCCCCGATGGGCCTACTCACGAGGTACCCGATCATGTCGATCACGTTCGATCACACCATCATTGCCGCAACGGACCGCGACGCGTCCGCACAGTTCTATCTCGATGTCCTCGAAGCGACATCGGCCCCGTCCTGGGGCCCGTTCACCAACATCACCCTCGACGCCGGAGTGATGCTCCAATTCGCCGAGCCACCCTTCGACTACCACCCACAGCACTATGCATTTCTCGTCGACGACGAGCTTTTCGATCGCGCCTACTCGAAGTTCACGGACCGGGGCGTCGAACACTGGGCCGACCCACAACGCACCCGACAAGGTGAGACCAACACCGAGCACGGGGGTCGAGGCGACTACTTCCTCGATCCCGGTGGCAATCTTTTGGAGCTGATCACCCGGCGGTATTTCTAGCCCCCGAACTTCGCCGCGTAGTGCGACGGCTCGGCAAGATAGCGTGGCTGTATGCAGTTCAATGCCTTCGCGGCATACTCGGCTGCGGTCGGCGTGACCGCCGAGGTGCGCCCCGAGATGCAGAACGGGGACTACGAGTCCGGGATTATTTGGATCGGCGCGGAAGCGTGGCATATCCGGACTGCGCGGAACACCCCTACCAAGCCGGGTGCATTCGTCGCCTTCTGGCAGCGAGACGCCGACGGGAACACCACGCCGTTCGGGGACGACCTTGCTGCGGGCCTGCTTGTCTTCGTCGAACAACATGATCGGCGCGGAGTGTTTCGGTTCACCGGCGTGCATCTCACTGAGCTCGGAGTTACCTCGGGTAGGCGGCCGGGCAAACGTGGGTTCCGGGTATATCCGAGCTGGTGTGCAGGCTTGAACGTCCAGGCCGCAGCCACGCAACGTGCTCAAGCGCCCGCGTTCCGGGAGTACTGAGATCAGGTCGCGCTGGTGAGCCGATGGAGTGTCGCGGCGAGACAGAGTCCGGCGATGTGCCTCGCGAACGTCTCGATTCCACCTTGGCTCGGCGGGAAGTCGTTGGTGACGATCAAGGTCCGGCTCATGCCGCAACCCGCTCGACTTTGCGGCGGGAACTCGATTGTCAGCGCGAAGCCGATTCTGATGAAGACAATCCCGGCCTGTTCCGGGGCGCTGAGATGACCTGCCGGCTAGTCGGGTGACACCTGCCGTCGACAGTCAAGAGGCCAGGTGAGGTCTACTTCGGATGACGAGCGCTACACCGATAGCGACGAGCGTTGCGCCGATCAGAGATACCCATGGTGGGTACTGGGCGAGGAACAGAGCGGCCAGCGCCGTTGCTGCCGGAACCTCGAGAAGCGCCACGGTCGAGACAGTCGTCGCGTCTATGGTTTTCAGCGAATGGTTCAGCAACGCATGGCCGAGGATCTGGCCGGTGAGGGTGACCGCCGCGATTCCCCACCATGCCGAGCTGGTGAATCCCACGAGGGGAGTGTGGGTGGCCGCGGCGACGGCGGCCAGCGCGCCCGCTGCCGTGGTGAACGCCAGCATGTTGTAGCGCGCGGTGTCGAGTGTGATGCGGGCGCGCTGGCCCAGAACGACATAGCCTGCACCGAACAGTCCACCGGCCAATGCGAGGGCGTTCCCGAAAAGTGCATCCCTCCCGCTTTCCATGTCGGTACCGACCATGGCCAGTACCCCGAGGACTGCGATCAACGATCCCGTCCAGACCCCGGGGCCGATCCGGACACCAGTGATGCGCACGATGAGTGTGGCCCAAACGGGCTGCGTGCAGACCAGCGCAGTGGACGCCGCAACGGTGGTCAAACCCAGGCTGGGGATCCACGTTGCGAAATGCCCGGCGAGACACAGTCCGGCCAGAGACGCGAACCTGGCCTCGCCGCCGCTCAGTTTCGCGGGTCGACAGCGTCGGGCTCGGATCGTGGTGCTGGCGACCAGCGCTGCGAACGCTGCCGCGCCCGCTGCGGTGCGCCAGAATGCAATGGCGATTGCCGGGGCGCTGGTCGCAGCGATCAGCGGCGCAGAAACTGCGATTCCGAGAACAGCTACGGCGAGGACTGCCCCTGCCTTCGCTCGTCGGACTCGTGACATATCCGAGCTCGCAGAAGAGATCGATGCAGCAATCATCTGGTGGGGCATAACGACCAACGGGTGTCTGAGGAGGTGTCAATGGCCGAATGCACCCCAGCGGCGTCGAGGAACCACACCTCGCCGGAACGCATGCGAAACACCATCGATTCGTCTGAATTCATGCATGCGTCGTTTGCTTGCAAGGTCATCAGTATGCGGAAGTAGCGTGTGTTGTCGCTGTCGAGCTCGAGGAAGTCCCGATGCGGGATGATGCTCCACTCTCGAACATCACGAACCCGGGCCATCATGAGCCGTTCATTGTGGAAGTACTTGTCCAAAATGGCCCTGATCGCGGGCAGCTGATCCAAGACCGGCGTCGCTCGAACGCCGGTACCGTCGCGGAACGTCGAATCGGCTTCAACACCTGACTGATTCAACAGAGGGTGATTGACCCAGCTCCCGATCGTGAACTCGTCGTAGAGGTCGGCGGGGCGGTCGAGAGCGTCTAGTGTGGCCAGGTCAGTTTCGAGATCTGCATTCAACGATGTGGCATCGAGGTCGATCTGTCCGAGTGGGCGAGATCCCATGACGCAATCCTCCGAGTGTCGGATGTCGAGACTGCGGATTTCCGCGAGCAGTTTCAGCCTATGAAACACGCTGCGGGAGTGGAAATGCCGATTGCTGATCGCTTATGTCTATCCGGCATGGGCAGGGACCGAAGGGCGTGCCGTGTCCGAACCTGATATCCGCCATTACCGGGCTTTCGTCACTGTCATAGATGCCGGCTCGTTCACTGCGGCGGCGACCGCGCTCCACGTCACTCAACCGGCATTGAGCCGGATGGTGGCGGGGCTGGAGCGCCTACTCGGCCAGCAACTGATCGATCGCTTGGGACAGCCGGTCCGGCCGACGTCGGCCGGTGCAGCGCTGCTCCCTCATGCGCGGCGTGTCCTGGAAGTCACTGCCGAGGCGGTCAGCGCCCTCGATGCTCAACCGTCTCGCCTGCGGGTCGGGTTCACGTGGGGCGGGGCCGGTGCACTGACCAGCGACATCGTCAGAGTTTTCGAACACAGCCATCCGCAGATGCGTGTGGCGTTGCGACGTTTCGATGCCGCCGACGCGGGAGTGCTCGATGGGAGAAGCCATCTCGCCTTGGTGCGACGCCGTCCGCGCTCGGCCCGTCTCGACAGTGCCGTCCTGTTCGAAGAACCTCGGCTTGCGGCGTTTCCGGCCGACCACTCTCGTGCGACCGACGACCACGTCTGTCTCGCCGATATCGCTGAGGACCCGCTGATCGTCAACACTCTCTCAGGCACGACCTCGGCAGCGCTGTGGCCGAAGCCCTACGCGCAGCGACGCATCATCGAGGTCAACAACACCGAAGAGTGGCTTCAATATATCGCGCTAGCAAGAGGAATCGGAGTCACAGCGCTGTCGACAGGACGCTTCTACACTCATCCTGATGTCCGTTACGTACCCGTCGTCGACGCGCCGCCGGTCCCTGCGCTCGCAGTTTGGCCCACGAAAGGCAAGCACCCTGCCGTCGTCGACTTCCTCGCCGCCGCCGACGAGGTCATCGACCACAACGCAGTCGGTGCCGTTCACGCTGAGGAGAAGGCAGTCGGGACGGCTGGATTCGAACCAGCAGATAGGTCGCCGTCCAGAAGCGACCCAGTACAGCCCGTACACGCCCCGTGACACCGAGGCTTGCACCAAATCGAAACCCGCACAACAACTATTCGAGCATACGCCATACCGCGAGTGCATGATCATCACCTAGATTAGGTAAAGACTGTGATCTCACCAGGAGAATGCGGGCATGACTGCGCCGATGAAGTTCGACGAGGGGACCCGCGCGCAGAATTGCAAGGGCCGCGATGCAGTCGAGCGATCTTTCAACCCCATCGAACAGCGAGGATTGGCACCGGTACGACAAACTGGCGTTGACGTACCGGGTGGGGCGCTTCTACATGCGGTTTTCCTGTGGTTGCGCCACGTCGCCCATCTAGTAGCACGCCGAGGTCGAGCCGGTGGGAGAGTTCATTGTCGTATTGGAAATGACAGCCGGCGTACGGTCGCGAAGGTCGAGCTCGGCAAGAATCCGCTCAACGTGCGTCTTCACTGTCTCCTCCGCCAGCACGAGATCGGACGTAATCTCACGATTCGACAGACCCGTGGCCGGATTCCCCGGCCGCAACGGTGCGGACGCCACGAACGAAATCCGCTGCCTTGGATTGCTCGAGCGGATACCCACTTGCACCGACACTGAGCGCTTTATCCAGGACAGCGGCCCTGCGAACATGCCGAGAGCAACCATCTGCCATTCCGGCGCAGGACCGTTTTGATTCCGCTCGTCAGTTCGGCAATCACCGACACGACCCTACTGTCCAGAAGGTCCGCACCAGTCAAAACCTTGCAGACCTCGGCCTCAGTTCTCCACCTGGACCGAGTATCCCGCCGCACCCAAGGCATCGAGCACCGAACCGCGGTGGTCGGGTCCGCGGGTCTCGACGGTCAACATCACGTCGACCTCCTCGAGGCCCAGGCGTCCGCCGGTACGGGAGTGGACGACGTCGACGACACTGGCGCCGGCATCGCGCACCACCCCGAGTACCCCGGTGAGTCCGCCCGGCTTGTCCGAAATAGTCACGCGTACAGCGAGATAACGTCCACCCGCTCGAAGGCCGTGAGTGATGACGTGAGTGAGCAGCAGTGGGTCGATGTTCCCGCCGGAGAGAATGGCACAGACGGAGCCGGTCAATCCGAGTTCGTCCGCAGAATGCGTCATCAGAGCTGCCACCGCCGCCGCGCCCGCCGGTTCCACGATGAGTTTCGCGCGCTCGATGCACAGCACCAACGCACGCGAGAGCGCATCCTCGCTGACGGTCACCACGTCGTCGACCCAGCCCTGCACGTGATCGAACGGCACCGATCCGGGCAGGCCGATCGCGATGCCATCGGCCATCGTCGACATCGATTCCAACGCGATCGGACGCCCCGCCTTCAGCGACGCCGGCCATGCGGCAGCGCCCTCGGCCTGCACGCCGACGATCCTGATGCCGGGCTTGGTCAGCTTGACCGCTGCGGCGACGCCGGCCAACAGGCCTCCGCCACCGGTGGGAATCACGATGGTGCCGACGTCCGGCATCTGTTGCAGCAGTTCGGTTCCCAGCGTCGCCTGCCCAGCGACGATGTCCAGGTGGTCGAACGGGTGAATGAGGGTGGCACCGGTGCGTTCGGCGAATTCCCTCGCCGACTTCAGCGCCTCGTCCACCGTGTTGCCCACCAGATGAACCGTCGCGCCGTAGGCCTTGGTGGCGACGAGCTTGGGCAACGACACTCCCACCGGCATGAACACGGTCGAGTCGATCCCCACCTGCGATGCCGCCCAGGCGACACCCTGAGCGTGATTGCCGGCACTGGCCGCGACGACCCCGCGTGCACGTTGCTCGGCGTCGAGCCTGGCGATGCGGTTGTACGCCCCGCGCGGCTTGAACGATCCGGTGCGCTGCAGGTTCTCACACTTGAGGCGCACCTCGTGGCCGGTCAGGTCCGACAGAATTCGCGAGGCCACCACAGGGGTCCGGCGCATGACCGGCTCCAGCAGCTCCTCGGCCGAGGCGATATCCGACGCGGTCACCCGCACAATTTCCGACACGGTGGCAGTATGCCAGGAACAATTACTCTCGTGACGTCATCCGCCACCGGTCGTCACTACAGTTGTGGAGCGCGTGCCGCACCACAGCGAGCCGCGACCGGCGCAAAGGATTCTCGGTGATGACGCAGGCTGGATCCGACGAGGTCGACAACGGCCGCGAGATGCGTGGCAGCGTCGAGATCAAGGATCGGGCCATTTCCCGGACCGCCATCGCGGCGGCATTGAAGGATCCTCGGGTCACGCGCACCACCGGCGGCTTCTCGCGACTGACCGGTCGAGAACTGCCGCGCGCCGACGTCACCCTCGGCGAGGACACGATCGCCGTCAACCTCTACATCGGGGTGACCTGGCCGTCGCAGATCACCGAGGTGACCGAGTCCGTGCACGCCACCGTCGAGGCTGCGTTGGCGACGATGACGGGGCTGCACGTGCATCGGGTGAACGTCCTGGTATCGGACACCACGTTGGACACCGGCTTCTCCTCCATCTCGAATACCGAGGACTCGCAGGCCATTCCACCTCGTCCACCCACCGCCGGGCCGGCCGCGATGCCGGTGGCACTGCTGTTCGGGTTCGCCCTCCTCGGCGTGGCCTTCGTCGCCGGCAGGGAGTTTCTGATCGCACGCAGCCACCTCGGCGGTAGCCCATGGATAGCCGACGCTGTGTCCTGGATCGCCCGAATGCACTGGCAGAGTTGGATGATCGCCGCCGCGATCGGAGCCGCCGTTCTCGGGCTGCTTCTCCTGTTCATGGGGGTCAAGCCACGAACGAAGACGCATTCCGGCCTGGGCGCGTCGGCGCCGACTGTATGGGCCACGCCGACCGACATAGCTCGATTGTGCAGTGCTGCAGCGCAGTCCACGCGCGGAGTGGTGGATGCACACACCGTTGTCACACGCAGGAAGATCGAGGTGCGAATCGAGCGTGACAGGGCCGTCGATGCCGAGCACGTGGACGCCACCGTGCGCGAGGCACTGGCTCCGACTCTGTCGGTTGCTGCGGGCGGACGACGACTGACGGTGAAGCAGTCGGTGGCAGCTTCGACGAGGGTGTCGTGATGAAGACGTTCGTCGCCGGTGTGGATCGACTCCTTGCCATCGCGGTCGGAGTGGGCTTGATCGCGGGTGGCGGATTTGCGCTTGCCTGGCATTACGACATTCCGTGGGCGCGAGAAACGCTGTCTCGCTTCGACCGTGTACGAATTTCGGAATTGCCGGAACAGGGCTGGTGGGTGCCGACGCTGGCTGTGGTTGTCTGCATCGCAGTTGTCATGGCACTGCTTCTGTTGATCGGCAACTTCTCCCCGCGCACGACCGGAACGGCAAGTGTCATCGAGGAACCCCATTTCTCGGCGCACGTGGACCTGAGCGCCATCGCATCGGGCGTCGCCGCGGAGTTGGCCGAGTTCCCCGGTGTTCGACGCGCCCGCGGTACGGCAATCGATGATCGAGGAATGCCCACCGTAGCTGTGTCCGTTTATGCTGCAGCAGATTTCGATGTCGTCGCATTCACCGCCCAGGCCGAATCACGGGCCGCCTTCGTGGCCGAATCACTCGCTGGAGCGCACGTCGCCACCCGCGTTCAATTGCACGTCGACAAGCGGCGGTAGCAGACCCGGCGGTACGGTGAAGCCATGGTTGCATCGACGCGCAGTAGGTTCCAGAGATGGTCCGGCGGCATGCCCCTCGCCGTGCCCATTGCATTCGGAGCGATCCTGGTACTTGCCGCCTTCGCCTCGAAACTCGGTGGCAGCTCCCTCTTCTTCTTCGCCCCTCTGGCCTTCGTCACTTCGGGAACGATGGTGTGGCTCGGAGCCCGACGTGATCCGACGCGAGACCACCTCGCTCACGTCAAGGTCGGGTCGGGACTGCTGGTGGGATGCGGCGTCGTCGTAGCCGTGTGTGGTCTCGCAGGCGGTCTGATGCTGGACTCACCGACGTTCTGGGCGTCCATAGCCGTCGTTGCAGCAATTGCGGCACCGATCAGCGCAGGCATCAGTCCGTTCTCGTCGCCGAGGGGTTAGTGCCTGCGGCAGTGGTGTGGTTGAGTGCCCCAGGTGGCACCCGACCACACCACTGCCCACGGCATCTACAGGCGCGGGTCCACCGGCTCCGATTCCAGTGCCAGGACCGCGAATACGGCCTGGTGAATGCGATACAGCGGCTCATCGCGCACCGATCTGTCCAGCGCTTCCATTCCCAGCGCGTATTCGCGTAGGGCCATCGACTGTTTGTGTCCCACGTTCCGCTTGCGCAATGCAGTCAGTCGATCCGGGTCGGTGTAGTCGGCGCCGTAGATCAGCCGCAGGTACTCCCGGCCGCGAACCTTCATGCCGGGCTGCATCTTTCCGCGTGGAGCGTTCGCTCCCGGTTTGACGACCATGCCCTCGCCGCCCTCGGCCGTCAACTCCTCCCACCACTTCTCCCCTGCCACAACCGAATCCGGCGACAACAGATCGACCTCGATTCGACGGGTAGTGGCGAACACCCCGGGAGCTGCTGACACCAGTCGGTCGGCAACGTCGAGGTGCCACGAGTGCGGACGATCCGCATACGTCTCGACGTTCGACGCCAGCACCTGAAACGGCGCGATCCGAACTCCGTCGAGTCCGTCCGTCCGCCAGACGTACCGCCGATATGCGTCGGTGAACTCGCCCAGGTTGCCCTGCCGAACGGTGTTGCGTTCCTGCAACTCCTGCACATCCAGACCGCGTGATCCGGCCGACGCAAGCACCGCCGCCTCGGCCCCGAGATTCGCCCGAGACACCGCAGCGACCGCGGCGTACTCGGTCTTGATCAGGCCCTCCGCTTTGGCAGACCACGGCATCAATTCGCAGTCGAGAATCAGCCAGCTCGAGGCCAATTCGTCCCACACACCGGCCTTTTCGATCGCGTCGGACACCCCGGAGATCAGCTCACCGGTGAGCGACTCGTCGAACACCGGACGCCCCGTCCGCGTGTACGCGGTGCCGAGCACTCCCTCCGGCGCATCGAACTTCTCCCGCGCGGTGCCAGCATCTCGACACACCACCACGACCACCCGCGAGCCCATGTGCTTCTCCTCGCAGATCACCGTCGACGCTCCGAGCGCGCGATACGCGTCGAATGCCTCCGTCGGATACTCGAGATAGCCCTCGCGCTCCGATGTGGCACTCGGAGCCATCGTCGGCGGCAGATAAAGCAACCACTGCGGAGCCAGCGCGAACCGACTCATCACTTCCAGTGCACCCGCGGCGTTCTCCGGCCGAACCGATACCCGCCCACGCAGCGACGTCTCGACGCCCGTCGGGCCGATCACGTCGGACAGATCGAGCGACGCTGCATCCCGCGTGAACGCGCCCATCGGACGGGCAGGCTCGTACCAGACCTTCTCGGCCGGAACCGACACCACCTCACGCTCCGGATAGCGCAGCGCCGTGAGCTTCCCGCCGAAGACGCATCCCGTATCGAGGCACGCAGTGTTGTTCTCCCACTCCACTTCCGGCACCGGCGTGTGCCCGTAGAGCACCGTCGCCGAGCCCCGATAATCCTGCGCCCACGGATACCGCACCGGCAGGCCGAATTCGTCGGTCTCGCCGGTGGTGTCTCCGTACAGAGCAAAACTTCGGACCCTGCCCGACGCCCGGTTGTGGTATTTCTCGATCAGTCCGGCGTGCGCAACGACGAGCTTGCCGCCGTCGAGCACGAGGTGCGCGACGAGGCCGTCGCAGAACTCGAGAACCTCGCGGCGGAATTCGTCGGGTTCCGATTCGAGCTGTTCGAGGGTCTCGGCCAGACCGTGCGACGTGGTCACCTTCCGGCCCCGCAATGCCTTGACGAGCTTGTTCTCGTGATTGCCCGGAACTGCCAATGCCGTTCCGGAACCGACCATTCCCATGACGAGCCGCAGGACTCCCACCGAGTCCGGTCCGCGGTCGACGTAGTCACCGACGAACACCGCGGTACGACCGGGCGGCGGAGTCGCATCGCCCGGGCGGCCGACATCGTCCCGCTCGATCGTGTAACCCATTGTCGTGAGCAGACTTTCGAGCTCGCCTAGGCAGCCGTGGATATCGCCGATCACGTCGAACGGTCCCGTGAGCTCGCGGCGATCACTGCGCAGCGGGGTCCGAACGAACTGCGCCGACGCCACCTCCTCGACACCGTCGAGTACGTGGACCGAGCGAAAACCCTCCTTGGAGAGCCCTCGCATCGAGCGTTGCAACTGGGACTGCTGGCGGCGCAGCACGTCTCGGCCGAACGTCCTGTCGGTTCGCTCCGCGTTCCGTTGTGCACACACCGATTCCGGCACATCGAGTACGACGGCCACTGGGAGTACATCGTGTTCACGAGCCAGTGCAATCAGTGCTTTGCGCGCAGTCGGTTGGACGTTCGTCGCATCGACGACGGTGAGCAACCCGGCCCGAAGCCTGATTGCAACGAGAAATTCCAGCAGCGCGAACGCGTCCTTGGTTGCGCTCTGCAGATTGGGGTCGTTACTCACCATCCCTCGGCACGCATCACTGGACACCGTCTCGTACGGACCGAAATGCTGCGCAGCGAACGACGACTTGCCGGAGCCACTGATACCGACGAGTACGACGAGGGACCGATCCGGAATGTCGAAGGTACTCATCGGGACTGCTCCTCTCGGGTGAAGACGGCCATCAGGGTCGGGGTGCCGTGCATGTCGTCGACGGGGCCGATTCCCTCGACGCGCACCTCATAGGCATGTTCACGTGCCACCGACGAACCCCATTGCTCGAACTGGGCGCGGGTGAACTCGAATCGGTGGTCGACGTGACGGAAGGTTCCCGGTTCGAGGCCGGGATAGAGCACGTTGTATTCGGAGTTGGGTGTGGTGACGAGAACCGTTCGCGGCCGCGCCTGAAGAAACACCGAACGCACCAACGCCGGAAGCCGATCGAGATCGACGTGTTCGATGACCTCCATCAGCACCATCGCGTCGAATCCGTGCAACCGAACGTCGCGGTACGTGGCCGACGACTGGACCAACTCGATCCGAGCGCGCTGCCGATCGGGCATGTCCTCCAGACGCAGCCTGCGCTGCGCCTTGGCAAGTGCGCGATCGCTCACATCGGCACCGACAATACGGTCGAAGTCGTTGTTTGCGAACAGCTCTCGCAGCAGGCGGCCCTCACCGCAACCGAGGTCGATCACCGACTTCGCGCCGACGCCTCCCAGTGCCGCCAGTACGGCACGCACCCGCTGCTCGGCCAACGTCGGATCTCGCGGAGTGGCAACGTCGTCGGGCACATCCGGGACGAGTCGGTCCAACGCCGACGCAACGAGTTCGCGACGGTGCGCCAGGTAGCGGGAGGCGATCAATGCCGACTCCGGGTGATCTCCCAGCCAATCCCCTGCTGCGCGAACGAGTTTGTCGGCCTCATCCTCGCCCACCCAGTAGTGCTTCCCGTCGTCGAGGACCGGAAGTAGAACGTACAGGTGCCGCAGCGCAGCCGACAGCGTGAACGTGCCGGTGAGAACCAGATCGATGTACTCGGAGTCGCCCCACTCCGGCTGCGTCGAATCGAGCGGAATGGGCGTCGCGTCCACAGTCCATCCGAGGGGACCGAAGAGCCGACCCTCGAGATCGGTTCCGCCCCGCGACGGCGCTGCGGGTAGGGACACAGTGAGATCGATTGCAGCAGAGACCAATTCAGGCCTTCCGGTACACACTCCGGCCAGCGTCTGCTTGAACAGTCTCGACAGCGCTACCGCCAGTGCGGAAGCGGCGTCGGCATCGGCGAGAACTGCGACGGTGGTGCGCTCGGCCGAGACCTCGGGATACAGCACCGTGGTGGTACCCATCGGCAGGTTCCAGCTCTGCACGCGATCGGGATGCTTGTGCAACAAATACCCGATGTCGGAGGCGTCCGGGAAATCGGTTGTGGCATTTGCAGTCACGGTCAGTAGCACCGCAGCGACGTTACGGGACAGCCGCGTCCGATGCGTCCCATTTTTCGGGTGCCACCTCCGGTCCGCGTCAATGGACCACTACAGACGTCTGACCGCGACAAGGGTCCATTCACGCACTGCGGGTGCCACCTCGGTCCGCGTGAATGAACCACTGCATACGTGTGGGCGGTGCAATGGTCCATTGACGCGGGCGGCGGAGCCGCACGCACGCAAAAGCGGCACCCACCCTTTCGGGTGAGTGCCGCTTCAGGTACAGCTGGTGGAACTAGATCACTTGACGATCTTCGTGACGCGACCGGCTCCGACGGTACGACCGCCCTCACGGATTGCGAAACGGAGGCCGACATCCATGGCGACCGGCTGGATCAGCGTGACGGACATCTCGGTGTTGTCACCGGGCATGACCATCTCGGTGCCCTCGGGAAGGGTCACGACGCCCGTAACGTCCGTGGTACGGAAGTAGAACTGCGGGCGGTAGTTGTTGAAGAACGGCGTGTGGCGGCCGCCCTCGTCCTTCGAGAGGATGTAAGCGTTGCCCTCGAACTCCGTATGGGGAGTCGTGGTGCCCGGCTTGATGATGACCTGTCCACGCTCGACGTCTTCGCGCTTGATGCCACGAACGAGGAGGCCGACGTTGTCGCCTGCCTGACCCGAGTCGAGCAGCTTGCGGAACATTTCGATTCCGGTGACGGTGGTCTTGGTCGAGCCGGGGCGGATGCCGACGATCTCGACCTCTTCGTTGACGTTGACCGAGCCGCGCTCGATACGTCCGGTGACCACGGTGCCACGGCCGGTGATGGTGAAGACGTCCTCGACGGGCATGAGGAACGGCTTGTCGGTCTCACGGACCGGGTCCGGGACGGAATCGTCGACGGCCTGCATGAGCTCCAGAACCGACTCGCCCCACTTCTCGTCACCCTCGAGTGCCTTGAGTGCGGAGACCTTGATGACCGGTGCGTCCTCGTCGAACTCCTGCGAAGCGAGGAGCTCGCGGACCTCCATCTCGACGAGCTCGATGATCTCGTCGTCGTCGACCATGTCGGCCTTGTTCAGTGCGACCAGGATGTACGGAACACCGACCTGGCGGGCGAGCAGCACGTGCTCGCGGGTCTGCGGCATCGGGCCGTCGGTTGCTGCAACGACCAGGATTGCGCCGTCCATCTGTGCCGCGCCGGTGATCATGTTCTTGATGTAGTCGGCGTGACCCGGTGCATCGACGTGCGCGTAGTGGCGCTTCTCGGTCTGGTACTCGACGTGGGAGATGTTGATCGTGATACCACGAGCCTTCTCCTCCGGAGCCTTGTCGATCTGATCGAAAGCCGATGCCTCGTTCAGGTCCGGGAACTTGTCGTGCAGAACCTTGGTGATTGCAGCCGTCAGCGTCGTCTTACCGTGGTCAACGTGACCGATGGTGCCGATGTTGACGTGCGGCTTCGTCCGATCGAACTTCGCCTTCGCCACTGTGTGTCCTCCTGGACTGATCTGTGCGTACCCCTGCGGGGCAAGCACGCGTATGTGTTGTTTCTTATTACAGGTCGAGCGTGGTCCAGCAAGCGGAGAGAATTACTCTCCGTTCACCTTCGCGATGATTTCCTTCGCGACGTTCGCGGGAACTTCTGCGTACGAATCGAAGACCATGGAGTAGTTTGCGCGGCCCTGCGTCTTTGACCGAAGGTCTCCGATGTAGCCGAACATCTCCGACAGCGGAACCAGTGCCTTGACGATACGGGCACCGCTGCGTTCCTCCATGGCCTGAATCTGACCACGGCGGGAGTTCAGGTCGCCGATGACCTCACCCATGTAATCCTCGGGCGTGATGACCTCGACGGCCATGACGGGTTCGAGAATGACGGGGCTGGCCTTGCGAGCGGCTTCCTTGAACGCTTGTGAGCCGGCGACCTTGAAGGCCATTTCCGACGAGTCGACGTCGTGGTACGCACCGTCGAGCAGTGTGACCTTGACGTTGACCAGGGGGTATCCGGCGAGAACACCGTACTGCATGGCGTCCTGAGCACCTGCGTCGACCGAGGGGATGTACTCCCTGGGCACACGACCACCGGAGACCTTGTTCTCGAACTCGTAGGTCGCACCGTCTTCGCCCTCGAAAGGCTCGAGCTTGATGATGACCTTCGCGAACTGGCCGGAGCCACCGGTCTGCTTCTTGTGGGTGTAGTCGTGCTTGTCGACCGTCTTGCGGATGGTCTCGCGGTACGCGACCTGCGGCTTGCCGACGTTGGCCTCGACCTTGAACTCGCGACGCATACGGTCGACGAGGATGTCGAGGTGCAGCTCGCCCATGCCGCCGATGACGGTCTGGCCGGTGTCCTCGTCCAGCTTCACCGAGAAGGTGGGATCCTCTTCGGCGAGCTTCTGGATTGCTGTTCCCAGCTTCTCCTGGTCGGACTTGGTCTTCGGCTCGATCGAGACCTGGATGACCGGGTCCGGGAAGCTCATGGACTCGAGGATGATCTGGTTCTGCGGATCGCAGAGCGTGTCACCCGTCGTGGTGTCCTTGAGGCCGATGACGGCGTAGATGTGACCGGCAGATGCGGTCGCGATCGCGTTCTCCTTGTTGGAGTGCATCTGGAAGAGCTTGCCCAGACGCTCCTTCTTGCCCTTGGTCGAGTTGATGACCTGAGCGCCGGAGTCGACCTTGCCCGAGTACACCCGGACGTAGGTCAGCTTGCCGAAGAAGGGGTGAGTCGCGATCTTGAACGCGAGAGCTGCGAACGGCTCGTCTGCGGACGGCTTGCGAGTGATCTCCTTCTCCTCGTCGCCGACGGCGTGTCCGATGGTCTCGGCAACGTCGAGGGGAGACGGGAGGTAGTCGATGACCGCGTCGAGCATGGGCTGAACGCCCTTGTTCTTGAACGCGGATCCACACAGGATCGGGTACAGCTCGCTGTTGACCGTCATCTTGCGGATGGCGCCCTTGATCTCGTCGATCGTGAGCTCTTCGCCACCGAAGTGCTTCTCCAGAAGCGCTTCGTCGGACTCGGCCACGGTCTCGAGCAGCATGGTGCGGTACTCGTCCGCGCGCTCCTTGAGGTTTTCCGGGATCTCCTGGATCTCGTACTTCTCGCCGAGCTTGGTCTCGCCACTCCACACGAGCGCCTTCATCTGCACGAGGTCGATGACGCCCTCGAAGTCGTTCTCAGCGCCGATGGGCAGCTGGATGACCAGCGGCTTGGCTCCGAGACGATCGATGATGGTCTGCACGGTGTAGTAGAAGTCCGCGCCGAGCTTGTCCATCTTGTTGACGAAGCAGATGCGCGGCACGTCGTACTTGTCGGCCTGACGCCAGACCTGCTCGGACTGCGGCTCGACACCTTCTTTGCCGTCGAACACTGCGACTGCGCCGTCGAGGACGCGGAGCGAACGCTCCACCTCGACGGTGAAGTCGACGTGACCGGGGGTGTCGATGATGTTGATCTGGTTGTCGTTCCAGAAGCACGTCGTGGCAGCAGAGGTGATCGTGATGCCACGCTCCTGCTCCTGCTCCATCCAGTCCATGGTGGCTGCGCCATCGTGAACTTCACCGATCTTGTACGAGATACCGGTGTAGAAGAGGATGCGTTCGGTAGTGGTGGTCTTGCCGGCATCGATGTGGGCCATGATGCCGATGTTGCGGACCTTGAGTAGGTCGGTCAGCACGTCCTGTGCCACGAGTTAACCCGCCTTGGTGTTGGAAGAGGTATTGCCTGAGCTGATCAACGCTCCGGCGGCATCGGATAGTTCCGAATACCGCCCGAGCGAGGAGATCACCAGCGGTAGTGAGCGAACGCCTTGTTGGCTTCGGCCATCTTGTGAGTGTCTTCGCGACGCTTCACAGCGGCACCGAGGCCGTTGCTGGCGTCGAGCAACTCGTTTGCCAGACGCTCGACCATGGTCTTCTCACGGCGAGCGCGCGAGAACGTGACCAGCCAGCGCAGTGCCAGCGTGGTGGAGCGGCCGGGACGAACCTCGACGGGCACCTGGTAGGTGGCACCACCGACGCGACGGCTGCGAACCTCGAGGGCCGGCTTGACGTTGTCGAGTGCACGCTTGAGCGTGACGACGGGGTCGGTGCCGGTCTTCTCGCGAGCCTGCTCGAGCGCCTGGTAGACGATGCGCTCTGCGGTCGACTTCTTGCCGTCGAGAAGGATCTTGTTGACGAGCTGCGTGACCAACGGCGATCCGTAGACCGGGTCGTTGATCAGCGGCCGCTTGGGTGCTGGGCCCTTGCGTGGCATATCAGCTCTTCTCCTTCTTGGCTCCGTAGCGGCTGCGAGCCTGCTTGCGGTTCTTGACACCCTGGGTGTCGAGCGAGCCGCGGATGATCTTGTAACGCACACCCGGGAGGTCCTTCACACGACCACCGCGAACGAGCACCATCGAGTGCTCCTGCAGGTTGTGACCCTCACCGGGGATGTATGCGGTGACCTCGACCGAGGAGGTCAGGCGAACACGCGCGACCTTACGGAGAGCGGAGTTCGGCTTCTTGGGGGTGGTGGTGTACACGCGAGTGCACACGCCACGGCGCTGTGGACTGCCCTTGAGGGCAGCGGTCTTCAGTTTCGCGACCTTGTCGGTGCGTCCCTTACGGACCAGCTGGTTGATCGTTGGCATAAACCGGCTTTCTTCGTGTCGATAAACAGGGATCTAGCAGTTGGAGCAAGAGAACACTGCTCCTCACCCGGTACTGCTGCTGCTCCAGTACTGCTATCGCGGGTCTCTTGCACCCCGCGGTCGGGTGTGTCGCATACCCCCACACGTCCAGCCGGTTGCGCGCTCTTTTCAGCGAACGTGCGCACGGCTGTACCTCGCATAGGCACACAAACGTTCCGGCCAGGCCGGACACGACCCATAACGATACCCGGCGGCGTCACCTCGGGTCAAAACACCCCTCGCGTGGGTACGCGGGCTATCGGCTGAGGTTCAGCGTGAGATCGGCGAGCTTCGCCGCGGCCTGGCACGGATCGGGATGAGCGGTGTCCGGCTGGTACTGCACCCACCACCCGAAGATGCCGTCCCGATCGGCACCGGCCGAGACCCCGCACGAGTCGGGGTCGTTCGGGCGCTGGGCCTGGATTGCCTTGCGGCCCTGCACCGTTGTGTCGGTGACGGTGTACATCATCTTCTCGTCGGCGGCCCGCTCGGCCGCCAGAGTGCCGGACTCGAACCAGTTGAACGTCACCTTCACCGTGCCCGCGGAACCGACGAGATCCCACCGGCAGATGGCCCCGAAGAAGCCGCGTTCGATGGCGTCGGCTCCGGTGGTCTCGGCGATCTGGTCGTCGGAGACGGCATCGCACTCGGTCAACAATTCGGTGAATTCTTGGCCACCGGAGCCGGCGAAGCTCGCCGGTCTCGCGGTTCCCTCGACGGTCTGGGCGCATCCGGCGACGAGCAACAGGGTCGACGCCGCCGCGATCACTCGCCTGCGCGTCATTGTTTGCGCTCCACTGTCAGCGTCGCGAGTTCGTTTCCGACGTCGCACGGCGGGCGCGCCGCAGGTCCGAAGGAGTAGGTGATCGACCAGTGGAAGAAGTCGTCGCCGAACTGCACACCTATTTCGCACAGAGTGTCCTGCTCGGCCTCGAATCCGGGGTTGCCGTCGATCTCGATGTCCTTGGCCGGACGGCCGATCAGCTCGGAACCGGCGCGTTCGCGTCCTATGGGGCTGCCGCGGTACCAGGAGAAGCTGACGCCGGGTCCGCCGAATCCGACCGTCTCCCACTGGCAACCGACGGAATTGCGGGTGACCTGTCCGAACGGGCCCGCGCCGAACGCGGACTGCACCTCGGCGTCGGTGATCGATCCGCATTCGCCGAAGAAGGGGCCGGGTTCGTATGCCGCGCTGGTCGGGGCAGCGTCCTCCGTCGACGCAGCGTCGTCCTCCGCACCGCCGCACCCGGCGATCAGCACAGCTGTTGCCGCCGCGACCATCGCGAACCGTCTCGTCATCTGCCAGGGGCTCACATCTACGGGGCCGAGAATCCGCCGACGCCGGGAATGTCGAACAGGATGCCGTAGGCGAGGACGTGTGCGGTGAACAGGACCGGGCCGCTGCCGGTATCGGCGACGACCGGCCCCGCGGGCTCGAACACGCCGTTGCCCTGCTGGCAGATCGGTGCGTTCACCGACCCGGTGCGTCCGTTGGCGATGTTGACGAAGTCGACCTGCAGGCTGGCGAAGTTCTGGTAGGACGTGCAGATCCGCGGCTCGGCGGCGCGGCCCCAGATGTGGGTCAGTCCCGGCGTCTCGGTGCTGGCGACCTCGATCGTGCCGATCCACTGATCCGGCACGACGAGTCCGCCGACGGTGACCCCGAGGTTGGGGATCTGCAGAACGGGGACGGGAGCCGGTCCCGGCGGGGGTGCAGGCGCGTTCTCGGCGGGTGCAGGCGGCGCATCGGCGGGCGGTTGGGCCTGCGCGACCGGCGCGAGGGCCATGGTGCCCACAGCCGCGAATGCAGCTGCGAGTAGACCGAATCGAGTCCGACGAGCCATACCTGTGTGTCTCCTGATCCTTTGGAAGCGAGTCGCCATACGTTACCGCGAAGCGGCGAGCTTCCGGCCCTGGACGTAGACGCCGACGATGGCGGGCTCGCGCATCGCCATCAGCAGAGCGAACAGGGTCTGGTCGCGGGCGAGCTCGGGGTCGTCGGCACGGACGCCGTGGTCGACTGCCGCCGCCAGCTGCGGCCACGCGGACGGATCGACCACGACGAAGTCCGCTTCCTTGCCCGCGTCGAAATTGCCGATTCGGTTCTCCATGTCCAGCGCTCGTGCCCCGGCGAGGGTTCCGGTGAACAGCAATTCGGCGGGATGCAGGGACAGTCCGGCGTCACCGGCCTCGGAGATGTGCACCTTGAACGCATCGGCGAGGACCTGCGGCAGCAACCATTCGTCACCGCCGCCGAAGTCCGAGCCGATGGCGATGTTCACCCCCGCGGCGACGGTTCGCTTCCACGGCATCGTGCCCGAGCCCAGGAACTGCTGCGAGGTGGGACAGTGCGCGATGGACGTGCCGGTCTCTGCCATTCGCGCGAGTTCGACGTCCTGACAGTGCACCGCGTGCGCCAGGATGGTGCGCCGACCCAGGAAGCTCTTTCCACCGACCTGCGAGCCCGGCAGGAACTTGCCGTCGTAGGTGTCGAGGTACGTCTGCACCCCGTAGGCGTTCTTGGTGGCGTCGATTTCGCCGGTCCCCGGCCGGTTGTTCTCGTTCAGGTGTGTGTGGAAGTAGACACCTCGCGCGCGGACGGAATCGTAGAGCTCGCCGAGGTTCTTCAGCGTCTCCGTCGTCACCGAGAGCGAGAACCGCGGTACGACGGCCACGTGCAGCATCGCCGTGTCGACATCGCCGGTGTCGGCTGCGTGCCACTTCTCGATCTCCTCGGACACGAGCCGGATGGCCTCGTCCTCACCGGTGATCAGGGCCTGCGCCGACGCCGGGCCGGTGGTCTGGACCCCGCGGCCACTGACGATGCGCAGCCCGTGCTTCTCGGTCTCGGAGAACAGCGAGTCCTGCGCGTGCGGGAACGCCGATCCGAACACCATCGCCTGCGTGGTTCCGGCCCGGATTCGCGCGGCGCAGAAATCTCTGGCCGCAGCGGCAGCGAACTCGGGATCGGCGAAGCGGGACTCGGACGGAAAGATGCACGTGTTCAGCCACTCGAGGAGTTGCCCGCCGCCGTAGGAATCCCCGGCGTAGGTCTGTGGGAAGTGAATGTGCGTGTCGACGAATCCCGGCAGTAGGAACCCGGGCCGATGGTCGGCGATCGACACCTGCGCGAATCGGTTTGGGAGAGAGTCGAACTCACCGCAGAACTCGATGATGCCGTTGTCGCCGACCACGAGGGCACCGTCGGGAATCGACACCAGCGCGGCAGCGGCGTCCACCACGGTGGGCGATCCAGCGACGTGAAAGATGTGGCCGCGGTGCACGCGTGCGATTTCGGAAGTCACCCGCCAGACTCAAGCACAGGTCGATCGGAACTGCAGATCGTGCGGATCTCTACTGCACTCCCGCTCCTGCGGCGGACAGCCGCGCGTTCAACGACGCATCCAATACCTCTGCCCACGAGCGCACGACCTCGGCACGTCGTCGTGCGTCGTCGGTGAGCACATCGGCCAGACCCAATCCGCGGGCGAGGTCGAGGGTTGCCTGAACGAGACGGTGGGTGACGGGATCGTTGTCGTCGACCCCGAGGTTCTCGACGGCCATCTTGTGGGCACGACGACCGAACCGTTCTTCGAGAGGAACGATCCGATCGCGCAACTCGGGGTCGGCCGAGGCCGCGGTCCAGACCTGCAGTGCCGCTTTGAACATCGGTCCGGTGTAGTACTCGACGAGCCGCTCCACCACCAGTTTCGTCCGGCCGGGGCCTGCCGGAATCTCCTGCGCCTCGCGGCGAGCGCTGTCCATCCGAGTGTCGAACATGTACTCGAGCGCTCCGGTGATCAGGTCCTCACGCGTCGGGAAATGATGCTGGGTGGCGCCGCGGGAGACGCCTGCACGTTCGGCGACCACTCCGACCGTCGTTGCAACCCAGCCCTGCTCGGCGAGCGAATCGATCGTCGCCTCGAGCAGTCGCTGACGCGTCACCCTACTGCGGTCCTGCTTGGGTTCGCGCGCCATCACCATCGCCGTACTCCCTCCTACCGACGCTCGGCCGCCCAGGACGGGGGCCTCTTCTCCAGAAAGGACATCATCCCCTCTCGGGCCTCGTCGGACGCAAAGAGCCTGGCCGACTGCTCGGCGACGGCCGTACCGCGCTCGTCGATCTCGCGCCGGATCGCGGCCGTGGTGAGGAGTTTCGACTCGGCGAGGCCCTGCGGCGAACACTTCCGAAACATGATCATGTAGTCGGCCACCGCTGCCGCGGGAACGGCGTCGGCCACGGTGACCAGACCGATCGCCTCGGCGGTGGCACCGTCGAACGTCTCCCCGGTGAGGAAATAGCGACTCGCCGCACGGGACGAAAGCCGCGGCAGCACGGCCACCGAGATGACCGATGCGGCCAGGCCGAGGCGAACCTCCGTCAGCGCGAACGAACTCTGGGGTCCGGCGACCGCGATATCGCAGGCCGCGACCAGCCCCATTCCACCTGCCCGCACATGTCCGTCGATCTGCACGACGACGGGTTTCGGGGTGTCGATGATCAACCGCATCAGGTCGAGCATCTGGCGGGTGCGCAGTTCCGGTGATGATCCGGCTTCGCGGAGGTCGGCTCCGGCACAGAACGTGGTGCCGGTGTGGCCGAGCACGATCGTTCTGACGTCGTCGTCGTGCGCTGCAGCGATGAGGCCCGCTGTCAGCTCCTCGACCAACACCGACGACAGCGCGTTCCGGTTCTCCGGCGAATCCAACGTCAAATACGCTGTGTCCTTGCCCGACTCGACGAGAACGGCCATCAGTAGCTTCTCGGCAATCCGAGCGAGTGCTGGCTCACGAAGTTGAGGATCATCTCCCGACTCACCGGCGCGACACGGGCGATGCGGGCGGCCCCGAGCATCGCAGCCAAGCCGTACTCACTGCTCAGGCCGGCTCCACCGTGGGTCTGGATCGCCTGATCCAGCGCCTTGATACTGGCCTCGGCCGCAGCGTATTTCGCCATGTTGGCCGCCTCGGCAGCGCCGAAGTCGTCGCCGGAGTCGTAGAGCACCGCGGCCTTCTGCATCATCAGCTTGGCGAGTTCGAGTTCGATCTTGCACTGCGCCAACGGATGCGCGAGACCCTGATGGGCTCCGATCGGCGTCTTCCAGACGGTGCGCTCCTTGGCGTACTTCACCGCTGCGTCGATGGCGTACCGACCCATTCCGATGGCCATCGCGGCACCGAGAATGCGCTCGGGGTTCAGTCCCGCGAACAGCTGCATCAGGGCGGCGTCGGCCTCGCCGACGAGCGCCTCGGCGGGGAGCCTGACGTCGTCGAGGAACAGCACGAACTGATGATCGGGCTCGACGATGTCCATCTCCATCTGCGTCTTCTGCAGACCCGGAGCGTCCGTGGGGACGATGAACAGGGCCGGCTTGAGCTTGCCCGTCTTGGAATCCTCGGTCCGCGCAACGATCAACACGGCGTCGGCCTGATCCACGCCGGAGATGTAGATCTTGTTGCCCTTGAGAATCCACTCGTCCCCGTCACGACGCGCCGTGGTGGTGATCTGGTGCGAGTTGGATCCGGCGTCGGGTTCGGTAATGCCGAAGACCATGATCTTGGACCCGTCGGCGAGAGCGGTGAGCCACTCCTGCTTCTGATCGGCCGTGCCGTACTTGCCGATGATGGTGCCGCAGATGGCCGGGCTGACGACGACCAGCAGCAGACCGGCTCCGTGCGCGGCCAACTCCTCCTGCACGAGCGCGAGTTCGTAGATGCCTGCGCCACCGCCGCCGTACTCCTCGGGCAGATTGACGCCGAGGAAGCCGAGTTTGCCCGCCTCGTTCCACAGTTCGGTCAGCGGCTCACCCTTGCGCGCCTTGGGCAGGACGTAGTCGATGTAGTTGTAGCGCTTGCCCAGTGACGAGACTGCGTTGCGCAGTCCCTTCTGCTCTTCGGTCTCGATGAAACTCATGATTGCTCCGCTCCTTCTGTCTTTTCGGTGACCACGGCCAGAACTGCGCCGACTTCGACCTGTTGACCTTCTGTGACGTTCAGTTCGGTGAGGACACCGTCTGCGGGTGCGGTCACCGTGTGTTCCATCTTCATCGCCTCGAGCCACAGGATCGGCTGGCCGGCGGTGACGGTATCGCCCTGCGCCGCAGCGATTCTGATGACGCTGCCCGGCATCGGTGCGAGCAGCGAACCCGCCGCGACCTCGTCCGTGGGATCGGTGAACCGCTGGGCCTTGATCAACCTGACCGGACCCAGTGCGGAATCGACGAAGACATCCGATCCGTAGCTGCTCACCTCGAAGATGCGACGAATGCCGTTGTCGTCGAGCGTCACCGAGGTCGGCGTGTGCTGAATCAGTTCGACGCCGTCCACCGAGGAGGTGAGTCCGCTGCGCCCGATCGAATATTCGACGGTGATGTCGTTGTAGGTCTTGCGCTGCGGTTGAGACCGCAGATTGCGCCAGCCGCCGGGCAGACCCCGGTTCACCCGCGCTCGCTCGACGTTGCTCGCTGCGTCGGCCAAAGCTGCTGCGAGAGCCGACAGTTCCTGGGCACGGCCGTGTGCGATCGGCCGAGCCAGGACATCGAGTCCGTGCGTGTCGAAGAACGCCGTGTCGGTGTCCCCGGCCAGGAACGCCGGATGTCGCAGGATGTTGACCAGCAGATCGCGGTTGGTCTTCAGGCCGTGAACGGTGGCCTTCTGCAACGCTTTCGCCAGTAGATTCGCAGCCTGATCCCGCGTCGGCGCGAACGAGATGACCTTCGCGAGCATCGGGTCGTAGTGAGTGCCCACCACGCTGCCGGTCTCGACACCTGAATCGACTCTGATGCCGGACTTGTCCAGCACCTCGAACTGCGCACCGGGGATCTCGAATCGGTGCACGGCACCGCTCTGCGGCTGCCAGTCCTGAGCCGGATCCTCCGCGTAGAGGCGAACTTCGATGGAGTGTCCACGCGTCTTGGGTTGCTCGGCGGGCAACCGCTCCCCCGCGGCGACCCTGATCTGCAAGGCCACCAGGTCGAGTCCGGTTGTGCATTCGGTGACCGGGTGCTCCACCTGCAGACGGGTGTTCATCTCGAGGAAGAAGAAGTTGCCCTTCTCGTCGGCGAGGAATTCGACGGTGCCCGCACCCTCGTAGCCGATGGCCTCGGTGGCCAGTGTCGCCGCGTGGAAGAGCTTCTCGCGCATGCCGTCGATGCGTTCGACGAGCGGCGACGGCGCCTCCTCGACGACCTTCTGATGCCTGCGTTGGATCGAGCACTCACGCTCGCCCACCGTCCACACCGTGCCGAATCGGTCTGCCATGACCTGCACTTCGATGTGTCGACCGGTCTCGATGTACCGCTCGACGAACACCGTTCCGTCGCCGAAGGCCGAGAGTGCCTCGCGCCCTGCCGCTTCGAGCTCCGACTCCAGGTTCTCGAGGTTGCGCACGATGCGCATGCCGCGCCCGCCGCCGCCCGCGGAGGCCTTGATCAGCACCGGCAGTTCGTTCTCGGTGACCGACCCGGGATCGAGCTGGGTCAGCACCGGAACTCCGGCGTCGGCCATCATCTTCTTGGACTCGACCTTCGAGCCCATCAGTTCGATGGCCTTGACGGGCGGCCCGATCCAGGTCAGGCCGGCGTTCTGCACCTGCTGCGCGAAATCGGAGTTCTCGGAAAGGAACCCGTATCCCGGATGCACGGCGTCCGCTCCGGCGGCCGCAGCTGCCGCGATCACGAGCTCGCCGCGCAGGTACGTCTCGGCCGAACTGTTGCCGGGTAGACGCACTGCCGTATCGGCCTCACGCACGTGCGGGGAGTTCGCGTCGGCGTCGGAGAACACCGCTACGGTGTCGATGCCCTCGGCGCGGCAGGTGGTGAAGACGCGTCGGGCGATTTCGCCGCGGTTGGCTACGAGAACGGACGTTATGGTCATGGCGTCACATCCGGAAGACACCGAAGTTGGCGGTGCCTTCGATCGGGGCGGTGGCGATGGCCGACAGGCACATTCCCACCACCGTGCGGGTATCACGGGGGTCGATGACGCCGTCGTCGTACAGGCGTCCGGAGAGGAACATCGGCATCGACTCGGCCTCGATCTGGCCTTCGATCATCGCGCGCATTCCGGCATCGGCCTCGGCGTCGAAGGCTTGTCCGCGAGCTTCGGCAGCGGCGCGTCCGACGATGGAGATGACACCTGCGAGTTGCGCGCCGCCCATGACGGCGGATTTGCTGGACGGCCACGCGAACAGGAATCGCGGATCGAACGCGCGCCCGCACATGCCGTAGTGACCTGCTCCGTACGACGCACCGAGCAGAATGGAGATGTGCGGCACCGTGGAGTTGGACACGGCGTTGATCATCATCGAGCCGTGCTTGATCATCCCGCCCTCCTCGTACTCCTTGCCGACCATGTAGCCGGTGGTGTTGTGCAGGAACAGAAGTGGGGTGTTCGACCGATTGGCGAGCTGGATGAACTGCGTTGCCTTCTGCGATTCCTCGCTGAAGAGCACACCGCGGGCATTGGCAAGAATGCCGATCGGATACCCGTGCAGCTCGGCCCATCCGGTGACGAGCGATCCGCCGTACATGGGCTTGAACTCGTCGAAGTCGGAACCGTCGACGATGCGGGCGATGACCTCGCGCGGGTCGAACGGAATCTTCAGGTCCGTGGGGACGATACCGAGCAGGTCCTCGGGGTCGGCCAGTGGCTCGATGACCTCGACGCGGGGCTCGGGGCCCTTCTTCTTCCAGTTCAATCGGGAGACGATGCTGCGTCCGATCCGAATCGCGTCCTGCTCGTCGACGGCGAAGTAGTCTGCGAGACCGGACTTTCGGGCGTGCATCTCGGCACCACCGAGCGACTCGTCGTCCGAGTCCTCGCCGGTGGCCATCTTGACCAGCGGCGGGCCGGCAAGGAAGACCTTCGAGCGTTCCTTGACCATGACGACGTGATCGGACATGCCGGGGATGTACGCGCCACCGGCGGTGGAGTTACCGAACACCAGGGCGATCGTGGGGATGCCCGCCGCCGAGAGCTGCGTCAGATCACGGAACATGCGACCACCCGGGATGAACACCTCCTTCTGCGTCGGCAGATCGGCTCCACCGGATTCGACCAGGGAGATCACCGGAAGCCGGTTCTGCGTGGCGATGTCGTTGCCGCGGAACCCTTTCTTCAGCGTCCACGGGTTGCTGGATCCGCCGCGGACCGTCGGATCGTTGGCCACGATGAGGCATTCGACTCCGCAGACGACGCCGATACCCATGACGGTGCTGGCCCCGACGGGAAAGTCGCTGCCCCAGGCCGCGAGTGGGCACAGTTCGAGAAATGCCGAGTCCTCGTCGATCAGCAACTCGATGCGTTCACGCGCAAGAAGCTTGCCGCGCTTCTTGTGTCGCTCGACGTACTTCTGACCGCCACCGAGCAGAGCCTTCGAGTGCTCGGCGTCGATCTCGCCGAGTTTGGCGTTCATCGCCTCGACGCTTCCGGTGTACTGCTCCGATGCGGTGTCGAGGGTGGACTTGAGCACGCTCATGCTTGGTACCCCAATCGTTTTGCTGCCAGCCCGGTGAGGATTTCGGTGGTACCGCCGCCGATGCCGAGGATGCGCATATCGCGGTACTGCCGCTCGACCTCGCTCTCACGCATGTAGCCGAGCCCGCCGAAGAGCTGTACCGCCTGATTGGCGACCCACTCTCCGGACTCGACGGCGGTGTTCTTCGCGAAGCAGACCTCGGCGATGAAGTCGTGCTTCTCAACCATGGACCTCTCGACGAGGGATCGCGTGTAGACCCGCGCGATGTCGATCTTGCGAGCCATTTCGGTGACGGTGTTCTGTACGGATTGCCGTGCGATGAGGGGCTTTCCGAAGGTCTCGCGATCGCGGACCCACTGCAGAGTGAGATCGAGGCATCGCTGAGCGCTGGCGTAGGCCTGAGCGGCGAGGGCGATGCGCTCGGTGAGAAATGCCTGCGCGATCTGCGCGAAGCCGCTGTTCTCGGCGCCGACGAGATTGGCGACGGGGACGCGGGCATCGACGAACGACAGCTCCGCGGTGTCCGATGCGCGCCAACCCATCTTGTCGAGCTTGCTCGTCACCTCGAACCCGGGTGTGCCCTTCTCGATGACGAGCAAGGAGACACCGCCTGCGCCTTCGCCTCCGGTACGTACCGCAGTGACGACGAAATCAGCTCGGCACCCCGAGGTGATGTACGTCTTGGATCCGTTGACGACGTAGTGATCGCCGTCCTTGACCGCCTTCGTCCTGAGGTGGCCGACGTCCGAACCGCCACCCGGCTCGGTGATCGCCAGCGAGCCGATCTTCTCCCCCGCCAACGTGGGCTCGACCCACTTCTCGATCTGCTGCCGATCACCGGCCGCAATCAAGTGCGGCAACGCAATTCCGCAGGTGAACAGCGATGCGAACAAGCCACCCGACGCGCCTGCCTGATGCATTTCCTCGCAGATCACGACCGCGTCGGCCAGATCCCCGCCGCTGCCACCGACCTCCTCGGCAAAGCCGGCTCCGAGCAGACCGAGAGCCGCCGCCTTCTTGTGCAGATCACGTGGAATCTCGCCGTCGGCTTCCCACTGATTCATGTGCGGTGCGATGTCGTGTTCGACGAAGCTGCGCACGGTCTTTCGAAGCTGCTGACGCTCCGGCGTCGTCCAGATACTCATACGAGTTCTCCCTTGTAAGCGAGGGTTTCGGGAATGTCGATGTGCCGCGACCGCAGCCACTCACCGAGCCCCTTGGCCTGTGGATCGAATCGGGCCTGCGATGCGACGCCCTGGCCGAGGATGCCCTCGATGACGAAGTTCACGGCCCGCAGATTGGGCAGAACGTGGCGGGTGACGGTGAGCGGCTCGGCCTCGGGCAGCATCTGCTTCAGAGTCTCGACCGTCAATGCGTGGACCAGCCAGGCGAATTCGTCGTCGGTGCGAACCCAGACCCCGACGTTGGCGTTGCCGCCCTTGTCGCCGCTTCGGGCCGCGGCGATGGTGCCGAGCGGAAGCCTGATGGTCGCTTCGGCTGCTCGCGTTGCCGGCAGCGCCGGTTCTTTCACGGGCTCCAGTACCTGCGTCTGCTGCGACGGAGCCACGGAAGTTTCGGTCCCGTCGGCCAGGTGCGCGGTGTGCGGTACCTCGGCTGAGTCGACGAAGCCTGCCGTGAACACTCCGTACGGCGCACCGTTTCCGGGTGGCGCGGTCACCGAGAATCCGGGATAGCTGGCCAGTGCCAGTTCGACTGCTACCGCCGAGAACTGACGTCCGACGGCATCGGGGTTGCTGTCGCGGGCGACACAGCGCAGCAGGGCGCTGGCCGTCTCCTCGGTCGCGGCGTCGGGCTTGTCGGTGCGGACCAGGGTCCAGGCCAGCTCGGTCGGCCGCGCAGGGAGCCAGGACTCGAATTGCCGTTGCGCCAGCTCTGCTTTGGCCTCGATATCGAGACCGGTGAGCACCATGGTGAATTCGTTGCGGAAGCCGCCGAGCGAGTTGAGCGACACCTTCAAGGTGGGAGGCGGCGCTTCGCCGGTCACGCCGGTGATGGTCACCCGATCGCTGGATTCCTGAGTGAGGACCGCCGAGTCGATGCGCGCGGTGACGTCGGGGTTCGCGTAACGCCCGCCGGTGATTTCGTACAGCAGCTGAGCGGTCACGGTACCGACGCTGACGGCACCGCCGGTGCCCTCGTGCTTGGTGATGACGGACGAACCATCGGACTCGATCTCGGCGATGGGGAATCCGGGCCTGGACATGTCTGCGATTTCGGTGAAGAAGGAGTAGTTGCCACCCGTCGCCTGTGTTCCGCATTCGATGACGTGTCCGGCGATCACGGCCCCGGCCAACGCGTCGTAATCGGTTGGGGTCCAGCCGAAGTGGGCTGCCGCAGGTCCGACGATGACGCTGGCGTCGGTGACGCGTCCGGTGACGACGACGTCCGCCCCGGAGTTCAGGCATTCGACGATGCCCCACGCGCCGAGGTAGGCATTTGCGGTCAGCGGGTTACCGAGGCCGAGTTCGGCCGCTCTGCCGAGGAGGTCGTCGCCGTCGACGTAGGCGATCTTCGCGCCGGAGTCCAGCTTCTCCAACGCCTCGGCCAGGCCTCGGGGATTGAGTCCGCCTGCGTTGGCGACGATCTTGACACCCTTGTCCAGGGCCAAGCCCAGGCAGTCTTCTGCCTGCCGCAGAAAGGTTTTGGCGTAACCACGGGTCGCGTCCTTCATCCGATCGCGGCCGAGAATGAGCATCGTCAGCTCGGCGAGGTAGTCGCCCGTGAGGTAGTCGAGTTCGCCGCCCTCGAGCATCTCGCGCATCGCAGACAGCCGGTCTCCGTAGAAGCCGGAACAATTGCCGATTCGTACTGTCATGCTTTCGCTCGTCCTGACTGTGGTCGTCCGACCCCGGGAGGGCCCGCAAAGGCTTGGGCGATGGTGAGCCAGTGCGCGGCATCGGTTCCCTCGGCGTGGATGCCGAGGTCGTCGCGGTGAGCGCGCTGGGTGACGAGGAGGCAGAAGTCGAGTGCGGGTCCGCTCACCCGCTGGTCGGCGTTCTCGGGTCCCCAGGTCCAGCGCTCTCCCGACGGCGCGGTGAGCTCGACTCGAAACGGTTCGGTGGGCGGAGCCTGCTGGTTGACCGCGTAAGCGAAATCCCTTGTGCGGACGCCGATGTGCGCGACTCCGCGGATTCGGTCGGTGGGAACGCGGGTGACGCCCACCGCGTCGGCGACATCCTGACCGTGCGCCCAGGTCTCCATCAGACGCGCTGTGGCCATGGACGCCGCACTCATCGGGGGGCCGAACCAGTCGATCTTGGTCCCGGACGGCACCTGCATCAGCGCGTCCGTCATGGCGGTGCGTCGGGTTCGCCATTCGCTCAGGAGGTTCGGGTTACGAGATTCTTCTTCGGCAGCCTCGTCGACGAAGCCGGTGGGGTTCTCCCATGCCTTCTTCAGAGTGAGAGCGAACTCCTCCTTGGCCTCGGTATCGCCGGACGCTGCGGACGTAGTTCGCTCCGCGACGTGATCGGTCCAGGAAAGATGCGCGATCTGGTGCGCGACGGTCCAGCCCGCGGCCGGTGTCGGTGCCGCCCATTGCTCCGGAGTCAACTCGGCCACGAGTGCATCGAGGTCGTTGCCCTCGGCGCGGAGGTCGTCGACGAGAAGGTCGAGGTCTGCCATGAACCCAGCTTCACAGGAGGTCCCGAAAAAAGCAAGCACGCCTGCTTGTTAATTCGTAACCTCGTGTTCGCTTGCCGTCTCTACGGTGACGAGCGTGAGAATGTCGAGACTCGTGGCCATCACCGTTACCCTCGCCGTCATGGCCGCCGGTTGCTCTTCCACGGACGCCGCCACGGATGCACCGTCGAGCATTCGGGTGGCGACGTTCAATGCCAGCCTCAATCGGCCGGTGGACGGGCAACTGGTGACCGACTTGCAGGGCGAGGACGCGCAGGCCAGCGCGGTCGCCGATGTGATCGCCGCGAACTCACCGGATGTGTTGCTGGTCAACGAGTTCGACTATTCGGGCGACGACGCAGTGGCCTTGTTCAACGACAACTACCTCGACGGGCAGTACCCACACTTCTTCACTGCGCCCGTGAACACCGGCGTCGATTCGGGACTCGACCTGGACCGAGACGGCGAGCTCGGCGGGCCGGGCGACGCCTGGGGGTTCGGCCAGTTCCCGGGCCAGTACGGGATGGTCGTGTACTCGAAGTTCCCGATCGCGACCGATTCGGTACGCACGTTCCAGAATTTTCTGTGGAAGGACATGCCGGATTCGCTGTTGCCGCGCGACTACTACGGCGACGTGTCCGACCAGCTCCGACTGTCCAGCAAATCGCACTGGGACGTGCCGATCGACGTGAACGGGAAGACGCTGCACGTGCTTGCGTCGCACCCCACTCCCCCGTCATTCGATGGACCCGAAGACCGCAACGGCAAGCGCAACCACGACGAGATCAGGCTCAGTGCCGACTACATCTCGGGTGCGGACTACCTCTACGACGACAACGGGGGGCGCGGCGGGCTGGAGGACGGAGCGTCGTTCGTCATGCTGGGCGATCAGAACAGCGATCCGGTCGACGGCGATTCGGTTGCCGGTGCCATCGCGCAGGTCCTCGACCTTCCTCGGGTTCAGGATCCGGCACCCACCTCGGCTGAACACGGCACGGACACAGCAGATTTCGCCGACCCGACGCCGGGAGACTTGCGGGTGGACTACGTGTTGCCCTCGGACGATCTGACGGTGATCGATTCGCAGGTGTATTGGCCGAATCAGGCCGAGCATCCCTCTGACCACCGATTGGTATGGGCCGACATCGAAATATGATGGGTGCGTGACCGATCTACCGATTGTCGAATTCGCGTACCCCGGCCCTCTGCGGGACGCCCTGGTCGCGGCCGTTCTTTCCGGCGAGAAGACCAGTACAGCAAGCCTGTTGGCGCAGTATGTCGACGAGGAGCTGCCGAGAGTCGGCGAACGCGGCGCGGTGGTGGATTCGACGGGTGTCGTGGTCGGAATCATCGAGACTGCTGCGGTCGATATCGTTGCGCTGAAGGACGTTTCGTTGCGCCACGCCCTCGACGAGGGTGAAGGGTACATCGATGTCGCGCAGTGGCGGGCTGGGCACGAGAGGTTCTGGCAGTCGGCGGAGGTCCGCGAAGAACTGGGCGATCCACACTTCACCGTGAACGACGACACCCAAGTGGTGCTGGAGCGGTTCACACTCGTGTGACCGCGCGCCCTGACCCGGCGTCAGGGTCGAGACTTCGTGTCGGTGGGTGGGTGTATAGGCGCGTGCACGTCGATTCTGTTTCGCCGCAACACTATTGGTGTTGACGGACGTGTCGCATGGGCGTACCATCGAACGCACGTTCTACTTTTTGTTGGACCATCTGCCGGGGGGCGATGACACAGTGACCACATCGACGCGCAGTCGGTTCGCGGCCTATCTCGGCCCACAATCGAAGCCGTACATCGACAGCGCAGTGCTGGGCGAGCTCCGCGACGTCGCGATTCTGGAGAATCAGGCGTGCGCTCGCAAGGTCGCTCTGGCCGCCGCCATCTGGGATACGTGTATTCATCAGAACGTCCTCGTCGGTGATGTCATTCAGGACGCGGGCAACTATGCGGCGTCCGAAACTGCGCACGTCCTGGGTTGCTCGAAGACCGTCGCGAACACATACGCCGAGGTCGGTATGGACCTTCGACTTCGGCTTCCTGCCGTCGCGGCCGCGTTCGAGGCAGGGGAACTCGATCTGCCTCGCGTCCGCGCGATTTACCGTTGTACCCACAACCTGACGCATGACGCGGCGACAGCCGTCCAAGGCGAGGTTCTGTGCGCTGCACGACGCCTGTCACCGGGCCCGCTGGCGACGGAAATCTGGTCGATCATGTTTCGCATCGCACCCGAGCAGGCTGCCGCTCTACGCAAGGACTTGGAACGGCACACCAACGTGACGTACACCGACAAAGATGTGCTGTCGACGCTGAAGGCCGACCTCACCGCGTCCGACGCCGCAGCTGCCTGGCAACTCATCAACGAGATGGCCGCCACCGTCTGTCGGCGCGATTCACGGACCCGAGGGCAGAAGCGTGCGGCCGCGTATGTCGCTCTGCTGCAACAGGAGTCTTCGATGGCATGCATGTGCGAACCTACCGAGGAAAACCCGTGCACGGCCGATACCTCACGCCCGGATCGGCGTGCGCCGCTGACGGTGATCACGGTCGACCTCGCCACGCTCGCCGGTCTGCTGTCCAATCCTGCTCACCTGTCCGGGCACGGCACCATCGATGCCGAGTACGCCCGGGAACTCGCCGACAACGCTCACTGGCAGGTTCTTCTCACCGAGGCACGCAACCTTGCCGAGACACTCGGTTACGGCGAAGACCTGGAATCACTCATCGACCTCGACCTCACCCCCGACACCGACACCGAGAACGGCGCAGGCACCGAAGACAAGGGTGCCGTAAGCAGGGCCGGCAGCGGCAGCAGCGGGCCGAGTCACAGCCGATCGAACCACAGCGGATCGAGAGGTGGCCGGAAGAAGCCCCGGGGATCGAAGGCACGCAAGACGAGGAACAGCAGGTCCGAGGGCAGCAGGTCGCATGTGGTGTTTCATCCGCTGGGCCGCGGTCGTCGTCGCGTCGGCGGTTCTGTTCCTCGGCCCCCGCGGGCGCAGGAGTCCGCACAACCACCGCGAAGCAGCTGTGTCGCCACGCCGTATCGCGGCACCTACACCTTCGTTGCCGAACTCGAAGCCGCGATTGCCGCAGATCCCGCGCTCGGGCTCGCACTGCACCCGGACGGGCACGGCGGTCTTGTGCTGCCACCACCCGGAGCGCTCGTCTATCGGCCCACTACTGCACTTGCAGAACGTATTCGGTATCGCGATCGCACCTGCCGACATTCTGGCTGCGACGTCCCGGCCCAGCAGTGCGAGATCGACCACATCGTCCCGTATTTCCATCGCAACCCCTCGACGGGAGGCTGGACCGTCGACACCAACCTGCACTGCCTGTGCCGCTACCACCACAGCCTCAAGACCATGGGCCTGTGGACTCCTGTCATGCTCGCCGATGGTGTCGAGTTCTGGATCTCCGATGCCGGCACCACCGCAGTCACCGTTCCCGGCACGACGCAACTCGCGGACTTCAGCCACCTACCGAAGATCCACTCGAAGCCGAGAGGGACAGCGCATCAGCGTGATTCGTCGACTCCGAGGCCGGCGGGACCACACCCGACCCCGATGCCCACCTCGGCACCCAAGGACGAGCCACCGCCCTTCTGACCGAGCCCGAGAAGTGCACACAGGCGTTCCGCCGCAGTCGAATGTGTCTGCGGCGGAACAACTGTGCCTGTCAGATTCGCGGGCGTCAGCCTGCGTAGGTACTCAGGTCGTACACCGTCGCGCCGCCGACCGTGGTGGCCGTGAAGTTCGCCTCGACCCATTCCTGGATCTGCGAGGACGTACTCTCCGAGTCGCCGCCCATTCCCCCGCGAGCCATACCGCCACCCATCCCACCGGACACGTAGTACGTCACTTCATGGTTGGAGACGTACTCGATGAACTCGTCGAGCGACGGCGCAGGATCACCGCTCCAACCGCCGATTGCCATGACCGCAGTATCGGACGACAACTCGTACCCCGCAGCCGACATGGAACCGTTCACCGCAGCAGACCATTTCGTCGTCGTGGACTCGAGCAGAGCCGACAACTCCTCGTTGGACTCACCGCCCATACCGCCACCCATGCTGGGCATACCGTCCGTGTCGCCCGTACCGCCGTCACCGCTGCCGAATCCAGCCGGCAGTTCCGCCGCAGCCGCAGCACCGTCCGGGACCGCAGCACCGTCCGGCATTCCACCGTTCAGCATTCCACCGTTCGGCATTCCACCGGGCGGCATTCCACCACCCATGCCACCCATCCCGCCGTCGGTGACTGCACCGGTCGGGCCTGCGGTGGGGATGGATCCGCTGTGCGCGTTGGTAGTCGTAGCGATGGCGTACGACGCCCCGCCGCCAAGACCGGCCACGGCACCGAGAATCAGTGCTGCCGCTGTGAGCTTCGTGTAGCGCCCGGCAATCAGGATCATGACGGCAGCGACGACGGTTCCCACCAACAGGATCCATTTCAACGCCGGCAGCCAGTCCGCGTTGCGCTGCAACAGCACCCAACTCCAGATTCCGGCCGCGATCATCACCGACGCCATACCAGCTCTGCCCCAAACCGATTCGCGTCGGAGCCACAGCGCGTAGCCGCCGGTTCCGATCATGCCCGCGAGAGCCGGAGCCAACGCGACGGTGTAGTACGGGTGGATGGTTCCGGACATGTAGCTGAAGATCAGCGCAGTCACCAGAAACCAACCGCCCCACAGAATCAGGGATGCGCGCAGCAGGTCGGTCCGTGGTGCTCGGCCACGAGCGATCAACCCGAACACCAGCGCCACCAAGGCCGCCGGGATGAGCCAGGAGATCTGTATTCCCATCTCACTGCCGAACAGCCGGTCCAGTCCGGTCGACCCACCGAAGCTCGATCCGGCAGCCCCGGCCCTCATTCCGGCCGGAGCCTCCATCCCACCACCACCGGTATTGCCGAAAATGCGACCGAGGCCGTTGTACCCGAGCACCAGATCCATGACGGTGTTGTCGGTGGATCCGCCGATGTACGGTCGGGCACTCTCCGGCCACAGCTGAACCGTCAACACCCACCATCCCGCAGCGACGATCAGCGCCGCAAACGCGCCGATGAGATGCAACAACCGGGCCCGTAACTGTGCCTGTCCCGCAACGAGATACGTGAGACCGAACGCCGGCAGCACCAGAAGTCCCTGCAACATCTTGGTGAGGAACGCGAATCCCAGCGCCACACCGGCCAACGCGAGCCACATCGCGGCACGTCGCCCGGCTGGTGTCTGCAGAGACCGCACGACGAAGTAGCCGCCGAGCGTCATGAGGAGAACCAGCAGCGCGTCGGGATTGTCGAAGTCGAACATCAACGCCGCCGCCGGAACCGACGCCAGGGCGAAGCCGGCGAGCAAACCGGCCGTGGGGTTCGCGACGCGCTTGACCGCGGCATACACCGTCGCCACGGCGGCGACACCCATCAGCGCCTGGGGAAGAAGCAAGCTGAAGCTGGAGAACCCGAAGAGTCGGGCCGACAGCCCCATTACCCACAGTGCTGCGGGCGGTTTGTCCACGGTGATGAAGTTCTCGGAATCGAGCGATCCGAAGAACCACGCCGTCCAGTCCTTGGTTCCTGCCTGCACCGCAGCGGCGTAGAACGTGTTCGCGTAGCCACTGGCCGTCAGGTTCCACAGGTACAGCGTCGCTGTGGCCGCGAGCAGAACCAGCAGCCCGAGCAGGTGCCGGCGTCGATACCACCACCTGTCCTGCCAGGACGGCTGGCGGGCGTGCGACGGAGGCATCGCGGCCGGTCGGTCGAGTTGGGCAGTCATCGCAGATCCTGTTCGTCGAAGTTGTCGACTACGAGAATGTGCGATGGACCGTCGGCCGGGCTGGGAGCAGCCTGCGAACTTGCTGTGAGCGAAAGAGCTCGCTCAGACGCGATCGGCGTACACGACGATGTTGTCGTCGTAACTCGAGATGTCCGAGTCGAATTGGCCGCCACAGGTGATCAAGCGCAAGCCGGGGTGGTCGATGTCTCCGTAGACCTTGTCGGTGGGGAACGCATCCTTCGGATACTGCTCCACCGCGCTGACGACGAATCGGACCGTGGTGCCGTCCTGGCTGACGACGGTGACATCGTCGCCCTGTTCGAGATCACGGAGCCGGTAGAAGACACCGGGGCTGCCGCCCCAATCCACATGCCCCGCAACGATCGACGGTCCCAGTTGCCCCGGAACCGGCGACCCGGTGTACCAACCGGCGGGGAAACCGCCTGCGGGAACTTCCATCGAGCCGTCCGGACGCAGACCCAGACCCATCACATCGGAGTCCACACCGATCGCACCGATCTCGAGGCGCGCAGGTGGTGACCCGGGAGCCGACGACGATTGGGCTGCAACGTCGTCCGTCGGGGCGACGTCGGCAGGAGCAGAAGAAGACGAGGACTTCGAATCGTCCTGCGAGGGGCCGGCATCCGAGGGCGTTGCGCAGCCTGCAACCAGAAACAGCAGCATGAAGCAGGCCGCTGCCACCGCCCGCACCACGGCCCGAGGACGGGTCGTGGTGCGGGCGGATTCAGCCAGAGGTACCGATACCTCGACGGTAGGTCTCACCGATCAGTTCCGACGGCGAGTCAGAGTCAAGGCAGAGACTGCACCGACCGCAAGCACAGCCAGCAGAGTCCACATCGGAACGAACGAGGTTGCGTCAGAGGATGACACAGTGCTGCCATCACCGGTATCGACGCCACCGTTCGGAATCTGGGTGATCTGACCACCCGGGTTGTACGTGCCCGGCTGATCCGGGCCACCCGGTGTGTTCGGCTGGTTCGGGGTGTTGGGCTGATCAGGCGTGTTAGGCGTGTTGGGAGTGTTAGGCGTGTTGGGAGTGTTCGGTGTGTTGGGGGTGTTCGGTGTGTTCGGCTGTTCCGGCACGTTGGGGACACCCGGGGTGTTCGGCAGTTCAGGCGTCGGGAGACCCGGGATCGGCGGGATCGTGATCACCGGCGGCACACCCGGGATGATCGGGGGTACTTCGATGACGATCGGCGGCGTACCGCCACCGTCACCCGGGGTACCCGGTGTACCGCCACCGTCACCGGGGGGCGTCGTGGTGACCGGAGGGGTAGTGGTCACCGGAGGCGTAGTGGTCACCGGGGGTGTCGTGGTCACCGGGGGTGTCGTGGTCACCGGGGGTGTCGTGGTCACCGGGGGTGTCGTGGTGATCGGGGGTGTTGTGGTCGTCGGAGGAATGACGGTTTCACAGTTCGGTCGGGTGATCCTGTTCGAGTCCAGAGTCACGGCACCGTTCCGGGCAAGCAAGCGTCCGTCGACGGTGGCGCCGGTGGTGGCGGTGATGGACTCCAGCGCCATGACGGTGCCGACGAACTCGGTGTCGGTCCCCAACGTCGCGGAGCTACCGATCTGCCAGAACACGTTGCACGGGTTGGCCCCGTTGGTGAGCAATACCTCGCTCTCGGAGGCTGTGATCAGGGTCGACGCCGCCTGGAAGATGAACACGGCATCCGAGTTCCCCTGGGCGTCCAGTGTCAGCCTTCCGGTCAGGCCGAGAGTGCCCGATCCTCCGTACAGTCCGGCGAGAAGAGTCTGCCCGCCGAGCTCCACTCCGACGTCGGCCGGGCCGGTTCGGCCGGCCGCATCGTTGTAGCCGACGGTGAGATCTGATTGTGCTTGTGCAGCAACGGTATCGCGGTCGTGGATCACTCCGCCGGTGACCAAGCCGGGTGGAAATCCGGTGACGCTGGGGGGCTCACCTTCACCTGGGCTGACACCGACATCACCGCTGATGGTCGACGTGCCGGTGTTGGTGACCGTGGACCCAGCCAGTACGGCGAAAGTTCCTGCGGTTCCGAGGCCCACGGTGGTGGGCTGAGCAACGGCAGGAGATGCAGTGATCAGCATGAGTGCGCTGGTGGCCAACGCGACCGAACCGGCGAGTGGAACGAGGGTTCTGCCTCTACGCCTGATGGGGGTCGACGTGCGGCTGTGCTCTGTTGCGGGCATGGATTGCATACCGTTCTGCTGGTGGGGGCGAAGCAGACATGTTGCCCGACTTCGTAGTTCACGCAATCGGTCCCCCGACGAGTCCGATTGCGTTGCAAGTGTTTTCCGCGACGTTCGACGAAATCACTGACAAACGTCAGGGGCGTCGAGGTATCGCGGTGTACCGCGGAGATGTCACCGGCCGATTGGCTTCAGCAGGGCGACAAAGTGAGAGTTCAGCGGAGGCTCATGCCCACTCCGCAACTATGAGTTTCCCCGTATCTCTACGGTGTAGAACTACAGCACACCACGTGTAGCATCCCGAGTCAAGCGAAAAGTGTTGCCGAACAACAAGTTTGTTTGGGGCTACTTACCGGTCGGTTTACTGCTTTACGAAAGGGGTGCCAGCCGATGTCCACAACAGACCGATTCGGCCCACACTCCAGGGGCAAGATCGACCGCGAGTACGTGGTATCGGCGGCGCTGTGCATCGTCGATCGCACCGGCCTCGACAGCCTGTCGATCCGGAGCCTCGCGGCGTCGATCGATCGCGATCCGATGACCGTGTACCGGTACCTTCCGACCAAGGAGGCACTACTCGACGCCATCGCCGATTCGATACTCAGTCCGCTCCTGACGGTCGATGTGACCGATGCCGATTGGCAGGGACAGCTACGAATGTTCGCTCGGCACTATCGCTGTCTCGCCCTCGAGCATCCGCACGCGGTAATTCTGCTGTCCACCCGCCCTCATCGAACGCCGCTCGGACTGGGCACCACGAGGTCTTTGAGGTCACTCGAAAGCGTGCTGGCGTTGCTGATCAACGCAGGATTCACCGCACCCGAAGCGTTGTCGACCTATCGGCTGCTCAAGTCCTTCCTCCGCGGTCACCTGCTGAGCGAGACTCAGGAAATGCCCGAGAACCCCGACGAGACCGGCGACCGCCTCAGCCTGGCGTTGCGCCGACTACCCGTGGACGAATTTCCGTTGCTGTCCACTCTGCCGCCGCTCATCACCGCGTACGACGGTGCCCACGAACTCGAGCGTGGTCTGGACGTCCTGTTCGCAGGTCTCGTGCGCACCGTTGTGCCGGCCGAGGCTGTCACGCCCGCCGAATCGGCGCGAAAGTCTGCACTGAGTCTCGAGTGAGGAAGTCCAGCAGGATCGCGTTGCACAGCGCAGGCTTCTCGACCAAGAGCCCATGGGAAGTGCCCGGCACGATCGAGAGTTCGGCGACCGGCGCGCCGCGATAGAACTCGGTGGCGTGCTCGATGCTCACCTCGTCGTCGTCGCCGATCATCACCAGCGTGCGGACCGACAGCTCGGCCAGCATCTCGGGCGTCAGGGCCGGATCGGTGCTGTGCATGTCGTCGAGCCTGCGCACGAAATCGCTTCGCTCGGTCTGGCCGGACATTCCACCGCCCCAGCCGTCACGGTGGAACACGCTCGCGACGCAGGCGAGGCGCTCCACCAGATCCGGTCGTTGCAGCGCGACCAACAGGGCCACCACGCCGCCGTCACTGCACCCCGCCAGTTTCGTGGGTCCTCCGACGACCTGCTCGATGAAGGCGATGGTGTCGGTGGCCATGTCCGCAAAGGTCAATGCCGTCGACAGTCCGGGCCCCTCGACATCGGGGGTTCGGCCGTGGCCCCGACGCTCGGGGGTGTACACCCGCATCGTCGACGCCAGGCCGGCGACGGTGACGTCGAGCGCCCGCGCGTCGACACCACCGGGGTGCAGAAACACCACCGGCTCCCCGTCGCCGACCTCTGCGTACCAGGTCTGCACCGGCCCCAGCTGTACCCAGCGCTCTGTCATGAAACTCCCATACGCACCCGGATCCACCAGCGGCGGCCTCGCCCGGCTACCTGTGCAGACCTGCGCGTCGCCCGAAACTCACCGGAGGGCAGCGATCAGACCAGACCGAGCCCCGCCTCGTTCGCTCGCTCTTCGTCACGCTCTTGCTGCGCCGCAGCCAAGCCCGACATCGTCCGCAGCGGCACTTCTTTCAAAAAGAGCACCAGCACGAATCCGAGGAGCATCAGGATCGACACGGCCAGGAACACGTAGTCCATGGCGTCGGAGAAGCCGATGCGGAACGGTTCGGCGAGAGCGGGTTCGAGCTTCTGAATGAACGAACTGTCCTCCAGTGCACTGCCGGCGACGGAGGCATCACCCGAGGCGATCGCCTGCGCGAAACCGGACTGCAGAGGATCGGAACTGGTTGCGGCGCTCTGCACCGCCTGCTGGAACGCCGGGGTCGAACTCGCGGCAACCAACGCGTCACCCGTCTTAGGGGTCAGCTGGGTGAACAGCATCGACAGGAAGACGGCAACACCCACTGTCGCACCGATCTGCCGGAAGAACGTTGCGGCAGAGGTGGATACACCCATGTCCTTGGGCGGCATCGCATTCTGGATGGCCAGGGTCAGCGGCTGCATCATCGAACCGAGACCGAGGCCGAACACGCCCATGACGACCATCGTCTGCCACAGCGGGGTGTCGGCGTGCACGTAGTGGAAGACGAACATCGCGATGGCCATCAGTGCCGTACCGACGATCGGAAAGATCTTGTAGCGCCCCGTCTTCGAGATCATCCGACCCGAGACGATCGACGCAATCATCAGGGCACCGACGAGGGGCAAGGTCTGGTAGCCGGCCAGCGTCGGCGAGGATCCCTTGACCACCTGCAGGTACTGAGGCAGCAGCGAGATGCCACCGAACATGGCCGCGCCGGCGATGACGCTGACAGCAATACACAACGAGAACAACGGGTTTCGGAAGAATCGCATGGGGATCAGGGCGTCGTCGCCCATCTTGATCTCGGCGAGCACGAACGCGATGACTCCGACGATGCCGATTCCGAAGCACAGCAGGGCCCGCGGCGAGCTCCATCCCCACACACGTCCCTGCTCGGCGATGATGAGCAGCGGCACGAGGCCGACGCTGAGAAGTACTGCGCCCCACCAGTCGACGCGCGCCTCGCGGCGATACACCGGCAGGTTCAGTACTCGCCACACCACCACGAGTGCGATGATGCCCAGCGGGACGTTGATGTAGAAGACCCAGCGCCAGCCGGTGATTCCGAGGATCGACGACTGCCCGGCGAGCAGTCCACCGATGACCGGCCCGAGCACGCTCGACGTTCCGAACACGGCCAGGAAGTAGCCCTGGTACTTGGCACGTTCGCGCGGCGGGACGATATCGCCGATGATCGCCAGCGCCATCGACATCAGACCACCTGCACCGAGGCCTTGGACGGCACGGAAGGCGGCGAGCTCGTACATCGACGTCGCGATGCCGCACAGCATCGATCCGACGACGAAGATCGAGATGGCCGTCATGAAGAACGGCTTGCGCCCGTAGAGGTCGGACAGCTTGCCGTACAACGGGGTCGAGACCGTCGAGGTGATGAGGTAGGCCGTCGTCACCCAGGCCAGGACCGAGAACCCGTTGAGGTCGTCGGCGATGGTCCGGACGGACGTCGAGACGATGGTCTGGTCGAGGGCCGCGAGGAACATTCCCATCATCAGGCCCGACAGGATCGTCATGATCTCGCGATGCGAATACTCGCCGCTCGCGGGCTTCACTTCAGGCTCGGTAACCATCTCTTGGATTCACCTTTACATAGCATTTACTTGTGTCCTACAACGATATTCGGGACACCAGCATGCGCGCAGAACGCCGTCTGTGCAACGAATTAAGGCAGGTGGTCTACTTACGCCTCATCCGGTCTCGCACCTCACGCATCGTGTGCGGGTGAATGCCCTCGGCAGCGAGCACCCGCCGAGTCTTGCGCCGCGTCAACAGAACCCCGGTGATCGCGATGATCCACACCGGGAACTGCGCGAGCAACGCCACCCGGAAACCGTCGAACGTGTAGCCGCCCATCGCGTCGAGAATCCATCCGATCGCCGCGATCACCAACAGCGAAGCCAGGAAGCCGCCGATATTCACCATCCCCTGCGCCGTCCCCAGATTGGCGCTCGGATTGAACGTGCGGGCGTAATCGAACCCGATCACCGATCCCGGACCACCCACCGAGATCACCACGACGAGCAGCACCAGCAACCACAGCGGCGCGGGTCCTGGTAGCGCCAACACGATCGCCCACATCGTCGCGTTGCTGATCATGATCGCCAGTACCAGCCACGACCGACGCATCGGGTAGCGCCCGGTGAGAAGACCCACCACGATGCCCGACGCCACCGCGGCCAGCACCGACATCGTCAGCAACGCTCCGGCCGTCGATGCCGACAGGCCCTGCGCCGACGTCAGATACGGCACACCCCACAGCAAGGCGAAGACCGTGATCGAGAACTGGGTGCCCATGTGCGAGAAGAAGCCGAGCCGGGTGCCGGGCCGACGCCACACCTCGGCGATGGAGGCGAGGGTCTGTCGCAGCGTCGTCGGCTCGAACACGGGGGCTGCACCGTCGTCGGGGCGATCCCTGACGAGCGCGAGAACCAGCACGAGGGCAAGGAGCCCGAGTGCCGCTGCGCTGCCGAACGCGAACGTCCAGCCGGGTCCGTTCAACAGAATCAAGAACGGGACCGCGGAGAGCACCTGGCCGAGCTGGCCGAGCAGACCGGTCAGCTGCGAGACGATCGGCACTCGTCGCGGCGAGAACCAGCGCGGCACCAACCGCAGCACCGAGATGAACGTGAGCGCATCACCGACACCCACGAACGCCCGCGCAGCCACCGCGATGGGGAGCGATTCCGTGAGCGCCAGCGTGATCTGAGCCGACGCCATGATCAGCGCGCCCGCGGCGATCATCTTCCGTGAACCGATGCGATCCAGCAGTACCCCGGCCGGGATCTGCATTCCCGCGTACACGATCACCTGCAGCACCACGAACGACGACAGCAGGGACGGCGACACCGAGAACCTATCGGCCGCACTCAGGCCTGCGACGCCGAAGGACGTCCGGTGCAGCACTCCGACGATGTAGGCGAAGACACCGACGCCCCACACCACCCAGACTGTCTTGCCAGTACTCACCGGACGATTGTGTCAACCACGTTGTGGAATAGTCGGAGCCGGTAGTACCCGAAGCAGGCAGTAGTCGAAGCAGGCAGTAGTCGAAGCAGGACAAGGAGTGATGTCGTGGCCAAGCAGCTGTTGGTGCTCAACGGTCCGAATCTGAACATGCTCGGAACCAGGCAGCCCGAGGTGTACGGCCACGCCACTCTCGCCGACGTCGTCACCCTGTGCGAGAAGACCGCCGCCGAGCACGGACTCACCGTCCGGGCCGAGCAGTCCAACCACGAGGGCCAGCTCATCGACTGGATTCACGCGGCCCGCGGGGTGGCGTCGGGCATCGTCATCAATCCGGGCGGGTTGACGCATACGTCCGTGGCACTGCGCGACGCACTCGTCATCCCGGAGGTGCCGATCATCGAGGTGCACATTTCCAACGTGCACGCCCGCGAGGAGTTTCGGCATCACTCCTTCGTCTCCCCCATCGCCAGCGGCGTCATCGCCGGACTCGGGATCGACGGATACCGATTCGCCATCCAACGACTGGCTTCTCTCATCTGACACTGCTCTGGTCTGACACAGCTCTCATCCGGCGCTCAGGATCGACTGCCTAGACTGGCCGCGTGAACACGAGCAAGAACGTCTCCAAAGACATCAAGGCCATGCAGAACGGCGACAAGAATCGTCGGACTCTGATCCAGATCGTCGTCGCAGTCGTTCTGATCGCGCTCGTGGCTGCAATCGCACTGTTCATCGTCAACAAGGATTCGACGTCGGGGGATGCATCTCCCGCCGCAGGCTCCGGCGCGTCGACCGGAGCCCAGCTCACCCCCAGCTCGTTGACGGACGACGGTGCTATCCGCTTCGGCAACCCCGACGCCACCACCGTCATCAGCGTCGTCGAGGACTTCCAGTGCCCGGCGTGCAAGAACTTCGAGTCCATCAGCGGATCGACGTTGCAGCAGCTGGCCGACGCAGGCAATGTCGCCGTCGACTATCGCCCCATCTCCATTCTCGACCGGTTCTCGAACGGAACCATGTACTCGACGCGCGCCGCGAGCGCTGCTGTCTGCGTCGCCGAGAACGACCGCGACAACTGGATGAACTGGCACACCGCCATGTTCGAGCAGCAGCCGTCCGAGGGCGGTACCGGACTGACCGACGACGAGCTCGTCGCGATCGCCGCCGCTGCAGGTGCCGACTCCCCCGCCGTCGCGTCGTGCATCACCGACGGCAGCTACACCGATTGGGTCACCACCCAGACACAGTCGGTCCTCGGCGAAGGCATCAACGGAACACCGAACGTCCGGGTCAACGGCACCGACATCGCCAACCCGACGCCCGAGAACATCCTCGCCGCCGCAGCCGGTAACTGAGCAACTGGTAACCGAACCATGCGAACCCGAGCAGGCGCTGCAGTTGTCGGCCCAGCTGTCTTCACCCTGTTCAGCGCTCTCGGGTTACTCGCTGCGCTGACGCTGACGATCGAGCGATTCAAACTGCTCGAGGACGCGTCGTACGTCCCGTCGTGCAGCCTCAATCCGGTGCTCTCGTGTGGGTCGGTGATGGTGACGAAACAGGCGGCGCTGTTCGGCTTTCCGAACCCCATCCTCGGCATCGTCGCGTTCTCGGTTGCGCTCGTCGCCGGGGTGCTGTGGCTCGGCCGCGTCGAACTGCCGCACTGGTTCTGGCTCGGACTGAGCGCTGGCCTGCTGCTCGGCGAAGTATTCGTGCACTGGCTGATCTTCGAGAGCCTGTACGAGATCAACGCCCTGTGCCCCTACTGCATGGTGGTGTGGGCGGTGACGATGCCGTTGTTCGTGCTGGCCCTGAGCCGATTGGTCGGCTCCGGCCCGAACAACGGCGGCACCGTCGGCCGTCTCTTCCTCGAATGGCGCTGGACGCTGCTCGCGGTGTGGTACGCAATCGTCGTCGCGCTCATCGGAATCCGCTTCTCGGACTACTGGGCATCCCTGTTCTGACAGTTTCGCAAAACTCATGAGTCGAACGTCTGCACCGTGCATGATGGGTGCAGCACCCGAGTGAGCCTGATCACAGCTACTGGCTCGGGGAAGATCGTTCGAGTAGCAGGAGTCGATACATGGCAGGCGATCCATTCGCAGTCATCGTTGCCGTCATCGTGTCCGCCGCCGGTGTTGTCGCCGGAACGGACGCCCCGGCTCCGATTCCGGATCAGGCGGTGCAGGATCAGGCGGCAGAGATTGCCGCCAACGCCGAAGATCAGGCGACGACGATGAGCGATCAGTGGACCGAACTCCTGGGCACTCTGCCCGAACCTGCCGCCGACATCGCCGACCGCACCCTCTCCGACGCCGCCGAGGGCCTGCACACCGCCGCCGAACCGATGCTCCCCGACCTGCCGACGGTGGAAGACATCGAAGCAGTCGACACAGAAGCCGCCGGCACAGAACCAGCCGACACAGAACCAGCCGCCACCGGGGCAGCGGTGCCGACCGCGCCGGAAGGTGCACTGGCCGCCCTCCCCATCGCAGCTGCTACCGGTTCCCCCTCGGCGCCATTGCCGTTCAGTGTGTTCTCGTCGAGTGCGGTGTCCACCACTGCGGCCGCACTCGGTGCCGGTGCCGTTCAATTTGCCGGCCGCACCTACACCGCTGCCGATATCGCCACCCAGACGGCATTCATGGCGTCGGCCGAGGCCATCAGGCGTGCACTGTTTCCGGGCCAACCCGCGACGTTCACCGGCATCAATGTGGGCCCGATTGCTTTGGGTGCAGTGGGAGCCATCACCGCCTTCGTGCCGTGGCTGCAGAAGGCAGGCAACATCTGCGGCGGCGTCAAGGCGACGACGATCGCGGCACTGTATGCCGCCGAGAACGGCTTTCGACACGGCCCCACTGCTCCGGTCTCGAGCACCGGCGCGCAAGGTCCGGGGCAGTTCATGCCCGGCACCTGGGCGACGTACGGCAAGGACTACGACGGCAACGGCGTCATCGACGTCAACAGCATCGGTGATTCGGTGATGGCGTCGGGCACCCTGCTGTGCGATATCTACGGACAGGTCGACGGTTGGAAGCGGGAAGGCAGGGTGTCCGGTGACACCTTGGATCTGACCCTGGCCGGATACAACGCAGGCGCGGGAGCGGTACTGCGGTCGGGCGGAATGCCCTCGGGCACATTTGATTACGAGACGCAGACCAAGCCGTACGTCTCTCGCATCCGGGCGACCGAAGCGCAGTTCGCGGCCATCCTCACCCCGTTCGCCGGACTCGACCTCACCGGAATCGGCGGCCGATCGGTGCAGTTGGCGATGGACTACCTGGGACTGCCGTATGTCTGGGGCGGCGGAAACATCAACGGACCGTCCGGTGGCGGATTCGACTGCTCGGGCCTGACGTCGTACGCCCTCTACAAGGCCTCGGGCGGAAAGGTGACACTGCCCCGCACCTCGGAAACTCAGTGGAACGTGGGCACCGAGATCCCGATGGAGCTCGCGCAACCGGGCGATCTGCTGTTCGGCAACTTCGGACCGGCCGGGCCGGGTCACGTGTCGATCTACATGGGCAACGGGCAGATGGTGCATGCACCCCAACGCGGCGACGTCGTGCGAGTAGCACCGGTGTTCGACGGAATGCGCGCCCGTCACATCGTCTAGCGGTGCACACTCGGCCTGTCCGCGTACAGTGCGGTCGTGACCAATGCACGCGTGGAACCGGCCGGCTTCGACGACGAACTGGCACCGGAGCCGCCGCCCGGTGAAGGCTTCGAGACCAACTGGCCGGTGCGGACGGGCGACATCGATCCGAACAACCGACTGAGGTTCGACGGCGTTGCCCGCTACCTGCAGGACATAGGTACCGACAACCTCGACGCCACTCCCCTGGGCAAGACGGATCCCATGTGGATCGTGCGGCGCACCGTCATCGACGTCTTCGAGCCGATCCATTTCCCGGACCGAGTGCACATGCGGCGTTGGTGTTCGTCGATGTCGACGCGGTGGTCGAACATGCGCGTGGCACTGACGACACCGAAGGGTGGGCGCATCGAGACCGAGGGCTTCTGGATCAACATCAGCAAGGACACCGGAATGCCGACCCGCATCAGCGACGGCGCACTGGAAATGCTGGCCCGAACCACCGATCAACACCGGTTGCGGTGGAAGGCATGGCTGACCGAGCCGGTGCCGGCCGAATCGCCCACCGATCTGCACTTCCCTTTGCGCGCAACCGATATCGATCCGTTCAACCACCTCAACAACGCTGCCTACTGGCACGCGATCGAGGAGTTGCTGGTGGACGTGCCCGAGCTGGCCGCGGCGCCGCACCGCGCCGTCATCGAATATCTGACCCCGGTGCTGGCCAACGAACGTGTCACTCTGCGCCACCGCTACGACGGCGGGGCGCTCACCGTCTGGTTCGTCGTCACCGGAGCATCGGGCGAGCCAACGGTGCGCACCGTCGCCAAGGTTGCCGCCAGAGCCTGACGGTCGAGCTTGCCGCGCGGCGTACGCGGCAGGCTGTCCAGGATGGCGAGCACCACCGGCATGCTTGGGCCCGGCAGCACGGTGCGTAGGTGGCGGCGGATCCGAGCCACGGATATCGGATCGTTCTGCGCAACAACAACTCCGGCCGCGGGCTCCTCGCCGGTTCGGTCGTGGGACAACCCGACCACCCCGGCCTCGAGCACACCGGGAACTGCGAGCAAGGCGGCCTCGATCGGAGTCAACTCCACCGTGAGACCCGCCCGGACGATCGTCTCGCTGCCGCGGCCGTGCAAGGTCAGTCGACCGTCTTCGACACTGCCGCGATCGCCGACGGTCATCCACCCGTTTTTGTCCGGCCCGTTCGTCAGGGTGGTGTGGTCTCCCACTCGGCTCAGATAGCCGTCGAACAGCATGTCGCTGCGGACGTGCAGCAGCTCGTCCCTGATCTCGACCTCGACCCCGTCGAACAGCTGTCCGCTGACCTCGGTGCCGTTGCTGTCGCTTCGGTCGTAGGAGACGAAACTGAGCTCGGACGCGCCGTAGAAGTGCGTCAGCACTGCATTGGGCAGCACCGCTGCCAGTGCGGCCCTACCCGATTGTGCCCACCGTGCCGCGGACGAGAGCACCTCACGGACACTCGTCGATCGCACTCCCGATCGAGCGATGTCCCAGGCGATGGTCGGGACCGAATACAGATGGGTCGCAGCATCTTCGAGAGCTGCTGTCGGCTCTCGTAGGTCGACCGTCGCCCCGCGGGTGAGCCCATGCAGTGCGCCGTAGAGAAAGTGCGTGTGATCGAGTGTGCCGGGTGCGGACACCCGATCGCCGCGACCCAGATCGAGCAGGGCATCGGAGCGATCCAGCGTCGCCGCCCACGACGCCTGATTGCGCACGAACAACTTGGGCGGTCCGGTGGTTCCGGACGTGACGCCCACGAGCAACTCGGAATTCGGTGCGGGCGCGGGAATGGTTTCGGTAGGCCCGAGTGCAAGATCATCGGGTGCGAACACGTTGCCTGCACCCCAACCATGCAATCGCGCATGCTGACGCGGATGCGCGGCAATCAGCGAGGGCTTACACACCGCGATGACGTCGGCGAATTCGTGAGCCAACAGATGTCGATGCAGCAGAACGACACTCACCCCGGCATGCATCGCCGCGACGACGACCACCAAGGACCCGATATCCGAGGTCGGCAGTACCGCGATGCGACGCTTCCCTGCCGATCTGTGAGAAAGCTCCGTCGCCGTGCGCTGCACCCGGCTCCAGAACTCGCGATAGGTGACCTCACCGGTCGCATCGACGACAGCTGCCTCGGGACGGTCGGAATGCCGCGCTACCCGGGCGGCGAGAAGCTCACTCGTCATGGTCTTTTTCAACTTCATCGTCTACACCGTCGTCATCCACACCGCGGGCCACGAGCGCGTCTCCCATCGCGTCGGCGGTACGGAGGGCGCGCACCAGGACCGGGGTTGCCAAAGCCGTCATCGACCATTGCAGTCCGCGTGCTTTACGGGCCTGCGACACCTCCTGCACGATGGACGCGAGCAGCGGGATGCATCGAATGGCCAAGGCCAAGAGTAGTCCGATGCGATCCGGGTCGACGCCGAAGCGTCGGACGGGGCCGAGTGCCCGGGTGACGGTATCGAGCATGTCGGTCACCCGGGTGGTGAGGGTGACCAGAGCTGCCAGAGCAACGGAGATCACCAGCACCCCACACACCACCACGGCGCGCTCCCAGGTAGTGATGATCACCTGGAACACGCCGATGATCAGCAGCATCCACAGCACCGGACGTAGTTGCGCCAGTGCAACTTTCGCCGGGATGCGGGCCACCGCGAACATGACCGCCACCAGCAGCGCCACCACACCTACTTCGAGGGGGGTGCGCGCGAAGATCACCGTCGCCAGGATCGCGAAGATCAGCGCCAGCAGCTTCGATCCCGGGCTCATCCGGTGCAGCAGCGAGGTGCCGGGCCGGTAGAGACCGATCATCCGATCAGCTCCCGGTAGGCCGGGACCGCGGCAGCGGGGGTGCCGTCGAACGCGATACGGCCGTCGTCGATGACGATGACGCGCTCGAAGCTGTCCAGCAGCGCAAGTTGATGTGTCACGACGATGACTTGCTGGTTCATCGAATCGAGAGCCTGCGCGACGACGCGTCCGTTGCGCAGATCGAGCAGCGTCGTAGGTTCGTCCGCAACGACCACCTCCGGTCGTCGGATGAGGACGGCCCCGATCGCCAGCAGTTGCTTCTGTCCACCCGAGAGCAGGTGCGCCGGATGGTCGCGGTGCTGATCGAGACGGAATCGGACCAGGATTTCGTCGACGCGGTCCGACACCTCTTTTTTGCTGAGCCCTGATCTACGAAGGGAGAACGCGAGATCCTCTGCGACCGTCGGCATCACGATCTGCGAATCGGGATCGGTGAACACGAAGCCGACCTTCTTACGAACCTGCGCCCCCTTCTTCGCAGCGTCGACGCCGTCGACGGTGACGCGGCCGGTATCGGGCTTGATCAGGCCGTTGATCATCCGGGCGAGCGTCGACTTGCCCGAACCGTTGGATCCGATGATGCCGATGCGGCGCTCGTCGAATTCGAGGTCGATGCTGCGGAGCACCTGCCGTTCCCCGAACGAGTGCGAAATGTTCTCGAACTTGATCGTGCTCATAAACACCCGCTCATGTTGCTCGCTCCACCAGCATCGCTATTCCTTGCCCGCCGCCGATGGCGCAGGCCGCCAGGCCCAGTGCCGGGCCTCCGGGTTGCAGCATTCGAGAGGCCAACCGTACCAGCAGAATTGCGCCCGATGCTCCCCACGGGTGCCCCATGGCGATGGCTCCGCCCTCCGGACAGATGCGGCTTTCGTCGAGCCCAATTCATCCGAGACCGCGAGCACGACCGACGCGAACGCCTCGGTGATTTCGACGGTGTCGATGTCCTCGAGGCCCACCCCGGTGCGGGCGAGCAGCTTCTCGATCGCCGGCACCGGACCGAGCCCGGGAAGAGCGGGGTCGGACCCTGCGACCGCACTGCCGAGGATGCGCAACGCCGGCATTCCGGCTGCCCGCTCGGCCGTGGTGATGGCCAGAACTGCTGCGCCGTCGGAAATTCCGCACGAATTGCCCGCGGTCACCGTGCCGGCGGAGGTGAAGGTGGGGCGCAGCCTGCCGAGCCGCTGGGCGGTCATGTTGGGGCGGATGCGCTCATCGGTTGCGACGTCGTTCACAGTGACGATCTCGGTCGAGAAGTCGCAGGCCGCCGCTCGCGCGAACGACCGTGCAGCGTAAGCATCCTGGCGTTCGCGCCCGATACCGCGGATTCGCGCGAGGTCGTCCGCCGCCACACCCATGTCCGGGTCCTCGAAGCCGTGCGGTGCGAACGGCGCTCGGGTGTAGCGGACGGGATCTTGGCCGTCGACCGGCGGCCAGAATCGCCACGGGCTGGTGCTGGCAGATTCGACGCCACCGGCCAGGATCAGCGTCTCCTCGCCGCTACGGATGCGCGACGCAGCCTGCATGACGGCGTCGAGTCCGGATCCGCACTGCCGATCGACGGTGACTCCTGGAACGCCGACACCGAGACCCGCGAGCAGCGACGAGACACGTGCGACGTCGCCACCGGGACCGAGACAGTTGCCGAGGATCAAATCGTCGATCGGGATGCCCAGTGAGCTGACTTCTGCTGCAACAGCTTTCAGCACCGGTGCGGCAAGGTTCGGGGCGGTGACATCGACGAAGCCATGCCCCGCTATACCGATTGCTGTGCGTTTCGCCGCAACGATGACGGGGGCATTCACAGCAGGCACATTCACAGCAGGGATAGTCATTGCAGGGCACTCCGAGCGATCTTGCCGCTCGCGGTGCGGGGCAACTGCTGCACCACCGTCCAGCGTCGCGGCAGTGCTTCCTTGGCCATTACTGCGCGAGCGTCGGCGCGAACCAGGTCGAGGTCGCGGGTTCCGTCGAGTTCGATGACGGCAGAGACCGTTTCGCCGAGAACCGCGTGCGGCGTGCCGATCGCTGCCGCAGCTCGGACGCCGTCGAGTGCGGTCAGGATGTTCTCCACGTCCTCGGCGATCACGGTGGTTCCGCCCACGTTGATCGCTGCATCCCCGCGGCCGTGGACGAGAAGTTCGGAGCCGTTCAGTTCGGCCAGATCACCGACGCCGAACCAGCCGCGCGCACCGAGTGCAGCGTACGGCGATCGGACGAACAGGTACCCGTCCTCGGTGCGTGCTTCGACGTCTCGGAGCAGCCTCAATGACGCGTGTTCACCCACAACCCTTGCCGCCACCAGCGACAGCTCCGCCGAGCCGTAGTACTCGACCAGCCTGATTTGCTGCGCCGAGATCGCCTGCGCGGCAGCATCGTCGAGGCCGGCACCGGCTGCGACGGCAACCCGCGCGCGAGGCATCCGGCGGAGGACGTCACGGAGTACCGCAGGCACCGCATGAACGGCAGTGGCCTGGGCAGGATCGTCGGTGACGCATGCCCCCAGCCACAGTGCGTGCACCGCGGCGAACAGGTGCATCGTGGCGTGCAGCGGTCCGGTGATGAGCACGGTATCGGTGGGGCGAAGACCGGTGATCTCGGTGAACTCGGGGAAGCTGTCGACCCATGACGCGGCAGTGCGAGCGAGGGGTTTCGGGCGGCCGGTGGAGCCCGAGGTCGCCACCAGCAGGAACGCGTCGGGACTCGGTTGCTCGGCACGTTCCGGTCTGGTGGACGGATCCTCGACTCGCACCGCGCTGCCCTGCCTTGCCGCCGCGAAAACGCAGATCAACGCGTCCGGCAGCTCCAATGCTGATGCGTCGTGTGATCGAGCCCCGTGCACCGGGAGGTGAGGCCACTGCTCGACGGCGACGTCGAGGTCGGCGTAGGTGAGGGTGCGATCCGCCCAGGCGATAGCTGTGCTGTTGTCGCGACCTCGACCTCCCAGCGTCAGAGTCACGCCTTGATCAGGCCCGGGTACGCGCGGTGGACGCTCTTGGCGACGACGGTGGCGACGACGACTTTGGCGATGTCACCGGGCAGGAAGGGTCCGTTGGACGTGACGGCGGCCAAGACTCCGACGTCTGTGCGCAGAACGAGTCCGATGATGCCGAATGCGTAGACAACCAGGATTCCGCCGATCGCGTTGATCAGCAGGCCGAGCACGATCGAGTACTTAGGCAGGATGCGCGCAGTGAGTAGGCCGATCAGGAACGCGGCCGGTATCCAGCCGATGAGGTACCCGACGGTGGGCCCGGCCATGGCGGCGAGACCGGTGCGTCCACCGGCCAGCAGCGGCAGACCGATCATCGTCAGCGCGAGGAACACCAGGACTGCGGCCGTGCCCTTGCGGGGTCCGAGGATGGCACCGGACAGGATGATGCCAAGAGTCTGCAGGGTGATGGGGACGCCCGAGAACCCGACCGTGATCGATCCCGGCAGGCCGAGAGCAGCGATGAGTGCAGCGAACACCGCGATCTGCGCCATGTCGCGGGCGGAGACGTTCATTCGGCTGACCTTACGGCTCGGCGGGCGAGTACTGCTGTCGACATCTGACACGGGTGGCTCCTCGAGGAGTGGGGCGGTGACCTGCCCCAGAGACTTGAACGGCGTTCAAGGTAGCAGGTGGGTGGCACCGCCCACACCAGCGCGGGATCTCGAATGCGGAAAAGCAACTCCCAGCGATACAGAATCCGCGCGAACAACCGCTGGGTTCGCGAGCAAAGTCACCATCGAAGAGCTGCTCTTTGCGCCGACGAGATCGGCCCTCAAGTCGGTCTTGACCGACAAAATCCGCATTAGTAACCTTTGCGAAATAACGAGTCTGTCAGCGAGCGACTACTCGGCCGATGAAGCGAAATCAAAGTCACCCCTGGGTCAGTCTCAACGCCGGGACTCAATGCTGAACACTCGGGAGAAACCATGAACAACATGGCGTCGAACATCGATTCGGAACAGCGCACAGCGATGCTGTCGGTATTTGTATCGTCGGCTGCAGTTGTGCTGCTCGGTGTGACGTCCTGGCTGATATTCGACATGGAATCGACACGAGTCATCAATATCGTATTCTCGGTCGCGGTCGGTGCTGCCGCCGTCTCTGGTTTTCTCCTGGCTACTCGTCGCCACCTGCACGGCGCTCGCCAGGTTTCGGGGTGTCTCGTCGCCATAGCCGCAATAGCAGCGTTCACGTACATGTTGCCCCGCTGATCGTTCAGAAGGGCGGAGGGTCGTATCGGGTGCGGTCGTATCGGACGCGCGCATGGACGACGCGACAGTGTTCGAGGTAGGCCCGCCGCTTCTCCGCCAACTTTCCTCGGTCGACATCTGTTGCTGCAGAGCGGAATTCGTCGAGAGTCGGCGGTGCACACCCGCTGAATTCGAGCTCCCAGCGGGTGGGTTCGACCGGGCTCGCCCCTGGCCGGGACGAGCCCCTTCGCCGTCGGCGGGATAGGCGGGGAGTCGCGATGCACAACTCCGGCAACGTGACTTTGCGCAGACCTAGGGAGTTCGACCACAGAATCGCGCCGCCTGCGAGCATCACCGCCGACCACGCCCCCGAGGTCTTGGCCTGATGATGAAACACGCACACCGGCTGAAGATTGGTCACGATCGTCCAGCCGCTGCGCTCGGGATCGTCGTGATCGAACGGAACCAGATGATCGATCTGGCACCGGGCCGACGGCACGTCGCAGTTCGGGAACGTACACGTGCGATAGGCAGCCCGAACGAACGCGACGACGCGGGCACCTGGCCGATACGTCACCGCCGCCTGCGACGGAGCGGACTCGCCGCCATGACCGTCGGGAAAGATGCCGCGAGCACGCTCGGGCTGTTCGGCGATCCACGCAAGCCACCGTGCGACGAGCCCGTCGCGGACAGACTCCTCCCCCAGTACCGGGACTGCAGGTGGGAGGCAGTGGGCACCTACGAGACGCACGGACGGAAGCTCGGCGGCACCGCGCACCCGACCCATGCCGACGACTCGACGCAACAGCGACGGAGCCGTCGAGAACGGCCCGAACGGACCCGACACCGAACCCGGCACATCGCCACTGCGGGAGTCGGCACGGCCGGGGTCGGAGCCGGGATCACCGTTCGACTGCCCGCGGCCGGAGTCCGAACCACCATCGGGGCGTTCCGGGGCCCGTCCGTCGGGGCCGCACGTGCTGCCACCACCGTCGAGAGGGCCACCACCGTCGGGGCTGCACGTGCTGCCACCGCCGTTCGGACCACCCTCGTCCGGACCGCCATCGTCCGGGCCACCAGCGTCCGGACCACCACCGTCCGGACCGCTGTCATCAGGGCCATCATCGTCTGGACCGCCGTCATCGGGGCCACCGCTATCCCGGCCGTCATCGTCCGGGCCATCAACATTCGATCCGTCTTCGCCCGTGTTTCTCTGTTCGGGCTTCAGCATCTCGACCAGCTCGGTCAGCAGCGCCTGCCACTTCGCGTCGGTGGCGACTATGCGCGCCACTTCGGGGTCGATGGGCGTGCCGTCGGCGAGGGTCGCGGGCTCCGAGGACAGCCCCAGCAGCGTCTCCACCGCCACCACGATCTGGAGGAGATGCCCGCGCCGAGGAGGAATATCGTCGGCAGCGCCGGCCACCGGGCAGTCGTCGCCGCGATCGCATTGGCATGCAAGTGAATGCTCGCCGTGCAGCAACGCCATCAGACCCGCTGCCCGAAGCGTCCCTGTCGATCGTGGGTCGCGCTTGCAGACCGTCCCGACGATCTCGACGATGAGGGCATCCGCTTCCGCTGCTTCGAGATCGGTGATCTTCGCAATGAGCGACGCGATCCCACCCGGACCGGTGCGGTCGATCCGCACACCGACCTCCTCGGACTTCGCGGTCTCGCGGGCAGCTGCGGCACCGACCGGATCGGCCTTCATCCACAGTCGCCAGATCCGGTTGCGCAAGGCCTGCGGACGCATCCGGCCACCCGCGGCACAGACCTCGTACTCGATTGCCGCAATCGCCTCGTCACTGGCGCGATGAAGCACCGAGGTGATCGTGACAACTGTCGACCAGTCGAAGCTGCCGGTCACGAAACGCAAGGCCGTCAACGGCATTCGATGTAGACGCTCCGCGACATCGTGCACAACGGACGCATCGCGACGCGTTCCGGTCATCGTCACGGCCAGATCGCACAGGGCACCGCGAACGGTCTCGCCCGGATCTCCGCCGGCGGCTTCGGCTGCCTCGAGGCGCATCTCGAGCACGTCGCAGTACGCGAGCACAGTCGCCGCCCGAGCAAGGTTCTCGTTGACACGGTTGAGCGCGATGACGTCGAGGAACCCCGCAATGCAGTCATCGACCGGTGGCGTCTCCGCCACCCCCCACCCACCGGTATCGAACATGATTTCGATAGTACGAGAGGGGTACGACAAGAAATGCAATGTCCCAGCACCAGTACAGCGGTAACAGTTGTTGGGCCGAACAGGCGTGGCAGTCTTCGTACCGAGGACTCAGGTGACGGTACCTCGAGCCGGGTTCAGATCCGCCGCATCTTCGCTCAGCTCAGATCCCACGTTTCATCTTGCGAGTGGACAGCACGAGGCCGCCCGCGGCGACCACTACAGCCACGATCGTGCCGTGGAGGACCGAGGTGTCGAGGAAGTCGCCGATGAACAGCACTCGGGCGGCGTCGACGATGTAGGTGATCGGATTGATTGCAGCGATGCCGCTCAGCCAGCCGGGACCTGACGAGACGGGGAGCAGAATGCCCGAGAGCAATGTGGTCGGGAAGATCAGCATCTGGGTGACGATCCAGAAGAGGTTCCCACTGGGCATCGAGGCAATGGCGAGGACGTAGGAGAAGGCGCTCAGACCCGTGGCCATGACGATCAGTAGTGCCATCGCGGCTAGGGCACCTAGGAGATGAAAATTCATACCCAGCGGAATGGCGATGGCAGTGAGTAGGGTCGCCTGGGCGAACAGAATGATGACGTCCTTGGCGGTCCGTCCGAGGACTATCGAGGTGCGGCTGATGGGGGTAGCAAGGAAGCGTTCCATCTGCCCTCCATTGAGTTCGCTCAGCATGCCGTGACCGGCCGAGAGCGGTCCCATCAGGCACATCATCACGAGGATGCCCGGTAGGAACCACTGCCAGACGTCGCCCCCTCTCGCGCCCAGGTCCGCTCCTGCGCCGACGAGCATCGAGCCGAAAAGCACCAGGAAAAGCAGGGGCTGTCCCATGGCGAAAAGAATGCTGAGGGGAGATCGGATCTCTGGCGTGATCTCGCGGGAGAACACGGTGGTGATGTCCCGGATGAGACTAGGCATGAATGGCCGCATTCGGCTCGACGGCGGTTTGGGTAGCGCCGCCCGAATCATCGAGGCGGCGCCCGGTGAGGTTGAGAAACACTTCGTCGAGCGAGGGACGCTGCAAGCTAGCTCGACTGACGGTGATCGCGTCGTTGTGCAAGCACCGCAGGACTACCGGCATCGAGGCTTCGGCGTCTGCAACTCGGACACTCAGCCGGTTGCCCTCTTGTGTGGCAACGGAGACTCCCGGAATCTGACGGAGACTAGGTGCCGCGCGTTCGGCGTCGGTCGTGGTGATATGAATCCAGTCGCCTGCTAAGTCCGCCTTCAGGGCATCGGCCGTGCCGTTGGCGATCACCTCCCCGCGGTCGACGATCACGATCCTGTCGGCTGTTCGGTCGGCCTCGTCGAGGTAATGAGTGGTCAGCAATACGGTGATGCCGTGCTGCCGGCGGAGGAGCTGGATCTGATCCCACAATCCGGCCCGACTCTGCGGATCCAAGCCTGTGGATGGCTCGTCGAGGAAGAGCACTTTGGGTTTGTGGATCAGGCCGAGGGCTATGTCCACCCGGCGTCGCTGACCGCCCGAGAGCGTGTCGGGGGTGCGCGCGGCCAGGTCGCCGAGACCGAGAACTTCGAGCACCTCATCGCCGCGGCGGCGCGCATCGCCGCTCGTCAGGCCGTAGCAGCGCCCCTGGGTGACCAGCTCGTCGCGGATGCGATGGCTTACTCCGGAGGCGTTCTTCTGGCCCACGTACCCGATCGCCTCACGTGCCCGGCCCGGCTCCCGAACCACATCATGGCCTGCGATATGCACGCTGCCTGCTGTTGGCGGCAGCAGTGTGGTCAGCATCCGGAGTGTCGTGGACTTGCCCGCTCCGTTCGGTCCGAGGAGCGCCACCAGCTCGCCAGTGGCGACGTCAAGGTTGACATTGCGCACCGCCTCGATCGTGCCCCCTCGGGCCTCGAAGGTCTTACGCAGCCCTTCGGCCCTGATCATCGCCACTTCGCCCATGCAATGGATACTAAAATATCCAAAGAAGAACTTCAAACTTCCATTTTTGAGATCCAAAGCTCCCTATGAGTAGTCGTTGGTACCATCTTTCCGTGAGCGCGAAAAGCCGAACCGAACAAGCCATCGTTGCTGCGGCCGTACGCACCTGGGCGAGTGAGCGAGCGGCGACCTTGCCAGAGATCGCCGAGGCCGCCGCGGTTGGTCGCACGACGTTGCATCGCTACTTCCCCGTGCGCGACGGTCTGGTCCGCGCCGCCGTGAGACATGCACTCGAGTCGGTCGGCGCTGCGATTGCCGAGGCGCAGCCCGAGACCGGGCACCCGCTGGATGCGATGCGCCGCGTGGTTGCAGCACTGGCTTCGGTCAGCGAGGCAATTATGTTCGTGTTCGGAGACCAGTCCCTCATGCGCGACGTCGTGCCCACAGCCCAGCCAGACCTTCCGACGCCGCGAGATCCAGTGATAGAGCTCATCAGGCGCGGGCAGGCGGAGGGCGTATTCGACAGCGAGGTCACCGCCGAATGGATGCAGCAGGTCTTGTGGGGGATTTCGTACACCGCGTTCGAGCAAGTTGCGCAGGGCTCTTTGGCCAAGTTCGAAGTAGTCGCAACCGTGAACCGCACACTGGAGCGGGGTATTACCGCTCTGCCCGGCGGACTGACGTGAGCGCCAGCGTGGTCGCGACGCCCGAGTACGAAGAGTCCGGTTGGACGGTGGACTTTTGGCTCGACCCTGCCTGCCCACTCACCCGCTACACAGCACGTTGGATAGTCCAGATCGCCAATGAAGTGCAGCTGACCGTGCGTTGGCGTGTGATGAGTTTGTCGGTGCTCAACGAGCACCGCGACGACGATCCCGAAGGTGATACCCATGGCTATCTATGGGTTCCCGCACGTGTGGCAATAGCAGTTCAGACCGCGCACGGGCACGATGCGCTCGGCACCTTCTACAGCGCGTTGTGGACCGACCCACACGGCGCCGAACGGGAATGGATCGGTGATATCTCCGAGGCACTCTCGAGGTCGGGGCTACCCACCTCACTCGCCGGGGCCGGCATGAATACCGGCCACGACGCTGAGCTGCGCCACTCCCATCACGACGGACTCGACCGTATCGAGGCCGAAGCCGGCACGCCTGTTCTGGCTATCACCACACCCCAGGGCGACAAGCGTGCATTCTTCGGCCCGGTTCTGCGCGACGCTGTCGACCGCGAGGACGCGATCACCCTCTGGGAAGCCCTCCGACAGCTGTCATCGGTTCGCGCCTTCCGCGAGCTCAAGAGTTGAATGGCGCTCCCTCCGAGGGCCATTGACCTCCTCGCCCCGTGTCATATCTGAGCGATGGGGGTTGGCAAAGCGGGCCGAAGGTGAGGCTCAGCGCAATGATGACGCCCAACCTCGAGATGGGAATCGAACCCGGCAGAGCCGATCAACGCATGCGGCAGAATCGAACTCCCGTCCATCTCGAACCGGTCGGTACCCGACGCTTCGAAAAACCACAGCGTGGGGTCGAAATGTCACGGCCGCAACAATCCGAAGTGCTACCGAAGTCTTGATCCAGGACTGCCACAGAAGCTTCCGACAAGAAATCCCGACGACCAATTCGAGTCGTGTCGGTATAACTACAACCGTGGCCGCTTACACGATCCGTGACATCCGCCCGGGCGACGAAGAACAGCTCGGTGCAGCGCACGTGGCGATCTGGAAGGCGACGTACGCGGGAATGATGAACAGCGCCAAACTCGATGCGATACGCCCTCGCGACCGCATCGAACGATGGGAGCAGATCATCGCCCGCCGCGACGAGCAGTCGAGCCGCGGCGTGCGGACCCGGTGCGCCGTCGACACCATCGATTCACGCATCGTCGGTTTCGCCACCGGCGGCCCACCGCGCGACGACAATCCGCCTGCGTCGACCGAACTGTGGTCACTGAACGTCGTGCCCGAGCACCACGGCACCGGCGTCGCAACAGAACTCATGACCACCGTGATCGACCCGGAGGCATCCACATACCTGTGGGTGGCAGCGGCCAACGATCGCGCCGTGGCGTTCTACCGCAAGCATCGATTCGAGCTGGACGGCACCGAGAAGTTCGACCCGATCTGGGAGTGCATCGAAGCCCGCATGGTCAGGGCTTGACCGGAGGTTCTCGTCTGGCTTCGTCGGGATCGAGCTTCTCGGGGTTCAGTACCACCTCGGCCACCATCGGGGTCGTCGCGACGGTCGCATCGCCGTACCGAACGGCCACCGTGTTGGGCAGAAACGCATCCAGGGCACGCGGGGTGATCCACCACAGTAGCGCCGAGAACAGGATCAGAATGTTGACCCACTGCAGAACGGTCGCCGCATTCTCGGACGGAATGACGCGATCGAACACCTGAATGTTCATCACCAGTCCGTGGATGGCGATCAACACCCACAGCCGCCGGTAGCGGTAGAACACCCAGACCGCCGCGGCACCCCAGCACAGCGCCCACAGAAATCCGCCGCCGCCGAAGTACATGTAGAGAAGGCCTCGCATCGTGGCCGACAACGCCATGATCGCCCAGATCGGGAGCCGGCCCACGAGCAGCAACACCGGTAGCGCCACCAGAATCGGCTCCTCGCGTAGACCCACGGCGAGAGCAGAAACCACTGCGAGCCAATCGGATTCGACCGAGGCCGGAACCGAGAAGCTGAAGCGGACGATGTCCAAACGAGACAACACGAGTAGAGAAGCAGACGCGGCACCGATCGCGGCGCACCAGGTGAGCGCGGCCTCGCTCGCGGTGCCACTGCGGGTCGGCCACACCGCAGGCAGCTTCCGACGTCGAGCGAAGTACACGGCGGCGATTGCCACGGCCCCCACCGCCACCTGCGCCGCACCGACAGCCAGATCGGCCCACTGATCCCCCATCGAGAGCGTCGGAGCCGGCGCATCGGGTTCTCGGAAGCGCCACAGCGCACCCATCAGGCTCACCGCGTAGACGACAACCCAACCGGCCACCAGACCGAGGACCATCACTGCGGTACCGGCAGTGGTTAGACCACGCCGAGACGAGCTCGTAGTGAGCCCCGCGTGGACACCGCTCGTCACCAGGTCACCACCGTTCCGCTCGATACCGCATCGCCGAACAGCTTGTCTATCACGCCTGGGCCGAGAATTCAGTACCGTCCTGGCGATAGGGAACCGGGGGTGCCACTCACGACCGAGTGTCACGCTCGGATGTATCGCCGGAATCCTTGCGGCCGACGATGTCGTCGCGCAGTTCCGCGAGCAGCCCCTTCTTGGGGTTGCCGCGACGCGATTCCCATACGTCGACCATCGCGAGCACCACCAGAACACAGCCGATCGGGCCGCCCTGGAACCAGAACACCTGCAGGTCCCAGAAGAACAGCGCCAGCACAGCGCCGACGACAATCATGACGATGCTGCGCGCATCTCTTGCAATCATCGTGCTTCCTCTCATCGATTCAGACCAGGTTCAATTCGATTGCCGCATTCGCGGCCAGTAGCGCGCCCACCACGAGCAACACCGTCGCCCACACGTCCCCACTCCAGCGATCCACGCGCCGGAGCAGAGTTGGCGTGATCGACGAAACACGTTCCTGCGCACACACTCTGGCGGCGAGCAGGACAAGGGCAGGCGAGAGCGTCACGAGCACGTACGCCGCGAGCAGCAGCGACGAGAACTCCCACCCCAGTCCGGCATCACCGACCACGTCGATCGCTGCGAAGTAGGGCAGCATCGTCGCCACCTCCACCGCGCCCACAGCGACGGCAAGCAGGACCACCCCGCGAACACTCCCCGGGGGCCGCGTCCACCACGCACTGCTCGGGACTCGCCGCCGACGGTCCCAGAGCAGGCCCATGATCAGAACCACAACACCCACCGCCAGCCGAACCCGGGCGTCGCCAGGAACAGCAACGCTCAGGCCATCGGTGGCCGCCCATACTGCGATGCCAACCCCGAGGTAGAGCAGACCCAACACGCCCAGATGCAGCAGAACGACACGCGCCCGGAACGACGGCCGAAGCATCATCCAGAGCGGAACCGCAAGAGTCCCGACGCCGATGCTGTCGACCAGCGCGAGCCCGGTCAGCTGAATTAACACAGCTGTACCGTAACAGGATTTCAATACAGTTGTGTGAAAAAGATTTCCTCGTGCTAGAACAGACCGATGCCGAAGATCGTCGACCACGATGCACGCCGGGCGGAGATCGTCGCCGCCGTGTGGCGCGTCATCGAACGAGCAGGAATGGACGGGGCGACGGTACGCAGCGTCGCCGCCGAAGCCGGCGTCTCCCCCGGATCACTGCGGTACTACTTCTCCGATCAGGGAGAACTCGTCCTCTTCGCGGCCGAGGCAATGACGCAACGCGTCGTACATCGGTTGGAGGCGCACCCAACCGACGGTGACGGCCTGGTTCGCGCGATCCGCGTCCTCGAGGAAATGCTGCCCCTCGACGAGGACCGCCGCGCCGAGGCGTCGGTCTGGCTCGAAGCGATCGTGAGAGCCAGATTCGACGAGCGACTCGCCGCCCTCAAGACGGCCGGGTGGTTCGGCAGCCGCTACCTGTGCCGGCTCGCGTGGGCGCACCTGCACGATCTCGATCGACCGAACTCCCCCGCCTTCACCTTCGACAGCAGTGCGGACGAACGTGCAGCGGCCGAACTGCATACCTTCATCGACGGACTGACGCTGCAGGCAGTGACGCATCCCGAGCAGCTCGCAGCCGACGAGGTACGTCGGTTGTTGCACACCTACCTCGAGCCGAGGCCCTGAGCCGACTCGACGGGGAATCTGCGGCCGTAGTACCACCCGATCACCGCGACGACAGAACCGGCGACGGCGATGGCCCCCAACACTGATCCAAAGCCCGACGCATCCACGACGCGACCGACGACCAAGGGAGCCACGAGAAATCCGATCCGAGAGACGAGCGAGACGATCGAGATGGCCGCTGCCGAGGACACACCGGGAAGCCGCCCGGCCAGGCTGAAGACGATGGGAAACAGCGGGCTCGCACCCAGGCCGGCAACCGCGAACGCACCGATGACCAGGACCGGTAGATCCGCGGCCAGAAGCGACAGACCCAAGATGACGAGGAACGCCGCCGCCACCAGTGACGCGCCTCCGGTCAGCACCGCCGACGGTCCGAACCGATCGACGATCCGGTCCCCGACCAACCGGCCGATCAGCATCGCGGCCGAAAACGCAACGAACGCCATACCGGCCGCACCCGGGCCCGCACCCTCTTCCGTCGTCATGTAGACAGCGCTCCACGATTGCGGGAAGTCCTCCATCAGCCCGGCAAGCAGCACCACGGCCCCGAGCAGGGCCAGTGCAGCCGTCGGCCGGACGAGAACGGGCCCCGGCGCTCGGTCTTCGTGATCGACGCGCGCCACCGATTCCGGACCCACCAGACCCCGGCCGACGGCAGCGAGAGCGAGCATCAGCACCACTGCGATCAGAGCGAAGTGCGCTACCACTGGCATCCGGATACCGGCCGCGGCCGCGCCGGTCACTCCCCCGACGACGGCACCGACACTCCATGCGGCATGAAAGCTGCTCAGCAGCGACTTCCCCGCGCGTTCCTCGACGAGGACGCCCTGCGCGTTCATCGAAATGTCCATCACTGCGTCTGCCCCGCCGAGCAGCACCAGCGCCGCCAACAGCGTCCACCACGACACAGCCACCGCAGGCAGCACGAACGCCGCGCACAGCGACAGACCCGAGGCGAGAATCGCCCACCGACTGCCGAACCGTCGGACCACGGCAGCTGCGACAGGCGCGGCAGCCAGCCCGCCGAGACCGATTCCGGTCAGCGCGAGGCCGAGGGTGGCAACGTCGATCGACAGCGACCGCTGGATCTCCGGAATGCGCGGAGCCCAGTTGGCGAACACCGCTCCATTGACGAAGAAGACGACGAGAACGGACAGCCGGGCGCTAGTCATATCGCTGCGAGCCTATCGTTCGCGAGCCGGCCGGATCCGTTACTCGAGGTAACGTCGATGGGATGCATGTGTCCGACCGCCTCACCGACCACGTTCCCCAGCGCTGGCTCGAGCCCCTCGTCAAGCACGCCGAGGCCCTCAAGTTCCTCATCGTCGGAGCGATCACCTTCGTTGTCACCGTCGTACTGTTCTTCGGTCTGAAGTGGACGATCCTGCAGGACAAGCCGGTGACAGCGAACGTTCTGGCCGTGCTGATCGCGACGATCGTGTCGTACATCCTCAACCGGGAATGGTCGTTCACTGCGCGCGGCGGACGACGACGTCACCACGAAGCAGCGCTGTTCTTCGCCGTTGCCGGAACCGGCCTGGCAATCAACCAGCTACCGCTGTGGGTGTCGAGTTACATGCTGGATCTGCGGTCGCCGAACGTGTCCTTCCTCACCGAGAACATCGCCGACTTCGTCAGCGGATCCATCATCGGCACGTTGCTGGCAACCGCATTCCGGTGGTGGGCGATGCGCAAGTTCGTCTTCCCGGAGCAGGTGGACGTTCTCCCCGATCCCGTTGCCCTGACCGTTTACGGTGGACGGCATGGCGACCACTAGGACCCTTGTGCTGATGCGGCACGGCAAATCCGGCTACCCCGACGGAGTACCGGATCACGAACGACCCCTGGCCGCACGCGGCCAACGCGAGGCGGCACTCGCCGGAGCCTGGATTGCCGAGCACGTCGGCAAGGTCGACGCAGTGCTGTGCTCGACGGCCCTGCGCACCCGCGAAACCCTGGCCGCTACCGGTCTTGGAGACGCTCCCACCCGCTTCGAGCGAGACATCTACGGCGGATCCGCCGACGAGATCATCGACGAGATCCGGCTCGCCGACACCTACTTCGACGACGTGACGGTATCGACCTTGCTGGTCGTCGGGCATGAGCCCGGAATCCCCTGGACCGCACTCGAACTGGCGGCAGACGACGACACCGACCTGGCCCGAGAGGTGCGACACCGCTTCCCCACCTCGGCAATCGCAGTGCTGACCACCGAGGCGTCCTGGGCAGAACTGGCCGCAGGCTCGGCCACCATCACCGAGTTCTGCATCCCCCGCGCCGAGCAGTGATCAGTGCTTGACGGTAGTCAGTGCTATCGGTAGTCAGCGGTTCTTGAGGTAGAGGTAGCCGGCTCCGCCTGTTGCGATCAGCAGAATCAACGCGGCGGGGAACCCGAGCAGCCACCACACCAACGCCAGCACCACCAACGCGGGTGCGGCGGCGATCAACGCGATGCCGGGATTCTCGCGAACCGTCTCCAATGCGGACTGTGCGTGCACTCTGTCGATCTTCTTGCCTGCCATCGTCGACTCCCGGGTTTCGTATGTCCTGTATGCGTACTTCCACAGTAGCGCGGTCAGCTACGACTTTCGGTGGAGCGCAGCGTCGTACCTTCGGCCGAACCACCAGGTACGACGCCTCCGCAGGGGTATCGCGCACGCATCGGCTGCGGTGAGATCAGGGCCATGAACAATCCGATTCTGCTCACGATCGCGATCTGCGAGGTCGGCTTCTGGGTTCTGGTGATCGGCGGCCTGTGCCTGCGCTACGTGGCACGCATGCGACGCGCCAGCACGATCACGCTCGCCCTGCTCCCGGTCCTCGACATCGTATTGATCGCGGCCGTGGCGCTAGATCTGCACCGGGGCGGAGACGTCGAATTCGCGCATCGCCTCGCCGGCATCTACCTCGGCTGGACCGTCGTGTTCGCGCACTCGACGGTGGCCTGGCTCGACGTGCGCTTCGCGCACCGATTCGCCGGCGGACCCGCACCGGTCAAGCCCCCGAAGACCGGTCCGCAGGCCTACCGCAACGAAATCCGAGGATTCGTGAAGTGGCTGGTCGCCGCCGCAATCGCGCTGGTGATCACCTACGCATTGGCCTTCACCGTGGCAGACTCGGAGCAGGCAGCAGCACTGAAGACCGTGATCCAGCCGCTCGGCGTCATCACGTTCTTCTGGTTCGTCACCGGACCGCTGTGGGTAGTGGGTACGAAGAACTCGAGCTCGAAAGATGCGGCAGGAGAACGGAGTCGACTCTGATGCTGGGCGATTCCCGGGTACTGGGTTTTCACCGCGTGCTGCGCACGTTTCGCCCGTCCTGGCGGCCACGCAATCCCGTGGTACTGCCGATCGAGATGCTCCTGGCAACGCTGGTCTACGCCGGATTCCAACTCTCGACGGGCATGGTCGGTGACACCGGAGACGAACTCGTCAGCAGCCCACCCCTGATCGCGGTGAGTGTCGTTGCCCTGCTGGCGATGACCGCGGTGACGTGCGTGCGCCGATCCTTTCCGGTCACGGCGTACTTGTCGGTGGTGGCCGTCAGCATCGCACTGATTCTCGTTCTGCCGGACCGGACTCTCGGATTCACCCCGCTGTACTGGTTCGCCATCGCCGCCTTGGCAATTCGGGTGACCGGGCCACGCCTGTTCGTCCCCATCGCCGTCGGGTTGATCCTCGAAATCGCTGTCAGCGTCGACACCGGCCCCGGTGGCACGATCGGCGTGGTCGTCGAGCAGATCGCGAACCTCGCCATCAACTACACGGTGCTCATCGCACTGGGCAAGTACATCGCACGCGGACGGGCCCAGGAACTCGAGAGCGAGGCTGCTCTCGGCCGAGCCGAAATCGAACACCGGCAACGGCTGAACGCGGCCCTGGACAACGAACGAAAGACCATGGCACGCGAACTGCACGACGTCGCGGCTCACCACCTGACCGGCATGCTCATCCAGGCCAAGGCATCGAGGACGCTCATCACCAGCAACCCCGAGCAGGCACGCGAACTACTCACCGGCGCAATCGGACACGGCCAGCGCACCCTCGACAGCCTGCGCCAGATCGTCGGAATCCTGCGCCCGAGCGACACGACCGACAGTAGCTTCGACACCGACACCAGCGTCAACACAGACACTGCTCCGCAGCCGATGATCTCCGATATCGCCGAACTGATCGAGCAGTCACGAATATCGTTCGGGCGCATCGAGATGAGCATTGTGGCAGACAGCAACGATACCGACAGCGCCGTGCAACTGACGTGCTACCGCATCGTTCAGGAGTCGTTGTCCAATGCCCGACGTCATGCGCCGAACTGCGATGTGCGCGTTGAGGTATCGAATCGATCCTCGGCCATCGAGGTGACCGTCACCAACACGATCACCTCGGGCAGCTCCGAACCGGACGAGCCCTCGGGTCAGGGATTCGGAATTCCGGGAATGCGGGAGCGGGCAGCACTGCTCGGCGGCACCCTCGATGCCGGATTGTCCGGCGACCGAGCGACGTGGACCGTACGCGCTCGACTGCCCATCGGCGGGAACATCTCTCGGTCACTGGAGGTTTCGGCATGATCACCGTACTCATCGCGGACGATCAACCGGTGGTTCGGCAGGGATTCGAGCTGTTCCTGGCCGGCCATCCCGACATCGAGGTCGTCGGGCACGCCAGCTCGGGAAAACATGCCGTGCACCAGGTGTCGGCATTGCGACCGGACGTCGTACTGATGGACATCAGGATGCCGAACGGCGACGGGCTGACCGCCACGCGCGAGATACTGGCGCAGTTCGACAGCGTTCGTGTCATCGTCGTCACCACGTTCGACCTCGACGAGTACGTGTTCGCAGCTCTCGACAGTGGAGCGTCCGGCTTCCTGCTCAAGGACACCGATCCCGACGAACTCGCCGATGCGGTGGTCACCGTCGCCGCCGGCGGAGCGGTCCTCTCCCCTCGACTGACCCCGCGTCTGATGACCGAGTTCGCCCGCCGGGGTGCCCCGAAGCTACCCACTTCCGTTGCCCCGCAACACGACCTGAGTCTGCGCGAAATGGAAGTGGTGCAACTGTTGGCGCAGGGCCTGGGCAACAACGAGATCGCCCGTTCACTGCAGGTCGAACAGAGCACGGTGAAAACTCACGTCGGCAACATCTGCCGCAAGCTCGACGTCACCACCCGAGTCCACGTGGTGATCTGGGCCTACCGCAACGGCGTTGCAACCTAGGTCTTTACAACTAGGGGTCTTTACAACTAGGCCGCTCTGCGCTGCTCCTCGTCCGAGGTCTTGCTGGTCAGCTCGGTTGCCGAAGCGGAGTGGTCGGTGTACTGGAAGTGCGGTCGCTTGTCGCCGATGTACGAGGTCATCCACGACACCACCGCGACGTAGCGGTTTCGGAAGCCGACCAGGTACATCAGGTGCACCGCGAGCCACATGAGCCAGGCGATCGGCCCCGACATGTCGACCTTGCCGAACAGCCGCGCCACAGCACTGAATCGGCCGACGATCGACATGCTGCCCTTGTCGGTGTATTTGAACGGCGTCCCGGCGTCGACCTTCCCGATGATCATCTTCGCAACGTGCCTGCCCTGCTGCATCGCCACCGGCGACTGACCGGGGAGCTTGTTCAACGACGTCACGTCGCCGATTGCGTAGATGTCCTTGGCCGAACCGACCGTCAGGTCGTCGTGCACGAGAAGCCTTCCGGCACGGTCTGTCTCGCACCCGGTGCGTTCGGCGACGGTCGACGCCAGATCACTGGCCTGCACTCCCGCCGACCAGATGACCGTCTTGGCCGGGTACGTCCGCGACGTCTTGGTGTCGACATCCTGCACCGTGACGACGTCGTCGGCGATGTCGGTGACCATGGCACCGGTGACGACGTCGACGCCCGACTTCTCGAGCTTCGCGCGGGCGTACGCGCTGAGCTTGCCGCCGAATGCGGGCAGAACTTCCTTGACTCCGTCGACGAGGGTGACCGTGACGTCGCTCGGGTCGATGTCCGGGAACGAGCCGGCGAAATAGCGGTGCGCGAGATCCCTGATCTGGCCGGCCAATTCGACACCCGTCGCGCCTGCACCGACGACGACGAAGCTCAGCAACTCCTTGCGAGCGGCCGGATCGGTTGTCAGGTGCGCAGTTTCGTAGCAGCTCAGGATTTGCTCACGCAGAGCGATCGCGTCGTCGACGGTCTTGAGTGCGAACGTGCGGTCCTTGAACTCGTCGCGGCCGAAGTACGCCTGCGTGGCACCCGTGGCGACGATGAGACGACCGAAGCCGATGGTGTGGTTCTGCCCGGCACCGACGTAGGTGACCTGGTGAGCGTCGGGATCGACATCGACGACGCGTCCGAGACGCACGTCGGCCGACTCGTACTGCGCGAGGATGCGTCTGATCGGAGGGGCGATCTCGCCCGTCGAGAGCATTCCGGTGGCGGCCTGATAGAGCAGCGGCTGAAAGAGGTGTTCGGTGGTGCTGGAGATCAGCGAGAACGTCACACCGGCCTTGCCCAGAGACTTGGCGGCGGCCAATGCTCCGAATCCCGATCCCACGATGACGACGTCGTACGTTTGCACAGCACTTTCCTTTTCGGCTCGAGTCTTTCCCTCTACGAAGAACTACCTCCATGAAACTCCGACCGCGAAGCTCTATCAACGCGGAAGTTGAAATAGCATCTATGAGCAGAACTCATGGTTGAATGGCGGCATGGAACTGCGGCAGCTGAAGTACTTCCTCGCAGTCGGGGAGGAACTGAACTTCTCTCGCGCTGCCGAACGCTGCTACGTCTCGCAATCGGCGATCAGCCTGCAGATCTCCAAGCTGGAACGAGAAATCGGTGAGCCCCTGTTCGAGCGGACCTCCCGGACCGTCCGATTGACCGTTGTCGGAGCACAATTGGTCTCCATCGCCCGGCACATGGTGGAGCTCGAGCAGTCCGCCCTGGCGCTGACGACCCGAAGGCGGAATCAACTGCGCCTGACCGGAAACATGACATTCGCAGCCAACGCCATCTCCGCCATCGTCGCGGTCCGCGAGCGCCATCCCGACGCCGAGATCGACTTCGTCCTGAAACGATTCGCAGAACAGATCGAAGCGGTGACGTCCGGCGACTGCCAGGTGGCGCTGATCCGCGGCAGCGTCGAACGCTCCGGTCTGCACGTGACCGAGCTGTGGACCGAGGACCTCGTCGTCGTCCTCCCCGAGGGCCATCCGCTGGCAGGCGAGAACAACCCGAGCCTGAGCCAACTCGCCGACTACCCCCTGCTACTACCCAAACGAAGCGAGCAAATCCTGCTGCACCGGGTGATCGAGCGCGAGATGAAACGCAGCGGACTGCCGCTGAGCTTCGGCCCACCCGTGGCGTCCGACCACACCGCCAGCGCCGAGCTCCTCAAGAATCCGCAATGCTGGTCCATCCTGTACGCCAGCACCGCCGACAGCACCCCCAAGACCGGCCTGGTCTTCTGCACCGAGGCCGACCGGAGGCTGCGGCTACCGGTATCGGCCGTCGTCGACGCGACCGTGCCCGCCACCGACATTCAACGCGATCTCGTGGCGGCACTGGCCGCGACGGCACCTGTCAAACCCACGGCACCGGTTCAGCCCGCCACTCCGGCGAGCTGAGCGAACGCGGCATCTGCGTCGAACAATTCGGCGCGATCGAACGTGGACGTCGAGGCCATGATCTCGTTCGCGCCGGTGCGCTCGACCACCTCTTCCAGCCGCGGACGGACCTGCCCGGCCGTGCCCAGGATGCTCGACGCCAACGACGCCTCGATTCGGTTCCGCGTCTGCGGCGTCCATTGCGATTCATCGATCGCCGACGCCGGTTCGAGAGCCGAAAACTCGCCCTCGCGTCTGGACCTGGCCATCGCCCATGCCTCCGGGACGGCGAGCCTGCGGGCATCGGCGGCGTCCGCTGCGATGGTCACGTCCAACGACACGATCACGTACGGTTCGGGATTCGCGGGCGTGGGCCGAAAGTGCTTGCGATAGAGCGCCAATGGATCGTCTTGCTGCAATACCGGACCACCGACAACGACCGGAAGACCAGCGCGGGCGGCCACCTCGAGACCGGCTCCGGTGGCGAGGACGAACACCGGCGGAGAAGACACAGCCGGCCGGGCCGTCACCGGGCCCGAACCATCCAGATACGAACGCAATTCGGCGATGTCGGCTTCGAACGTGTCGGTCCGCTCACTGCGCAATGCTGCCCGAACCGGTTCGGTGAAACCGAGGGAACGGCCGACACCCAGATCGATCCGGCCGGGAAAGAGGGACTCCAACATCAGGAATTGCTCGGCCACGACCAGCGGCTGATGATTGGGCAGCATCACCCCGCCGGATCCGACGCGAATGCGCGAGGTGCGCGACGCCACCGCCGCGGCGAGAACCGCAGGCGCGCCCGACGCGATCCCTGGAACGCCGTGATGCTCGGCCACCCAGAACCGATGCAGCCCAATCTTCTCCGCATGCACTGCCCGCTCGACGGTATGACGCAACGCCGACCCGTCGTCGAAACCGGTTCGCGTACGGGATCTGTCGAGGAGTGAAAGCAACACAGCTGGAACAACCGACGAGGCGTCGGGCATATTTCTCGAACTGTTCGTCCAACGCGGACCGAAGTCGTCCGCAATGGCCGTCAGTATTGCCTCATGAACCTCACCATGAAGATCGAACTCGTCACGCTGGCCGTCACCGATGTGGACCGCGCCAAGGACTTCTATACCTCGATCGGCTTCAACGCCGACCATGACGCCCGCCCCTGGGACGGCATTCGGTACGTCCAGCTCACTCCCCCGGGTTCGGCCTGCTCCATCGCGATCGGCGAGGGAATCACCGACGCCGAGCCGGGCAAGGGGGCCGGGATTCTGATGGTCGTGGACAACGTCCAGGAGGCCTACGAGCACCTCACGTCGGCGGGCCTGACCATCGATCCGCCCAAGGACGAGGGCTGGGGCACGTTCGTGTACTTCGCCGACCCCGACGGCAACAAGTGGTCGGTGCAGCAGTTGCCCGCATCGTCCTGACTCGCCGGATCTAGGACTGCCCGAAGGCCAGCCGAGCCAGGATGCCGCGGTGATCGGAACCGGGAATCGTCACGGCTTCGACCGATCGAACGGCCAGGTCTGCCACCAGAACATGGTCGATGGCGATCACCGGCGGGTACCAGGTATGCGCCGGGTACGTCCTGAGCATGCCCGCCCCGGTGGCCACCGCGGCATCGACGAACCGGCCGTCCTGCAGATCTCGGTACCGACGATGATCCTGCGTCGCGTTGAAGTCGCCCGCGACCACCACGGGACCGTCGTCGACGGGGATCTTGGCCAACAGCTGGCGCAGTAACCCCAGCTCACGTACCCACTCCGACGGCTCCCGCGGCCACGGCGGCACCGGATGGACCGCGAACACCAGCGGCCGGCCCGGCATCTCCACCCGCGCGGAGAGCAGTTCTGTCACGAAGCCGTCGTGCCTGCGCTGGTCGGCGAGCGGGAAGCGACTGTAGATTCCGCTGCCTTCGCCGCCGGGAGCTGCACTGACGTAGGCATGCGGCAACGAGCTGGACAGTCTCGGGCGCAGACGGGCGTCGGCCTCCGGCGTCAACTCCACCAGGGTGAGAACGTCGGGCCGATGCTGCTCGACCAGCGCTGCCAACGCGTCGAGGTCGGCCTGGCCCAGCCAGATGTTGGCGTGCAACACCGTCAGACTCGATGCCTCGGCCGTCGTCCGGGAGCGGTGCCTGAACAGAGGAATCTGCGTGGCCGCGGCACTCGTCAGTACAACTGCACCCGCCGCGAACCCCCACCAACCGAACGCCACGGCCGCGAGAGCAGTGCCGGGCACGGCGGCGAGCATGAGGACATGTGCCAAAGCACCGAAGACGAGCATCGCCTGCCCCCGGGCGTCGACGAGGTGCGCTGCGATGCCCAGTACCGCTGCGAAGAGCAGTAACAGCGCCACCGATCCCGAAACCATGAGCGGAGTGTGACAGGCAAACCTGAGGCCGAGCTGGGAGCCGTCCCTATATCCGACCGAAGTGTTCGCTTTCTTGCAGCAAACACGACACAATCGACAGCGCTGTCCGCACGCACTAGGGGGAAGTTTTCCGTGAATCGAAGGCAACTGCTGCGTTTGGCCGCTGCCGGAATGCTCGGCGCTGCCGCCGCTCCGGTCCTGAGCTCAGCTGGACTGCCGGGATCCGCCACAGCAGGCGCACTCCCCATCGGTGCCGAACGAATCCGATCACTGGTCCCCGAGCTGTTCGCCGATCCCCCGCGCCCACCGGACCACTCCCCCGTACTCGTCATCGGCTCCGGGTTCGGTGCCAGCGCCGCCGCCCTCCGGATGGCGCAGGCCGGCACCCAGGTCACCGTCCTCGAACGCGGACTGCGCTGGCCACGTGACCCGTGGCGCGAGATCTTCACCGCCGACATGACCGCCGACGGACGCGGACTGTGGCAACAGACCTCGTTCACCAACATCACCGGAATGCCCGTCGGACCGGTCGACCTGTTCGGCGGCGTACTCGACACCACCCGCTACGAAAACCTCTCGGTCTGGCGCGGCGCGGCCGTCGGCGGCGGCTCGATCGTGTACACCGGCGTCACCATCGCCCCCGACAAGAAGTTCTTCGACCTCTCCTTCGCCGGACGACTGAACTACGACGAGATGGCCGCCACCTGGTACCCGAAGGCCCGCTCGATGCTCCGGCCGTCGCCGATGCCCGAGGACGTCTACAACAGCCCGAACTTCGCACACTCGCGCACCTGGGACGACCACGCCCGGCGGGCAGGCTTCACCCCCCAGGCAGTGGACGGCAACTGGAACTGGAACGTCGTCCGCGACGAGATCGGCGGACGCTCCAGGCCGTCCGCAACCGTCGGTGCCAGCACCTTCGGCAACTCCAACGGCGCCAAGCACGACCTGACGCAGAACTACATCCCCCAGGCCGAGGCCACCGGCCGCGCGACGGTATGTCACAGCCACCGCGTCGCGGCGGTCGGTGCCGAATCCGGCGGCCGCTACCGCGTCGAGATCGAACGCCTGGATCCGTTCGGCAACGTCGTCGAGACACGCACGCTCACCTGCGACACGCTCGTCCTCGGAGCTGGATCCATCGGCACCACCGAACTGCTGATGCGCGCCCGCACCACCGGAGCGCTGTCGAACCTCAACGAATTCGTCGGCACCGGCTGGGGCACCAACGGCGACGCATCGATGACCCGCTCCCTCGGGCCGATGTCCGCCGGACCGCAGGGTGCGCCCTGCGCGTCACGCATCGTCGACGACTCGGGACTGCCACTGACCGTCGAGAACTGGTACGTGCCGGGCGTTCCGATGAACCTGGGTTTCATCGGCTCACTCGGTATGACCATCGACCCACTGCGCGGAAACTTCGGATTCGACTCCGCCAGAGACCGATTGACGCTGAACTGGCCCAAGGGTGGCAGCCGGGACACCGTCGAAGCCCTACGCTCCGTGCAGAATCGGATGGCCCAGGCCGGCGGCACCATCGTCGCGGCCGAGCCGTTCACCCGCGACGTCGACGACACCTTCACCGCCCACCCCCTCGGCGGCGCGGTACTGGGCGACGTCACCGACGATTACGGCCGGGTGAAGGGCCACCCCGGGCTCTACGTCGTCGACGGTGCGTTGATCCCCGGCAGCACCGGAGCCGCCAACCCGTCGCTGACCATCACTGCGCTCGCCGAACGCAACGTCGCGCAGATCATCGCCGACGGTCGCTGACCGTTCGAAAGTGGGTAGACCCGCGCGAAACGGGTAGCCCACAGGTATGCCCGTCAACGATCCGACCGAACGCACCATCGCCGACCGCGACGTCGAAAAGCGCTGGAGCGATCCCGGAGCCTTTCGCAAAGCGGCGGGATACTGCGCGGCCGTGGTGGCGGTGGCTGCGGCATTGACCGCAGTGTTCCTGGTCGTCGACCGCACGAACCCTGTGTTGGCCGCGTCGGTGCCTGCGGTGTGCTTCCTCGGCGGAATCGGAGCTCTGACGTTGGGGTACAAGTCCTACCGCGCCGGTGGCACGTGGCCGATCTGGCAGGGCGCGGCATGGTTCCTGTTCACCGTGATGCTGCTCGGTCTGGCGATGCCGATGTTCGCAATTCGTCAGTGACCGTCGCGAGTCACCCGAGCTGAATATCGGGGCGGCCTTCGGGGACGGTGACGGTCGCGGCTGTGCGCACCGCCTTGCCGGGCGTCGACACCGCATCGAGAACCCTTACTTCCGAATGCCATTCGGTGTTCGTCAGCGTGCTGCGGAGATAGCCGCGCCGAGCGTTGCCGTACTTGACGTGCGGTGAGGCTTCGGCGATGGCCGCACCGGCGGTGTCGACATCGGCACCGTCCTTGCCCGACGCGATCGAGGTGGTCGCGATCTCCACGCCTTGGATCGGCGACGTCTGATCCTGGTAGTCGCGGCGTAGTTCGGAGACGATCGTGCGATGGATGTCGCCGACGATCGACGCGACGTTCTTCGTGCCACGATCCCTGGCCCCGTCCAGAATTCGGTGCCGAGACGCCTCGTAGCCGCTCCACGGGTCCATCCCGACCTTGCGATCGCTGCCGAGCCCACGGGCCAAGTCCGAGATGACCGTCTGGTGCGCCAAGAAGTTCCACGTCGACGGTGATGCGAACCCGTCGAGTATCCATTTCTCCTGCGCCGCACCGGTGATCGTGCGCGACGGATCTGCCGTCTCGGCGTCCTGGGCATGCTCGCCGTCCCCGTGCGCCTGATCGCTGCGGTACTGCCGCGTGTCCAGTACCGAGAAGTCCACCAGATCGCCGAACGAGAACCGGCGATAGACCGTCATGTCCGGTCCGACGGGCTTCAGATTCGCGCGAACTGGAGTGTTCTCCCACCAGGCCTTGAACGCATCGGCTCTGCGCAACAAGAACTCTCGCGGATCGTCGTCATCGTCCTGACTGATCTGCGAGGCCCAGTTGTTGTCCACCTCGTGATCGTCGAACGTCGAGACGAACGGTGCCGACGCATGGGCCGCAGCGAGATTCTCGTCCGCCTTGTACAGCGCATATCGGTCTCGATAGTCGTTGAGCACCATGGTTTCTCGGGCAGCCGATTCGGTGCGCGGCTCGCCCTGCCTGGCACCTTCGTCCTTGATTGCGTACTCGTAGATGTAGTCGCCCAGAAAGAACACCACATCGAGATTCGACGCCGCCAAGTCCTGGTACGCGCCGAAGTAGCCGTCCTCCCACTTCTGGCACGATGCCCAGGCGAAATCGAGCTTGCTGAGCGGCTGGCTCAGTGCCGGTGCAGTTTTGGTTCGGCCGACCGTGCTGGCATGTGGTCCGACGAGGAACCGATAGAAGTACTCGCGAGCCGGCTCGAGCCCTCGGACGTCGACGTGAATCGACCAGCCGTCGAGCTCGGTCGCCAGCTCGATACCCTCGCGGGTGATGTTCGCGAATCGCTCGTCCGCCGAGATCTGCCACCGTACCGGCACCACTCCGGGCGTCATTCCGCCCAGCGGGGCAAAGGGATCGGTGGCGAGCCTGGTCCACAGCACGACCGAATCGGGCAGTGGGTCACCGGATGCCACGCCGAGACGGAACGGATAGTCGGGAGTCACCACGGACTGTGCGTGCGCCGTCGTTCCCGCGAGTCCCGGAGTGAACGCCAGCGCCCCCACCAGCGCACTCCAGGTCAGGAACTGTCGACGCGTGGCACCCGCCCGCAAGGAGATGTCCTGCCCGATCCGTATCTCGTTACCCCGACTCACCATCCTTCGAGGTTCTCGCGCCCGGGCGAACTACGTCCGTAATTGGGTCTACCGCGAAGTGAACACGACGTTTCGAATCGATTCAGGACCGAACTCGTCCGCGATGCCGACAACACTCGAGCGCATGACGAACACCGACCGCACAGGCTCCCAAATCGACCACCTCAACATCGGCGTCGCCGATGGTGCCAGCGCCGAGTTCTACAGTGCTGTCCTGGAACCGCTGGGGATCAGCGAAATCATGCGGGTACCGCACACCCCCGAGGCGAACCAGCTCGCGATGATCGCGTTCGGTTGGGCGCAGGTGAAGCCCTTCTTCTGGATAGTCGATGCCCCGGGATCGGCCATCGGTCCGCACACCCATCTCGCCTTCAGCGCTCCGGATCGCGCCACCGTCGATGCCTTCCATGCGGTGGCACTGTCGGCAGGAGCAGTCGAGCTCCGGCCGCCGGGACTGCAGCCGGAATACCACGCCACGTACTACGGATCATTCGTGCGCGACCTCAACGGCATCGACCTCGAGGCCGTCTGCCATCACTGACGATCGACAGCATCCGCGAAGGGGACCGGTCAGCTGCTGCCGAACATCGGAGGCAGGGTGGGGCGCTTCAGATCAGCCGCGCCCCCGGCCCCGCCTTGCCCAGCTCGTCGCCGGGATTGAGCAGGGTGCACTTGTTCAGCGAGAGGCAGCCACAGCCGATGCACCCGGTCAGTTCCTGTTGCATTCGCGCAATCGACTGCTTTCGATCCTCCAACCGCTGGTTCCATGCAGCCGAGATCTTGGCCCAGTCACGCTTGTTCGGGGTGCGACCCGACGGCAACGACGCGAAGACCTCGGCCACCTCCGCCAGTGGTATCCCGAACCGCACCGCCACCTGAATCAGCGAAATCCTCCTGATGGCGTGACGTGGAAACTTGCGCACGTTCCCGGCCGTCCGCTCGGCAGGAACGAGCCCGAGGGTCTCGTAGTACCGGACCGCCGACACTGCGGCACCGGTTCTGGCCGCAACCTCACCGATGGACAACAGCTCGTCGCTTTTGCGGATCATCCTGCCTCCCAACCGGTGAACGGATTTGACCTGAAGTGCACTCGAGATCCTAACCTTCGTCATCATGCACCCCTCCACCGAACCCACGACCGGAACCTGGCGACAGCTGCTCAGCACCCGCTACCTCGGCACCGCAACCGTCCTCGCGGGCGGCGTAGCGCTGTACGCCACCAACGTCTACCTCACCACCAGCCTGCTCCCCACTGCCATCGACCAGATCGGCGGCCAGCGCTACTACGCCTGGACGGCAACGGTTTTCCTCATTGCGTCCGTCATCTCCTCGATGCTGGTAAGCAACATCCTCGCCGCCCGCGGACCACGAGGCGCCTACCTGATCGGCCTGATGATCTTCGCTCTCGGAACCGTCGTGTGCGCGCTGAGCTCCACGATGGAACTGCTACTGGTGGGGCGAACGATCCAGGGTGCAGGAGGCGGCCTCCTGGCAGGACTCGGCTACGCCGTCATCAATGCAGCTCTGCCACAACACCTCTGGACTCGCGGCGCTGCACTGGTCTCGGCCATGTGGGGCGTCGGAACGTTCGCGGGCCCGGCCATCGGCGGCATCTTCGCTCAATTCGGAGCCTGGCGAATGGCGTTCGGCGTGCTCGTGGTCGCAGCTCTGGCCGTCGCCGCCCTGGTCCCCAAAGCACTCCCGGCCCGCACGAACGAGACCACCGAGACGAGCCCGGTGCCCACCCTGTCGCTGACCTTGCTCACCACGGCTGCACTGCTGGTCAGCGCGGCTGGAGTGATGTCCAACCTCGCGACCACCGCAGTGATGGTCCTGGCCGGCGTGCTGCTCCTGGTCGCCTTCGTGGCCGCAGACCGTCGCGCGCCCCACGGCGTGCTTCCGCCGTCTACCTTCAGCGCATCGTCCCTGAAGTGGGTGTACCTGACCATCGTCGTTCTCGCCGTCGCCTCGACGGTGGAGACGTTCATTCCGCTGTTCGGCCAACGACTGGCAGGCTTGGCACCGTTGGCCGCCGGATTCCTCGGAGCTGCGCTGGCATTGGGATGGACTCTCGGCGAGATACCGAGCGCATCGGCCACAGCACCACACGTCGTACGACGCATCGTCATCGGTGGACCGATCCTCGTTGCCGCCGGATTGTGCACCATGGCAGCACTTCTCACCGATCGGGCGGGTGCAGGTGCGATCGCGGTGTGGGTGGTGGGTCTGATCGTCGCGGGTGTCGGAATAGGCATCGCGTGGCCGCACCTGGCGGTCGGTGCCATGACCTCGGTTGCCGAACCCGGCGAAGGCGCACGAGCCTCCGCCGCCATCAACACCGTCCAACTGATCGCCAACGCCTTCGGCGCAGCCCTCGCGGGTGTGCTGGTGAACCTCGGGGAACCATCGACGCTGCGATCGGCTCAGTTGCTGCTGTTCACTTTCGCCGCGCTGGCATTGATCGGGGTGACAGCGGCGGCGCGATCGCAGCGGACGTAGGTCCGAGGTTGATCACCTACCGCATCAGGCCTGAACCACCCACACCGAATTGCCATCGGGATCACGCAGCGCGAACATGGGCGGCGCACCGTCCTCTGTCCCGGAAATTGCGTCCATGTCGACACCGCCGATCGCGCTCAGTCGCGCATGTTCCGCCTCGACGTCGGGAGTTTCGACACCGATCGAGGACCCGCCGGGCGAGGCACCCATAGGCGGATTCAGGGCGAGCCGCGCCGTCGAACCGGGCGGTGCCACCTCCACCCACCGATACTCGCCCTCGGGGCCGAAACGCGTCTCGTCGCGAAGCTCGAAGCCGAGCACACGTGAATAGAAGTCGAGAGCCGCGTCCTGGTCTGCGACGGTGAACATGGCCACGCCGATGTTCACGATGGTGCTGGATTCTGGGTTGGTCATACCGTTACTGACCCGAGTGATACGGAAAACTCACCGCGCACCCCAGACACGACAGAGCCCCGCACCGACCGGAGTCGATGCGGGGCTCTGTGTGTCGAGCGCCGTCGTCGTGAGCGGAAATTCGTAGTGGGCTACGAGTTTCTATGCACGTGCGACGGAGTCGCTCTAGCGGTATTCGTTGGAGAAACCGTAGTCATCGAGCGGCACTGCAGCGCCGGTTCCCTGGCCGAAGCCGTCCGGGCTGTAGTACTGATCGTCGTACGACGGCACCGCGTATGCCGCGGCACGTGCCTCTTCGGTCGGCTGCACCGTGATGTTCCGGTACCGGTTGATGCCGGTACCAGCCGGGATGAGCTTACCGATGATGACGTTCTCCTTGAGACCTATGAGCTTGTCGCTACGGCAGTTGATCGCCGCGTCGGTGAGCACACGAGTGGTCTCCTGGAAGGACGCAGCCGACAGCCACGAGTCGGTGGCCAGCGACGCCTTGGTGATACCCATCAGGACCGGACGTCCGGCTGCGGGCTCGCCACCCTCGGAGACGACGCGACGGTTGCTCGACTCGAATTCGCTGCGCTCGGTCAGTGAACCGGGCAGGAATTCGGTGGAGCCGCTGTCGATGATCGTCACGCGACGGAGCATCTGGCGCACGATGGTCTCGATGTGCTTGTCGTGAATCGACACACCCTGCGACCGGTACACCTCCTGGACCTCGTTGACGAGGTGGATCTGCACCTGACGGGGACCCATCACACGCAGGACCTCGTGCGGATCGGCAGCACCTTCCATGAGCTGCTGGCCGACCTCGACGTGGTCACCGTCCGCCAGGAGGCGCTCGGTGCCGTCGTCGTGCTTGAAGACGCGCAGACGCTGACGCTTGGAGAGCTTGTCGTAGACAACCTCTTCGCCGCCGTCGTCCGGGACGATGGTGATCTTGTAGAAACGATCGCCGTCCTCGAGCTGGATGCGTCCCGACACGTCCGCGATCGGAGCCTTGCCCTTCGGCACACGTGCCTCGAACAGCTCCTGCACGCGAGGCAGACCACCGGTGATGTCATCTCCGGCGACACCACCCTGGTGGAAGGTACGCATGGTCAGCTGGGTTCCGGGCTCACCGATGGACTGTGCGGCAACGATACCGACGGCCTCACCGATGTCGACCAGCTTGCCGGTGGCCATCGAGCGGCCGTAGCAGGTGGCGCAGACGCCGGTTCCCGTGGTGCAGGTGAGCACCGAGCGAACCTTGACCGACGTGATGCCCGCAGCGAGCAGAGCGTCGATGGCCGGGTCACCGAGATCGTGTCCGCGAGCGACGATAACCGTGCCGTTCTCGTCGACAGCGTCGTTCGCCAAGGTGCGGGCGTACGTGCTGGTCTCGACGTGAGCGTCGCGGATCATCTTGCCGTCGGCCATCTTCTCGGCGATCGTCGTGACGATGCCGCGCTCGGTGCCACAGTCGGTTTCCCGAACGATGACATCCTGCGAGACGTCGACCAGACGACGCGTCAGGTAGCCCGAGTCGGCGGTACGAAGCGCCGTGTCGGCCAGACCCTTACGAGCACCGTGCGTGTTGATGAAGTACTCGAGGACCGTCAGGCCTTCCTTGAAGGAAGACTTGATCGGACGCGGGATGAACTCACCCTTCGGGTTCGTCACCAAGCCCTTCATGCCGGCGAGCGAGCGAACCTGAGTCATGTTTCCGGCTGCGCCGGACTTCACGATCATCGGGATCGGGTTGTCGTCGGGGAAGTGGGCCTCCATGGCCTTACCGACCTGCTCGGTCGCGTCCTGCCAGATCTTGACCAGTGCGGAGTTGCGCTCGACCTTGTCGAGTGCGCCACGCTGGTACTTCTTCTCGATCTGATCGGCCTGAGCCTCGAAGGTCTCCATGATCTGCGGCTTCTCCGGCGGCACGAGGACGTCGGAGATCGAGATGGTCACACCCGAACGCGTGGCCCAGTAGAAGCCTGCGTCCTTGAGCTTGTCGACGGTCTGTGCGACGACGATCATCGGGTAACGCTCGGCGAGATCGTTGATGATGGTCGACTGACGCTTCTTCGGCATCTGCTCGTTGACGAACGGGTAGTCCGCCGGAAGCAGCTCGTTGAAGAGCACGCGTCCCAGAGTCGTCTCCGCGGTCCATGCATCGCCGCGGTTCCAGCCCTCGGGGAACAGCTCGTTCTCGATGTCACGCGGCGGGCGCTGCGTGGTGAGACGAACCCGAATCTGCGACTGCACGGTCAGCGATCCACGATCGACGGCCATCTGAGCCTCGGCCGGGGAGGAGTACGCCCCGAACTCGGCCTGATCGGTCGACGCGTCGACGCGCTCGCCGACAGCACCGGCATCGAGACGTGTCAGGTGGTACAGACCCGTCACCATGTCCAGACGCGGCATGGCGAGAGGACGGCCGGATGCCGGCGAGAGGATGTTGTTCGACGACAGCATCAGCACGCGTGCCTCGGCCTGAGCCTCGGCGGACAGCGGGAGGTGGACAGCCATCTGGTCACCGTCGAAGTCGGCGTTGAACGCCTCACACACGAGCGGGTGCAGCTGGATGGCCTTGCCCTCGACGAGCTGCGGCTCGAACGCCTGGATGCCCAACCGGTGCAGGGTGGGTGCACGGTTCAGCAGCACGGGGTGCTCGGCGATGACCTCTTCGAGAACGTCCCACACCTGCGGACGCTGACGCTCGACCATGCGCTTGGCCGACTTGATGTTCTGCGCGTGGTTCAGATCCACCAGACGCTTCATCACGAACGGCTTGAACAGCTCGAGAGCCATCAGCTTGGGCAGACCGCACTGGTGCAGCTTGAGCTGCGGGCCGACGACGATGACCGAACGGCCCGAGTAGTCGACGCGCTTGCCGAGGAGGTTCTGACGGAATCGTCCCTGCTTGCCCTTGAGCAAGTCGGAGAGCGACTTCAGCGGGCGGTTACCCGGTCCGGTGACCGGACGTCCACGACGGCCGTTGTCGAACAGGGCGTCGACCGACTCCTGCAGCATCCGCTTCTCGTTGTTGACGATGATCTCGGGAGCACCGAGATCGATCAGACGCTTGAGGCGGTTGTTGCGGTTGATGACGCGGCGGTACAGGTCGTTGAGGTCGGACGTCGCGAAACGGCCACCGTCGAGCTGCACCATCGGACGAAGCTCCGGTGGGATGACCGGGACAGCGTCGAGAACCATGCCCATCGGCGAGTTACGGCCGGCCTGGAACGCAGCGACGACCTTCAGACGCTTGAGCGCGCGCAGTTTCTTCTGACCCTTGCCACTACGGATGGTCTCGCGAAGAGATTCCGCCTCGGCGTCGATGTCGAAGGTCTGCATGAGCTTCTGGATGGACTCGGCACCCATGGCACCGGTGAAGTACTCGCCGTACCGGTCGATGAGCTCGCGGTAGATGAGCTCGTCGACGATGAGCTGCTTGGGAGCGAGCTTGGTGAACGTGGTCCAGATCTCTTCGAGACGATCGAGCTCACGCTGCGCGCGGTCACGGAGCTGACGCATCTCGCGCTCGCCGCCGTCCTTGACCTTGCGACGCACGTCGGACTTGGCACCCTCGGCTTCGAGCTCTGCGATGTCGGCTTCGAGCTTCTGCGCACGAGCCTCGAGATCGGCGTCGCGCTGATCTGCGACGGCCTTCTTCTCGACCTCCATCTCGGCCTCGAGCGTCGAGAGCTCGTTGTGACGGAGCTCGTCGTCGACCGTGGTGATGACGTAGGCAGCGAAGTAGATGATCTTCTCGAGATCCTTCGGAGCCAGGTCGAGCAGGTAGCCCAGACGCGACGGCACACCCTTGAAGTACCAGATGTGCGTGACCGGAGCGGCCAGTTCGATGTGGCCCATGCGCTCACGACGAACCTTGGCGCGAGTGACCTCGACGCCACAGCGCTCACAGATGATGCCCTTGAAGCGGACGCGCTTGTACTTGCCGCAGTAGCACTCCCAGTCCCGAGTGGGGCCGAAGATCTTCTCGCAGAAGAGGCCGTCCTTCTCGGGCTTGAGCGTGCGGTAGTTGATGGTCTCCGGCTTCTTGACCTCGCCGTAGGACCACTGACGGATGTCGTCCGCAGTGGCAAGGCCAATGCGAAGTTCATCGAAGAAGTTGACGTCGAGCACGTAACTTCCTTTCCCCGTTATGGGTGTTGTGCTGGAAGAGCAAATGAGAGAAACGCCTCCGGGCCTGCAGTGACGCAGGCCCGGAGACCACGGAACTACTGAGCGAGGTCGTCGACCGTGGCAGCTTCGTTGCGGGAGAGGTTGATTCCCAGGTTGGCTGCGGCACGCTCGAGGTCTTCGTCGTCACCGTCGGCCATCGTGATGGCAGCGCCGTCCGAGGACAGCACCTCCACGTTGAGGCACAGCGACTGGAGCTCTTTGAGGAGCACCTTGAAGGACTCGGGGATACCGGGCTCGGGAATGTTCTCGCCCTTGACGATCGCCTCGTACACCTTCACGCGGCCGACAACGTCGTCCGACTTGATGGTGAGAAGCTCCTGCAGCGTGTACGCGGCACCGTAGGCCTGCATGGCCCAGCACTCCATCTCACCGAAGCGCTGTCCACCGAACTGGGCCTTACCACCGAGGGGCTGCTGCGTGATCATCGAGTACGGCCCGGTCGAACGAGCGTGGATCTTGTCGTCGACCAAGTGGTGCAGCTTGATGATGTACATGTAGCCCACCGACACCGGGTACGGGAACGGCTCGCCGGAGCGGCCGTCGAACAACGTGGCCTTTCCGTCGGATCCGACCATCTGCTCGCCGTCGCGGTTGGGAATTGTGCTCTCCAGCAGGCCGGCGAGCTGATTCTCCTTGGCACCGTCGAACACCGGGGTGGCGATGTTGCTGTCGGCCGGAGCCGCCAGCATCTCCTCGGGCAGACGCTCGGCCCAATCGGGCTTGCTGCCGTCCGCGGCGATCTGCACGTTCCAACCGGTCTTGCCGATCCAACCCAGGTGGGTTTCGAGGACCTGACCGATGTTCATACGACGCGGAACACCGTGGGTGTTGAGGATGATGTCGATCGGGGTGCCGTCGGGCAGGAACGGCATGTCCTCCTGCGGGAGGATCTTGCCGATGACGCCCTTGTTGCCGTGACGGCCGGCGAGCTTGTCGCCGTCCTGGATCTTGCGCTTCTGAGCCACGTAGACGCGGACCAGCTCGTTGACGCCGGGAGGCAGATCGTCGTCGTCGTCGCGCGAGAAGACGCGGATGCCGATGACCTTTCCGTTCTCGCCGTGCGGAACCTTGAGCGAGGTGTCGCGAACTTCGCGAGCCTTCTCACCGAAGATGGCGCGCAGCAGGCGCTCCTCGGGGGTCAGCTCGGTCTCGCCCTTCGGCGTGACCTTTCCGACCAGCACGTCGCCGTCACGAACCTCGGCACCGATACGGATGATGCCGCGCTCGTCGAGGTCTGCGAGGACCTCGTCGGAGACGTTCGGGATGTCGCGAGTGATCTCTTCGGCACCGAGCTTGGTGTCGCGAGCGTCGATCTCGTGCTCCTCGATGTGAATCGAGGTGAGAACGTCCTCTTCCACGAGGCGCTGCGACAGGATGATCGCGTCCTCGTAGTTGTGGCCCTCCCACGGCATGATCGCCAGCAGCAGGTTCTTGCCGAGTGCCATCTCACCGTTCTCGGTGCAGGGGCCGTCGGCGAGGACCTGGCCGGACTCGACGCGCTGTCCCTCGTCCACGATCGGACGCTGGTTGGCGCACGTGCCCTGGTTGGAACGCGCGAACTTACGCATCCGGTAGGTCTTGCGTGATCCGTCGTCGGCCATGACCGTGACGTAGTCGGCGGAGACCTCTTCGACGACACCGGTCTTCTCGGTGATGACGACGTCACCGGCGTCGACAGCGGCACGCAACTCCATACCGGTACCGACGATCGGAGCCTCGCTGCGAACCAGCGGGACAGCCTGACGCTGCATGTTCGCACCCATCAGGGCACGGTTTGCATCGTCGTGCTCGAGGAACGGAATCATCGCGGTGGCGACGGACACCATCTGGCGAGGCGAGACGTCCATGTAGTCGATGTCGTCGGACGAGACGAACTCGACCTCTCCACCCTTACGACGGACGAGAATCTTGTCCTCGATGAAGTGACCCGAATCGTCGACCGGAGAGTTCGCCTGCGCGAGCGTGTGGCGATCTTCCTCGTCGGCGGTTAGGTAATCGACATCGTCGGTCACCTTGCCGTCGACGACCTTGCGGTACGGGGTCTCGATGAAGCCGAACGGGTTGACGCGTGCGTACACCGACAGCGATCCGATCAGGCCGATGTTCGGGCCTTCCGGGGTCTCGATGGGGCACATGCGGCCGTAGTGCGAGGGGTGCACGTCGCGGACCTCGAGGCCGGCGCGCTCACGAGAGAGACCGCCGGGTCCCAGTGCCGACAGGCGACGCTTGTGCGTCAGACCCGACAGCGGGTTGTTCTGGTCCATGAACTGCGAGAGCTGGGAGGTTCCGAAGAACTCCTTGATCGCAGCGACGACGGGACGAATGTTGATCAGGGTCTGCGGCGTGATCGCCTCGACGTCCTGAGTCGTCATACGTTCGCGCACGACGCGCTCCATGCGGGACAGGCCCACGCGGATCTGGTTCTGGATGAGCTCACCGACGGTACGCAGACGACGGTTGCCGAAGTGGTCGATGTCGTCGACCTCGACCGGAACCTCGACGCCCTCGGGTGCGGTCATCGAGGTCTCACCTGCGTGCAGACGCACCAGGTACTCGATGGTCGCAACGATGTCTTCCTCGGTGAGGGTCGACGCCACGATGGGCTGGCCCGAGTTGAGGCCGAGCTTCTTGTTGATCTTGTAGCGACCCACGCGAGCGAGGTCGTAGCGCTTGTCCTTGAAGAACAGGTTCTCCAGCAGGGTCTGCGCCGACTCCTTGGTCGGCGGCTCGCCCGGACGCAGCTTGCGGTAGATGTCGAGGAGAGCCTCGTCGGTACCGGCGGTGTTGTCCTTCTCCAGCGTGGCCATGAGGATCTCGGAGAAGCCGAAGCGCTCCGTGATCTGCTCGGTGGACCAGCCGAGAGCCTTCAGCAGCACCGTGACGGGTTGGCGACGCTTGCGGTCGATACGCACACCGACGGTGTCGCGCTTGTCGACGTCGAACTCGAGCCAAGCACCGCGGCCGGGGATGACCTTGACGCTGTGCAGGTCCTTCTCGGTGGTCTTGTCGATCGAGTGATCGAAGTAGACGCCCGGAGAACGCACCAGCTGCGAGACGACGACACGCTCGGTGCCGTTGATGATGAAGGTGCCCTTGTCGGTCATCATCGGGAAATCACCCATGAAGACCGTCTGGCTCTTGATCTCGCCGGTGTTGTTGTTGATGAACTCGGCGGTGACGAACAGCGGAGCTGCGTACGTCATGTCCTTGTCCTTGCACTCATCGGTCGAGGCCTTGACCTCGTCGAATCGTGGGTCGGAGAAGGAAAGCGACATCGAGCCCGAGAAGTCCTCGATCGGAGAGAGCTCGGTCAGGATGTCCTCGAGTCCGCCGGAGACACCACTGTCTCCGCGGGCGGCGGCACGGTCGCGCCAACTCTGCGCACCTACCAGCCATTCGAACGAATCCGTCTGTACATCGAGGAGACCGGGTACCTCCAACGGCTCGCGAATGTTCGCGAACGAAACCCTCCTCGGGGCTCCCGGTGTTCCGACAACTGCCTTGGTCTGGCTAGAGACTGCCAAGATGCGTCCTTCCAGCACCTCACGCGGGTCGCGCCGTTCCGTCGACTGACAGGACCTGTCAGCTGACACGACATGGCGACCGCCGCTGTATCTGTTTGCTATATGTGGGGCGAATTTCGGCTGGTCGCAACCAGACCGAATCCCCATCACAGCGGCCCGAAAACGTGCTTTCGGGTAACAGCGATCGAGAGGTGGACAGGAGGCAGCCAGCGCAACGTCCAAAGGTACCCCAAATGTGCGCACAGCGCAACGGGGGCATCAAAAGTAGCACCCGAGGTCCGTTCGCGCGCCGAGTCGGCAGCAGCGTGTCGGCCTTCCTCGCCGAGGCCCGAACGAACAGCAACGGTGACAGAAGACTGTGGCTGACGACCGGCAACGGTCGGTCACCACGGGGGTGCTCCTTCACGACAAGAGTGACCCCTGCGCCTTCCTTCGTCAAGAGGTCCGCGGGAATCCGCTGCCGCTATGGCAATCGGCCGCTGCTTCTGATTGTATTTCTTCTGTCGCAACCGGGGGCGGCGTCGTTCTGTCATCGGACGTGCTGTGTGACAGATCTTCCTCTGTGCCACAGACAGATTCACGGAGCACTCACATCACGTCTCGCGGGGGGACAACATGGTCACGGTGGTAAAAATCGGCGCTGCATGCAGGTGTCGAGCCCTCGGCAGCCCCGCGTGAGCAGGGGTTCGCCCGTCGTCGAGTTCGTCATCGCCCGTGCGCGCTGGGTCCTCGCTGCCGTGGTGGCAACCGTCCTGCTCGCCGGAACCTGGGGCCTGGGCGTCGTCGACGAACTCAGCATCGGTGGCTACAGCGATCCCGGGAGCGAGTCGGCGAAAATCGACGCACTCGTCGAATCCCGGTTCGGTCGCGACGTTCCGGACATCGCGGTGATCTACACCCCGACGGACGGGCGGACGGTCGACGGGATCAGGGACGCGGTGGCGGCAAGCCTGGCCGGAATCGACGCGGGTGTACTGGCCCGCGACCCCGTCACCTACTGGACGGTGCCCGACGCCTTTGCTCCCGGACTTCGATCGTCGGACGGCAACTCTGCCCTCGCGGTGCTGACTCTGACCGGCGACGAGGATCGGCGCGTCAAGTCCTACCAGGACCTGCGTGAGAAGTTGACGATCGATGGCGCGGACGTGCAGCTCGGTGGATTCTCGGCCGTCTTCGACGCGTACAACGAGCAAGCGCGGGCAGATCTGGTGCGAGCCGAGATCATCACCTTCCCGATTCTGCTGGTCCTGCTCCTGATCGTGTTCGGCGGACTCGTCGCCGCAGGAACTCCGCTGGTGATCGGCGGACTGAGCGTGCTGGCCTCCCTGGCCGTGCTGCGAGCGGTGAACAGCGTCTCCGAGGTGTCGGTGTTCGCGACCAACATTGCATCCCTCGTCGGACTCGGAATGGCCGTCGACTACAGCCTGTTCGTGATCACGCGGTTTCGCGAGGAGCTGCGCAACGGGCACGGAACGGTGGATGCGGTACGCTGCACGATGTCCACCGCCGGCCGAACCGTGGCGTTCTCGGCACTGCTGCTGATCTGTGCATTCATCGGCATGCTCATCTTCCCGCAGGCAATGATTCGCTCACTGGGCATCGGCGGCATGGCAGCGGTGGCCGTCGCCGCCGTGATCTCGCTGACCGCGTTGCCCGCCGCACTCGCCCTCCTCGGCCCCCGCATCGATTCGCTGAGCTGGCGCACTGGTGCGATCGACCGCGGCGAGGCACGGGCGCAGAGGTTCTGGGGCACAGTCGCAGACCGCGTGATGCGCAGGCCCGTCCTCGTGGCCGTTGCCATCATCGGCGTGCTGGCCGTCCTCTGCGCACCCATCTCCGGAGTAGCTCTGGGCGACCTCGACCACACGGGTCTGCCGGCGGACTCACCCGCCCGGATCGCCACGCAGAAGCTGATCACCGAATTCACCCTCGCCAACAGCAGCGTCACCGTCGTCGTCGAATCGGTCACCGACCAACCGCCGAGCCCTGCCGCGGTCTCCGAAGTCACCGCTGCAGTCGGCCGCGTGGACGGAGTCACGGCCGCGTTTCCCAGTGGCAGCACCGACAATCTGACCGTGGTCGATGCCATCATGAACTCGGCCGATCGCACCCCCGCTGCACTCGCGACACTGGATGCGATTCGATCGATCCCCGCTCCTGCCGGGACGACGCTCGGCGTAGGCGGCAGCACCGCGCAGAGCGAGGACGGCATCGACGCGATCTACTCCACCATTCCCTGGATGCTGGCCATCATGGTGCTGGCCACATTCACGATGACGACACTGGCCTTTCGTTCGATCGTGCTCAGCCTCAAGGCAATTGCCATGGCGATGGTCAGCCTGGCGGCCACTTTCGGTGTGCTCACCTGGATCTTTCACGACGGCTACGGTGCCGGGCCGATCGGCGTCACTGCCGGCCCTCTACAGTCCACGATGAGCATCCTCGTCATGGCGGTGGTGTTCGGCCTGTCCACCGACTACGAGATCTTTCTGCTTTCACGCATCGTGGAGGCCCACGACAACGGAGCCGGCACCAGAGAGGCAGTCCGCCTCGGGGCCGCTCACACCGGACGCATCGTGACGGCCGCAGCGCTGCTGCTCATCACCGTCACCGCGTTCTTCTCGTTGTCCGAACTGTCGATGATGCGACTGGTGGGTATCGGCATCATCGTCGGTCTCGTCATCGACGCCACCATCGTGCGGATGATGCTCGTGCCCGCCCTCGTCGCGCTGATGGGAAACGCGAACTGGTGGTTGCATCCCACCCCGACACGACCGACTGGGACTGGGCGGGACGGGGCCGGGGTTCCCGAACTCCCGGGAACCCCGGCCCCCGCCGACTACTGACTACCTTCGCGCCACCGAGTGGCCTCGGCGAGCGCGAACCCATGGACGTCGGCCAGCTCACCCAATCGTTCGACGCTGTCACCGTCGAGAGTGGTGCCGATGCTGCGGAGGTCGAACTCACCCGACAGGGCGATCAACATCGTCTCCGCCATGCAGGCATACGTCAGACCCGGAGCCAACCCGTAGGTCAACCCGAAATCCGAACCCGACGGCACCCTGACGATGCCGCCGTCGAACACCGTCACGTCCGGCCGCTCACCGCGCACGTCTCGGCCGATGTTCGGCGGCTGCGCAACATCGCAGACGATGGCACCCTCCATCAGGTCCGTCGGATCGATCAACGCATGCGGCGCCGATGTGGCTGCGATAACGATCAACGAATCCTGCACCGCAGCAACGGGATCGGTGAAGAACTCGAGGTGCCGCGACTTGATCAGATCATCCATGTCGCCGTTCATCTCGTGTGCAGCAACGGCAAGATTCCCCGTGCCGGACCCGCCCGTCGCACTCGCCACCATCTCCTGCGCGGCCGCCCACAACTTCGGCGCGACGACCGTGCTCTCACCCCGCCGACCGACCAGGGCGATACTGCCGACCTCGCCGGCCAACTGCTTGCCGATGGTCCGACCGATGGCCCCGGCAGCACCGAGAATCGTCACTCGGGCCTGCGCTACGTCGATTCCGCGTTCCCGGCACACGCGTCGAACAGCCCGCAGACTCGCTGCGGCGGTGAACGTGTTGCCGGTGGTGATCGGACGCGACCTCGCGCCGAGGCCCAATCCATTACCGGTGATGACCGACGAATAGCCGCCCAACCCGACGACCGTCGCACCGCGCGAGATCGCGAGTTCGACGGCGCCGCCCACCACGCGCAGCGCCTGCTCGGTCGGCAAGTGCAGCAATTGTTCCGAGGTGTAGGGCAACCCGATCAGGTCGCCGTGTGCCTTGGCGTCCCCTCCCCCGACGACCCGGCCACTGCCGATGACGAACGACGCAGGGTCGAGCTCGGATGTCGACGCAGCGAACCTCTCGAGCAGATCCTGTCGCTCGCCATGATGGAAGACGTCGAGCGCCGGGTCGAAGGCGGCGAAGAACTCCAGATTCAAGGGGTGCGCGATGAACGCGAACCGCCGATCGGTGCGACGAACGGCGATATCGGGGATGCGGCCCGGGCGGAGCGCAGCGAGCGACGGTGGGGTACCGACGGTCGGACGGCCCAGAAGGTGCCCGAACAATCCGTCCATGTCCCCCATCGCCGCGTAACCCAGCGCACGGTCGAGTGCTGCAATCAGCCGCGAGCACTGCACCGCCGACACAGTCAACGGCGGTTCGATCCGAATCACCCTGTTACCGAACAGAGTCGGAGCCACCCGGATTCCCTCGACGTCGAGCAGGTACGAACAGATGACCGCCGTCAGGTTGTGTTGCTGCGCAATCGAACCCAGTAGCGACTGACGTCCCACGAAGTTCACGTCGGCGGTGAGCTCGATGCCGAGCAGGAGCCCGCGACCACGAACACCGGTGACCACGGACGGATACTTCTCGGCCAACGCATTCAGATCCTTCGACAATTGCCGGCCGAGCACGGCAGCGTTCGTCACCACTGCGCCGTCGTCCCGGGTCAACTCGTCGATCACCGCGATGCCCACCCGAGCCGCCAACGCGTTGCCCGCAAACGTCGACGTGTGGCGCAGCGCAAAGCTCTCGTCTACCAACTTCGGTGCACACAACACCGCACCCACCGGCACGATCCCGCCACCGAGCGCTTTCGCGACGGTCAGAATGTCGGGCACCACCCCCTCGTGTTCCGACGCGAACATCCGGCCGGTCCGGCCGAGTCCCGTCTGCACCTCGTCGAGCGCCATCAGCACTCCGTGCCGATCACAGATCTCCCGCACTCGCCGCAGATAACCGTCGGGCGGACACACCACTCCGCCTTCACCCTGAATCGGCTCCACCAGGAACACCGCGTAATGGCCCGGCGCTGCCGACAGGGCCGCGTCGAGCGCGCCCGAATCACCGAACTCGATGTGATCGAAACCCTCGACCGGTGCGCCGAACCCGGCCTGATACTTGACGCTTCCGGTCGCAGACAGTGCTCCGAGCGTCTTGCCATGGAAACTGTTCCCGGTGGTCAACACGCCCAACCGTCCGGTATGCGACCGCGCGATCTTGAGCGCCACCTCCGTAGCCTCGGTACCGCTGTTGACGAACGTCGTTCGCGTCAACCCGTGAGGTGCGATGCGCCCCAACCGATCCGCCAGTTCCCCTGCCGCCGTCAATACCGAGGGCTGCACGAAAATTGGCTCCCCACTGCACCGAACATCATTGATCGCCTGCCAGATCGGCGTAGGTCCGTGCCCGAACGGCAGTGCGCCGTACGCCCCCGCGAAGTCCAGATAGCGCCGGCCGGAGGCGTCGAACAGGACTGTTCCGTCGCCGCGCACGTACTCGCGATCCAAATTCAGGGCCGACAACAATCGGTACAGTTCGGGATTGACGTTCTCGGCGAAGCCCGACCGACCGGACCTCGATTCCAGCACGGACAATTCGATAGTTGTGTCAGTCATGACCAGCATGCTCCGTATTCATCGGATCCATCCCTGGCTGTCGAGCGTCGAAATGGTTGTCCCGAACAACCAGGGCTCGTCACAAGCCAGGACGCAATCGCGATATTAATCCCGTCGTGCACCGGCGACAGATGAGCGACGAACGCACGAAAAAGCCCCATCCGCGCAGCGTTACTGCGTCGAACGGGGCCGATCCGAAAAGCGGGGCCAGCGAATCCCGGTACTACTGGTCGTCGATTGCCGACAGCTTCCAGGTGCCGTCGACCTTTTCCATGTTGACCGTCAACGGGCCCTCGGCACTACCCGAAGCAACGCCGTTCTGTGTGGCGCTGATGTTCACATTGGCGATCAGCTCGGCACTGCCGTCCTCCAACCGCGAGACGCCGATGTCGGTCACCATGGCCTCGGTTCCTGTCATCGTCTGCACCACAGCAGATTTGGTGGTGTCGGCGGTGGAGTTGAACTCGTCGAGCATCGACTGATTGAGGACCGCACGGGCGGCATCGAAATCGGCATCGATCGTCTCGGCCTTGTACGTGTAGAGAGTCTGAAGCGCATCGGTCGCGGCAGAGGTGACTTCCTGAGTGGCTGCAGAATCCACCCAGGCTGCATTGTCAATCGTTGCGAATGGCTTGAACGACGCCACAGCAGCGAAGGCACCGAGCACCACGGCAACGGCCGCGACGACAAACACGTGCTTGTAGCCGATTCCCGACATCGACCTGCTTTGCGTGGTATCCGCAGAATTCGCGTCGGACGCTCCGGACTCGATGAGAGCAGGCTCCGAGTCGGCCTTGCCGGTTGCGGTCTCGCCTGCGGCCGGCGTGTCGGTTGCGGTGTCGTCGACGGCGGGCTTGTCGGTTGCGGCCTCGTCGACAGCGGTCTTACCGCTGCCTGCCTTGCCGGTACCGGACTTCTCGAGCGAGGGTTTCGCAGCGGAGGACTCGTCGGCGACAGGCGTGCTCGATGCCGGTGTGGTGGGCGCGGGTGTGGTGGGCGCAGGAGTGGTGGGCGCAGCGCTGTCGGTTGCATCCGAACCCTTCACGGCGCTCGAATCCGCGTCGGGCGCTGCCGACTTCCCGGCTCCGGCGACCTTGCGACGGACTTTGCTGGTGGTCGTGGGTGGAACGATCTTGCGACGCTGGGGAGGCACTACAGAACTCCTTCGAAACTCACTGCACTACAGACGGAAACGACACTGCCGGGCAACGTCAGTTACCGCCGGAATCCGGCTGTGGAGCCGGCGTTGCTTCCGCGCTGGGGGTGCCCGCATTCGGGTCTGCCGCATTCGGATCTGCAGCATTGGGGTCTGCCGCATTCGGATCTGCAGCATTGGGGTCTGCCGCATTCGGGTCGGTAGCACCAGGCTCCGTCGGGATGACGGGGTTGGTGTTCGGGTTGTCCAGCGAGATCCGTGAACCGATCGGGTCGACCTTGTTGGTCTTCCACACCCCGTCGATCTCTTCCATGGCCAATCGCATCGTCAGCTTGCTCCGCTCGACGCGATCGGGCCAGGTGGTCGTCGTCGCGATGACAACGAGCGCCTCGGCGGTGTTCTCGTCGGTACTGAGCTCGGTGATCGCTGCGTGCAGAACCTCTGCCTCACTCTTGGCACCGGACTGACGAACCTGGTCGGTAATGCCCGACCGCGTCTGCTCGAGGTCGTTGAGCATCAGGTCGCCGGTGATGGACGACTTCATGTTGTCGAACGACTGATCGATGGTGGCCGCGTCGACCGTGTTGAGGTTGACGGCCGCTTGCTGAGCGCCGGTGAGAGCCGCGTCGCGGGTGTCCGCCATGGGCTTCTGGCTGAACAACGCCTTGCCCCAGCCGTAACCGAAGAACACTGCCGCTGCGAGCGCAACCACGGCGATCACGGTCACGACCGCAAGCAGAATCTTCGCTGTCTTGTTCTGCCCCGGAGTCGCTGGGGACTCCGGGGCTTCGGTGCTCGAGTTCACACTTTCCACCCTACTACTCGGTAATATCTGGCCGAACCGCTCTCGGCCCGACGATAGTGCTGAGCAGCAGTTTCTCCGATTTCACTACTTCGGCGTGACGCCGATCAGCGGTGCCAACTGGGTGGCGATCGGGTTGAGGTTCAACTTCTCGGGATCGACCTTGGGCTTGAGGTCCCACGGCTGCGGCACATCCGGATCGGCGAACACGATGCGGTTCGCACTACGAACGCCCGTCACGCTGCCCTGAGGTGTGGCGCAGTTCGCGTCGAGGTTCAGCGGGTAATTCTCCCGAGTCGGATCGAAGTTCGGGTTCTTGCGCTTCTCCTCGTCGAGGATCGCCTGGCTGCCCTCGTAGCCCACCGTGCACGGGGGCGGGTTGTTGGTCTCGAGCAACAGGCCCTGATGGATCGTGCCGTCGTCCGGGACGATGGTGGAGATGCCGGCACCGAGGGCAGGCAGGAACGTCAGGAACGGACGAAGCGCGAAGTACCGGGGTTCGGCCTGCGCAGCAACAAGTGCCAGGTTGTTGATATCGGTCGTCAGAGCCGGACCGGCATCGGTGATGAGACCACCGAGCTGATCGCCCGCCGCTGTGCCGGTGTCGATCAGGCGACGGATGTCCGGATCGCTGGACTTCAACTGAGCCGTCACCTCATCCAAGCTGGTGCTGAACTGCCGAATCAGATCCGACTGCTCGGACTGCGTGTTCAGCACCGGCACCGCGTCGCGCACCAGCGCGAGCGTCTGCGGCAGCGCCTCGTTGCCTGCCTCCGAGATGTTCCCGAGCGAATCGACGAGAGACGCAAGATCCGTGCCCTTTCCGTCGAACGCCACACCGAGCTCGTTGACGACTCGCGTCAACGTATCCAGCGGTACCGACCGAACCAGCGTGTTCGTGTTGGCGAGAACCTGTTCCACCGGCACGGGTGTGGTGGTGTCGGCCTCCGCGATCTGCGAACCGTCGACCAGGAACGGGCCCTGGTCGGTCTCGGGTTGCAGGTCGACGTACTGCTCACCGATGGCCGACCTGTTGGCCACGACGGCCTTGGTGTCGGCAGGGATGTCCGGGCCGCCGTCGTCGAGCATGAGCGCGACTCGGATCCCGTCTTCCGTCAGTTCCAGATCTCCGACGGTTCCCACCGGGACACCTCGGTAGGTGACCTCGGCGTTGGAGAAGATGCCACCGGAATCGGCGAGGTTCAGATCGACCTGGTACTGCCCGAAGCCGAGCATGTTGTCAAGTCGCACGTACTTGGCACCGACATAGACCGACCCCAGTACGGCGACCACGACGAAGAGGACCAATTGAATGCGAACCAGTCTCGATCTCACTGTCCAACTCCGAATCGCTCGAGCAGATCGTTCAACGGTGCGAACGGATCGGCCGGTGCGGGCGCGGCGGCCGCCGCTGCCTGCTCGTTCGCAGGTGCACCCGGACCGGGAACCGGTGACGGGATGATCGGCGGCAACGGCAGCAGCGAGATCGTCGGCCAACCCGGGCGCGGTCCGTTGCCGTTGTAGTACGGATTCGACGGGTCGACGACGGGCAGCGTGTTGCCGTACTTGGGCTGGATGTAGACCGGATCGCCCTCCCCGACGCCGAAGTTGCGCAACGCAGTTCCGATCGACAGGTCGAGCGAAAGGAACAGGTTCGCCGAGTTGCCCTCGATGATTTTCTCGGTGCCGTCCGCGAACGGCAGGGTGGGGATCACCGCGAGCGAGCTCACCACGTCGTCCGCCGAATCGGCCAGGGCCTGGAGCGTGGGGCGTAGTGCCCGCAGGTCCGCGATGAGATCGTCCTTGGAACGGTCGATCACGTCGGTGCCGACGGCTCCGAGACGGTCGAGCGCTCCGAGCATCTCGGTCAGCTGCGGGCGCTGCTGCTCGAGAACCTCGGTGGCGATCGGCAAATCCTTCAGCACTGCGTCGATCTTGTCGGTCTGCGTGTTGACGCGGCCGCTGAGAGTGTCCAGCCCGTCGATGGCGCGGGTGATGTCGTCACGCTGCTGGTTGAGGCCGTCGATGAGGGTGTTCGCTTGCTGCAGAAGCTCTTTGGTTCTGCCTTCGCGACCGTCGAACGCCGTGCTCAGTTCCTTGACGATCGGCGAGAGCTGCCCGACACCGCCGCCGTTGAGCAGCAGCGAGAGCGCACCGAGTACCTGTTCGATATCGGTGGCATGGCGGGTGCGATCGAGCGGGATCGTGGCCCCGTCCTGCAGACGCGCTGCTTCCTCGTCGCCAGGAGGTGCCGAGAGCTGCACGAACTTCTCGCCCAACAGGTTGGTCTGTTGCACCGATGCGATCGCGTTGGCCGGAAGGTCGACGTCGGAATTCAAGATGACGTTGACGTCGGCGGTCCAGCCGTCGTTCGGGACCGTTATCGAGTCGACGCGGCCGACCGAGACGCCGTCGACCTTCACGGTCGACTGCGGGACGAGGTCCAGTACGTCGTCGAACTGCACCGTCAGGTTCAACGGGTTCTCACCGACGTCGGCACCGCCGGGCAGCGGTATCGCGTAGATGCCGGCCGACGAGCATGCTCCGGCCGACAGCGCCACCACGCACGCACCGGCTCCGACCACCAAAGAACGCTTCACTCGAGCTCGATTCCGATTCACAGAGGCTCTCACTGTCCCCCACCTCCGATGTACGACTGCTCCAGTCCGGGCATCGAGCTGTTTCCGAGCCTGGGCGAGACGACGCCAGGCACGGTGCCCGGCACGGACACGTTCTGCTCGATGTCGTTGGTGAGAACGCCGAACGGCAGCACGATCCGGTTCTGGTCTTTGATCGGGGCCTGGATCATCGTGGTGATGTTGGAGCACTGATCGATGATCGGCTGAATCTGCGCACCGAGTGCTTCGAAGCGCGGATCACCGGGAACCAGCTTTCCGAGATCGATGAGCTGACACAGGGTGCCGAGCGGATCCTGGGTCTCGTTCTGGAGATTGGCGCGCGTGGCGAGCGTTCCCGACTCGGCGTCGTAGGCGTTTACCAGGTTGCTGATGGCCAGCGGCAGCAACGTGAGCGTTTGCACCAGCTGCTCGCGGTTGTCGGCGAGTGTCTGCGTCGGAACCGTGAGACCGTTCGCGGCATCGGTCAGTTGGGTCCGGTTGTCCGCGACGAACGTCGCCACGTCGCCGAGCGAGACCGACAGCTGTTGGAGTGCAGCTCCGAGGTCCTCTCGCTGCCCCGACAGGAAACCGGTCAGGTCGGCCAACTGGGTGTTGAAGTTGCGTACCTGCTGATCGTTGACGGCCAAGGCGCTGACGAACGTCTGCAGGTTCTTGATCGTGTCGAACACGTCGGTGCGCGAGTCACTCAACGTTCGACCGGCGGCCGAGAGCTGGGTGATGCTGTTGCCCAACGCTTCACCGTTGCCGTCGAGGTTGGCTGCACCGGTGTTGACCAGATCTGTGAGAGCGCCGTCCTTGTTCGCGCCGTCCGGACCGAGGGCGGTGGACAGGTCGTCGATGGACTTGTACAGCTCGTCGACCTCGACGGGTGTTGCGGTGCGATCGCGACCGATCGTCGCGCCGTCGGCCATGGTGTCGCCGCCGGTGTAGGCGGGTGAAACCTGGACGTAGCGGTCGGCGACGAGCGACGGGGTGACCTGCACGGCCTTTGCGTCCACAGGAATGTCGACCCCACGGTCGACGCGGAGGACGACCTCCACGTCTTCGCCTTGCGGCGTCACGGAGTCGACCGTACCGACCTTGACGCCAAGCACGCGCACCTCCGAGCCGGAATAGATGCCGATCGACTTGTCGAAGTAGGCGGTGATCTTGGTCGTTCCGGCCCTGGTGAACAGCCACCAGCCGGCGACCGCGAGGACGAGCGCCACGGTCACGACGACGGCGATCAGCGCGAGCTTGTTCTTGCTTCTCGGTGCTGTCTGCGTGTCTGTCATCAGTTCCCCGCCAACGTATCGAGCGAGGGCTGGCGGTAACCAGGTATCAACGGAACTCCGGGCGGTGTGAGGTTTGCCAGCGTGATGTCTATCCACCGGCCGTTGCCGGTCAGATTCGTGTACAGCCGAATGAACGGTTCGTACAGCTTCAGCGCACGGTCGAGGTTGTCGTTGTTGCGCTGCAGGATCTCGATGGTGCCGTTGAGCTGCTGCAACATCGGGTTGATGGTGGCCTCGTTGTCGCGAACCAGGCCGGTCAGCTCTTGCGACACTCGCTGAGTGCCGGTGAGCAGCTGCGAGATGGCCTGCTGCCGATTGTTGAGCTCTTCGAGAAGCGGGCCCGCGTCGGTGATCAGTTGGTTGAACTGCTCGTTGCGGTCGGCCAGCACCTTCGAGGTCTCGCCGGTGGCCTCGAACAGCTTCTTCAGTTCCTCGTCACGGCTGGCCACGGTCTGCGATAACCGAGTCACACCGTCGAGCGAGGCACGGATGTTCGCAGGCGTCTCGGAGAACGCCTCGGACAGGGTCCGCATGCTCGTCGCCAGCTGATCGGTGTCGATGTCGCTGATGGTCGAGGCCGCAGCGGAGAACGCGTCGATCACGTCGTACGGGGACGTGGTGCGCTCGAGCGGAATCGGGTCCTTGGGGCTCAACGTCTCCGGACCGCTCGGGTCGAGCGCCAGATATTTCTGCCCCAGCACAGTCTTGATGGCGATGGCCGCTCGCGACTCGTTGCCGACCCAGGCGTCCTTGACCGTGAAGTCCACGAGCACCCGGTCGCCGTCGAGACGCACATCGGTGACCTTGCCGACCTTCACGCCCGCGATACGGACCTCGTTGGGCGGCTTGAGCCCTGCTGCCTCGCTGAACTCGGCGGTGTACACCGAACCCGCACCGATGATCGGGAGCCGGTCGAGAAAGAAGACCGACATCGTGGCGAGCAGGATGATTGCGATACCTAGCGCACCGATGGTGGCCGGACTACGACGAGATTTCATTGCTTGATCCCCCCAGCTTTGCAACGCGCTGCGGAGTTCGTGTACAGCGGCTGGTTGACGGTCGGCAGCCCGGTCGGCAGATTCAGATTCGGCGAACTACCCGGTCCGGCGACGATGTCGATACCGCACAGATAGAAGGTGAACCAGGATCCCTGCTGGGCCGTGCGAATGAGCTTCTCGAGTTTGACGGGCAGAATTCCGAGGACCGTGTCCACGTCGTCGCTTCGTCGGTTGACTGTCTCGGCCAACGTGTTCAACGCAGTCACCGAACCCTGGATCGACGGCCTGGTCGGCTCGAGCAGGTCGGCGGTCGCGTTGGTCAGGCCGGCGAGCGACGTCACGGCGGAGCCGACGACACCACGGTCGGCCGACAGGCCCGAGACGAGCTGCTGCGTGTTGACGATCAGGCTGTCGAGCTGCCCGTCGTTCTGGTTCACCGTCTCCAACACGTTGTTCAGATTGGTGATGACCTGCCCGATGACCTGATCCTTGTCGGCGACGGTGTTGGTCAGGGTCGCCGTATTGGTGACCAGTTCGTTGATGGTGCCCGACTCCCCCTGGAACACCTGAATGATCTGGTACGACAGCTTGTTGACGTCATCGGAGCTGAGCGTGGTGAACAGCGGGCGGAAGCCGTCGAAGAGCGTGGTCAGGTTCACCGCAGGCTTGGTCCGCTCCAACGGAATGGTGGCACCGTCGGTGATCTTCCGACCCTGATCTCCCGAACCCTGCTCGATGGCGATGTAGCGCTGGCCCACCAGGTTCCGGAATCGGATGGTCGCCGTCGAACTGGCCGGGAGCCAATCACGACTGCTCAGAGTGAAGTCCACCTTGGCTTCGCGCTCGTTGGCGATCTCGATCTTGTCGACCTGGCCGACACGAACGCCCGCGATACGAATCTCGTCGCCCTCGTTGAGAGACGTGACGTCCGTGAACACAGCCGAGAACTTGGTGCCGCCGCCGCCGCTGGAATTGGCGATGGTGAAGGCAAGGGTGGCCGTAGCAATGATCGTAATCACGGCGAACACGACCAACTTGATGATCGGCGCGAGAAGGCCTCTCATGGCACGGTCACCTCCACTCCTCTCAGTGCCGGTGCGCCGATAGCGGCCGCCCACGACGGAATACTGTCCGGTGCAACACCACTCGCCTGTCCGTAGATCACGGCCAGAGTGTCGCGCTCGAAGTCGGAGCCCTCGTAGCTCGCCGGCTGCGCGGATGCGGAGACGGCGGGAACGATGGAACTCTGGGCAGACTTCGGTGGTCCCTGTCCTTCGATCACCTGCGGGCCCGGGTTCCGGGTCGGCACCTGGTAGGAACCGTCGTTGATCGAGCCTCCCGGATACTGCGGGAAGAACTCCCCCGGCGCCGCGGGCTCGAAACAGGTGGCTCCGCGATCGTCGAACAAGCGCGGCTCGTCCTGGTTCGGCAAGTAACGACCCTTCGGGTTGACGAACGGTGCGGAGACGTTGATGCCGGGGTACTCGTCGCCCTCACCGAGTACGACTTTTCCGCGCCTGGCACCTTCGGCGAAATAAGTGAACGTGCAGCCGAACGTCGGGGAGAACTCGGCCAGCAGCTCGAGCGCTTCCCGAGAGTTCGCGGCCAATCCGATCAGGTTCTCGGAGTTGGTCTGTAGAAAGTCCGCAGTGGTGTACGACGCCGAGGTCAGGGAGCCGTACAGCGTGTCGAGGCTGGACTGCCGCTCGACCACGGTGTTGCCCGTCGTCCGCAAGTTGTCCAGCGCCGAGACCAAGTCCGGTGCCGCGTCTGCGTAGGTCTGCGAGAAGTCGGCCAGCCCGACCAACGTCTGCTGGATGTTCGGCAACTCCGTGTTCAGACCCGACACGATGTTCGTCAGGTTGTCGATGGTCTGGCCCAGTTGCTCACCGCGCCCGCTGAGGCCCTGCGCCAACGACCCGAGGGTGTTCGCCAGATCCTGTGGCGGAATCGCCTGCAGCAGTGGAAGCAAGCCGTCGAGCAACTGCCCGACCTCGATGGCGTTTCCGCTGGTGTCCTGTTTGAGGACCGTGCCCTCGGAGATCGGCGACGCCGCATCGTTCTCGGGCACGATCAACGAGACGTAGCGCTCACCGAACAGTGTCTTGGGAAGCAACCGTGCCGTCACGTTCGACGGAATCAGCGGTGCCTTGTCCGGATCGATGGCGAGCTGCGAGGTCACGACGCCGTCGACGGTGGACGCCGAGCGCACCTCGCCGACGATCATTCCGCGCACCTTGACATCCGCGTTCATCGGCAGCGCGTTGCCGACCGAGTCGGTTTCGAGGCTGACTTTCACCACATCTTTGAACGTCTTGTTGTAGGACGTGATGCTCCACCCCAGGAACAGGATGAGCACCAGGAAGAACGCCAAACCGAGGAGTACTCGCTTCAGTCGCGACGGCGAGTCGATCATCCCGCAACCCTCACTGTGGTGGTCGTGCCCCAGATGGCGAGGCTCAAGAAGAAGTCCAGTACGGCGATCGTGACGATCGCGGTACGAACGGCACGGCCCACTGCGACGCCGACACCGGCAGGTCCGCCAGAGGCGTGGTAGCCGTAATAGCAGTGGATCATGATCAGGACGAAGGCGAATATCAGCACCTTCAAGAACGAATACAACACGTCTTCCGGAGGTAGGAAGAGGTTGAAGTAGTGGTCGTAGGACCCCGTGGACTGCCCGTTGAAAATGGTGCTGATCCCTCGGGATGCGACGTACGACGCCAACAGCCCGACGATGTACAGCGGGATGACGGCCACGAAGCCTGCGATCATGCGGGTGGTCACGAGGAACGGCACGCTGGGTACGGCCATCACCTCGAGCGCGTCGATCTCCTCGGAGATTCGCATGGCACCGAGCTGGGCGGTGAAACCACAGCCGACGGTGGCCGAGAGTGCCAGTCCTGCGACAATCGGCGCGATCTCACGGGTGTTGACGTACGCGGACAGGAATCCGGTGAGCACGGAGCTACCGAGCTGTTCGAGGGCTGCATAGCCCTGTAGACCGACGACGATGCCGGTGAAGCCGGACATCATCACGATCACGCCGATGGTCCCACCGATGACGGCGAGCGCACCGCTGCCGAAGGTGACCTCCGCCAGCAGGCGGAGCACCTCCTTCTTGTAATGCACTGCGGTCTTGGGAATCCACCCGATGGCCCGCAGGTAGAACGACATTTGCTCGCCTGCGCGGTCGAGCACGTTGAGCGGGGCGTTGCCGACGCGCTTGACGCGCATCAGCGTGCGGTCACCGCGACCTCTTGCGATCGTCATCGCGGTTACGCTCCCTTCGCTGGGACGACCTGGAGATAGACCAGGGTCAGGATGAGGTTGGCGAAGAAGAGCAGCAGGAACGTGATGACAACCGTCTGGTTCACTGCCTCGCCGACGCCCTTGGGTCCGGGGTTGGGATTGAGGCCCTTGTAGGAGGCGATGATGCCCGCGATGAGTCCGAAGATTGCTGCTTTCGCCTCGGCGACATACAGATCCGGCAGCTGGGCCAAAAACGAGAACGACGCCAGATATGCACCGGGGGTGCCGCCCTGAAGGATCACGTTGAAGAAGTAACCGCCGGCGATGCCGACGACCGAGACCAGGCCGTTGAGCAAAAGTGCGACGAGGATCATCGCGAGCACTCGGGGAACGACGAGACGATGTACCGGGTCGATACCCAGCACTCGCATGGCGTCGATCTCCTCGCGGATGGTGCGCGAGCCGAGGTCTGCAGTCACAGCAGAACCGGCAGCGCCGGCCACCAGCAGTGCGGTCACGATCGGACTGCCCTGCTGGATGACCGCGAGCACGCTGGCCGCACCCGTGAACGACTCGGCACCGAGCTGCTTGATGAGCGATCCGGTCTGCAGCGCCACGACCGCGCCGAACGGAATGGCGACGAGCGCCGTCGGCAGAATCGTGACGCTGGCGATGAACCAGGCCTGCTCGATGAACTCGCGGAACTGGAACGGCCTACGGAAGGTGTTGCGAACCACCTCGACGAACAGTTCGACGATATTGCCGGCTTGTGTCAGAGCGGCGCTCGCCGGAGCGAACGTGGACTTCTTCGATCCCCCCATGTCTGCTATTGACCCCGACCTTGTGTTGGAGCTTGGTAGCCCTGCTGATCATGACCTTGCCCGCTGTAACTCTGCTGGTCGTAACCCTGCTGGTCGTAACCCTGGTGGTCGTAACCCTGGTGGTCGTAACCCTGGTGGTCGTATCCCTGCTGGTCGTAACCCTGCTGCTGGTCTGCATACGCGGGGTAACGCTGACCCGGGTCGGTGGTGTCGAGGCTTTCCTGGATCGCAACCTGGGCATTGTGCGGCAGGGTGTGCATGATCTGGCGGACGCGCTCCTGCCTACGCCCGACGGCTTCGCGCACCGGAGTTCCGGGAGTGGCCTTCATCTGCGGCACGATGCCTTCGACGTCGTCGACGCCGCCGGCGTGGTGGCCGGCGTCGACCATGGCCTGCTCCTGCGCCATCTGCGCCTCGTCCTTCTCCTCCGACATGCCGATCGGACCGATCATCGTTCCGTTGAGGAACTGCTTGACTACCGGCTCGTCGCTCGTCAGGAGCACCTCGCGGGGGCCGAACATGACCAGCTGGCGACGGAAGAGCATGCCGATGTTGTCGGGCACCGTCCGAGCGAGGTTGATGTTGTGCGACACGATCAGGATCGTGGCGTCGATCTCGGCGTTGATGTCGATCAGGGTCTGCGAGATGTACGTAGTGCGAACGGGATCGAGGCCGGAGTCCGGCTCGTCGACCAGGATGATCTCGGGATCGAGAACCAGAGCGCGGGCGAGACCGGCGCGCTTACGCATACCGCCGGAGATCTCGCCGGGCAGCTTGTCCTCGGCACCGAGCAGACCCGTCAGTTCCAACTTCTCCATGACGATCTTGCGGATGTCGGACTCGGACTTCTTCGTGTGCTCGCGGAGCGGGAACGCGACATTGTCGTAGAGGTTCATCGAGCCGAACAGTGCGCCGTCCTGGAACAGCACCCCGAAGAGCTTCCTGATCTCGTAGAGCTCACGGGAGGAGCACTGCAGGATGTCGGTTCCGTCGATGAATATCTTGCCCTGTTCGGGACGCAGGAGGCCGATCAAGGACTTCAGGAAGACCGACTTGCCGGTACCGGAAGGACCGAGGAGCGCACTGACCTCACCCTTCGGCAGGGTCAACGTCACGTCCTGCCAGATCTTCTGTACCCCGAAAGACTTGGTCAATCCCTCGACCGAAACCTCGACTCCCACGCTGACCTCCACAATTCGTACACATCGACCCGGATGTGGGTTGTGTCACTGTATCCCATGCACGTGTCCGCACCGACACGGGAGCTTACCGCCCAGTAAGAACTTCCCCGAGTCAGGCTGTAGAGCTTGCATCAGTGTGGCTCATCTCACGCGACACGGTCGGCGACTCGCCAGAACTGTGACAAGTCCCTGCGTCACAAAGCTGTGACACGCCACAAACAATGACCGCCGAAACCCTTCGGAATGCTTTGGACTTCGGCGAAACCGAGTAAACAGGGGCACAAGGCCGGTGTCACGCGATTTGCAGGAGTCCGTGATCGATCACAACAGTGCACCCCGTGCGGTGTCCGAGAACAGAAGAAGGGCCGTCCCCACCGAGGTGGGAACGGCCCTTCTTGCGCTCGTGCGTTCAGAGCACGAAGCACGACTGCAACGAAGCGGTCCTACTTGACGGAGATCTTCGCGCCGGCAGCTTCCAGCTTCTCCTTGGCGGCGTCGGCTGCGTCCTTGGCAACCTTCTCCAGAATTGCCTTCGGAGCGCTCTCGACGAGATCCTTGGCTTCCTTCAGGCCCAGGCCGGAAACGACCTCACGGACGACCTTGATGACCTGGATCTTCTTGTCGCCGGCCGACTCGAGGACGACGTCGAACTCGTCCTGCTCTTCAGCAGCCTCGGCGGGGGCTGCGCCGCCGCCTGCAGCAGCAACGGCGACGGGGGCAGCTGCGGTGACCTCGAAGGTCTCCTCGAATGCCTTCACGAACTCGCTGAGCTCGAGGAGAGTGAGCTCCTTGAACTGGTCGAGCAATTCTTCGGTGCTGAGCTTCGCCATGGTGGCGGGTCCTTCCTGTAAGTACCTAACCGCTGATCCGCGGCATGGTGTTGATGGTGTGGAGCTGAGCTGTACGCCAATACCAGCGGATCAGCTTTCGGCGGGAGCTTCCGCCGGTGCTTCTGTTTCTGCAGGTGCCTCGGCTGCGGCGGGTGCGCCGGCAGCCTTCTTCTCCTGCAACGCGAACGCCAGACGCGCGAACTGCGATGCGGGAGCGTTGAACAGGCCTGCAGCCTTCGACAAGTTGCCCTTCATGGCGCCGGCGAGCTTGGCCAACAGGATTTCGCGCGACTCGAGGTCTGCGATCTTGTTGATCTCTTCCACGGACAGCGTTGCGCCGTCCATGTAGCCGCCCTTGACGATCAAGGCCTTGTTGTCCTTCGCGAAGGCCTTGATGGCCTTCGCTGCGTCGACCGGCTCGCCCTTGATGAATGCAATGGCGGTCGGTCCGACGAACAACTCGTCGAGGCCGGTAATACCTGCCTCGGCCGCTGCGCGCTTGACCAGGGTGTTCTTGGCGACGGAGTACGTGGCACCTTCGCCGAGCGCACGCCGGAGCTGAGTCAGACCGGACACCGACAGGCCACGGTATTCCGTGACGACGGCAGCCGTCGAACCCTTGAACTGTTCGGTGATCTCCGATACTGCTGAGACCTTTTCGGGCTTTGCCATACTTCGCCTCCTCTCGTGGGAAGTTGTGTCGATCGCGAGAGGGCCGGAAAACGACGAACGCCCCGGCGCAAGAAGCACACGGGGCGTGAACGAGCAGGCAGTCGCGAGGACTGCAGACAGGTTCCCTACCTCGTTCTCCTGCGTGGGCCGTCCGACACGATCTCGGACCTTCAACCGCGCAACTCCCGGAAGTGAATCCTTCGAGAAGGCGGTGACCAACGGTCTTGGGTAGAACTTGATTGGGCGGTCTGGACCGGAGTGCGAGCACTCGTGATCCGAACCGTTGTTCAGGTTACAACATACTCCGCGTCAACTCCAAAACGCTGGGCTATTGCCGCACTCCGTAGACGACGAGGTTGCGCTCGTAACTGCCCACCGAGGCGTCGAAGTCGCCCGAGCACGTGATCAGCCTGATCTCGTCGGTGGGCACCGCCCCGAAGACCTGCACCGTCGGGAACTCCACTTTGCCGTAGTCGCCGACCCGATCGATGCGGTAGTCGACTCGACCACCCGTCCCGTCCCCCACCGTCACGACATCTCCCGGTCGAAGCTCCGACAACCGATCGAACACTGCGGGACCGGTCGTGGAATCCACGTGCCCGGCCAGCACGGTAGGACTACCGATCACGCCCGGTCTGCCGCCGCCGGTGAACCACCCGACGTCGTCGTAGTCGCTCGGCACCTCCATCTCGCCGTTCTCGGTGAGACCCAGGCCGATCAACGGCTCGTCGAGGTCGATGGCCTCGACGCTGAGCCGGGTCGGTGCCTGCGCCGCGAAATCCGCCGTCGGGCCCGGTCCCGGCAAATCTCCAGCGGTCGAGGACTCGGTCGCTGGTGCGGCAGGTGGTACCGAGGTAGGTGTTGGTGCGGCAGGTGGTGATGGTGCGGCAGATGGCGGCGGTGCGGACGTACAGCCCGTCACCACCACCACTGCCGTAACAGCAACCAGGAGCCGAGATCTCAGCTGCGTGCCGTTCCGCTGCGGCGAGCAACCAACGTCACTCCCGCGATCGCCGTTGCACCCAGGACTACTGCGCCGAGGGCAACCGCGCCGACGACGGGCACCGCATTACTGGAGGCCGAATCGGACGCCGCGGCCAGAGCCGAACCGCCACCTCCGGTGGCGACGGAGCCGACCGGAATCTGCGTCAGCTGTCCGCGTACCGCTCCGGCCACGAAGTCGACGGTGTGGGTGTCGGCCGCGAAGCCCGCCGGATTTGCTTCGATCTGGTCCAGCGTGAATCCGGTTCCACTGTCGGCGTCGGCACCGGCCGGCGTCAGGCCGGTGGTGAACGGTCCCTGCATGCAGCCGGTGCTCGAACGTGGGCCGTCACCGATCGGCGTCGGGTTCGGGAACGCCAGACGCGGAGGTCCCGCAGCACCCGCCGCCGCCTCGTGAATGTGCGTGGCGGTCTTGGCCGGGCTCATGTAATCGCCGGTGACGCCGTCGAGCGCGATGTCGTAGCAGACGATGTCGAGATCGGAATTGATGCGCAGCGTGAACGTGCCCGTCGCGCCCGGCTGGCCCGGAGTGGCGACACCGTCGCCGTTCACCACCTGGTCGGGAGTTGCCATCGCGGTGAACGCGCTGGTGAACGAGTCCGGTTCGGCAACGGGGGTATCGGCACCGGCCGGGGCCGCGGTGAACAGCATCAGTGCAGCGGCCGTGCCGCCGACGACTGCGGTGGCGGTGCCGCGGACGGACATGGTCGGGCGGGTGATCGAGCGTCTGGTCATCTCGTGGGCCTTCCGTGGGAGTATCGGGCAGGCGAGCCCGTGCAGAGGTGTACGACGGTCGATGCCACGATGTTCAAAATTCGGTAAAGAAATACTCCAGTCTCGGATATGAACGTCCGGGGGTCCGTCGACGTAGTCACTGTCATGAGCATCGGGAGCGTGATCGAACTGCACTTCGACGTCGCTGCCGCGTACGACGAGCATGCGTCGGCCATGCTCGGTTTCGCCGTCAACGCACTGCGCGACCGAGCGCTTGCCGAGGACTGCGTCCAGGAGACGTTCCTTCGCGCATGGCGGGCCCGGTCCCGATTCGAGCCCAGCCGAGGAGCGCTGCGTACCTGGCTGTTCGCCATCGAGCGCAATGTGATCGTCGACGTCCAACGGTCTCTGAGCAGAATGCCGAAGCCGGCGTCGGAAAGGATCGAGGACCTCGACCGACGATCGGTCGCGATCTCGCGTGACACCAGTCCCGACGTGGACGAGCGACTGCGCATCATCGCCGCGCTCGCCCTTCTCTCTCCCGATCATCGGCAGGTCGTCGTTGCGGTGCACCTGGCGGGAACCACCTATGCGGAACTGTCCGAGTCGACGGGCGTTGCCGTACGAACATTGCGCACTCGCGCCTTCTACGCACTGAGGGCGCTGCGAGACCATCTCGACGGACAGGAGGAAGCATGAACGCCCGAGACGATCGCCGAGCCGAACTGATCGCCGCTGCCGTCGGCGACGACCTCGACGACACCGAGGCCGCCGAGCTACGCGAGCTCGCAGCATCCGATCCCACCGTCGACAGGGACATCGCCGAACTGCGCGCGCTGACCGGGACTCTCGGTCGTCGCGGTCCGACCGAACCGTGGCTCGAAGCATCGACGTCACCCGACCTCCGCGCCCGAGTTCTGGGTACGTCACCCGGCTCTGCGTGGCCACCCCAGCGGACACGTGGACCGCGCAGATCGGCCGGCCTGGCGGCCGCCGCCGCGATCGCGGGGCTGGTCGTCGGCAGCGGCGTCGTGCTCGGTATCGACGCCTCTCGACCGCAACCCGAGGATCCACCGGCCGCGATCACCGGACCTCCGGGAACCCTGGGTGCCTACGAGCAGGTCGCTTTCACCACGAGCATGCCGAGCGTGGACATCGAGGGCGGCCTCGTTGCGCACACGTGGGGCACCGAGACGTTCCTCGACATGGACGGCGTGTCCGATCGAGGCCCGTACGAGGTCGTCCTCGTCGATCGGTGGGGCACCGAACTCCCGTCCGGCACGTTTCTCGGTAGCGACGTCACCATCGAATGCCGCATGAACGCGGCGGTACTTCGCGGCGACGTCACCGAGATCGAGATCCGCGGCGCGGACGGCTCGCTGCTGGCGTCGGCTCAGTTGCCGACCACCTGACGATTCCGCGTACCGGGCCACCAGTTGCGCTCGCCGAAGAGCTTCATCATCGCCGGCACCAGCATCATGCGCACCAGCACGGCGTCGAACAGCACCGCGATGGCAAGAGCGAAGCCGAACTGTTTGAGCTCGAGCACGTCTGCGGTGAGGAAGCTGGCGAACACGGCGATCATGATTGCGGCGGCGGCGGTGATCGGCCTGGCGGTGTGTTCGATGCCGTCGACGACGGCGACGTCGTTGCTCGCTTCCCGCACGAACACTTCTCGCATACGGCCGATGAGGAACACCTCGTAGTCCATCGACAGACCGAAGACCACGGCGAACACCGTCACCGGTAGATACACCTGGATGTAACCCGGGCTCTCGAAGCCGAGAATGCTCGAACCCCAACCCCATTGGAAGACGGCGACGGTGGCACCCAGCGCTGCCCCGGTGACCAGCAGGTTCATGGCGACGGCCTTGAGCGGGATCACCACGCTGCGAAACACGACGGCCAAGTAACAGAGAGAAAAGGCCAGTACCGCGGCGACGACCCAGACGAACTTGCCGGAGATCTCCTCGGATGCGTCGACCACCAGCGCGGTGGTACCGCCCACGGACACGCTGGTGCCGTCCACGTCACCGGCGAGAACTGCCTGAGAACGCAGGGTTTCGACGAGGTCGGCGGCCTCCGTCGAGTCGATCGGGACCGACGGGACCACGATCAGCAACGACCGGCCGCCCTCGGGTTGCGCCAACGCGTAGGCGACGCGATCGTCTCCGCGCACGGAGTTCGCGAACGCGTCGACCGTGGCGATCTGCTGCGGTCCCAATGGACTGTCGTCCTCGCCGGTGAACACGATGGTGATGGGCGAGATGGTGCCGGGCGCGAACTTCTCGGTCAGGACCGTGTTGGCTCGTCCGGACGGTTCCGCGCTCAGCGCCTCGGCACCGAGATCGACCCCGTACGAGATCGAACCGATGGGAACCAGGCAGACGATGAGGACGGCGGCGGATGCGACCGTGTAACGCCAGGGGCGCTCGATGACGTGCTGCGCCCACCGCGACCACCACGTGGGAACTGCGGCGTCGTGCTCGTCGACCGAGGGAGGTTGGAATCGTCGCGGCAGCGACCAGGCCCCGATGCGCGTTCCCAGCACCGCGAGAAGTGCCGGCAGCAGGGTCCACGCGACCACGACGACGGTGGCGATGGTGAGCGCGACGACCAACGAGATGCTCTGCACCGCAGGGACATCGACGATCGCGAGGGCTCCGAGTGCGATCAACACGACCAGACCGGAGATGACGATGATGTGTCCGGCGGTGCCCATGGCCGCCCCCACCGCGCGCTCGGTCCTGTCCGAATCTTCACCGGGTCCGGCCCGCCCGATCTCCTCCCGGAACCGACTGACGATGAAGAGTGCGTAGTCGATTCCCAGACCCAGACCGAACATCGCCGCCACCGTGGTGACGAGAACATCGAAGGTCATCACGTTGGACAGCAACGCGAACATGCCGAACGCCGCCAGCACTCCGATTCCGGTGGTGACCAGCGGCACGATGCCCGCGACCACGGAACCCAGCGCCAGAACCAGCACCACGAAAGCGATGGGCAGACCGATGCTCTCGGCCCGCACGGCGTCCTCGGATTCGACGCGGGTGAGATCGACGGTCATCGGCGAGTAGCCCGTCACCGCCACCTCGACGCCATCACCGGACGCACCGCCGATCATCTCCTGCACGCGTTCGGCCACTGCGATCCGATCGCTGGCCTCTCCGCCGATGCCGACGAATGCGAGCGCCGAGGTCCCGTCGTCGGAGATCGTCGGGACGAATCCTGCGCTCTCGTAGGGGTCGACGACACGCAGTACGTCCGGTGACTGCCTCAGTGACGAGGCGACCTCGGCCACCCGTGCGCGAAAGGCCGGGTTCCGGCTGTCCACCGAATCCGAGGTGAACGTGACGACGAGCTGTTCCGAGCCGAAGGACGCGAAATGCTGCTCGACCAGTTGGTCGGCGCGGCTGGATTCGGTTCCGGGAACGGAGAAGTTGGCCCCCACCAGGGAGTTCTGCAGCGCTGGGTACAGAATCGCGGATCCCACCGCCAGCAGCGTCCAGATCGCCAGCACCACCCAGCGTCGCCGCGCGACCAGTCGACCCCACCGGTCGCCGATGTTTCCGCAGCTCACCTGCGGGTCGATTCGCGAGATCGTGTCGGTCATCTACGTCAACTCCCGGCTGAAGATGCGGTACGTGCGGTGCGGAGCGAGTTTCGTCCGGGACAGGACCGAGCCCTTCATCCACGGACTGTCGTCGAGCACGGGAGCCGCTTCGACGCGCGTGAACCCGAGATCGCGCATACGCACCGACATCTCCATGATCAGCAGAGAGGACACGGCTCGATCGGGGCAATCCGGATCGACGAACAGCATGTCCACCCGCACTCCGTCGATGACCTCCGTGCGACCCGGACGCTTGACGTGCCACAGCGTCACCAGGTCTCGTGCCCAGCGCGACTTCAGGTGCGACGCCTTCGCGGCGGCCTGATTGACGTCCGGGATTCCCATCAGAAAGCCGACGGGCTTGCCGTCGAGTTCGGCCAGCAGGGTGAGCCGACGATCGATGACCGGAAGCATCATCTTCAGCAACTCGAACAGTTCCGTGTAGGACAGCGGCGAGAAGCCCCAGAAGTTCACGAACGTCTTGTTGTAGAGATCCCGCACGATGCGCGCGTCGCAACGTCCGGTATTTCATCGACCGGAACGTCACCTCGGATCGCGCCTTGATCTTCTCGAAGATCTGCATGTGCCGCGCGTATTTGGGGTCGTTGTAGATGATGCACGGGTCGTCGAAAAGGTAACTGTAGAAGTCCTTGACCGCCATCAGACCCCACTTCTCGAAGTGGGCCGCGTAGTAGAGCGGATTGTGCGGCATCCCCACCAGGGGCAGCGCCGGGACCTCGTCGACGACGATGCCTGCGCTGTAGAACATCGACGGACCGAAGGGCCCGGAAATCGTCGCGAGTCCGCGCGCCGAAAGCCAGTGCGCCGCAGCGTCGAGCAGCGCTTCGGCGACGTCGTGATCGTCGACCGCCTCGTAGAAGCCGAAGAAGCCGATCGGCTCCCCCGTGTACTCGGTGAACGACAGATCGTGGATGGCCACGACGCGACCGACGGCAATCCCGTTCTCGCGAGCCAGAAATGCTTTCGTGACGCGGGTGGCGGCAACCGAGGGCGGCGGTGCGATGAGAATTCGGCCCAGGTCCATCGACTCGTCGGGTAGGCGGTACGGATCGCCCTGGTAGACCAGGTCCGAGACGGACTCGAATTCACGCCAACCGGCTTTGCCGTCGACCTCTTCGATCGTGATCATCGTTCCTCTTCGCTCGGTTGTCTGCCGTCGACGAGGATCGGTGAACGCACCACCGTCGTCTCGCCGGCGAACACGTAATTGCCTGGCCGGACAGTGATCTCGTCGACGAGTGCGTCGGGCACGAACACGTCGCACTGAGAACCGAAGCGGATCATTCCGTACTGCTCGCCGCGCTCGACGGTGTCACCGACGGCGACGTGCGCGACGATGCGATCGACCCAGAGATCGGCAATCTGCGTCACCGTCACCACGGCACCGGACTCGTGCTCGATCGAGATGGTGAGCCGCTCGTTGGTGAGCAGGTAGTCGCAGCCCTCGTCGTAGGGAGTGCGCCGGGTCAACAGGTTCGCACCGACTCTGGCCATCGACTTGTTGAACGGTGCCGCGGACCGATGACGACGCATACCGATGGTGCCCGATACCGGAATTCGGTTGCGGTGCACCGAGTATTCGGACATGTAGATCCCGATCAGGTAGCCGCTGTCGGTCGAGGCGACCCCAGCGATCTCGTCGAGGACGATCGTCCGCCCCTTCTTGACGGCGAACGCGGCACTGCCCGCCTCCACACGCTTGACGTACGTGACGAACCCGTCCGCCGGAGCGAGCACCGCCCGCGGATCGGCCGGCGGTTCGCGGTGCGGATCGCGGAAGAAGAACCGGGTCCGCCAGTACACGAACAACGCGAAGAGAGCCGCCGGCACCGCAGCGAGGCCGAGGGCCCACCGACACCACGACATCAGCTGTGCCGCTGTTCGTCGACGCTCTCCGACCAGGTCACGAAGGCATCCGCTGCCCAGTTCCGCACCGGGCCGGGCAGCAGTCCGATCAGCCCACACACCACGTAGAAGCCGAGCGAGAGAACGCCGTTGGTCACCTCGCGGCCGATGGGTACGTCCCGTAGGCGCACCGAGGTGGGCTCGAATCCGTCTGCCACGTCAGTTGACGGCGGCGGGCGTGAGCGTCTTGAGCTGTGCTTTCTCGAAATAGAGCTCGAACAGTCGGCGGTGGTCGCACCACGAGATGTCGTGGTCGAGTGGGAGTATCGCCTCGGGCTTGTGCACCAGGCGCATGAGCTGGTCGATGTTGTCGGCCAGCATCGTCTCGGCGAAACGAGGAGAGATACGCACGCTGACACGCTCCTTGAACTCCTCCCAGCTCACCAGATCGAGCCCGAGCAGCTCGGCGTAGAGGTCGTGCCCGTATCCGGTGGGATTGCTCGGCAACAGCCTCGTCAGAGGATGACTGCGCAACGAGTTGCTCGCCATGACGTCGCACATCACGTCGACCGGGACGTAGTTCATGCCCGGGCCGTCCCAGATGGCACCGGCTGCGATCGCCAGTTCGATGATGCGCCAGAAGCTGTACACGCGACCGGGATCTCGGCCGAGCTCCGTGCTGCCGAGGATGTACGGAGCCTCGCACAGAGTGACGGAGTAGGTGTCCGACATCGACAGCCATCCGAGCAGAGTTGCGTTGACCCACTTCATCTGCGCGTATCCGGAGTACCACCACGAGTCGGGACGACGGAAGTCCTCGGGCTTCTGATAGAGGTGGGCACCGATGCTGCCCACGTACGTCAGGTGCTTACGGGCGGAGGTGATGCTGAATTCCAGGATCCGCAGCACGCTGACGAACCAGTCGTCGCGCAGTTCGGCATAGCTCTCGGTGTAATCGGTGGAGCTGGCGCAGTTGAAGATCTGCCCCACTCCGGCAGCCAGGTCGTAGTAGGCGGCCTTGTCGAGGCCGAACCGGAACGTCGTGGGAGTGCCCTCGACGATGCGAATCTTGTCGGCGTCGACCTCGATCTCGTACTGGTCGAAGGTGCGCTGCAGGCGCTCGAACGCCGTCTCCTCCTCGGTGGGGCGCACCATCGCATAGACGACCTCGACGGCGGAATCACGAGTGAGTCGGCCGATCAGGTGCGCGCCGAGGAATCCGTTGGCTCCGAACACCAGCGCCGTGTCGGTGCGCGGCGGTGCCATGCTCGCCACCCGGCGTCGGGTGTCCTCGTCGACGAACGGCCGCAACGCGGTCGGATCACCGTTGCTCAGAGCGACGACGTCGGCGTACTTGCCGGCGAAGCGAAGCCCCGTGCATTCGCTGGTGATCAGTGCATCCGCGTGCGGCCAGACCGGACGCAACGAACCATCTCCGAACAGTGCTTCTACGTGCATTCTCGCTCCCCTGCAACGATCGGTGTCCCATGTCACTTCGGACCGGCAGAACGTAGCAATTTCGAGGGCTCGAGATCGGGTGACCGGGAAAGTCTGGTACGCCCCATAGCGTTGCTCAACTTTTGTTGAGAGGGTTCCCAACAGAACACAGTCGAACGGGCGGATTATTGGAGCAGATTACGACCGATTCGCGTTCCTCGTGTCAGTTTCAGAAGACGGCTGCACGATGTCAGAAGTGCACTGCAGTGCAACTCCGAGTTCTCGAGCACACGTCCGGCCGTATCCAGTGAGCGCTGCGATCCCTGACTGGATAGCGCATTGATGGTGAAATTTCGCATCAAGTTTTATTGGCCGTCGGTGAGCTGCGGGTCTAGCGTCGCGGCCGGCCGTGGACGGCTGTGGTCGCGCGAAGTGCTCGATCGGACACTTGCGGCATGGGCGGCGAGAAAGTTGTCGACGATTTGGATGCAGTCGTCGGCGTGGATGTGGCGCAGTCCTGTGAGGCGAGCGAACACTATCGGTCCGAGGAGCTGAATGAGGGCGAAGGTGGTGTCGATCTCGCCGAGTACAGCGCGGGCGTCAGGGGCCGTCAGGATCTGATCCAGGGACTTGCGGTATTGCTCTATGACACGGGCCCGAAGCGAGACCACCGCGCCAGGATCGAGATCGCGCCGGCTGGCGTCGCCGCTGTTGACGGGTCCCATTGCCAGCCAGGCCAGCGTGGTCATCTGCACCGGAGCTTGGTCGATGAGGTCGGCTTGGGTGGTGAGCAACGAAATCAGACGTTCACGTAGCGGACCGGTATCGATATCGGTGTCGACTGGGGGTAGTAGTCGCTCGAAGGTTGCAGCGAGCAGGTCAGTGGTACTTCCGAAGTGGCGGTACAGAGTGGCACGTGCAACCTTCGACATGCGGGTGACCGCCTCCACGGTGACCGCCTCGACACCGCCGGTGGACAGCAGCTGGCCCGCCGCTTCGAGCAACCGGTTACGTGAGCGCGCCAGCCGGGGGTCGGCCGGGCCCTCGGCTGCAACGAGAGGGTCGACCATGAACGGGCTCCGCTCCATTTTGACTGACAAAACATGTCCTCGCTTGACCATTCTGTCACACCCGCAAAGTTATGATACTAATAGTCTCGCACCGAGACGATCAGTCTCGAACTGGGAGGCTGGCCGTTGAACGAACGTAGATCCGACTCTGCCAGCGTCGCTCGATGGAGCGGTGCCCAGTGGTGGATGTTGATTGTGTCGTGCATGGCAGTCGCGTTGGTGGTGGCCGCAATGGCGGCATTGTATTCAGCGTTGCCACAGATCGCGGTCGCGACAGGGGCGACGCAAGCTCAACTGACCTGGATAGTCGACGGTTATACGCTGGTATTGGCGTGCTTCGTTCTGCCTGCCGGTGCGATCGGTGACCGGTACGGTCGCCGCGGGGTGCTCGTGGCGGGGTTGGCGTTGTTCGCTTTCGCGTCGGCCTTGCCCTTGTTTCTCGCCGACCCGGCGTGGCTGATCGCTGCTCGCGCGTTGGCTGGGGCGGGTGCGGCGCTGGTCATGCCCTCGACGCTGTCGATACTGACCGCGGGATTTCCACCGGCGCATCGCGGCCGCGCTGTAGGTGTGTGGGCCGGGGTTGCTGGATCCGGGGCGGTCCTGGGCATCCTCGGGGCTGGTGTGCTGCTCGAACAGTGGTCGTGGACCTCGGTGTTCGTCGGGTTGACCGTCGCCGGAGCGGTTCTGGCCGGGTTGGCATGCAGTATCGCGGAGTCCCGCCAGCAGGAGCATCCACCGGTCGATTGGGTGGGCGCGGTGACCGTAGTTGTCGCGGTCGGGGCGATCGTCTTCGCTGTGATCGAGGTTCCGGCCCG